>JBIIEH010000059.1:0-7497 GCA_044237945.1 Sphingobium sp. | reverse complement strand
CAGCGTGCCGTCGAGAAAGTTGCCGGCATAAAATTGCACGCCCGGCTCGGTGGAGAGCACTTCGAGCACGCGGCCGGAAACCGGATCCTCCAGCTTCGCGACCAGCTCAGGCTTGGCGGTCAGGCCCTTGTCGAGCGCGAAATTATGGTCGTAGCCGCGGCCATAGACGATCTGCTGGTCCTTGCCGTCGCGCAGGCCGTCCGCCACGCGGCGCGGTGCACGAAAATCAAACACGGTGCCTTCCACGGGGCGCAGTTCGCCGGTCGGGATCAGCTTGTCGTCGACGGGGGTGTAGGCTTTCGCAGGGATCGTCAGCAACTGGTCCATCGCGCCATCGGGCGAGCCTTCGCCGCCCATGTCGAAGATCGCATGGTTGGTCATGTTGATGACGGTCGGCTTGTCGGTCTTCGCATCGAACGCGATGGTCAGGTTGCCGCTCTCGTCCAGCGAATAGGTGACGCTGGCGTTGACCTTGCCGGGATAGCCCGATTCGCCGTCCGGGCTGACATGGGTGAAGACGACGCTGGCGACGGGGCCGGACTTGACCGCGCCCACCTGCCAGACGACCTTGTCAAAACCCTTGCCGCCGCCGTGCAGGCTGTTGGTCTTGTCATTGAGCGGCAGCTGATAGCTCTTGCCGTCCAGCGTGAACTTTCCGCCGGCTATGCGGTTGGCATAGCGACCGACCGTCACGCCGAAGAAATTGGGATGATCGACATAGTCCTTGAGGTCATCATAGCCGAGCAGAACGTCCGCAGCCGTGCCGTCGCGCGCGGGGGCGATCAGCTTTTGCAGGGTCGCGCCATAGCTCAGGATCGTCGCGGACACGCCATTGGCGGCCTTCAGCGTCACGGCGGTCACGGCGGTGCCATCGGCCAGTGCGCCGGCAGGCGCCTGCGTCGCGTCGGCGGCCAGCACGGCGGACGGCGTCGCAAGGGCGATCGCAGAAGTGAGAAGGGCCGTGGTCAGCCAAGCCTGTTGCAGTTTCCTCATACCCGTTTCTTTCTTGCCTTGGGTCCCGGTAGGATAGGGTCCGATCTGTTACCGCCATTGACGGCGTCGGTTGCGGTATATAGTCCGACAAATAGAAATTGCGCAAGCCGCTTTGCTTGGGCGCGCCGCATAAGAGAGGAATGACATGCCCGCACTACCTTCATCCGGGATTTCATCCGGCGATCCGGCGGCGATTTCCGCCCAGCCGGCGGGCGTCCGCTACGGCCCGGCGCTGACCCTGCTCGCCAGCCTCTTCTTCATGTGGGGCTTCATCACGGTCATCAACAACACGCTGCTGCCGCATCTGCGCAGCGTCTTTGACCTCAGCTACACCCAGACGACGCTGATCGAATCGGTGTGGTTCATCGCCTATTTCGTGGCGTCGATCCCGGCGGCGAAGCTAATCGAGCGGATCGGCTACCAGAAGTCGCTGGTGGTCGGCCTGCTCATCATGGCGGCCGGCGCGCTGGGTATGATGCTGGCGGCCAGCATCCCCTCCTATGGTGTGACGCTGACCATGCTGTTCGTGATCGCCAGCGGCATCACCCTGCTACAGGTCGCGGCCAACCCCTATGTCGCGGTGGTCGGCAAGCCGGAAACCGCGTCCTCGCGGCTCAACCTTGTGCAGGCGATGAACTCGGCCGGCACGATGCTGGCCCCGCTGTTCGGCGCCTATCTGATCCTGGGCCGCTCGAAAGGCGGCACGGCCACCGCCGGCACGGTGCTGACCGAAGCCGAGCGCCTGGCCGACGCGCAGTCGGTGATCCTCCCCTATGCGCTGGTCGCTGTGGTGCTGGTGGTGCTGGCGGTCATCATCGCGAAGTTTCCGCTGCCGGCGATGGGGGCAGCCTCGTCGCGCGCAGCCAAAGAGGACCGCAAGCATCTCTCGCTGTGGAAGCATCGCAATCTCGTGTTCGGCGTGCCGGCGATCTTCATCTATTTGATCGCGGAAATCGGCGTCGCCAACCTGTTCGTGAACTTCGTCAGCCAGCCCGATATCGCCAACCTGACGCATGAACAGGCCGGCCAATATCTGACCTTCCTGTGGGGCGGCATGATGGTGGGGCGCTTCATTGGTTCGGCCGTGATGCAGAAAATCGACGCGGCGCTGGTGCTGGCGGCTGTTTCGATCGGCGCGTTTGTGGTCATGATGGTTACGGTGTTTGCGACCGGCCCGGCAGCCATGTGGTCGCTGATCCTCGTCGGCCTGTTCCATTCGATCATGTTCCCGACCATTTTCACGCTGGGCATCAAGGGGCTGGGGCCGCTGACCGAGGAAGGGTCGGGCCTGCTGATCATGGCGATCGCCGGCGGCGCGCTGGTGGTGGTGCAAGGCTGGATCGCCGACCATTATGGCCTGCAGACCAGCTTCCTGCTGACGGCCGCGTGCGAACTCTACATCCTGTTCTACGCGCTGTGGGGCAGCAAGGTGACCGCGCCGCTGCCGGAACCGGAGGTTGTGAGCCACTGACTTTCGTCACCCCGGGCCTGACCCGGGGTCCCGCTATTCTTCTTGCGCTGTGGGTCGAAAGAAGCGGGATCCCGGGTCAAGCCCGGGATGACGTAGGGCTATCTTCAGGCCCCCATCGAACTCTTCGTGTCCTCCAGCGCCAGCTCCACCAGCACGTTCATCGCTTCGGCCGCCGCTTCGCCGTCGCCCGCCGCAATCGCGTCATAGACCCGCACATGGTCGGGGATCGGGTTACGCGGCAGGGCGCGGGCGCGTTGCTTGAACTGGGTGGTCCAGTTGACGGCTGCGCCCATGCTGGCGCTCAGCACCTTGAGCGCGTCGTTGCGGGTGGCCTGCAATATCGCGTTGTGAAAATCACGGTCGGCGGCGCGCCCCTCGACCGTGGTCAGCGTGTGGCGGCGCATCGCCGCCAGCGAATCCTTCATCAGTTTCAGGTCCGCCTTGTCCCGCCGCTGCGCCGCCAGCCGCGCCGCTGCCGGCTCGACAATGGCGCGCAGTTCGAACAGGCTGCGCACGAATTCGACATCCGGCTCCCCGGCAAAGGCCCAGCCCAGCACTTCGGGATCAAGCAGGTTCCAGCGGTCGCGCGGCAGCACGCGGGTGCCCGCTTTGGGCCGGCTGGCGACCAGCCCCTTGGCGGTCAGCACCTGGATCGCTTCGCGATAGGCGCTGCGCGACACCTGCAATTCCTCGGAAAAGGCGACCTCGCCTGTCAATATGTCGCCGGGCGCATATTGGCCGGACAAGATGGCCGTACCCAGCTTGTGCGCGATCGCGCCGTGCAGTCGGCGGCCCGGACCACGGGTCTCCTCGCCCCCCTTCGCATCGTCGTCGCTCTTCGCCATCGCGGCTTTCGTCACCTTTTCAGCCATTTCGCGCCAAGCGTAACAGTCCATGGCGACAGAGGGAACGACAAACATTGCGTTTTCCGATCGGCGATAATATGTCGGAGTAAATAAGGAGCATCCGATGCCTGATTTTCGTTCCGTCGCCGCCGATACCGGCGAATCCTTCGGCGTTGTACACGCGACTCACAGTGAAGTTGACGTCGCCGCCGCCTGCGCCGCCGCCGACGCCGCCTTCGACGTCTACCGCGCCACCGACCGCGAAACGCGCGCGGCTTTCCTGGAAAAGATCGCGGAGGAAATCCTGGCGATCGGCGATCCGCTGATCGAGGCGGCGATGCGCGAATCGGGCCTGCCGCGCGCCCGCCTGGAGGGCGAACGCGGCCGCACCATGGGCCAGCTCAGGATGTTCGCCGATGTCGTGCGCAAGGGCGCGTGGCAGCAGCTGCGCATCGATCCCGCCCTGCCGGATCGCCAGCCGCTGCCGCGCCCGGACCTGCGTCTGCGCATGATCCCGGTCGGCCCGGTCGCCGTGTTCGGCGCCTCCAATTTCCCGCTCGCCTTCTCGACCGCTGGCGGTGACACCGCCTCGGCGCTGGCCGCCGGCTGCCCGGTGGTGGTGAAGGGCCATCCCGCCCATCCCGCGACCGGCGCGCTGGTCGCCGCCGCCATCGCGAAGGCGGTCGCCGCCTGCGGCCTGCCCGAGGGTGTGTTCCAGCATCTGGTCGGCCCGTCCAACGATCTGGGCGCCGCGCTGGTGCAGGACCCGCGTATCATGGCGGTCGGCTTCACCGGATCGCGCGGCGGCGGTCTGGCGCTCGCCAAGCTGGCGCAGGCGCGTGAAGTGCCGATCCCCGTCTACGCCGAAATGTCGAGCATCAACCCCGTCCTTCTCCTCCCCGAAGCGCTGAAGGCGCGCGGCGCGGCATTGGGCACGGCGTTCGTCGGTTCGCTGACCATGGGCGCGGGCCAGTTCTGCACCAATCCGGGCCTGATCCTGGCGATCGAGGGCGCGGGGCTGGACGCCTTCGTCGCGGCGGCGACCTCTGCCACCGGCGAGGCCAAGTCGCAGGTCATGCTGACCAGCGGCATCGCGGCGGCCTATGCCAAGGGCACGGAAGCGCTGGCGGGTATCGCCGGTGTCGAGACGCTGGCAAAGGGCGAGGAAGGCAGCGCGACCCGTGGCGGCGCGATCCTGTTCCAGACCACCGCCGCCCAGTTCCTGGCCGACAAGGCCATGGGCCACGAAGTGTTCGGCGCGTCGTCGGTGATCGTGCGCTGCAAGGACGAGGCGGAACTGGCGAGCCTGATCGCGAGCCTCGAAGGCCAGCTCACCGCGACGCTCCATATGGATAGCGCTGACGAGGGCATGGCCGCTCGGCTGCTCCCCGCGCTGGAGCGCAAGGTCGGCCGTATCCTCGCCAATGGCTGGCCGACGGGCGTCGAAGTCTGCCATGCCATGGTGCATGGCGGCCCGTTCCCCGCGACCTCCGATCCGCGCACGACCTCGGTCGGCAGCCTTGCCATCGACCGCTTCCTGCGGCCGGTCAGCTACCAGAATATCGCCCCGGCCGTGCTGCCGCCGGAACTGCGCGACGACGCGAAGGGCGACGGCGCGCCGCGCCTGATCGACGGTACGCTGACGCTCTGAATCAACTATATTTTGCCGGGGGTCTGCACGCCCCCGGCCGGGAGAGAGACATGACGAGTTTGCGCCTGCTTCAGCATCGCGGCCCCGATGGGGCGCGATCGGTGATCCTTGCTGATGGCGATAATGCCCGTTTTCTGGATGGCGTGACGAGCGTCCGCGCCCTCGCGCTGGACGCCATCGCCCAGGGCGTAACGCTGGCGGCGGCGGCACAAGCCCTCGCTACCGGCGCTGCGGTGGATATCGCGGCGGAATATGCCGCCGGCCGCCTGATCGCGCCGATCGACCATGAGGACGCTGCGCACCTGCTGATGACCGGCACGGGCCTCACGCATCTGGGTTCCGCCGAAGGGCGCGACAAGATGCATCGCGACGCGGCGGCTACCGACAAGCAGACCGACAGCATGCGCATGTTCCTGGAAGGTCTCGCAGGCGGCAAGCCGGCGGCGGGCGAGCGTGGGCAGCAGCCCGAATGGTTCTACAAGGGCGACGGGTCGCAACTGGTGGGGCCGGGCGATCCGCTGGCGCTGCCTGCCTTCGCGCAGGACGGCAGCGAGGAGCCTGAACTGGCCGGCGTCTACATCATCGGTGAGGATGGCACGCCGTACCGCCTCGGCCTGGCGCTCGCGAACGAATATTCCGACCATGTGACCGAGCGGCACAATTATCTGTGGTTGGCGCACAGCAAGCTGCGGCAGGCCGCGCTTGGTCCCGAACTGCTGCTGGGCACGCCGCCCGAGCATATCGAGGGCACCAGCCGGATCATCCGCGATGGCGTGACCCTGTGGGAAAAGCCGTTCCTGTCGGGCGAGGGCAACATGTCGCACAGCTTCGCCAATCTGGAGGATCATCACTTCAAATATGATCTCTTCTGCCGGCCCGGCGACGTGCATGTGCATTTCTTTGGCACCGCGACCCTGTCCTTCGCGGACGGCGTGAAGACGCAGGAAGGCGACGTGTTCGAGATCGACGCCGCGCCCTTCACTTTGCCGGTGTCTAACCCGCTCAAGCGGGCGGAGGCGCGGGCCGTCGCGGTGAAGGCGCTCTGAATATGGACCCGATCCGCATCGCGGTGGTCGGCGTCGGCAAGATCGCGCGCGACCAGCATCTGCCCGCCATCGCCGGCAACAAGGCGTTCAGCCTGGCAGCGACGGTCAGCCCGCATGATCAGGGCGTGGACGGCGTGCCGCACCTCGCCAGCCTGGACGATCTGCTGGAGCAGGGGCCGGCGGTGGACGCGGTGGCGCTCTGCACCCCGCCTCAGGTCCGCTATGATCTCGCAGTCATGGCGCTCAAGCGCGGCATCCATGTGTTCCTGGAAAAGCCGCCGGGCGCGACTCTGTCGGAGGTCGTTGCGCTGCGCAGCCGGGCGGACAAGGTGGGCGCGAGCCTGTTCGCCGCCTGGCACTCCCGCTTTGCTGCCGGTGTCGCCCCGGCGCGCGCCTGGCTCGCCGAACGCAAGGTGGAGAGCGTGTCGATCATCTGGCGCGAGGATGTGCGGGTCTGGCATCCGGGGCAGGCGTGGATCTGGGAGCCGGGCGGGCTTGGCGTGTTCGATCCGGGCATCAACGCGCTGTCGATCCTGACCCATATCCTGCCGCGCCCGGTGTTCCTGAAGTCGGCCACGCTGGAGATACCGGGCAACCGCGCCGCGCCGATCGCGGCCGACATCCAGTTCCGCGATACGGCCGGCGCGCCGATCCACATGGATCTCGACTGGCGACAGACCGGCCCGCAGAGCTGGGACATCATCGTCGAGACCGATGCAGGGCAGCTGAAACTGTCCAATGGCGGCGCAGTGATCCAGACGCCGACCGGCACGGAGCATAGTGAGGACCTCGAATATCCGGGCCTCTATTCGCGCTTCGCCAATCTGATCCGGGGCGGGCGCAGCGATGTCGATGTCGATCCGCTGCGGCTGGTCGCCGACGCCTTCCTGCGCGGCAAGCGCATCACTGCCGAAGATTTCCACGACTGAATTTCCTTCAAAAGGGAGAGGGACATGACGAGCATTTTCAAGCGGGCCACGATGGCGCTGCTGCTGGGCGCGAGCGCGCTCAGCGTGCCGGCGCTGGCCGATACCGACGGCAAGCCCACCAGCGCGACGATCAGCGCGGACAAGCCCGGCCCGGTCTATGACCGCCGCATCTTCACCCAGTTCGCCGAGCATCTGGGCAACGGCATCTATGGCGGGCTTTGGGTCGGCAACGACAAGTCGATCCCCAACACCAACGGTTTCCGCAATGACGTGGTGGCGGCGCTGCGAAACTTGTCCGTGCCGGTGATCCGCTGGCCGGGCGGCTGCTTCGCCGATGAATATCACTGGCGGGAGGGGATCGGCCCGAAGGCCAAGCGCCCGGTCAAGATCAACACCCATTGGGGCGGCGTGACCGAGCCGAACACCGTAGGCACGCACGAATTCTTCGAACTGCTGCGGCAGGTCGGCGCGGAGGCCTATATCGCCGGCAATGTTGGTAACGGCAGCCCGCAGGAAATGGCCGAGTGGGTGGAATATATGACGTCGCCTGCCGGCACGCTGG
>JBIIEH010000013.1:0-105662 GCA_044237945.1 Sphingobium sp. | reverse complement strand
CCGAATGATGCTCCTCGAACGCCGAGCGCAGCCCGGCGAGGATCTTGATCGTGTCCTCGATCGTCGGCTCGTTCACATCGATCTTCTGGAAGCGCCGGAGCAGCGCCCGGTCCTTCTCGAAATGATCGCGGAATTCCTTGTAGGTGGTCGAACCGATGCAGCGGATCGTGCCGCCCGACAGCGCGGGCTTCAGCAGGTTCGACGCATCCATCGCGCCGCCGCTGGTCGCGCCTGCGCCGATCACGGTGTGGATCTCGTCGATGAAGAGCACCGCATGCGGCATCTTCTCCAGTTCCGTGACGACCGCCTTCAGCCGCTCCTCGAAATCGCCGCGATAGCGGGTGCCGGCCAGCAGCGCGCCCATGTCGAGCGAGTAGATCACCGCCTCGCGCAGCACGTCGGGCACCTGGCCCTCGACGATCTTGCGCGCGAGGCCCTCCGCGATGGCGGTCTTGCCGACGCCCGGATCGCCCACATAGAGCGGGTTGTTCTTGGACCGACGGCACAGGATCTGGATCGTGCGATCCACTTCCGAAGCGCGGCCGATCAGCGGATCGACCTTGCCCTTCAATGCCTTCTCGTTGAGGTTGACCGTGAACTGCTCCAAGGCGCTATCCTTTTTGCCCTTGCTGTCCTGTGTCTTCTTTTCCTCTTCCTGAGCGCCCTTGGTCTCGCGCGTTTCCGGCGCAGGGGTGCCCTTGCCGACGCCGTGGCTGATGAAGCTGACGGCGTCGAGGCGGCTCATGTCCTGCTGTTGCAGGAAATAGACGGCGTAGGATTCGCGCTCGGAAAACAGCGCGACCAGGACATTGGCGCCCGTCACTTCGTCCTTGCCGGAGGACTGGACGTGCAGGATGGCGCGCTGGACCACGCGCTGGAAACCGCTGGTGGGGGAGGGGTCGCTCTGCCCCTCGACCTTCAGGCTGTCCAGTTCGTTGTCGAGATAGGTGGTGACCGCGTCCGACAGTTCGCCCAGCTCCACGCCGCACGCCTGCATCACCTTCGACGCATGACTGTCATCAATCAGTGCGAGGAGGAGATGCTCCAGCGTCGCATATTCGTGCCGGCGATCGGAGGCGTGCGTCAGCGCATTGTGCAGGGTGGTTTCAAGAGCGGGTGCGAAAGATGGCATGCGACTTATACTCCTGGCCCCGATGAGGGGGCGTCTTGAACCAATATGTCGGCATTGCTCGACGGCGGATCAAGATGGCTATCAAGCCCACCGGAATTGCCAGACTGTCCCCGTCCATCAAGGCCCTTTGCCGGGCGGTGCGGAGCGGGACGCGGGTTCATCTTTTGAATAGCGCCTCGGCGGTTGCCTTATGGTTAACGGCGCCTTCAATCTTCTTGGCTGTACGGGCGATCTCCGCCTCCAGCGCGGCGACGCGCGCTTTGAGTTCGTCCACGGAGAAAGGATCGAGATCCTGCGCCGCGAGGCGGACCAGCGGATCATCGGTCTTGCGCGGGAGATCGTCACCCAAGTCCATCGCTGCAATGTTGACCCTGTCGCCCGGTCTGTCAATAACGGCCCGCGCTCCGTTCGACGATTTTTGACGCGGCGCAACAGATGGGGCTTAGGGGGCCGACTATGAGCGAGACGCTGCCGAAAGAGATGTGGGCGATCGGCATTCCGACGCCGGGCGGTCCCGAGGCGCTGGTCCCCGAGCGGCGGCCGCTGCCGGTGCCGGGCGCGGGCGAAGTGCTGATCCGGGTCGCGGCGGCGGGCGTGAACCGGCCGGACGTGCTCCAGCGCATGGGCCGATATCCGCCGCCGCCGGGCGCTTCGGACATTCCGGGGCTGGAGGTGTCGGGAGTCGTGGTCGCCGCCGGAGAAGGCGCGGACATGCTGATCGGCCAGCGGGTATGCGCGCTGCTGCCGGGCGGAGGCTATGCGGAATATGCGGTCGCGGCGGCCGGGCTGTGCCTGAGCGTGCCGGCGGACTATGACCTGGTCGAGGCGGCGGCGTTGCCCGAGACGCTCTTTACGGTTTGGACCAACCTGTTCGAGCGGGCCTATGCGGTCGGCGGCGACACGGTGCTGGTGCATGGCGGGACCAGCGGCATCGGCACCATGGCGATCCGGCTGTGCAATCTGTTCGACGTGCGCGTCATCGTGACCTGCGGGTCGGACGAGAAATGCACACAGGCTTTGGCCTGGGGCGCGGACCATGCGATCAACTACAAGTCGCAGGACTATGTCGCGGAGGTCGCGCGCATCACCGGAGGCCGGGGTTGCCAAGCGGTGCTGGACATGGTCGGCGGCGACTATGTGCCGCGCAATATCGAATGCATGGCGGAGGACGGCCGGCATGTGTCGATCGCGGTGCTGGGCGGGCCGAAGGCGAGCGTCTTCATTCCCACCGTCATGAGCAAGCGGCTGACGCTGACCGGCTCGACCCTGCGCCCCCGCTCAGTGGCGTTCAAGAGCCTGGTCGCGGACGAACTGGCGCGCACGGTGTGGAGCTTTGTCGAGGAGGGCAAGCTGCGCCCGGCGATGGACCAGCGTTTCGCGCTCAAGGACGCCGCCGCCGCCCACGCCCGCATGGACGCGGGCGAGCATTTCGGGAAGATCGTGCTGGTGGCGTGAACGCGCTTACTGCGCCGCCGCAGCAGCAGGGCGTCGGCGCAGCAGCCGGTCGCGCAGGATGTTCGCGACCGGGACTTCGAAGAAGCGCCAGCTGAGCCAGCCGACCGTCCCGCACAGGGCGACCGCGAACAGGATCACCAGCGGCAGGGTGAGCGCGTTCACAGGCAGCAGCTTCGTATAGGCCAGCGCCAGAATACCCAGCAGGAAGCTGTGCAGCAGGTAGATGCTGTAGGAAGCGTCGCCCAGCGCCTTGGCCAATCGCGAGAACAGCGACGATGCGTCGACCGGCCGCCAGAAGAAGGTGGCGAGGCACAGCGCGAACGTGACGCCGACGATCTTGAGCGGCTGCGGCAGCAGCACCGACGCGAACAGGATGGAGCCGGCCAGCAGGCAGAGCGCGGTTTCGCCCATCATCGCGCGCTGCGGCCCGATCCGCTGATAGGCCAGGGCCACGCCGATGCCGGCGACGAAATAGAGCAGCACCGGGCGCGTGTAGAAATAGGCCAGCGCCGCGCCTTGCTGCCCGGCATGGTCGGGGGCGGGGATGAACAGGCCGGCGGCGCTGAGCAGGCACAGCACGGACAGAATGAGAAACAGGCCCGTCTTGCGCCCGAGCTGGATGCCCAGCGCGAACAGCAGGTAGAACATCATCTCATAGTTCAGCGACCAGCCAAGCCCGTAGGCCGGCTGCATCAGGCCATCGGGCTGCATGTAGGGAATGAACAGGAAGGACCGGATAATGTCCCACAGGTCCGGCGCGACATAATGGTCGGCGGTGCTGAATTTTTGCGTCATGTTCTGGAACGCCAGCATCAGGACGGTAATGACGTAATAGAGCGGCACGATGCGGATGATACGCCGGACCAGAAATTTGCTGCTGCCGGTCTGGTCTTCGAACTCGCGCTGGGTGGTGTAGACCATGATGAAGCCGCTGATCGCGAAGAACATCATGACGCCCAGGCTGCCGATGGGCAGCAGCCATTCGGGCGCGCCCTGCGGAAAGGCGTCGCGCCGGACGAGACGCTCCAGGAAATGGCTCAGCAATACGCAGACAGCTGCGACGCCGCGCAGAAACTGGAGCGGAATGATTTCCTTCTTCGCCACGATATTCCCCACCCCCGAGACGATCAACCGATCGCTTTTCCTATCGGGCCTTCGCACGGGAATGAAAAGGCGGATTCACCATGATTCCGCGTGTCGCGATAAAGGGCGATTTGCTCGAAAACGTAGCATTTCCGTCATATTTCAATCGAAGATGTAACATTAGGAAACTATAAATCGAATCCCGAGGACAACAGCCTTGGGATTTCTTCGATGAACGCCATCACGCGTTTGCCCTTCCTGAACGAGATGGAAGACGGCGACGATCATGTGCTGCAATTCCCCGAGCGGGAAGGCCGGCGGCGTCGCTATCGCACGGTCTGGATTTCCGACATCCATCTGGGCACGCGCGGCTGCAATGCGGAGATGCTGATCGATTTCCTGGACAGCGTCGACAGCGAGACCATGTATCTGGTCGGCGACATCATCGACGGCTGGCGCCTGAAGAAGAAATTCTACTGGCCCGCCGCGCATAACGATGTCGTCTGGCGCGTGATGAAGCGCGCCAAGCGTGGCACGAAGGTCGTCTACATCCCCGGCAATCATGACGAGATGTTCCGCCAGTTCAGCGGCATGAATTTCGGCGGCGTGCAGATACGGCGCAAGGCGATCCACGAGACTGCCGACGGCCGCCGCCTGCTGGTGCTGCATGGCGACGAGTTCGACACGATCATGCTGGCGCACCGCTGGCTCGCCTTCGTGGGCGACGCTGCCTATCATGCGCTGATGGGCCTGAACCTGTGGGTCAACCGGGTGCGGCAGTGGTTCGACCTGCCCTACTGGTCGCTCAGCAAGATGGCCAAGCACAAGGTCAAGAACGCGGTCGAGTTCATCAGCAAGTTCGAGGATGTCGTCGCGCACGAGGCCGGCGCGCGGGGCGTGGACGGCGTGGTGTGCGGGCACATCCACAATGCCGAAATGCGCGACATCAACGGCGTCGAATATTATAATGACGGCGACTGGGTGGAGGGCTGCACCGCGCTGGTCGAGCATTTCGACGGGCGGATGGAGGTGCTGCACTGGGCCGACGAGATCGCCGCGCGAGAGAAGGCGGCGGCGCAGGACGGCGCGCGGATCGCCGCGTGATGCGCATCGCCATCGTCACCGACGCCTGGTCGCCGCAGGTCAACGGCGTGGTGCGGACGTTGCAGACGATCCGCGTCGAGCTTGAGAAGATGGGCCATGTCGTCCATGTGATCTCGCCCGACCATTACGGGTCGCTGCCATGCCCGACCTATCCCGAAATCCGGCTGGCGCTGGTGCGATCGGCGACGGTGGGGCAGGCGATCGCGGCGTTCCAGCCGGACGCGGTGCATCTGGCCACCGAAGGCCCGCTGTGCCTGGCGGCGCGGCGCTGGTGCCTGCGCAACACGATCCCCTTCACGACTGCCTATCACACTCATTTCCCCGATTATGTGGCGCAGCGCACCGGCCTGCCGGCGGCATGGTTCTGGCGCTATATCCGCTGGTTCCATGGCGCGGCGCAGGCGGTGCTGGTGTCGACGCGCTCGGTGCGCGACCAACTGCGCGCCCATGGCGTGGCGCGGGTGCGGCCCTGGGGGCGGGGCGTGGACCTGACCGCCTTTACCCCCGATGCGCCGCCGCCGGCGCTGTTCGCGGACCTGCCGCGCCCGATCCAGCTTTATGTCGGCCGGGTCGCGGTGGAGAAGAATCTCGAGGCGTTCCTCGCCACCAACCATCCCGGCACGAAGGTCGTGGTCGGCGACGGGCCGGCCCGCGCCGCGCTGGAGCGCGCCTATCCCGACGCACATTTCATGGGATCGATGTTCGCGCAGGAACTGGCGGGCGCCTATGCCGGGGCGGACGTGTTCGTGTTTCCCAGCAAGACCGACACCTTCGGGCTGGTGATGATAGAGGCGCTGGCCTGCGGCACGCCGGTCGCGGCCTATCCGGTGACCGGGCCGATCGATGTCGTCACGCCGGAAACGGGGGCGCTGTCGGAGGATCTGGAAAAGGCGATCGGCGCGGCTGCGGCATGCGATCGCGCCGCCTGCGCCGCCTATGGCCGCACCTTCAGCTGGGAGCGCAGTGCACGCGAGTTCCTGTCCGGCCTGCATGCGTTCGACCACTGCGTACTGGAAAGCGCAGCTTAGGGCGGCCGCTTCGCCGGTTTTCCTTGCCCGAACGTCCATCCTATACTATCTCTCCCGTAGAGCGGCCGCCCCGGGGAGGGGCGGCCCTTGTTGTATTTGCATGCCGGAGAGTTCCAGTGTCCCAGCCCCTGATGCCCCACGCGACCGCCAGCTGGCTGGTCGACAATAGCGCGCTGAGCTTCGATCAGATCGCGGAATTCTGCGGGCTGCACATTCTGGAAGTGCAGGCGATCGCCGACGACACCGCCAGCACGAAATATACCGGCCGCGATCCCGTGCGCGCGCATGAGATCACCATGGAGGAAATCCACAAGGGTGAGGCGAACCCGGACTACAAGCTCAAGATGCTGAAAGGCCCGGAGCCGGTCCGCCGCACCAAGGGGCCGCGCTACACGCCGGTTTCCAAGCGGCAGGACAAGCCGGACGGCATCGCCTGGATCCTGCGCAACCATCCCGAAGTGTCGGACGGCGCGATCGGCAAGCTGATCGGCACCACCCGCACCACCATTTCGGCGATCCGCGACCGCAGCCACTGGAACATCGGCAACATCACGCCGAAGGACCCGGTGACCCTGGGCCTGTGCTCGCAGCGCGAACTGGACGCGCTGGTGACCAAGGCGGCGAAGAAGGCCGGCATTGAGATCGTGCCCGACCAGCGTCTGGACGGCGACCGCGAGGCGCTGATCGTGGAATTGCGCCGCGAGCGCGAGGAAGCGGCGCGTCGCGCCGAAGAAGCGCTCAAGGGCGAATCCGACGGCCTGATCGCCGCTGACGCCGCGATTCTCGACCCGTTCAAGCCGCGCGACTGATCCCTTTTCCCTAGCGATTACGGCTTGCCGTAGCGTCCGCGCTTATGCTGTCAGACCGCTGCTTTACGCTTGCGTAAAGTGGTCGTCGGGCATAGCATTTGGGCATGGACAAGATAGAAGATCGCTGGAGAGAGCAGTATAGTCATCCGTCGGCCTGGGAGCAGAGCTTCCCGCCGATGTCGATGGTCGACATGGTCGTGGACAGCGCGGCCGCCGCGCCCGACGCGGTCATGGTCGACTTCATGGGCCGCAAGTCCACTTATGCGGAGATGCTCACGGGCATCCGCCGCGTCGCCAAGGGGCTGCAAGCGCTGGGCGTGAAGAAGGGCGACCGGGTCGGCCTGTTCCTGCCCAATGTCCCCCATTATGTGACGGCTTATTATGGCGCACTGATGGCCGGCGCGATCGTCGTCAACTTCTCCCCGCTCTACACCGCCGCCGAGCTGGACCATCAGGTCGAGGATAGCGGCAC
The DNA here is from genome assembly GCA_044237945.1 of Sphingobium sp. GTDB lineage: Bacteria > Pseudomonadota > Alphaproteobacteria > Sphingomonadales > Sphingomonadaceae > Sphingobium. The sequence goes on along the minus strand of JBIIEH010000013.1, from coordinate 98,579 downwards.
GAAGATCCTGTTCACCGTGTCCGCCACGGCGACGCTGCCGACCGCGCTCAAGGTGCTGGACGAAAGTTCGCTGGAGCGGCTGATCGTCGGCACCATCTGCGAGGCGCTGCCACCGGCCAAGTCGGTGCTGTATCGTCTATTCAAGCGGCGCGAGATGGCGACGGTGCCGCATGACCCGCGCGTGATGAGCTTTGCCAAGCTCACCAGCCATGGCGATGACCCTGCGCCGGTGGCGATCGACGCGGTCGAGGATGTGGCGCTGCTGCAATATACCGGCGGCACCACCGGCACGCCCAAGGGCGCGATGCTGACCCACCAGAACCTGACCGCCAATGCGCGGCAGATCGTGGCGGTCGACCCGCATCACGAAATGGCCGACCGGATTATCGCGGTGCTGCCCTTCTTCCATGTGTTCGCCAACACCTGCACGCTCAATCGCACCGTCCTCAATCGGGGCGAGATGGTGATGCTGCCGCGGTTCGAGGCGGTGCAGGTGCTGGCCGCGATCCAGCGCACCAAGGCGACGTCGCTGCCGGGCGTGCCGACCATGTACCAGGCGCTGCTGGATCATCCCGCGACGCCGAACATCGATTTCTCCTCGTTGCGCGTCTGTATTTCGGGTGGCGCGCCGCTGCCGCTGGAGGTGAAGCAGAAGTTCGAGGCGGTCACGGGTGGGCGACTGGTGGAGGGCTATGGCCTGACCGAGAGCAGCCCCGTGGTATGCACCAACCCCTATGAGGGCCTGAACAAGACCGGCACGGTCGGCCAGCCGGTGCCGGGCACCTTCGTTAGGATCGTCGATCGCGAGGACCCGACCAAGAACGCGCCGCCGGGCGAGCCGGGCGAGCTGCTGTTCAAGGGGCCGCAGATCATGAAGGGATACTGGCAGCGGCCCGACGCCGACGCCGAAGTGTTCGTGGATGGCTGGCTGCGCACTGGCGATGTCGGCCTGATCGACGAGGACGGCTATGTGAAGATCGTCGATCGCCTGAAGGACATGATCGCGGTCGGCGGCTTCAAGGTGTTCCCCAGCCAGATCGAGGCGATCCTCTACCATCATCCCGCGGTCAAGGAAGCGATCGTGATCGGCATCCCCGACAGCTATCGCGGCGAATGCCCCAAGGCGTTCGTGACCCTCCAGGACGAGGGCGATTTCGACGACACGGTGGACGGCATCGCCCTGCGCGCCTGGCTCAACCCGCAGCTCGGCAAGCATGAGCGCGTGGCGGAGGTGGAGGTGCGGGCGAGCCTGCCCAAGACGCTGGTCGGCAAGCTGTCGCGCAAGGAACTGGTCGCCGAGGAACGCGCCAGGGCGGAGGCGCGGCAACTGGCGGCGCTGGCGGAAGCGGAGAAGGCTGGAACGGCGGCCTGAGGCATCCTATCTTCCCCTTTCAACTGAAAGGATGTGTGGATGACGCAGGACGTCGCAACGCTGGCCGGTGGGTGCTTCTGGTGTACCGAGGCGGTGTATCAGAATCTGAAAGGGGTCACCTCGGTCGAGAGCGGCTATATCGGCGGCGCGCAGCCCAACCCCAGCTATGAGGAAGTCTGCACCGGGCGCACCGGCCATGCCGAGGCGATCCGCATCGGTTTCGATCCCGATGTCATCAGCTATGGCGACCTGCTCGACATCTTCTTTGCGACGCATGACCCGACGACGCTGAACCGGCAGGGCAATGACGTGGGCACGCAATATCGCTCCGCCATTTTCCCGCACTCGCCCGAACAGGAAGCGGCCGCGCGCGCCGGTATCAAACGCGCGCAGGCGGACCAGTCCGCGCCGATCGTCACCGCGATCGAAGCCGATGCGCCCTGGTATCCGGCGGAGGATTATCACCAGCAATATTGGGATCGGGTCGGCACGAAGAACCCATATTGCATGGCGGTGATCCCGCCCAAGCTGGCGAAGCTGCGCAAGGGCTTTGCCGAGCGGATCGAGGCCTGATCCGGTAGTCTGCCGTTCATGGCGTCTGTGCTATGGCCGCCGGCACTATTTTCGGGGACGCAAGAAATGAACAAGACCATCCTGCTCGCCGCGCCGTTGTTGGCGCTCTCCCTGTCCGGCTGCGTGAAGACGGTGGCCAGCGTGGTCACCGCGCCGGTCCGCGCGGGATCGCAGGTCGTGGACTGGTCCACCACCAGCCAGGAAGAGGCCGACCGCAACTACGGCCGCAAGATGCGCAAGCAGGAAGCCGAGGAAGGCAAGGCGCGCAAGAAGCAGGAGAAGGAGCGCCGCAAGCAGTGCCGCGAGGCCGGTTATAGCGACTGCTGACCTGGTCCCCCTTCCGCTTGCGGAACGGGGCAGGGGCCTTACGCCGCCGCCCTTCGTAGCCGATCATTGATCGCCACGCCCAGCCCCTCGTCCGGGATGGGCGCGACGGCGATGCTGGCGGCGGCGCTGGCGTCGGCCTGGTGCAGCGCTGCGAACAGGTTCGCCGCCGCTTCGCGCAAATCCGCCTCCACGCTGAGATTGATGTGACAGGGCATCAGCCCGAAGCCGATCAGATATTCGTCCCCCTGCGGCCGCAGCGCGTTCAACCGCAGCGGCTTGGCCGGCGCATAATGGCTGGCGAGCTGGCCGGGGGCCTCGATCGCGGCGTCATGGGCGGCGGCGATGACCGGCAAGCCGGTCGCCTCCTCGATCATCGCGGCGGTGATCGGGCCGGGGCGCAGCAGGCGGACGCGCGCCTTTTCCGGCGCGACGATGGTGGATTCCAGCCCATCATTGGTCGGTCCCTCGTCCAGCACCAGCCGGATGCGCCCGCCAAGGCTGGCCAGCACATGCTCGGCCCGCGTCGGACTGATCGACCCGCTGCGATTGGCGGACGGGGCGGCGAGCGGCCGGCCGCTCTCGCGGATCAGCGCCTGCATCGCGGGATGGGCGGGATGGCGCAGCGCGACTGTCGGCAGGCCGGCGGTCACGCGCGCGGCCAAGCCGTTGCCCTCGCGCATGGGCAGCACCATCGTCAGCGGCCCCGGCCAGAAGCGCGCGGCCAGCTTGTTGGCGGACGGGCCGAACAGCGCCAGCCGGTCGGCCATTGCGCGGTCGCAGACATGGACGATCAGCGGGTTGAAGCTGGGTCGGCCCTTCGCGGCATAGATGGCGGCCACCGCCTGATCGTCGGTGGCGTCGGCGGCCAGGCCATAGACGGTCTCGGTCGGCACGGCGACGGGTTCGCCCGCGCGGATCAGCATCGCAGCCTCGCGCAGCGCCTCCGCGCCATAGCGGCGCAGCTGCGTCGAATTGATTGCCTGGGCGATCGTCACAGCCCCCCTATAGTCCCCCATGGGGCGACATAGAAGGGGATTGCGTCAGTTCGATGAAGCCGCGCTTGCTTGCGGGGGGGGAACAAGGGGACTAAGCGCCCGATCATGAACGACGATATCCTGATCCGTATTGCGCAGGCGCTCGAGCGGATCGCGCCGCCCGCAGCGCCCCCGGCCGACCTTAACGCCGCGCCCGCCTATATGTGGGACGGCCGACGCCTCAGCGCGATCATGGAGATGGAGCGGGTCGATTATGACCGGCTGGTCGCCATCGACGCGCAGAAGCAGGCGCTGCTCGACAATACGCGCCGGCATGCGTCGGGCCATGCCGCGCATGACGTGCTGCTGTGGGGCGCGCGCGGCACGGGCAAGTCGGCGTCGGTCGCGGCGGTCGTCACCCGGCTGCGGGACGAGGGGCTGGACGTCGCGCTGGTGCAATGCGCGATCGGCGATCTCGCCAGCCTGCCGCAACTGTTCGCACTGCTGGGGACGGTCGATCGGCCGTTCGTCCTGTTCCTCGACGATCTGGGTTTCGACGAGAACAGCGGCGCGGGCGAGGCGCGCGCGCTGCGGTCGCTGTTGCAGGGCGGCACGGCGGCGCGGCCGCGCAATGTGCGGCTCTATGTCACCTCCAACCGCCGCCATATCGTGCCGCGCCACATGGCCGAGCAGGATGATCCAGTGAACCCGCGCGACGTGGTGGACGACCGCATGGCGCTGTCCGACCGCTTTGGCCTCAGCCTGGGCTTCCACGCGATCGACCAGAGCGCCTATGTCGCGATCGTCGAAGCCTATGCGCGGCCGCTGGGGCTAGAGGTGAATGCTGCCGAAGCCATCCAGTGGGCGACCCAGCGTGGCAGTCGATCGGGCCGCGTCGCGTGGCAATATGTGGTGGAACTGGCCGGCCGCAACGGGTTGGCGGTGTAGAAAACGTTCCGCTCGAAGCGAACGGGGGGTAGTTACGGCTTCTTCGCCACCCGCCACACCACGCCACCAACATCGTCCGTGACCAGCAGCGCGCCCTTCGCGTCGAAGGTCACGTCCACCGGCCGGCCACGCGCGTCGCCATCCTTGTCGAGAAAACCGCCCAGCACATCGACTGGCTTGCCGCGCCCGACTTCGCCATTGGCGGCGAACGGCACGAACACGACCTTGTAGCCGGAGACAGGCTTGCGGTTCCAGCTGCCGTGCAGGCCCACGAACGCCCCGTTGGCGAACTTGTCGCCGAGTTGCTGGCCGGTGGCGAAGGCCAGGCCCAGCGGCGCGACATGGTTGCCCAGCGAATAGTCGGGCCGCCTGGTATATTCGCGCACTTCGGGTCGCTGCGGCTGGACCCGGCGATCTTCATAGCCGCCCCAGTAATTCCACGGCCAGCCATAGAAGCCGCCAAACTCCACGCGGGTCAGGAAATCGGGCACCAGGTCGCTGCCCAGCATGTCGCGCTCGTTGACCACGCCCCACAGCTCTCCGCTGATCGGCTCGAAGGCGAGGCCGACCGGGTTGCGCAGGCCGGCGGCATAGATGCGATAGTCGCCGGTCTTCGGATTTACCTCCAGCACCAGCGCGCGATTGGCTTCATTGTCGAGGCCGCCCTCGGCGATGTTGCTGTTGGAGCCGACGCCGACATAGAGCAGCCCCTCGTCGCTCGCGACCAGGCTCTTGGTCCAGTGCTGGTTTGGGGCCTGTGCCGGCAGGTTCAGGATCTTGCGGCCCTTGGCGGCAATCTTCGTCTCGCCTTCCTTGTACGGGAACGCCATCAGCGCGTCGGTATTGGCGACGTACAGCGTGTCGCCGATCAGCGCCATGCCATAGGGCGAGTTGAGGCCGGTCAGGAACGCGGTCTTCACCTCCGCCTTGCCGTCGCCATCGGCGTCGCGCAGCAGGGTGATGCGGTTGGCGGAAGGAACGCCGGCCCCCGCCTTGTCCATGAAATAGCCCATGATCCGGTCGGTGAGGCTGCCCTGCGGCCGCGGCGGGCTGTTGGTCTCCGCCACCAGCAGGTCGCCATTGGGCAGGCGCAGGATGGAGCGCGGATGCGCCAGGCCCTCGGCAAAGCGCTGCACGGACAGACCGGCGGCAGGGGTGGGCGCTTCGTTCGCGGCCCAGGGGCGGACATCGGCGACGGCGATCGTCGGGATCAGCTGCGATCGGCCGCTAGTGAACTGCGGCTCAGGGCCGACATCCGCGCCGGGCGCGAGCTGCGCGACATCGGGGCGGGCCAGGAACCAGAACAGGCCCCCGCAGACCAGCACGACCAGCAGCAGCGCGACCAGAAACTTCCTCATGCGAATATCCTTATCGAGCGCGGTCGCGCAGAAACATGATGAGGGCGATCAGCACGCCCAGAACGGCGCCGGTCAGCAACCCGATGCTGGGTTGCCCCATCAGCCCGCCGACGATCGTGCCGCCAATAATCAGCAGCGCCATAAACGCGCCCGCGCCGCTGACGTTCTTGTTCTTGTCCTTCGTCATGGCGCTTCCCTGCCACGATGCCGGGCGGGTTTCCAGCGGCTTTGCAGCCGCCCCGAAACAGGACGACGCCGTCCCGCAGCGGCACGCCTGTCCCGCACCGGGACTTGGCTAATGCAGCATTCACCTTCGCACCTGCGGCATTGCGTCGCTCGCCCCATCTGGCACGGCGCTTGATACGGCTCCGTCACAGCCGAAAACGGCCAATGACATAGAGGGTTGCATGCACCTGCCATATCTGACCGATCGCTCCAGCTATGAAGACGCAGCGGCGTTGATCGCGGCGTTCGGGAATGATGCGGGCTATGAAGCCGCCGCGCGCGCCGACCGCAGCCGGGACCTTGGCAACCACATTCATTTCTGTCGCTGGCGTCAGATCGAACGGCTGATCGTGATCCTGTGTCACGAACAGCCGCTGGGGACCATTCACTAAGTCAGAGGCGCAATCCGGCCGTCTCCGGCAGGCCAGCGAGCAGGTTGAGATTCTGCACCGCCGCGCCGCCCGCGCCCTTGCCCAGATTGTCGAGGATCGCGATCAGCCGCGCTTGACCGCTCGCCGCCCCGCCGCAGACGTGCAGCGTCAGCCGGTCGGTCGCGCCGACATCCTCCACATGCAGCGCAGCGGGCGCAGGCTCCAGCGGCGCGACCGTGACGATCGGCGATCCGGCATGGGCGGCGGCGAGCGCCGCGTGGATGTCCGCGATCGCGGGCTTGCCCGGCATGGCCGCCAGTTGCAGCGGCACTTCCACCAGCATGCCGCGATAGGCCGCCGCGACGGCCGGCGCGAACAGCGGGACATGGGTCAGCCCGGCATATTGCTGCATCTCGGGCAGATGCTTGTGCCCCAGTGGCAGGCCATAGGCGCGGAACGCGGTGGGGACGCCGTCCGCGCCCTCGAACTCCGCGATCATCGCCTTGCCGCCGCCGGAATAGCCCGACGCGCCCGACACCGTCACCGGCCAGTCGGCGGGGATCAGGCCCGCCAGCACCAGCGGCCGCACCAGCGCCAGAAAGCCGGTCGGCCAGCAGCCCGGATTGGCGATGCGCTTGGCGGACGCAATCTTCTCGCGCTGGCCCGCTTCCAGTTCGGGGAAGCCATAGACCCAGCCGGGCGCGACGCGATGCGCGGTGGAGGCGTCGATCACGGCGGTCCGGTCATTGTCGATCAGCGACACGGATTCGCGCGCGGCGTCATCCGGCAGGCACAGGATCACCACGTCCGCCTCGTTCAGCGCCTCGCGCCGAGCGATCGCGTCCTTGCGCTTGTCGTCGGACAGCGTCAGCAGGCGCAGATCGTCGCGCGGGGCCAGCCGCTCGGCGATCTCCAGCCCGGTGGTCCCGGCGGCGCCATCAATAAAAACGAGCGGGGTCATGGCGTGATTCTCCGAACGGCGAGAACGGGCTGTTCGTGGGCAGGGCGCAGCCGGTCGATCACATCGGCCAGCGGCTCGATGACGACGGACATCCAGTGGGCGTTGGCGTGCAGCAATTGGGTCTCGTCGATCATGATGCCGACATGGCCGGGAAAGAACACGAAGTCCCCGCGCCGCAGCGGCTCATCCAGCGCCACCGGATTGCCCATGCCTTCGCGCTGAAGGTCGGTGTCGCGCGGAACCGGGATGCCGCACTGGGCTAGCGCCGCCTGCACCAGGCCCGAACAATCGACGCCGCGATGGCCGCGTCCGCCCCACAGATAGGGCTGACCCAGATAGCGCTCAGCGACCGCGACCCAATCGCTCTCCAGCGCTTCGAGCGGCGCGACATGCCGGCGATGGACAAAACCTTCGCCGGTATCGACATAGTTGCCCTCGATCGGGCCAGAGCAGAGCGCGCCCATCGGCCAGAAGCCGGTGATCGGGGCCTTGAAATCGGGCGCGCTGAACAGCGGGGCGGGGCGGGCGGTGACGCGATGCTCGGCGGCGTCATAGCGATCGAGCGCCTCGCGCCGGATATAGCCGACATAGCCGTCATGGCCGCAAAAGCCCCAGGTCCAGTCAGTTGTCACGTCCAGCGCATGGAAACTTTCGCCCCGCAACAACTGGCTGACCGCCTGCGCGCTCTTGGACGGCGCGGCCAGCACCGGCGTGCCCGGCGCGATGCAGATCATCTCGACCGCGCGGGCGTAATGGGCGGAGAAGAGGGTGCCGGCCAGCGACACATCGGCCAGGTCGGGGCGCACAGCATGCACCCGCCGATCGAGCGCGACCGAACGGCCGGTCAGGCGGAAGCGTATCCGGTCAGGCGGTGCGACTTGCGCGGGGGAATTCTGGACTTTCATCGCGGGCGGTTCCTGCGATGAAATTGTGAAAGGCGTCAAGGAATTCCACCCCTTTGGACGTCCGGGCGACGAAAATATTGCGACGATCGGCGACATCGCGCTCCCGCCGCAGATAACCGAGCGCCGACAGCTTGTTGAGCGCGCGGGTGATGACCGGCTTCGACACGTTCAGCGTCTCGGCCAGACCGCGCACGGTGTGCGGGCCGCTGTCGATATAGACCGTCATCATCAGCGCCATCTGGCGGTTGGTGAGGTCGGGCTTGCCCGATCGGACATAGTCGACCAGCGTCCGCATCCAGCTGCCCAGCGATTTGGTGGCGGGGCGCTCGATCCGTAGCTGATCTGGTGCTGAGTGCGCGTTCATGTCCCGGGAAACGCACCAGTGCCAATCCGGTTGCGTAACGGAAGAGACAGGGTGACTTTTCCGTTAGGCGCTTCGGCTATAGCGTGCCTCCAGCAGGGCGAAGGCCGCGCGCAGGCCCAGCGCGTCGCCGCCCTTGGGCCGGCCGGGCTTGGCCGACGGGCGCCAGGCGAAGGTGTCGAAATGCGCCCACAACGCGCCCTCCGGCACGAACCGTCGCAGGAACAGCGCGGCGGTGATGGCGCCGGCGAAACCGCCTTCTCCGGCATTGTTGATGTCCGCCACGTCCGATTTCAGCATATCGGCATAGGGGTCCCACAGCGGCAGTCGCCAGGACGGATCGTCGACGGCGGTTCCGGCGCGCTCGATATCGGCGGCCAGCGCATCGTCATTGGCGAACAGGGCGGGCAGGTCCGGCCCCACCGCAACCCGCGCCGCGCCGGTCAGCGTCGCGAAGTCGATCACCAGCTCGGGGGTTTCCTCGCCCGCGCGGGTCAGCGCGTCGCCCAGCACCAGCCGCCCTTCGGCGTCGGTATTGCCGATCTCCACGGTCAGCCCCTTGCGGCTCGCCAATATGTCTCCCGGCCGGAAAGCCCCGCCGCTGATGGCGTTTTCTGCCGCCGGGATCAGCAGGTGCAGGCGTATCGGCACGTTTGCCCCCATCACCAGCCGCGCCAGCGCCAGCGCATGCGCCGCGCCGCCCATGTCCTTCTTCATCAGCCGCATGGCGGAGGACGGCTTGATGTCGAGGCCGCCGGTGTCGAAGCTGATCCCCTTGCCGATGATCGCGATTTTCGGGTGCGCCGGATTGCCCCAGGTAAATTCGATCAGGCGCGGCGCATAATGCCGTTCGGCCGCACGCCCCACGGCATGGATCATCGGATAGCCCTGTTCCAGCGCATCGCCGCGCACGACATGGAAGGACGCGCCGAACAGTTCGGCAACGCCACGCGCCGCCTCCTCCAGCTCCGCCGGTCCCATGTCGGCCGCGGGCGTATTCACCAGATCGCGCACCAGCGCGACCGCCTCCGCCATGCGCACGATCGCGTCGATCCGCGCCGCTTCGCTCGTCAGCAGCACGCGCGGCCCGGCATGCTCGTCCTTGCGATAGCGGTCGAAATGATACTGCGCGCTCAGCCAGCCCAGCGCCGCTGCCCCCGGTCCCGCGCCATCAATGCGATAGCTCCCCTCCGGCAGGGTCTCGGCCAGCTTGGCAAGGCACCAGGGACCCAGCGTGTCGAGGCTCGCCACGCCCGCCACCGCTGACCAGTCGGCCTGAGTCGCGCCGGGCAGGATCGCGACTTCGTTCGCCTTGCCCTTGAACCGATGCGCCGCGACCATCGCCCGAACGGGTTCCGGCTGCGACGAAAGCCAGGCATCGAATGTCGAAACGTCGATCAGTCGGATCGAACGGGCGGGCTGGTTGTTGTCAACTTTCAGGAGATCGGCATATTTGAACATGCGCCAATCTGTAGGCCAAAGCTCTGGCCCAAGGAATGCGCAAATTACGCCAAAGGCTCATAAAACAAGGAGAAGGATGATGATCGAGAACCAGGATCGCGGCCTGCGCGCCGCGCGTGAGCGGGCCTATGCGCTGGCGGACAGCGGACGCTATGACCGCGCCCATGCGGTGGAACAGGCGCTGATCGCCGAGGGCTGGCCCAATGCCGGCGAGGCGATGAGCAGCGAATTCGCGCGCAAGGCGGTGAGTGAGCGCTGTCAGGCCGCACGCAAGCATTGAAGGACAGGAGTTGAGGGACGTTATGACGGGTAAGACAGGCGCGCTGGCCATCACCATATTGCTGGCCGCCTGTTCGGGCGATCCGCAGCCGCAGGGCAATCATCTGGCCGGCAATGCGGCGACGCAGTTCGCCGACCGGATGTCCGGCACGCCCGAACCCGCGCCGCCCGCCAAGCCCTTCGAGAAGAAGGACAATGGCCCGCAACTCGAATTTACCTATGCCTATCCCGCCCAGGCGGCGGCGGTGCCCGCGCTGGTCGAGCGTTTTGGTGCGCGCATGAAACAAGCGCAGGCCGATGCGCTCAAAATGGCGCAGTCGGACGCGGCCGAGGCGAAGAAGAACGGCTATCCCTTCCGCCCGCACAGCCTGGAAACCCGCTGGACCGTCACGGCCGACACCCCGCGTTTTCTGGCGCTGGAGGCGGAAAGCTATGTCTACACCGGCGGCGCGCACGGCATGACCGGCTATGATATCGTGCTGTGGGACAAGGCGCGCCGGGCCGAAACCAGCACGGCGGCCTTGTGGACATCGGAAAAGGCGTTCGGTGCCGCCATCCATGATCGCTTCTGCGCGGAACTCGACAAGCAGCGAGCGACAAAGCGCGGCGAGCCGGTCGTACCCGGCGACGATGATTTCACCAAATGCATCGACCCGCTCAAGGAAGCGATCGTCCCGACATCGAAGGACGGCAAGCTGATCGACGGCGTCACTGTGGTCGTCGGCCCCTATAGCGCCGGCCCCTATGCCGAGGGCAGCTACGATGTCGCCCTGCCGGTCGACGCAGCGATGCGCAATGCGGTGAAGACCGAATATCAGGATGCGTTCGTGGTGCGGTAAACACACCAACCCCGTTCGGGCTGAGCGAAGTCGAAGCCTTCCCCTGAGCTAAGCGAAGGAGCTTCGCTTGCGGCTCAGCTGATCCCTTCGACTTCGCTCAGGGTGAACGGCTTGTGAGGTGGTCCCGATTTAACGCTGGTCGCTCTAAACCGGCGCACCGTACAGATCGTGCTCGTCGGCATCCTCGATCTCGACATTCAGAATGTCGCCGGGCTTCAGATCCGCCGCTACATCGCGCAGGAACACATGCCCGTCGATCTCCGGCGCATCGGCCTGGCTGCGCGCGGTTGCGCCGATGGAGCCATCCTCCTCGTCCGGCTCGCCGATCTCGTCGACGATCACCGGCAGCACCCGGCCGACCTTCGCCTGCAATTTCGCGGCGCTGATCGCGGCGGTCTTTTCCATGATCCGCTGGTAGCGCTCTTCCTTGACCTCTTCGGGCACCGCGCCCGGCAAGTCATTGGCGGCCGCGCCCTCCACCGGCTCGAAGCGGAACGCGCCCACACGGTCCAGCTGCGCCTCGTCCAGCCATTCCAGCAGATACGCGAAGTCCGCCTCGGTCTCGCCCGGAAAACCGACCACGAAGGTCGACCGGATCGCGATGTCGGGACACACGCCGCGCCAACTGCGCAGCCGGTCCAGCACCTTCGCCTCATTGGCGGGCCGCTTCATCATCCGCAGCACCGAGGGACTCGCATGCTGGAACGGGATGTCGAGATAGGGCGTGATCAGCCCCTCCGCCATCAGCGGGATGACCTGATCGACATGGGGATAGGGGTAGACATAGTGCAATCGCACCCAGGCGTCGGCCTGCTGCGCGATCCTGCCCAGTTCGCGGGCGAGATCGGTCATGTGCGGCACGACCTCGCTTCCCTTCCACATCCGCGGCTCCTTGCGGATGTCGATGCCGTAAGCGGACGTGTCCTGGCTGATGACCAGCAGTTCCTTCGTCCCCGCCTCGACCAGTTTCTCCGCTTCCCGCAGGATCGCGTCAGGCCGCCGGCTGACCAGATCGCCGCGCAGCGCCGGGATGATGCAGAAGGAGCAGCGGTGGTTGCAGCCCTCCGAAATCTTGAGATAGCTGTAATGCCGCGGCGTCAGCTTCAGGCCGGCGTCCGGCACCAGATTGATGAAGGCGTTGGGCGGCATCGGCGCCGCCTCGTACACGGCCCCCACCACTTCCTCATATTGATGCGCGCCGGTGACGGCCAGCACATTGGGGAAGCGGGCGCGGATCACCTCCGCCTCCTTGCCCATGCAGCCGGTGACGATGACACGGCCATTCTCCGCGATCGCCTCGCCGATCGCCTCCAGCGACTCCTCCTTGGCGGAATCGAGGAACCCGCAGGTATTGACCAGCACCACGTCCGCGCCGGCATAGTCGGCCGACATGGCGTAGCCGTCGGAACGGAGTTTCGTCAGGATACGCTCGGAGTCGACCAAATTCTTGGGACAGCCGAGCGACACCATGCCCACCTTGGGGGCTTCGGGGAGTCGCGTTGCCATGATTGCGCGCGCACATAGGGAAAAACTGCGGCAATTACCAGCGGCACGACTTCAGTGTGCGCCGCGAAGCTGATTTTGGCAGGGTGGGCGGAGCGACGACTTCAGGTTCAACCGTGGAGCAAAGTCCCATCCTGCGCAGTGCAATGTGACAGGGATGGGACGATCTGAAGTGAAAATACTTTGGTGAAAATGAAGTATTTGTCATTTGGGCGACGATCGGGATCACGGCTTCTTAAATGACCGATCCCCGAAATTTTTAGGCAGGCCGGGTTTTTGTTGCTGGGATTAACTGGAGAAAGTCTGTTGTATTTTTTGTCCCATTTGGGTTCCAGTAATAAAAATGGAACGACATGATGCTCTGGAATGTCCTTGCTTATCAGGGATGGATATTCCCAATGGGCATCTATGTAACCACGAATTTTATAGACCGGGTCTGTGTCTTTATTTTGCGCGAGCAGTTGGTCGGGGGCTGAAACGGCGAATACCAGCAAGAAGGCGACGAAGAGTATTCGGAGCGACATGGCCAGAAAATCGCACCATGTGAAGCGCACTGCAAGCGCTCGATGCCAGCCGGTTCACGCTGGATAGGGGGCAAGAGCGTGATGCCGCAGACGAGTAGGCCCCTCCCCCCTGAAGGGGAGGGGGGCTTCCCGTTACATCTTGAACGACAGGCGGACATAGCCGAACTGGCCCGGCACGTCGTAGGTCGTCGTGTCGAAGTTCGCGCCGTCGCAGGTGCCGCACAGCGGCGGGTCCTTGTCGAACAGATTGTTGACGCCCAGCGTCAGGCGGGTGCGGTGGTCCATCCAGGCGGGCGAGAAATAGGCCTGGATGTCGCCATAGACGGTGGTGCCCATGACGTTGCCGTCGGTTTCCGTGACCTTGCTGATGTAGCGGCCGGTCAGCGACAGGCCCCAGCCGTCGGTCGACCAGTCGATCGTCGCGGTCGCCTTGAACTTGGGATAGGCCTGGTCGCTGGCGCCGCAACGCTCGGTGCCGGCGCACTTGATCGTCGGCGCGTTCAGGTCCGCCGGCGGGCTGATATTGTATTTCAGCAGGCGCGCGGCGTTGACGGTCAGGCCCACCGTGCCGTCGCCCATCGGCTTGGAACGGAACAGCAGCGTGGCGTCGATGCCGTTGGTCTCGATGGCGTTCAGATTCTGCAACACGCCGTCGATGCCGGCCACCGCGCCGCTGCCCGTGCGGGTGATCGCCGCGCAGCTGATCGGGTCCGCCTCGAACGCGCAACGCTGCAACGTCAGCGTGGCGGGCACCGAGTCGATCGCGTTCTTCAGCGTGATGTCGTAATAATTGACCTCGATGCTGAACGCGCTGGCAAAGCCGTCACGCGCCCAGGCCGGGCTGTAGACGCCGCCCGCCGTCCAGGTCTTCGACGTTTCCGGCTTCAGGCCGGTGAAGCCCTGCGAGAAGACGCCTAGCTGGCCGCCCTGCGGCTCGGCATAGGTACCCTCGGCCGGCACGCCATTGGCGATGCAGTTCGCCTGCACCGTCGGGTTGGTCTGCCACGGGCTGCCCGCGACATTGGTGCAGGGGTCGTTGATCGTCGCGTCGGTGCGCGAACGGCCGGCATAAAGTTCGCCGATGCTCGGCGCGCGCAGGCTTTCGGCATAGCCGCCGCGCAGCAACAGGTCCTTGGTCGGCTTCCACAGGCCCGAAATCGTGTAGGTCGTGTTGCTGCCGAAGCTGGAATAGTTGGAATGGCGCGCCGCGCCGTCCAGCTCCAGCTTCTGGAAGAAGGGCGTGTCCGACAGGATCGGAATGCGCAGCTCGCCATAGACTTCATCGACGTTGAAGCCGCCGCGCGCCGGGCTGGTCGGCACGTCCGCGCCCAGGCCCTGGGTAATGATCGAGTCGGGCGTGTAGGACGCCTGCTGGTCGCGATGCTCATAACCGATCGCGAAGCCGACCGGACCGGCCGGCAGGTCGAACAGGTCGCCGGACAGGTTGGCGGTCACGTCCCACAATTGCTGTTCGCTGCGGTCCTTCTCGTCGAAGGTCACATAATCCAGCATCGCCTGCGTGATCGAACCCGCGCCGCCGAAGATGTTGAACGGCACGCAGTCGCCGGTGCAGTTCGCCACCGGGCCGAGCGCGCGCGCCAGCTTGGCGGCGTTCAGGTTGCCGGTGAACACCTGATGCGCGTTGTTGGTGCCATAGGTGCCGTTGACGTCCCAGTACCACGTCTTGTCGCCGACATCGAACTTGCCTTCCAGCGTGGCTTCCATGCTCATCGTGTCGACGCTCTGGCTGAACGTGCGCGGCCCGCCCTCGACGAAGCGGCGACGGATCGTCGAATAGTTCGCCGCGCTGCCGTCCGCGCCGGACGAGAGCGTCACGCCGAACGGATTATAGGGGTTGGTCGCATCGACGGAGATGGTGTCGAGCAGATTGCCGTTACCCGCGTCGGGGCCGATGAACAGCGGCAGGAACGCCGCCTGCGTGGTCGATTCGCGATGCTGGTAGACCAGGCGGGTGCGCAGCGAGACGGCGTCGGAAAACTCCATCTTCGCGTTCAGGAACGCGCCATAGCGCTCCGACGGCGTCAGCAGATAATTGTACGGCGCGAAGTTGAAGCCGTCGACATTATTGCCGCCATAAGGGCGGAAATCCGCCAGCGTCGGATTGCGGCCGATGACCGGGCTGATCAGCGTATAGCTGCTGCCCAGCACGTCATAGCGGCCATTGGGGATGGCGCTGGAGCAGCCGCCATCGGCGCAGCTCGTGCCGCCCGCCGCCGGCCATTGCGAGATCGAGCGCTCGGACGTGCGCACGCCCTGCTGCTTCACATAATTGCCGCCGAACACCACGGAAACGCGGTCGCTCTGAATGCCGTAGCTGGCGTTGAGATCGAACGTCTCGCCGTCGCCCTGGCGGAACTGGCCATATTGGGCCGACATGTCGAGGCCCTTCTGCGATTGCTTGGTGATGATGTTCACCACGCCCGCGACCGCGTCCGACCCGTAGAGCGGCGATGCGCCCGATTGGAGCACCTCGACCCGCTCGATCATGCTCTGCGGGATGGTGTTGAGGTCGACCGAGGCGGGAATGCCGCCCGCCGCCGAACCATTGACGTAGCGCATGCCGTCCACCAGCACGAGCGTCCGCTTCGCGCCCAGATAGCGCAGATCGATTTCGGCCGAGCCGGAGCTGACGCCGGTGCCGTCCGGCGGGCCGCCGATATTGCCGGCATTGTTGGTCTTGGTGTTGAGGCCGCCCGCCGCGCTCGGGATGCGTTGCAGCACATCGGCAATGGAGGTGAGGCCGGTCTTGGCGATCGACGCCTGATCGACGGTCAGGACGGGCTTGTCCTGATCGGTCGGATCACGGCGGATGCGCGATCCGGTGATGATGATATCAGCGCCGCCATCGGCGGCTGGCTCGGTTTGCGCATAAGCAGGCACCGACGCGAAACCGGCAAGCGTTATTGCGCTGCAAAGCAGCGCGCTCTTCAAGCGCATGTTGTAACCCCACTAGATTGTCCCTGAAGTGGAGTGTTGCGCTTTCGTGACTTGCGCACAAACGACTATTGCTGCGCTCGGCTGTTCGCATGACGAATATTGCGCGTTGTTGCTGCCGTGCAACAAAATCTGTCGTTGGTCGTCCGCGCGCATCTGTTCGTCGATGGCGCGAAGGCTGCGCCCTCAGCCGCCCAGCCGCTGCACGATCTCTATGATGATGTCGCCCGGCTCCAGCCGCTCGACTTCCGGCTCGCAAAAGCCATAGGGCTGTTCGTTGCGATAAATGCGCACGCCCCGCCCGGTGCGCAGGTCATGCAGCGACGTGCCGACTTCCTCCGCCGTCACCAGCCGCTCGTTCAGCTTTACCCGGCCGTCCGACGCCGCCAGGTCCGCCATATAGTCCGCCAGATGCCGCCCGGTGGTGCTGCCCGCCAGCAGCAGCCCCGCGAAGCTGGCCGGATTGATGACCGTGTTCGCGCCCGCCTGCCGCGCCAGCAGTTCGTTGTCGTCATTCTTGACCACGATGCTGATCGGCACATCGGGGGCCAGATGCCGAGCGGTCAGCGTAATCAGGATCGACGTGTCGTCGCGTCCGGCCGACACGATCATGTGGCAGGCGCGGTGGATCGCCACGTCGCGCAGCGTCCGGTCCCGCGTCGAATCGCCGCACAGCACGTTGCAGCCCAACTGCTCGGCCTGTTCCAGCGCGCTTTCGCTCTGGTCGACGACGACGATCAGGCGCGGATCAGCATCGCGCGCCAGCAGTTCGACGACCGCCTCCTGCCCGCTGGTGCCAAAGCCCGCGACGACGATATGATTGTGCAGATCGGCCTGAATACGCGCCATGCGCCACCTGTAGACGATGTTTCGGATGAAAAGCGAATAGGCCGTCCCCAGAAAGATCAGCCAGACGAACAGCCGGATCGGCGTCACGAAGATCGCCTCGAACAGCCGCGCCTCCGGCGTCACCGGCACGATGTCGCCATAGCCCACGGTCGTGATCGTGACCGTGGTGAAATACAGCACGTCGATGAAGCTGATCTGGTTGTCCAGATTGTCCTTCAGCCCCGCGCGCCCGAACCAGTGCAACGCCAGCACGGTCACGAACAGCCCCAGCACCAGCACCACCCGCCAGCTCAGGTCCAGCCAGATCGGCATGGAGGACCGCCGCCGCAGGAAACCGGCCTCGGGCGATGCATAGGGCCGCTTCACCTTCATTGGGCAGGCAGCTGCCCCAAAGGATTGACCGGCACACGGTCCTTGCGCAGTTCGAAATGCAGTTTCGGCTGGCTGGCATAGCCGGTGTCGCCCGACAGGCCGATGACCTGTCCCTTGGCGACCTTCTGCCCGCGCACCACGTCGACGCGGGCGGCATGGCCATAGGCGCTGACCCAGCCGCCGCCATGCTGGATCAGCACCAGCCCGCCGAACACCGCCACCTGATCGCCGGCATAGGCGATCACCCCGTCCGCCGCCGCGCGGATCGGCGTTCCGGCGGGCACGGCTATGTCGATGCCGTTGTTCTTCGCCCCGCTCGCGCCCGGCCCGAAGCGCGACAGGATCGTCCCCTTCGCCGGCCAGGCGAAGCTGCCCGCGAAGCTGGTCGGCGTGGCGGCCGGCTTGTTGGCGGGCAGGGGCTTGGGCTGGGTCGAGGCGAGGGCAGGGCGCGCGTCTTCCGCTGCGGCAGGCTGTCCGCCGGTCAGCACATCGTCGATCGAAATCCGGAACGCCGCCGCGCGCTCTTCCATCGACTGCGCGCCCGGCTTCACGGGCAGCAGCAGCCTCTGCCCCCGCCGCAGCGCATAGGGTTCCGTGAGGCCATTGGCGTCCACCACCTGCATCCAGGGCACGCCATAGGCCGCCGCGATGGCGATGCCGGTCTCCCCCTCCGCCACCAGATGATAGCGCCCGGCGGGCACTTTGAGCTTCTGCCCCGGCCGGATCAGATAGGGCGGGACCAGCCCGTTCGCCTTCGCGATCATCTCCGATCCCGCGCCGGTGCGGTTGCCGATGCCGCGCAGCGTGTCGCCGGGCTGCACGATATAGGTCGACGCTGCCACCATCTGCGCATTGGGCACGACCTGCTGCGCGGCCCACACGGGTTCCGGCTCGGCCAGTTCGACGGCGGGCGCGTCCAGCCTGGGCGGCGGCGTGTCGGACGCGCGCTTCGCCTCGGGCGGGACGCAGGCCGCCAGCGCGAGAAGGGCGGTGGCCGGCAAGAGGCGGGAACGCAGCATTCGCAACGACCTAGCGCACCGCCGCCGCCGGTGCCAGCCTCAGCGCGGCGTCAGCGTGGTAACACCGCCCATATAGGGCGTCAGCACCGCCGGCACGGTCACGCTGCCGTCCGCCTGCTGGTAATTCTCCAGCACCGCCACCAGCGTCCGCCCGACCGCCAGGCCCGACCCGTTCAGCGTATGCAGGAAGCGCGTCTGCTTCTCGCCCTCCGGCTTGTAGCGCGCATTCATGCGCCGCGCCTGAAAGTCGCCGCAGTTGGAAACCGAGCTGATCTCGCGATAGGTCTGCTGGCTCGGCAGCCACACTTCCAGATCCCAGGTCTTGCGCGCGCCAAAGCCCATGTCCCCGGTGCAGAGCAGCATCTTGCGATAGGGCAGCTCCAGCGCCTGCAACACGCCCTCGGCCGCCGTGCACATGCGGTCATGCTCGGCCTCCGACTGCTCGGGTTCACAGATCGCGACCAGCTCGACCTTCTCGAACTGATGCTGGCGGATGAACCCGCGCGTATCCCGCCCGGCCGATCCGGCTTCGGAGCGGAAACAGGGCGTCAGCGCCGTCAGCCGCATCGGCAGCTTGTCGAGCGGCACGATCTGGTCGTTGACCAGATTGGTCAGGCTGACCTCGGCCGTGGGGATCAGCCAGCGGCCGTCCGTGGTTTTGAACAAATCCTCGGCGAACTTGGGCAACTGCCCGGTACCGAACAGCGCTTCATCCTTAACCAGCAGCGGCGGATTGGTCTCCTCATAGCCATTCTCGCCCGACTGCCGGTCCAGCATGAACTGCGCCAGCGCCCGGTGCAGCCGCGCCATCTGGCCGCGCAGCGCCGTGAAGCGCGCACCCGACAGCCGCGCGCCGCCCTCGAAATCCAGCCCCAGCGCCGGCCCGAAATCGGCATGGTCCTGCGGCGCAAAGTCGAAATCGCGGGGGCTGCCCCAGCGCATCACCTCGACATTGCCCTCTTCGTCCGCGCCTTCGGGCACGTCGTCGGCCGGCAGGTTGGGGATAGCCGCCAGCATCGCCTGCACCTGCTGCGTGACGGCGCTCTCTTCGGCCTCCTTGGCTGGCATCGCGTCCTTGATCGCGGCGACCTCGGCCTTCAGCGCATCGGCCTTGGCCGCGTCCTTCGCCGCCATCGCCTGGCCGATCGCCTTGCTCGCCTCGTTCCGGCGCGCCTGATCCTGTTGCAACTGCGTCTTGAGCGCCCGGCTGCGCGCGTCGAGCGCCAGCAGTTCGGCGCTCAGCGGCGACAGGCCACGCCGGGCCAGGCCGGCGTCGAAAGCGGAAGGATTTTCGCGGATGAAGCGGATGTCGTGCATGGGCCAGCGCTATGCCGCCGCGCGACGGCCCGTGCAACCCCGCGTCCTCCCGTCCGTTGGTCCCTCGCACAACAAAAGGAGAAGTCGATGCAGATCGATCATGACGCGATGGTCCTGGTGGCCGATGGGCGCAAAATGCTGTTCTTCCGCAACAAGGGTGACGATGTTCACCCCAATCTGGAAGCGGAGCAGGTGAAGCAGCAGGACAACCCCTCCCATCTGGAGCAGGCGTCCGACCGCGCCGGCCAGTCGCGCGGCGTCGGCACGGCGCAGGGCACGATGGGCGAAAACGACTTCCATGTGCTGGAGGAACAGCGCTTCGCGGCCGAAGCGGCCGACCTGCTCAAGCGTCGTGCCTTCGCCAATGACTATGAAAAGCTCATCATCGTCGCCCCGCCCACGGCGCTCGGCGAAATGCGCAAGCATTATCACAAGGAAGTCGCCAGCCGCCTGGTCGGCGAACTGGCCAAGGACCTGACCAACCACCCGGTGCCGGAAATCGAGCGGATCATCGCCGAAAGCTGATCCGGGGCAGCGTGAATCAAAAAGGGCGGGTCTTCGCGGACCCGCCCTTTTTCATGTTCTCGACGTGCAGAAGGGTCAGGCCGCAGCCTTCGCCTTGCGATCGGCGAAGCGCTTGCGAGCGACCAGCGCCACCGCTGCTGCGCCGAACAGCAGGACCATCGGAGGAGCCGGGACGTCCGTTCCGCCGCCGCTGCTGCCGCATCCGCCGCTGCCGCCGCATCCGTGGCTGCTGCCGTTGCTGCTTCCGCCGCCACCGCCACCGCCGCCGCCACCGCTGGTGCCAAAGCTACTACCGCCGCCACCGCCGCCGCCGCCACCGCCGCCGCCGCCACCGCCGCCACCGCCGCCGCCGCCACCGCCGCCACCGCCGCCGCCGCCGCCGCCACCGCCGCCACCGCCGCCACCGCCGCCGCCGCCGCCACCGCCGCCACCGCCGGCGCTGCTTCCGTTGCTGCTGCCGCCGCCATGACTACTGCCATTGCTGCTACCGCCGCCGTGGCTGGAACCATTGCTGCTACCGCCACCGTGACTGGAGCCGTTGCTGCTACCGCCACCGTGACTGGAGCCATTGCTGCTACCGCCGCCATGGCTGGAGCCGTTGCTGCTGCCGCCACCATGATGGCAGCCGCTATGGTCGCCATGATCGTGACCGGGACCGTTGCCGTTCCCGCCGCCACCACCACCGCCGCCGCCGCCGCCACCGCCGCCACCGCTGCTGTTCTGGTTCGAGTTGTCGATTTCGACCGAGATGGTCGAGCCGCCGCCACCGCTGCCGCCACCGCCGCCGCCGAAGAAGCCGCCCATGAAGCCGCCGCCGCCAAAGCCGCCGCCGCCCATGACCACCGGCACAGCGCCGCCGCCGCCCGACATCACCGGCATTTCCTGCGGCATCGGCGCGGGCATGGGAATGGGCGCGGGCTGGTTGACGACCGTGACGGTCACCGGCGCGGTCTTCGTGACCACGGTGCGCACGACCTTGCGCTTGACGGTCCGCACGGCGTAGCGCTTGCGCGGGATCGCCTTCTTGGAGCTCTTCGAGCTGTAGACGACTGCCGGCCGCGCCGACTCCGCGACATGCACGGCGCCGCCACCGATCAGGGCGCCGCCACAGGTGCAGGCGCACAATTTCGCGAGAGCCATTCGAACCGACATAGGATCCACTCTTTGGTTATTGCCCCTGGATCGGTTGCCGAAAAGACGGGCCGATCGAGGCTGGTGCTATTGTGTAGAAACGCAAAAGAAAGCGTTAACTGCAACGACGTTAACCCTGATTGTCGCTTGTAACGGAAAGGAAATCCATCGGGCCGATCAAGGGAAATGGTTAATGTCCCACTATGGAACGGCGCCTCTGTCGGTCGTTATCCCAAGGCCCTGTTTGCGCAAGATTCGGGGTGCGACCCTATCCTTGCGAAGTTCTTCGCTCGCGTTCGGCCCAGCGCCCGTATCGAACTGCGATCAAATGAAGGCAAGCCCTAGCAAAGCGCGCTTGTGTCGCCCCTCCGCGCTGGCTATTAGGCGGCCTCAACCACCTGATGTGGCGCCCGGAACTTTCAGCGCTGGGAACTTTTCGATTCGGAGAGCCAGATGGCATCGCTCCTTAATGCCGATCGAGACGGGGAAAACCCGCAGAAATCTGCCGTTATTCTACCGTCGGATTATCGCCCCTCGGCTGACGAGGAGTTCATGAACCCCCGCCAGCTCGAATATTTCAGGCAACGCCTGCTCGACTGGAAGAAGCAGATACTGGCCGAAGCGGAGGGCACGCTTGCGGTCCTGCAAAACGAGCCGCTCCGCGAACCGGACCTCAATGACCGCGCCTCCAGTGAGACCGACTGGTCGATCGAGCTGCGCACGCGAGATCGCCAGCGCAAGCTGATTTCCAAGATCGACGCGGCCATCCGCCGGATCGAGGAAGGCGAATATGGTTACTGCGAGGTCACAGGCGAACCCATTTCGCTCGGTCGTCTGGAAGCCCG
The DNA here is from genome assembly GCA_044237945.1 of Sphingobium sp. Lineage (GTDB taxonomy): Bacteria > Pseudomonadota > Alphaproteobacteria > Sphingomonadales > Sphingomonadaceae > Sphingobium. The sequence goes on along the minus strand of JBIIEH010000013.1, from coordinate 76,585 downwards.
CCCGATCGCGACCATGACCGTCGAGGCGCAGGAGCGTCACGAGCGGCAGGAAAAGATCTCACGAGACGATTAACCGTTTTTCCACGATATCCGTGCAGTCTGCCAGCATCTTAAGGTGCCTATGCGGAATTGTGCTTGATGTCCGAAGACGACCAGATTGCCGACCGGGGTCCCGCGCGTTCTGCGCCGCGTGACAGCCTGTTTCTGCTGACCACGCTGACCACGCTGGACGGCATGCCGCTCGGCAAGGCGCGGGTTCGCAACCTGTCCGCCACCGGCCTTATGGCCGATTGCGAACGGCCCGTGGTCGCAGGGACGCGCATTGCGCTCGAACTGCGCGGCATCGGCCGCGTGCTGGGGGCTGTCGCCTGGGCGCGCGATGACAAGATCGGCGTCGCCTTCGACGAACAGATCGATCCGCAACTGGCCCGCAAGCCGGTCAGCGGCACGAGCAAGGCGCTTATTCCCGACTATCTGCGATCGGCGAACATTCGCGGCCGCTGAAAGCAGGTCTCTTCCTTCGATAAAACTAGCGACGCGGCGTCCTCAGGACGCCGCTATCGCCGTTGGCGCAGCCTTAATGCTGCGCGGCCATGGCTTCTTTCAGCCGCAATTTCTGCTTCTTGATCGTAGCGATGAGGATCGCGTCGGGCAGGGGACGACTCGTCTCCGCTTTGAGTCGCGCGTCGAGTCCGGCATGCTTGGCCGAAAGAGCTGAAATGTGGCTATTTTCCATGACATTCTCCTACGAGGGTGATGGACGACGAAGTAGAACATGGAACGCGGCCGCTGTCTCGCGAAGATTACGCTTTTGCGACAGCGGACAGCAAATTTGCGATGGTCCGAATCCGGGCGAGCGGCTATCGCAAGGGCTGGTCAGGGGCGGGCAGGGCGCGAAGGGCAGAACGGATGAGCCGCGAAGACATCATGCGTCGATTGGAACTGCTGCGGCAGGAGCATCGCGATCTCGACGGCGCGATCGTTGCGCTGCTCGACGCGGGCGCGAGCGACCAGATGCAGATCGCCCGCTTCAAGAAGCGCAAGCTGCGCCTGCGCGATGAAATCGCCGCGCTGGAAGACGCACTGGTGCCCGACATCATCGCCTGAAATCAGCGGGAAACCGGGGTCATGGTTAACGGCGCGGTAACTGATCCTGTTTGGGACAGTGCGATTTGAGGCGACGAACCGAGGCCGCCGGGGCCTGACAAATCGCCCGGATTGTGTCAGCAGGAAGACATGCAGCGCAATCCGTCCCTAGATCGCGGTCTCCACCGTCGCCTGGTCGATGGCCTCTATGTCGAGGCCATGGTCATGGCTGATGAGGCGCGATCCTATTTCCATTCCGGCGACGATCAGCCGGCGATGGACCCGCTGCAACGTGTTGCTTTCACGTGTGAATCTCTGAAGGTCACGACCCGGCTGATGCATATCATCGCCTGGCTGCTCAGCCAGCGCGCCTGGCAGCGCGGCGAACTGACCGAGGTCGATCTGCTCGACGAAAAGTACCGCCTGGGTAACGCCGCGGGCACAGACCCCGCCCTGTCCGCCGGCTTCCCCTTCGCCGCCCGCGCCCTGATCGAGGGGAGCGAGGAACTCTACGGCCGGGTGCTGCGCCTCCAGGACCGCATGGACCGCATGGCCAGCCCGGTGCAGGCGATCGACGCCGGCCCCGCCCGCATGCTGATGGACCGCCTCAGCGCGACTTTCTGACCCGCGCCACAGGCTTTCTGCACGCATCTTACCGCGCGCTTTGCCGTGATGGCTGGCGCTTTCCGCCTGCTTTGGTCTAGATGGGCCGATGCCGGTCGGTTCGCGTGCCTTGGTTGCGGGACTTTGCTGTGTCCTGCTGCTGCCTGCCGCCGCCGCCGGGCAGGAAGTCGCGCCCGTCGTCCAGCCGCCCGACCCGCGCATACTTGATCCCCGGTCGCTCGACGCGATGCCGGACATCGGCGTCGATTGGCCCGACCTTGGCGCCGTCGACACCCCGCCGCCGCCACTGGTCGCGCAGCCTGACGATCCCGTCGAACCGGCCGAGGAACCCGCGCCGCAAATGGCCGACGAAGCCGCGACGCCGGACGCTGACCAGCTCGCCACCGGCGACGTCACGGAGGCGAAGCGCTATGATGTCGAACTGCGCGGGCTGGACGGCATCGCCGATGACGCCTTCACCCTCCGCTTCGACGGGCTGTCGGCGCTCGTGGCGGGACGGAAAAAGACCGCCAACCTGGCGCAGATCGACCGGCGACTGGACGAGGACCGCGAACTGCTCGACCGGCTGCTGCGCGCGAAAGGCTATTACGCCGCGCGCATCCGGGGCCGCATCCTCGCGCCGCTCGCCGGCGCGGACCGCATCCGCGCCCGCCTGAACGCCGCGCCGGGCGTTCAATATCTGCTGTCCTCGGTCGATCTGGAGGGACTGGCCGACACCGGACCCAATGAGCCGAAGCTGCGCGACGCCTTTACCGTCAAGGTCGGCGATCCGGTCGATGCCGACAATATTCTCGCCGCCAGCCAGTCACTCGCGACCGCGCTGCTGGAACAGGGCTTTCCCTTTTCCAAGGTCGGCGAGCCGGACGTGCGGATCGACCATGAAACCCGCAAGGGCGACCTCGACATCGTCATTACCTCCGGCGGCTATCGCCGCTTCGGCGCGATCCGGCTGAACGACGACCGCCTGTTCGACGCCGCCCATGTGCAGAGCATCGCCCGCTTTGATCCGGGCGATCGCTTCAAGGCCTCGGACGTCGAGGATCTGCGCCGCGCCCTGGTCGCCACGGGTCTCGTCTCCAGCGTATCGCTGACCCCGACCGACGCGGGCGATGGCGAGCATGTCGATCTGGCGGTGGACCTGCGCCCCGCGCCGCTGCGTACGATCGCGGGGGAGCTGGGCTATGGCACCGGCGAAGGCTATCGCGCGGAGGTCAGCTGGACCCATCGCAACCTGTTTCCGCCCGAAGGAAGCCTGACGCTGCGCGGGGTGCTGGGCACGCAGGAACAGAGCGGGTCGGTCACCTTCCGCCGCAACAATTTCCGCGAACGCGACCATGTGCTGACCGCGCTGATTTCCGCCAGCGACATCCAGCGCGACGCCTATGACGCCCGCACACTGCTGCTGTCGGCCTCGCTGGAGCGGCAGACCAACATCCTGTTCCGCAAGAAATGGGTCTGGCGCGTCGGCGCGGAACTCGCCGCGTCGGACGAAGCCGACGCCTTCAGCGCGGGCGGGCGACGCACCTTCCTGATCGGCGCCGTACCGCTCAGCCTCACCTATGACGGCAGCAACGACCTGCTGGACCCGACACGCGGCTTCCGCCTGGGCGGGCGCTTCAGCCCCGAACTGTCATTCCAGAACAGCGTCTTCGGCTATGCCCGCGTGCAGCTGGACGGCAGCCTCTATGTGCCCGCCAGCGACCACGTCGTCATCGCCAGCCGCGCGCGCTTCGGCACCATATTGGGGTCCAGCGTGGATCGCATCGCGCCCACCCGGCGTTTCTATGCCGGCGGCGGCGGATCGGTGCGCGGCTATGGCTATCAGGCGATCGGCCCGCGCGACAGCGACAATGACCCGATCGGCGGCAAGAGCCTGGCGGAGTTCTCGCTGGAGGCGCGCGTGCGCTTCGGCAATTTCGGCATCGTGCCCTTCGTAGACGCCGGCAATATCTCCACCAGCTTCCTGCCGCGCTTCCGCGACCTGCGCATCGGCGCGGGCGTGGGCGTGCGCTATCACAGCAGCTTCGGCCCGATCCGCGTCGATCTGGGCACGCCGCTCAACCCGCAATCGGGCGATCCCAGGGTCGCGGTCTATGTCTCGCTGGGGCAGGCGTTCTGATGGCGGACGAGGATATCGCAGTCGCCGGTGCAAAGCCGCGCCGCGCCTGGGACGGACGCTGGCAGCGCTGGCTGGCGCTGGCGCTTGTCCTGCTGCTGGTCGTGGTCGGCGGCGCGCTGGCCTGGCTGGACACGGCGGCCGGGCATCGCTTCCTGGTGGCGCGGCTGGAGCGGGTGGCGCCGCCTTCGGGCCTGCGCATCCGACTGGATCGCATCGACGGCAGCATCTATCGCAAGGCGGTGCTGCGCGGGCTAACGCTGTCCGACCCCAAAGGCCGTTTCTTCGATGCGCCGGTCGCCGAACTGGACTGGTGGCCCTTCGCCTGGGCCTATAACCGGCTGGACATAGACCGGCTGTCCGTGCCGCAGGCGACGCTGCACCGTCTGCCGAAACTCAACCCCGCAGAGCGCAAGGGGCCGATTCTCCCCGGCTTCGACATCCGCCTGATGAAGCTGTCGGTCGGCCAGCTGAATATAGCTCCGGCCGTCAGCGGGCGCGCCCAGCGCGCGACCATGGCGGGCTATGCCGACATTCGCGGCGGCCGCGCGATCGTCGACCTTCAGGTCGGGATGCTGGACGGCGACGACGCGCTGGATATCGCGCTGGACAGCCGGCCGGACGACAATCGCTTCGACCTCGACATCACCGCCAACGCCCCGCGCGGCGGCGTGCTGGCGGCGATGGCGGGCCTCAAGCAGGACGGCGCGCTGCGTGTCCATGGCAAGGGCAGCTGGACCAAGTGGGACGGCAAGCTGGAGGCGTCGCTGGGCAGCAAATCGGTCGCCGACCTCGTGCTGGCGGCCCGCAGCGGCGCTTATGCCGCGCGCGGCACGGTTGCTGGAGATGCCATCGGCGGCAATGGCCTGGTCGCCCGTCTCGCCGCGCCGCGCCTGACGCTGGACGCCAGCGGGACCATGGTGAACCGCGTCATCGACGGCAAGCTGGCGCTGCGCTCCGCCTCGCTCGCTCTGACGGCGGACGGCGCGGTGGACCTGCGCAGCAACGCGCTCGACAATCTGCTGGTGGATCTGCGTCTGGCCCGACCCGGCGCGCTGGTCCGCAACATGGACGCGCGCGATTTCGCCGCGAAATTCCGGCTCGACGGTCCCTTCACCGGCATCGGCTTTGAATATCTGGCGACAGCGAAGCAGCTGACCTTCGGCAAGACGCAGCTGAGCGACGTCCGCGCCGAAGGGAAAGGCCGCGCCGGCAAGGGCGCAACCCTGATCCCGCTCAAGCTGCGCGCCAGAAGCCTCAGCGGGCAGGGCGAACTGGTCGAAACCATCGCCCGCAATTTCGCCCTCGACGGCGTGCTGCAACTCAAGGGCCAGATGCTCACAAGCAACCCGATGGACGTGCGCTCGGACAAGCTGCGCGGCAAGCTGACCGTCCTCGCGGACCTTGGGACGGGACGCTATGACGCCGGGCTGGACGGCCGGATCGACGCCCTCGCCATCCGGGGTCTGGGCGTCGTCGACATCGTGTCGAAGCTGCGGGCCACGCCCAATCCCGATCGCAGCTTCGGCCTGTCGGGCCAGGCGAGCGCGCGCATGCGGCGGCTCGACAACGGCTTCCTCAGCGGCCTTGGCGGCGGCCTGCCGACTCTGCGCACCGCGTTGATGCTGCGGCCCGACGGCCAGCTGGCGCTCGACAAATTGCATCTCGAAGCCCCACTGCTCACCCTCGACGCGAACGGCATTCGCCGCCGCGACGGCAGCTTCCATTTCGAGGGCGGCGGCCGGCATGCGCGCTACGGCCCGCTCAAACTCACGCTGGACGGCAGGATCGAGCGGCCGACCGTGGACCTGCTGCTCGACCGGCCGCTCGATGCGCTGGGCGTCGTGGCCACCCGCGTCCATGCCGAGCCGACCGGGACGGATTACGCCTTCACCGCCAATGGCGGATCGATGCTGGGCGATTTCACCGGCAACGGCGTCGTCCTGCTGCCACCGGGCGGGCAGGCGATCGTGCGCGTCGAGCGGCTGGCGGTGGCCGGCGTCACCGCCAGCGGCGACATCCGGCCCGTGACGGGCGGGCTGGACGGCAGCCTGACGGTCGCCGGCCCCGTGCGCGGCAGCGTCGGCTTCGCGCCCGTCAACGGCATCCAGCAATTGAAGCTGGACCTCACCGCCGCCGACGCCGCCTTCAACGGCCCTACGCCGATCAGCGTCACGCGCGGCAAGCTCGCCGCAACCATCCTGCTCGACCCTGCCGGCACCACCGTGGACGCGACGACGCAGGGACGCGGCGTCACCATCGGCGGCATATCCATCGGGCGCCTGGCCGGCCATGCCGAACTGGTCGACGGGCGCGGCATGATCCGGGGCAGCGCAGCGGGCCAGCGCGGCCGCGGCTTCGACCTTCAGGGCGAAGCGCAGGTCGATCCCGACCGCCTCCGCCTCAGCCTGCGCGGCACGGTGGACCAGCGCGCGATCAAGCTGCAACGCCCCGCGACTCTCTCGCGCAGCGGCGATGGCTGGCGGCTGTCGCCCGTGACGATCGCCTATGGCGGCGGATCGCTGCAACTGGCGGGCAATTTCGGCGGCGCCGGGCAAAGCTATCAGGCGCGCCTCGACAAGCTGCCGCTGACTCTGCTCGACCTCTTGTCGGATGGCCTCGGCCTCGGCGGCGTCGCGACCGGATCGGTGGACGTCAGCCAAGGCATCGGCGTCATGCCGACCGGCAAGGCGGAACTGCGCATCCGGGGCCTGACGCGCTCGGGCCTGTCGCTCAGCTCCCGCCCCGTGGACATGGGCCTCAACGCGATTTTGACGCCCGACCGGCTGGCGGCGCGCATGCTGCTGGTGTCGGACGGGCGCACCTTGGGGCGCGGGCAGGCGCTCATTGCGCCGCTGCCGCAGGGCGGCGGGCTGATGGAGCGGCTGAACGGCGCGCCGCTTCAGGCGCAGTTGCGCTATGCCGGCGCGGCCGAAACGCTCTGGCGCATGACCGGCGTGGAGATCGTCGATATCGCCGGCCCCGTCACCATCGCCGCCGACGCGCGCGGCACGCTGGGCAATCCGCAGATCGCCGGCACGCTTTCCACCGACAATGGCACGATCAGCAGCGCCGTCACCGGCATGCGCCTCCAGCGCGTGAAAGCAAGCGGCCGCTTCACCGGCCCGCAACTGGTCATTTCCAGCTTCGACGCGAAGGCGCGCAACGGCGGCGGCGTGACCGGCGGCGGCAGCTTCACCTTCGGCGGCCTCAAAGGCGTGGCGATGGACCTGGCGTTCAAGGCGGACAATGCCGCCCTGCTGGAGCGGGACGACATCGCCGCCACCGTCACCGGCCCGCTGACGCTCAAATCGGACGGCGTCGGCGGCACGATCGCCGGCGACATGACGCTCAACCGCAGCAGCTTCACGCTGGGCCGCGCCACCGCCGCCGCACAACTGCCCGAACTCAAGGTGACGGAGGTGAACCGCGTCGGCGACGAAGTGGAGAGCGTCCGCCGCAACGTCCCCTGGAACCTCGCGATCAAGGCGCGGGCGCGCAACCGCCTGACCGTCACCGGCCTCGGCCTCGACAGTGAGTGGCGCGCTGATCTCGATATCGGCGGCACCGTGACGAACCCCGCCATCGCCGGCCGCGCAGAGTTGGTGCGCGGCGGCTATGAATTTGCCGGCCGCCGCTTCGACCTACGCGAAGGGCATATCCAGTTCGACGGCCGCGTGCCGGTCAACCCCACGCTGGACATCACGGCGGAAGCGGACGTGTCCGACCTGTCGGCCACCATCCATGTCGGCGGCACCGGCCTGCAACCCGACATCACTTTTACGAGCGTCCCCGCCTTGCCGCAGGAGGAACTGCTCTCCCGCATCCTGTTCGGCACATCGATCACGAACCTGTCCGCGCCCGAAGCGCTTCAACTGGCGTCGGCGGTCGGATCGCTGCAGGGCGGCGGCGGCCTCGATCCGATCAACGCGGTGCGCAAGGCGGCTGGCCTCGACCGCCTGCGCATCATCGCCGCCGACCCGACGCAGGGGCAGGCCACCTCGATCGCGGCGGGAAAATATCTGACCCGCAAGACCTATGTCGAACTCATCACCGACGGGCAGGGCTATTCCGCCACGCGCATCGAATATCAGGTCACCCGATGGCTCTCGCTGCTCGGCGCGATTTCGACGCTGGGGCGTGAAAGCGCCAACGTGCGCGTGTCGAAGGACTATTGAGCCTTCTTTCCGCTCATCGCCTCTGTCGCACGGAAGGCGGACGAGAGGAGCCGTTTCTGTTGCAATAACGGCACAGATTCAATTGTTTATCTGAGGTTCATGAAACGAACGCACGTCTTTGGCGTCCCCGCTCCGTCCCCTGCCCAACAGGGGAGAATGTGAATGGAGTACCCAAGATGCGAAAGATTCTGGTCGCAACCATCCTGATCGGCGGCGCCGTCGCTGCCCCTGCCTTCGCGCAGGATGAAGTTCCGACATTCACCGGCCCACGGGTCGAGGGTATCCTCGGCTATGACCACACCGGCGCCGGCAGCACGGTCGATAATGACAATGGCCGAGACGATCAGTCGATCGACGGTCTGCTTTACGGTGTCGGCGCGGGCTATGACGTGAACCTGGGCAGCGCCGTTGTCGGCGTCGAAGGCGAATGGACCGATTCCACGTCGAAAAGCGATCGCTACGACTATACCGGCCAGTTCGGCTTTGGCCGGGTCAGCCAGGGACGCGACCTCTATATCGGCGCGCGCGCCGGCTTCCTCGCCACGCCCAACACCCTGGTCTACGCCAAGGGCGGCTATACCAACACCAAGCTGAACGTGCTGGCCGGCGACACCAATGAGGAGACCAGCACCAACTTCAAGCTGGACGGCTGGCGGATCGGCGGTGGCGTGGAGCGGGCGATCAACCGCAACACCTTCGCCAAGGTGGAGTATCGCTATTCCAAATATGAGGACGCGCATATCGACTTCGGCGATGGCGCGACCAGCGACACCTTCGGCATCGACACCGACCGGCATCAGGTCGTGGCGAGCGTCGGCTGGCGCTTCTGAGGGGGCGGTGCGGCGCACGGATTTCCGCGCGCCGCATTGACTTATCCACAGTGATCCACAGCTTTGTCATGCGCCTGTCGCGCTTTCCGCTTGGCGCGACTCACGGGTCGTGACAGCATCCATATATCGAAGTAAAACCGCTGAAAGATGCTGAGAAATCAGGATTTTTTCAGGTTTCTTCGATCATCGATCGCGGCTCGATCCCTCGGGATCGGATGGCGATGGATGGCTCCCTTTCCGGCTGCGGTGACGCGCGCAAGCGAACGTCGGGCACTCGGGATTTCAGGGGGTTGGTGAGCGGGCCTCGCGGCTCCGACACCGGCACGATGCATCGCCTGCGGGTTCCCCCTTTCGGCATCGCATCGTTCACGCCGCGGCGCGCTTCGCTTCTCCTTCGGGAAGGGGCCGGCCGCTCTGGCGGAAGTGGGGACCGGCAGCAATGCCGGCCCCCATTTTGCGTTTGGGCTGGGTGGAAAACCGCCCGTCACAAAAATATTCCAATGTAGGATTTCATCTGCTCTATCCTGAGCGATGACCCACTATGCTCCCGTTCGAACCATGCCTCGGATAGGCCGCCGTAACCGGCCTGTTGAACCCTCGCAGACATCGATCGGGCGCCCAGCCGCAAACCAACTGGAACCCGGTTGTGACCCAGGTGCAACCCTCCGCACCTTGTCAGTGACGCAGCCGTAACCCCACTGCATCTTGACAGGCGCGTAGCCGCAACCTGCCTGCACCCCAACTGTCGCCTCAGCGAAACTTTTCAGGCAGAAAATGCCATGAAAACGGCAGTTTTCCATGCCCAGTTACGGTGTGAACTTCGGCCCTCAGAACCGGCGTCAGTCCCGGCAATAGCCTTCCTGACCCTTGATCACGATCAGGCAATCCTTCTTGTCCGCGAGCCATTTGAAGCCCGTATCCGCACCGCTGCCCGGCTGAATCACCATGTCCTTGCCGTCGCGCACGAAGCGGATCGTCGCGGCTTCGGCGACGCCGGTATAATCGGCCTCGCGGTCCAGATTATCCCGATTTTTGATCTTGTAGCTGCCGGGCTTGGCCGGGTCCTGCGCGATGGTCAGGAACAGGCCCTCCGGCCCGGTCCACTTGCCGACCCAGGCGTCGGTCGGCAGCGTCGCCGACGCTGTTTCATTGGAAGGCGCGACCTCTTCCTTGATCGCATTCGCCATGGCCTCGCCCGGAACGGCGTTGTTATCCGGCATCGCCGTGACCGCATTGGCGCTGTTGTCGGCGCTTTTCGAACAGGCGCTGGCCCCCGCGAGCAGCAGGGCGAGCGTGGCGGCCGTCATGGCCGGGCGGATTGGGGAAAAGCGGGTTTTCATGGCCGCAACAACGTTCGGCACAGCGTCTTGATCCGGCTTCATTTGCAAGCTCCTTCGATCAATCCATCGATCCATGATCGATTCTCTCCATGACTCAATCCGAGAAAAGCAATTTCCCGCGACTCGCATCGCCACCTACATAGGCTCCGCAACAGCAACCCAAAAAGGACTGGAAAGCCCATGGCGCTCATCAATTCGACCCTTCAGCCGTTCAAGGCGACCGCTTTCAAGGAAGGCAAGTTCGTCGACGTCACCGACGCGGACGTGAAGGGCAAGTGGGCCGTCTTCTTCTTCTACCCGGCGGACTTCACCTTCGTGTGCCCGACCGAGCTGGAAGATCTGGCGGACATCTATCCCACGCTTCAGGGCATGGGCGTTGAGGTCTACTCGGTCTCGACCGACACGCATTTCTGCCACAAGGCGTGGCACGACACGTCGCCGGCCATCGGCAAGATCAACTACTACATGCTGGGCGACCAGAACCACGACCTGTCGAACCAGTTCGGCGTGCTGCGTCCGGGCGTCGGTCTGGCCGACCGCGGCACCTTCGTGCTCGATCCCGAAGGCGTGATCCAGCTCGTCGAAATCACGCCGGAGGGCGTGGGCCGCAACGCGGTCGAACTGCTGCGCAAGATCAAGGCCGCACAGTACTGGGCGTCGCACCCCGGTGAAGTGTGCCCGGCCAAGTGGGAAGAGGGTGAAACCACCCTGGCCCCGTCGCTGGACCTCGTCGGCAAGATCTGACGAACCGCATGACCGCCGGGCCGGAACGGTCCGGGCCGGCGATCATTGCAGGACATGACTGTTTTTCCGGGGTTTTCGGGTCGCACCACTCCCCGGTCGGGCTGCTGTGCGCCGGGCGTTCGCCTGGGCGTCGGCAGCCCGCCTTCTTCATGAGGAGCCACATTCGATGTTGGACGCAAATCTCAAGGGTCAGCTGAAGACCTATATGGCGAACATCACGCAGCCGATCGAGCTGGTGGCTTCGCTGGACGATGGCGCAAAGTCGCGCGAAATGAAGGAACTGCTGGGCGAGATCGCCGAGCTGTCGGACAAGGTGACACTGGTTACCGGCTCCGACAAGCGCGTGCCCAGCTTCATGATTCGCCGCGCCGGCACGGATATCGGCGTGCGTTTCGCCGGCCTGCCGATGGGCCATGAATTCACCTCGCTGGTGCTGGCGCTGCTCCAGGTCGGCGGCCACCCGTCCAAGGCGGCGCAGGACCTGATCGAGCAGGTGAAGAATATCGACGGCGACTTCGCCTTCGAAACCTATTTCTCGCTCTCCTGCCAGAACTGCCCGGACGTGGTGCAGGCGCTGAACCTGATGAGCGTGCTCAATCCCCGGATCAGCCACACCGCCATCGACGGCGCGCTGTTCAAGGAGGAAGTGGACGCCCGCAAGGTGATGGCGGTGCCTACCGTCTTCCTGAACGGCGAACCCTTCGCCTCCGGCCGCATGGAGCTGGAGCAGATCGTCGCGAAGATCGACAGCGGCGCGGAAGCCCGCGCGGCCGAGAAGATCAAACGCCAGGACCCGTTCGAGGTGCTGGTGATCGGCGGCGGCCCCGCCGGCGCGGCGGCGGCGATCTATGCCGCACGCAAGGGCATCCGCACGGGCGTTGCTGCCGAGCGTTTCGGCGGCCAGGTGCTCGACACCATGGATATCGAGAATTTCATCTCCGTCTCCCGCACCGAAGGGCCGAAGCTGGCGACCGCTCTTGAACAGCACGTCAAGGATTATGACGTCGAGATCATGAACCTCCAGAAGGCGGCGAAGCTGATCCCGGCGAAAACCGAAGGCGGCTATCACGAAGTCGTGCTGGAAAATGGCGCATCGCTGAAAGGCCGCACCGTCATCCTCTCCACCGGCGCACGCTGGCGGCAGATGGGCGTGCCGAGCGAAGACGAATATCGCAACAAGGGCGTGGCCTATTGCCCGCACTGCGACGGCCCCCTGTTCAAGGGCAAGCGCGTCGCCGTGATCGGCGGCGGCAACTCCGGTGTGGAGGCCGCGATCGACCTCGCTGGCATCGTCGCCCATGTGACGCTGATCGAGTTCGACAGCCAGTTGCGCGCCGATGCCGTGCTTCAGCGCAAACTCGCCAGCCTGCCGAACGTGAAGATCATCACGTCCGCGCTGACCACGAAGGTGAACGGCAATGGCGAGCGCGTCACGGGCCTCAGCTACAAGGACCGCAACCACGGTACGGAGCATGATGTCGAGCTGGAGGGCATTTTCGTCCAGATCGGCCTCGTACCGAACACCGAATGGCTCAAGGACGCGATCGCCCTGTCGCCCCGTGGCGAGATCGAGATCGACGCGCGCGGCGAGACCAGCCAGCCGGGCGTCTTCGCGGCCGGCGACTGCACCACGGTCCCGTACAAGCAGATCGTGATCGCGATGGGCGCCGGATCGACGGCGGCGCTCTCCGCCTTCGACTACATGATCCGCCTGCCCACCAGCGAAGAGGCGGCACAGGCGGCGTAAAAACTCAGGCGGCCGGCCCTTCGGGGTCGGCCGTTCTGCGTGGCGCTGTTTCGGGTAAGGCCCGGAACACCGGCAGCACGCACAGAGCGACCACCGCGATCATCGCGCCGGGGGCCATCGCCCAGCCGGTGCGAGCGATCAGCAAATGCGCGATCAGTGGCGTCAGCCCACCGAAGATCGCTGTCGCAGCGGTATTGCCGAAAGCGAGACCGCTGAGGCGTCCCTCGCCGGGAAACTGCTCGGCCGACGCCACCGCGCCCACCGCACTGACCGCGCCGCCCAGGCAGGCAAGCAACAGCGCGCCGGTCAGTGCCGCACCGGGCTGGGTCATCAGCTGGAACAGCGGGATCGGCAGCAGCAGTCCTGCGATTGCGACCAGCAGCAGCACCGGCCGCCGCCCGATCCGGTCGGACAGCAGCCCGACGAGGGGTGTGACGAGGATGACCGCCACCGCTGCAATAGTGGACAGCCAAAGCGCCTGCGCCTCCGCCATGCCGCCGGTGTCCGCCAGAAAGGTCGGCACATAGGTGATGCCGACATAATAAGTGATCGACCCCAGCGCGGAAATGGCAAAGCCGCGACCGATCGCCGGGCGATGATGCGTCAGGCTATGCCGCAACGGGCTTTGCGGCACGCTGCCTGCCTGCTGCTGCCGCAGGAAATCCGGCGACTCCTCCATGGTGGCGCGCGCCATAAGGATGATCGCCGCCAGCGCTGCGCCCACGAAAAAGGGAATGCGCCATCCCCATGCCGACAGCGCCGCCTCGTCCAGCAGCATGACGGTCAGGGCGGAAACGCCGGCGGCCAGCAGCGCGCCGATCTCGCTGGCCGCCGAGGCGCAGGATGCCAGCAACCCGCGCCGCTCGGGCTTTGCGCCCTCCAGCAGATAGGCGATCACGCCATTATATTCCCCGCCGACCGAGAAGGCCATGAGGAAGCGGAGCAGCAGCATCAGCGCGCCCGCGATCGGGCCGGCCTGAGCGAAACTGGGCAGCAGCGCCGTCGCCAGCATCGCCAGCGTCATCATCGCCATCGACAGCAGCATGGTCGTGCGCCGGCCATATCGGACGCCGATATGACCGAAGACGATCGCGCCCAGCGGCCGCATCAGATAGGCGAGCGCGAAGCCCGCCAGCGTCTCCGTCAGCCCCGCCGCGCCGCCGCCAAAGAAGATGCGCGACAGCAGCGTCGCCATGTAGAGATAGAGCGTGAAGTCATACCATTCGACGATGGTGGACAAGGTCGCGACGGCCAGGGATCTTCTGGACATGCTCGATGCTCCCCGGCGGATAGTCCCTCAGCGTCGATACGCGCCGAAGATGCTCGGGTCTATCGCCAGCGTTGGGATGCCGTCTTCCATGGTCGGCGGCGGCAGTTGCGTCGGGCGGCGGGGGCCGCTTCCCCGGCTGAAGGTGACGACGGTGCTGCCCGGATCGCTGACCACCAAGGGATCGAGCCTGATCGCGGCGGTCAGGCGGTTGGTCGTGACTTCGGCCAGGTCGCCCAGCTTGGTGATCTCGAACAGTTGCTGCGCAAAGGCATAGGGCAGGCGGATGCAGCCATGGCTGGCAGGATAGCCCGGATTATGCCCCGCATGCAGCGCGATCCCGTCCCAGGTCAGGCGCTGCATGAAGGGCATGGGCGCGTTGGAATAGAGGTTCGAGCGGTGGAATTTGCGCTTTTGCAGGATCGGAAATTCGCCGGTCGGGGTGCGATGGCCCTTGGTTCCGGTGGAGACGCTGGCCATGCCGATCAGCCGGTCGCCGCTGTAGACATGGACCATTTGCCGCTCGATGCTGACGATCATGTAGATCGGCCCGTCATAGGGGCCTTGGGAGAGCCAGCGATAGGTTCCGGGAGCAAGGGCGGATGTGGACTGCGCAGCGGCAGGCGCAGCGAGCGTCAGCGCAATCGGTCCCGACAGGGCGAGCAGCAGGGATCGGAACCGGAAGGGGGACATTAACCTTTCTTAAACCATAGCCGCAGAGCGAGGCAAAGCCCCCCGCAGCCGCGACGAACGGCCCGCTGTGCCGAAACCGGACAGGCTGTTGGGATGCTTTGGGAAAATGGTGCCGGATGAGGGGATCGAACCCCCGACCTTCGGTTTACAAAACCGCTGCACTACCGCTGTGCTAATCCGGCGACGCCATTTGGGTGGCCCGCCCTTACTATCAGATCACGCCGAACGTCCAGCCCTCCGTCGCGGCGATGGCCGGATGGAGGCCCGGTGGACGCCAGAGCGCGGCGTCGCAGGCGGCGTGGCGTAGCCAGGCGGCAGTGAGAATGGCGTCGGCGGCGTGATCGTCCGGCGAGGGGCCGGCAAAGGGCGCGCTGCCGATCGCTGCGAGGGCGTCGTTCAGGGCGGCAAGGTCGCGCATCTTGGTTCGCCCCTTGGGCCGGCCGGCGGCGCGGGCGGCGAGGCTGGTGTAGATTTCGACGACCAGCGATCCGGCGGCGGGCGCAGGATCGAACGGCCAGACGGGCACATGAGGGTGGACGCGGTGGAGCAGGCGCATGCCGGCAAAGCTGGCCTTGGCCACCTGCGCTGCGCCGATCGCGTCGTAGATGGTCGAAGGCTTGCCGCCGCCCTGCGCGTTATAGTGCGCCTCACAGGCGCGGTTGTGCATGAAGGCGGCCTTCACCCCGTCCGCCTTGCCGAAGTAGAAATGGCGGCGATGGGTGCTTTCCAGCAGGCTTGCCGCGCCGAGATCGGCGTCATCGCAGACCGCATCGACATAGGCCCAGAAGGCGGGGCCGGTCACGGGGGCCTCGTCGCCCGGCAGATAGGCACCGCGCGCGACGAAGGGCGGCGCGAAGCTGAAATCGAAACCGAACAGGGTGGGCGTCGTGGCCGCCACATCGATCAGCCAGTCGGCGACGGCGGTGCGCGACCAGACGCCGTCCGGCGCGGCGACCAGTCGGGGCGCAGCGTCGCCCGAATCGCAGCAGGCGACCGCGATCCCCTTGTGCCGCACGCCTTTCGCGCCCGACCAGTCGATCGCGACGAATTGCTTGAAGCCGGGCGTCATGCGCCGCCGCTACGTTCCTGGCGCAGTCTGTCCCAATGCGCGATGCGGTCGGCGATGCGCGCTTCGAACCCGCGATCGGTGGGGACGTAGAAGGTCTGGCGGCCAATCTCTTCGGGCCAGTAATCGTCGCCGGAAAAGCCTTCGTCGGCGTCATGGTCATACTGGTAACCCGCGCCATAGCCGATCTGCTTCATCAGCTTGGTCGGCGCGTTCAGGATATTCTGCGGCGGCATCAGCGATCCGGTGTCGCGTGCGGATTTGAACGCCGATTTCATCGCCATATAGGCCGCGTTGGATTTGGGCGCGGTCGCGCAATAGAGGCACGCCTGCACGATCGCCAGCTCCCCCTCCGGCGAGCCGAGAAACTCGTAACTGTCCTTGGCGGCCAGGCACTGCACCAGCGCCTGCGGGTCGGCGAGGCCGATATCCTCGCTGGCGAAGCGGACGAGCCGGCGCAGCACGTAGAGCGGCTGTTCCCCGGCGGTCAGCATGCGCGCGAGATAATAGAGCGCGGCCTGCGGATCGGAACCGCGCAGCGATTTGTGCAGGGCGGAGATGAGATTGTAATGCCCCTCCCGATCCTTGTCATACACCGCGACGCGGCGCTGGAGCAGGGCGGAAAGGCCGGCGGGATCGAGCGGCGTGGGAATGTCGATGGAATAGAGGGTTTCGACCTGATTGAGCAGGAAACGCCCGTCGCCATCCGCGCTCGCCACCAGCGCCTCTCGCGCGGCGGCGTCGAGGGGCAGGGGGCGGTCCATGATCGTTTCGGCGCGCACGATCAGCTGTTCCAGCGCAGCGGCGTCGAGCCGGCGCAGGATCAGCACCTGCGCCCGCGACAACAGCGCCGCGTTCAATTCGAAGCTGGGATTTTCCGTGGTCGCGCCGACCAATGTGACCGTGCCGTTTTCGACATAAGGCAGGAAGCCGTCCTGCTGCGCGCGGTTGAAGCGGTGGATTTCGTCCACGAACAGCAATGTCTTCTGGCCGAGCCGGGCGTGGTCCTTCGCGGCGGCGAAGACTTTCTTGAGGTCGGCGACGCCCGAGAAGATCGCGGAGATGGGTTCAAACCGCATGCCCACCGCGTCGGCCAGCAGGCGGGCGATCGTGGTCTTGCCGGTGCCGGGCGGTCCCCACAATATCATGGAGGCGAGCCGGCCCGCCGCGATCATGCGGCCGATCGTGCCGTCCGGTCCGGTCAGATGTTCCTGCCCGATGACATCGGCCAGCGCCTGCGGGCGCAGGCGGTCGGCAAGCGGGGCGCTATCGGCCAGCGCCGCCTGCTGCTGGATGGGGTCTTGCGCGAAAAAGTCGGCCATGCGCCCGATATAGGGCTTGCGCGGGTTTAGGGAACAGGGCTGGAGCGCACCGACGCGCCCCGGCTGCGCTGCTGCACGACGCGCAGGAAGGTGTCGACAAGGGCCTGGTTCACCTGATCCCAGCCATAGCGTTCGACCATGCGCTCGCTGGCCGCGCCGGCGGCGTGGCGCAGCGGATCGTCCATGCAATAGGCCGCCAGCGCATCGGCGAAATCGCCGATCGCGCCGGGACGAATCAGACGGCCGGTGACGCCGTCCGTCACCAGGCTTTCGCTGCCAGTGGCGCGGGCGGCGACGGTGGGCAGGCCCGACGCCATCGCCTCCAGCGTGACATTGCCGAAGGTTTCGGTGACGGACGGGTTGAAAAGCATGTCCATGCTGGCGACCGCACGGCCGAGGTCTGACCCCGCCTGAAAGCCGGTGAAGACCGCGCCCGGCAGCCGGTTCTCGAACCATTCGCGCGCCGGGCCTTCGCCGACCACCAGCACCTTGTGCCGGGTCTGGCGGGTGGCGAGGCGGTCTATGGTGTCGGAAAAGACGTCCAGCCCCTTTTCCATGACCAGCCGGCCGATGAAGCCGATGACCGGCGCTTCATCCTCTATGCCGAGTGACCGGCGCCAGGCCATGTCGCGACGGCCGGGGTTGAAGATGTCGCGATCGATCCCGCGCGTCCAGATGCCGACATCATAGTTCATGCGTTGTTCGCGCAGCAGTTGCGCCATCGATTCGGAGGGCGCGACGATGGCGTCGCAGCGACGGTAGAAACGCCGCAGCATCGAGAGGATCAGCGGCTCCAGAAAGGCGAGGCCGTAATAGCGCGGATAGGTTTCGAAGCGCGTATGGACGGAGGCGACCACGGGAATGTTGTGCGCGCGCGCCCAACTGACCGCGCGATGGCCGACCGGATCGGGGCTGGACACATGGACCAGATTGGGCCGGAACGCGGCGAGATCGCGCTGCACCCGGCCGGCGAGGCGGCAGGGAATGAGATATTCCTTGCGGCCGGGAATCGGGATCGACGGCACGCTGACCAGATCGCCCGCCGGGGCGAAGGCGGGCGTATCGGTCGTGGGCGAATAGACGCGCACGCTCGCCGCCTGCCGCAGCAGATAGCCGACGAAGCGGTTGAGCGCCTGGTTCGCGCCGTCCCGCACATAATTATAGTTTCCGCTGAACAAAGCGACGCGGAGGTCGGTGGCTTGCATCGGCGGCCTTTAGCGCAACTGGCGACAAATCCCAAGGGAACCGGAAGGGCCGATCGGGAATTGACGGCCTTGAATCCTCCAAGCCACGGAATTGAAAGGACAAGTCATGCCCCATGATCCTTTTCGCAAGGGCGCGCGCGTGCGCTGGAACTGGGGGCAGGGCGTCGGTCGCGGGCAGGTGGCGGAACGGTTCGACCGGCATGTCGAGCGGACGATCGAAGGATCGCGCATCACGCGCAACGGGTCGCCCGGCAATCCGGCCTATCTGGTGCGCACCGACCATGGTGGCGAAGTACTGAAGCTCGGGTCCGAACTGACGCATATGTAAGGGGCCAGTATGTAAGGGGCCAGCCGCCGGCGAACGGATATCGCCAAGGCCCTGCGCCGCTGGCATAGCGGTTTCCATGACCAGCCTGACGATAGAAGCGCTGCTGACCGGCACGCCCGTGCCTTTTCGCGATGACGAGCATAGCGCGATCGCCAAGCGGCCGGTCGCGGGGCCGGTGCGCGTGACCTGGCAGGGGCTGGATGGCGATATGGTGGCCGACCGGCGCTATCATGGCGGGCTAGACAAGGCGATCCACCTCTATCCGCAGGACCATTATGACTGGTGGCGCGCGCGGAACGGCGACCATGCACTGCTCGATGCGCCGGGCGCGTTCGGCGAGAATATCGCGTCGCGCGGCGGCACGGAGGAAGACATCTGCCTCGGCGACCGCTTTTCCTTCGGCAGCGCGATCGTGGAAGTCAGCCATGGCCGGCAGCCCTGCTGGAAGCTTGACCACCGTTTCGGCGAGCGCGGCGTCATGGCGGCGATCGTCACCAGCGCGCGCAGCGGCCTCTATTTCCGCGTCCTGCGCGAAGGGGAGGCGGAGGCCGGGCAGGCAATGAATCTGCTCGAGCGACCCTTGCCCGACTGGCCGATAGCGCGGGTGTTCCGCCTGCTGATCGCCGGCGGGCACAAGCGCGATCCGGAGGCGGTGAAAGCGTTGGCGAACATGCCGGTGCTGGCCGATGCGTGGCGCGATCGGGCCTATCAACTGGTGGGTTAGCGCGGGTGCGGATTGGCCAGCGAGGAGAGGACGCCGCGCAGGGTGCGGACCTCCAGATGATTCCAGCCCGGCTTGGTCAGCAGGTTGCGCAAAGTGCGCTTGGTGGCCGTCACGCGATCGGGCGGGTAGAAATAGCCTGCACCCTCCAGCATGGTCTCCATCTGGAGGATCATGCCCTCCAGTTCCGCCTGCGGGGCGGGTACGCCCAGATCGGTGATGGTGGGCTGTTCCAGAGTCGCGTTCTTGGACCATTCATAGGCGCACAGGATCACCGCTTGCGCCAGGTTCAATGATCCAAATTCCGGGTTGATCGGCACGGTCAGGATTTTTCGCGCCAGCGCCACATCCTCCGTCTCCAGCCCCGCACGCTCCGGGCCGAAGACGAAGGCGCTGCGGCCCGGCTGCATATGGATTTCACGCGCGGCTTCTTCCGGCGTGACGACCGGCTTGGTGACGCCGCGCTTGCGCACCGTGGTGGCGTAGACATGGGCGCAGTCCGCCACCGCGTCGGCCAGCGTTTCGAAAACCTGCGCCTGGTCCAGCACGCTGTCCGCGCCGGCAGCGGCGGGGCCGGCGTCAGGATTGGGCCAGCCGTCGCGCGGGGTGACGAGGCGCATTTCAGTCAGCCCGAAATTCAGCATCGCGCGCGCGGCCTTGCCGATATTCTCGCCAAGCTGGGGACGGACGAGGATGATGACGGGGGCTTGCTTGGCTGAAGCATCCTCTCCCCCGTTCGTCCCGAGTAGGGGCTGACCCTCTTCCTCCGTTCGCCCTGAGCGAAGTCGAAGGGCATCGCTGAGCGAAGGCGAAGCATGGGATACCGCCGCCTTCTTCAGCTTTTCCCAATTCTCGGCGATGAGCGCCTCCTTTTTTTTGCGCGACCAGCCCTTGATTTGTAGCTCAGCGGCAAGAGCTTCAGCTCTCGTGCCAAACTCGGCCGACCACATGAGTTCGATCGGGCGGCGATCGAAGGTGTAACCTTTGATCGTGCCAGACTGATGTTGCGCTATGCGCGTTTCGAGCGCGTCGGTGTGACCCGTGTAATAGGAACCGTCGGCGCACCGCAGGATGTAAGCATAAAAGGCCATGGCGTCAGGGCTTCGCTTCGCTCAGCCGAACCCTTCGACTTCGCTCAGGGCGAACGGGGATTATGTGTCTCTTATCACTCACGCCCGACCTCCTGCACGCTGCCGGCGAAATCCTCGAAATCCTTGGCGTCGGTGAAGTCCTTGTAGACGCTGGCGAAGCGGATGTAGGCGACGCTGTCGAGCCGCTTGAGGCCGTCCATCACCATTTCGCCGATGACGCGGGCGGGGACCTCGCTCTCGCCGCCGGTTTCCAGTTGGCGCTGAATGCCGGAGATCAGCTTTTCGATGCGGCTGGGGTCGATCGGGCGCTTGCGGCAGGCGATTTCGATCGAGCGTGCGAGCTTGTCGCGGTCGAACGCCTGCTTGCGGCCTTCGCTCTTCACCACCCAGATGTCGCGCAACTGGATGCGCTCGAACGTGGTGAAACGCGCGCCGCACGCCTCGCACTGGCGCCGGCGGCGAATGGCGGCGCCATCCTCCGTCGGCCGGCTGTCCTTCACCTGGCTGTCTTCATGGGTGCAGAAGGGGCAGCGCATTCAGGCTTTTATCCATGTTGCTGACGGGAGAAAAAATCGGAACTTCTCAAACATCGCGCATATCAAGCATGGGAGTTCCCATGCCAGCGCTGCGCGATGTAGGACAGCGCAATTACCTTAGTAGATCGGGAAGCGCGCCGTCAGCGCCAGCACCTTCTCGCGTACATGCTGCTCGACCTGGCCGTCGCCCTCGTCGCCATTGCGCTTCAGCCCCTCGACAACTTCGGCGATCAGACGGCCGACCTCACGGAACTCCGCTTCGCCAAAGCCGCGCGTGGTGCCCGCAGGCGTGCCCAACCGCACGCCGGACGTGACGAAAGGCTTGGCGGTGTCGAACGGCACATTGTTCTTGTTGCAGGTGATGTAGGCGCGATCGAGCGCCTTTTCCGCCGCCTTGCCGGTGGTGTTCTTGGGGCGCAGGTCGACCAGCATCAGATGATTGTCGGTGCCGCCCGACGCGATCGAGAGGCCCGCTTCGGCCAGCGTTTCGGCCAGCGCCTTGGCGTTGGCGACGACCTGATGCGCGTAAGCCTTGAACTCGGGGGCCATCGCTTCCTTGAACGCGACCGCCTTCGCCGCGATGATGTGCATCAGCGGGCCGCCCTGAAGACCGGGGAAGATCGCGCTGTTGAGCTTCTTGGCCAGCGCCTCGTCATTGGTGAGGATGATGCCCGAGCGGGGGCCGCGCAGCGACTTGTGCGTGGTGGTGGTGGTGACATGGGCGTGCGGCACCGGCGAGGGGTGCGCGCCGCCGGCGACCAGGCCGGAAAAGTGCGACATGTCGGCCAGCAGATAGGCGCCGACCTCGTCCGCGATCTCGCGGAAGCGCTTGAAGTCCCACACGCGCGAATAGGCGGTGCCGCCGCAGATGATCAGCTTGGGCTTGCACTCGCGCGCGATGCGGGCAACCTCGTCCATGTCGATCAGATGATCGTCCTCGCGCACGCCATAGGGCACGGGGTTGAACCACTTGCCGCTCATGTTGACCGGCGAACCATGGGTCAGGTGGCCGCCCGACGACAGATCCAGGCCCATGAAGGTGTCGCCCGGCTGGAGCAGCGCCAGGAACACGGCCTGGTTCATCTGGCTGCCGCTGTTGGGCTGGACGTTCGCGAACTGCGCGCCGAACAGCGCCTTCGCACGTTCGATGGCCAGCGTTTCGACCACATCGGCATATTCGCAGCCGCCATAATAGCGCTTGCCCGGATAGCCTTCCGCATATTTGTTCGTGAAGATCGATCCGGCGGCTTCCAGCACCGCCTTCGACACGATGTTCTCCGACGCGATCAGCTCGATCTTGTCCTGCTGGCGCTTGAGTTCCTTACCGATGGCGTCGAAAATCTCTGCGTCGGCGGAGGCGAGGTCTTCGCTGAAGAAGCCGGCCTGGCGGATGGGGTGGATGAGGGTGCTGGTGGTCATCAGGCGGTCCTTATGAGCGCGCGGGGTTCGAGAGCTTTTCGACGCGGCCGGCATGGCGGCCACCGCCGAAATCGGTCGACAGGAAAGCGGTGATGCAAGCCTTGGCCATGTCCACGCCGGTCAGGCGCGCGCCCATGGCGATGACATTGGCGTCATTATGTTCGCGCGCGAGCGCAGCGGACAGCGGCTCGCCGACCAGCGCGCAGCGGCAAGCCGGATTGCGGTTGACCGCGATCGAGATGCCGATGCCCGAGCCGCAGAGCGCAATACCGCGCTCCGCCGCGCCCGAGGCGATGGCGGCGGCGAGCTTGTAGCCGAAATCGGGATAGTCGACGCGGTCGGCGGTGGCGGGGCCGAGATCGTCCACGTCATGGCCTTCCTCGCGCAGCCATTGGGCGAGTTCGGCTTTCAGCTCGACGGCGGCATGATCGGAAGCGATGGCGATCTTCATGGGGCGGGCCGTTTCCAGGGCGTGATTCGTTTGCCCGCGCCTCTTAGGGCCACTGTCACATGATTGCCACCGTCCAGCCGCCGTCCTATGGCATGGTCATGGCGGGGACCCTTCTTTCGATCATGATGCTGGCCGGCGTGCTGATGACCGGCGGCGGCATCTTTGCGATCGCGAAGTCGGGCGATCGCAAGCGCGGCATATTGATGATCCTGGTCGGCCTGGTGCTGTTCGTGAACGTCCTGATCGCCGGCATCCCGCTGGACTGAATCCATCCGATTATCGGTCGATTGCGAACCTGTTCAGATAGTTAGCTTGCTGCATTTCAATCTGTTCGCAACAAATTTGACATGTTCACCGCTCGCATGGCTCCGTTCAGCGAAATGCTGCGTCGCAGCAATATATCGTCACCGTCCAGGTGTAGAACAGCGATGCAGCGCCTCCATATCCGGTTTCCCCAAACTGGAAAAAGGAGGTCGCCCATGCGCCAGTTCGACGAACAAGACAGCAAAGGTTGGGGCGGTTCGCTCCGCTCAGGGCTAGCCATGCTCGCCTTTGGCCTCACGATCCTGACCTATCTGGTCTCGATCGATCACCCCGAATGGTTCCACATGCGTCCCGCCAGTGGTACGGCGGTCGCCATGGCCAATGCCGCCACGCATAATGCCGACAACACGACCGAAGCGCGCCAGGAGTCTAACGTCAAAAAATGATCGTCACTGCTGCACCCAGCGCCCGCCACATCATCGAAGAAGTATGGAAGCCGCTGGCCTTGTTGTTCGTGTGGGACGTGATCGTCACGGTCACCTATTTCGTCCTGCCCTTCACCGCGCCGGAGCTGCCGCTGACCCTGTTCGGGTCAGTGGTGGCTCTGTTCCTGGGTTTTCGCACCAACTCCGCCTATCAGCGCTGGTGGGAGGGTCGAGGGCTGTGGGGCCTGATGATCAACGCCAGCCGGTCGCTCGCCCGCGCGACCCGCAACTTCCTGCCCGATCCTGACGCACGCGATCTCAAGCGCGAGATCGTGCTGCGCCAGATCAGCTATGTAAACGCGCTGCGCTGCCAGTTGCGGCGTCAGCCCGTGGACGTGGAGGTGAAGCGGTTCCTGAGCAAAGGCGAGGCCGATCTGGCGCTGGCGCGGACCAATGCGGCGAACGGCATATTGGACGGCACCGGGCGGCGGATCGACCTTGCCCGGCGCAAGGGCTGGATCGACACGATCCAGCAGACGCGGATGGAGGCGGTGCTGATCGACATCGCCAATGCGCAGGGGGGCATGGAGCGGCTGAAGAACACGCCACTGCCCAATCATTTTCGCTTTTTCCCGACCATCTTTGTCCATCTGTTCTGCATATTGCTGCCGTTCGGACTGGTCGAGACGCTGGGCTTTGCGACGCCGCTGGGATCGACGCTGGCGGGTCTCATGTTCCTGTCGGTGCTAGCGATCGGCGACGATCTGGTCGATCCGTTCGCGGACAGCGTCCATGACGTGCCGCTGACCGCGATGTGTCGCACGATCGAGATCGACCTGTTGCAATCGATCGGGGAAGAAGCGCCCGAGCCGATGAAGCCGGACAAGGCGGGGGTGCTGTGGTGATCTAGAGGACGCTCTGTATGTCGGTTAGTGCGAAGTCGTTGCCGACATAGAGCAGAGGGCAGCCATGTTCTTTGGCCAATGCATAGGCGAAGCAATCGCCTAAGTTTAGCCGAGCGGGGTGAACACCTTTGCCCCAGATAGAGTAGGCTTCTGCGACCCGTTTTGAGTGACGAGGCGTAATCGAGATGATTTCCAGCCGGAAGCGCTCAACGAGTCCGCTCGCTCCCTCCCCAAGGCTGCGTCGTCCTGCAACTATGAGGGTTTCGGCAAATGTCCCGGCCGACATAATCAAATGGTTTTCGGAGAGGAGAGCGTCGATGCACGCCTGTCTCCGCGCTTCTCCAAGAAGGATGGCCATGATTGCGGACGTATCGACCGCGATCATCCGGGCATACCGTCCTCATCATAAAGGAAGTCCTGACTGCGAGCGGCGCAAGGCCCGGGGGTAGCCTTGCCGGCTACCGAAGCTAGGATTTCATCGAGGATGGCCTGTTTTTCGGCGCGGCTCGGCACCTTGCGAACAGGCACCAACTTGACCGCAGCCTCTCCATGCCGTGTCAAAACGACTTCGTCCCCCGCCTCTGCGCGCCGAACGAGTTCGGAGAGTTGGGCTTTGGCTTCGGACACAGAGACTTGCATGCCGCACCTCATAATTTAGTCCAAAAATATGGACCAAATTCGCGCAAATGTCAAGAGGGCACAAAAAAGGGCCGCCTCCCGGCAGCCCCTTCTTCGTCTCAGCGATGTCGCCAACTCACCGTATCGGCGAATCCGGCGACAGTCGCATATCCAGATAATTGTCCACCGACTTCATCAACTGATCCAGCTCATGCTCGAAGAAGTGGTTGGCGCCACGGATTTCATCGTGATGAATCGTGATGCCCTTCTGCGTGCGCAGCTTGTCGACCAGCTTCTGCACGGCGCTGGCGGTCACCACCTCGTCGGCATTGCCCTGGACGATGATGCCCGACGAAGGGCAGGGCGCCAGGAACGAGAAGTCGTACATGTTCGCCGGCGGCGCGACCGAGATGAAGCCGCGGATTTCCGGGCGTCGCATCAGCAACTGCATGCCGATCCACGCGCCGAAGGAGAAGCCCGCGATCCAGGTGGTCTGCGCTTCGGGATGGAAGCTCTGCACCCAGTCGAGCGCGGCGGCCGCGTCGCTCAGCTCGCCGATGCCGTTGTCGAACGTGCCCTGGCTGCGGCCCACGCCCCGGAAATTGAAGCGCAGCACCGCAAAGCCGCGCTTCACGAAGGTCTTGTAGAGCGCCTGGGTGATGCGGTCGTTCATCGTGCCGCCGCCCTGGGGATGCGGGTGCAGGATCATGGCGACCGGCGCGCGCGGGCGGGGCGGGGGGCTGAAGCGCCCTTCCAGGCGTCCTTCGGGTCCGGGGAAGATGACGTCTGGCATGGCACCTTTTTATCGTCTTGGCCGATCGGGAGAGCGGCGGAATGGGAGCAAGCGCCAAGCCTGTCTGGCCGCGCGCGAAAGGCGGCTATATAGGAGCGGGCCATATTTTCGCAATCAATGAGTGACGCCCACCCTTGCCGACTCGCTTGTATCTGGATCACGCCGCGACAACGCCGATGCTGCCCCAGGCCAAGGCCGCGATGGTCGAGGCGATGGAGCGATGGGCGAACCCGTCCAGCCCGCATGGCGAGGGCCGCGCCGCGCGCGCCGCGCTGGAGGAGGCGCGACGGCGGATTGCGGCGGCCTTGGGCTGGGACGGGCATGTCGTCTTCACCTCCGGCGCGAGCGAGGCGATTGCCATCGGCCTCACGCGGGCCAAGGGCGTGCGGGTCGTGACGTCGGCTGTCGAGCATGACGCGGTGCTGCGGGTGACGCCGGATGCGGAGCGGATCGGCGTGGAGGGCGACGGGACGTTGCGTCCGTTCGCGGGCGGTGCGGGTGTGCTGCTGGCGGTGCAGCAGGTGAACAACGAGACCGGCGTGATCCAGCCTCTCGCCGAGATCGAACGCAACGGCGCGTTGCTCTTCGCAGATTGCGCGCAGGGGGCGGGCAAGCTGCCGCTGCCGGACGCGGACATGATCTGCATCAGCGCGCACAAATTCGGCGGGCCGCCGGGGGTGGGCGCGCTGCTGCTGCGCGATCTGGCGTTGATCGAGCCGAGCGGCGGCCAGGAACAGGGCTATCGCGCGGGGACGGAAAATCTGCCCGGCGTCCTCGCCATGGCGGCGGCGCTGGAGGCGCGGACGGACTGGCTGGGCGAGGCGGCCGCCCTGCGCGCATCGCTCGATGCCGGCATAGAGGCGGCGAGCGGTGTGGTGGTCGCGCGCGATGCGCCGCGCCTGCCGACTATCGCCAGCTATCGCATGCCGGGCCTTTCGGCGCGGGCGCAGCTGATCCAGTTCGATCTGGCCGGCATCGCGGTGTCCGCCGGCAGCGCCTGTTCATCGGGATCGCTCAAGACGAGCCATGTGCTGCGGGCCATGGGCTGGGACGACGCCGCGGCGGGCGAGGTGGTGCGGGTCAGCTTCGGCCCGGCGACCAGCGCGACGGATGTCGCGCGCTTCCTTGCGGCCTGGACCAGCATGGCACAGAAGGCGCGGCGATGATCTATCTCGACTATCAGGCGACCACGCCGCTCGCGCCCGAGGCATGGGACGCGATGGCCCCGCTGCTGCGCGACCATTTCGCCAATCCGCACAGCGCGCATCGGCCGGGCCGGGCGATGGCTGCGCAGGTCGAGGTGGCGCGGGGGGAAATACTGAAACTGTTGCCGGAGGGCGGCCGCTTGCTGTTCACCTCCGGCGCGACCGAGGCGCTGAACATGGCGATCCAGGGCGCGCCGCCCGGCGCTGTCGTCACGATCGCGACAGAACATGCCGCCGTGCTGGACACGGTGGAGGCGCTGCGCCGGGCCGGACGGCCGGTCAGCATCCTGCCGGTGCAGTCGGACGGCCTCGTCGATCTGGAGGCGGCCGCACAGGCGATCACGCCGGGGGTGGCGCTGGTCGCCGCGATGCTGGCCAATAACGAGATCGGCGTGGTGCAGCCGGTCGCCGCACTGGCGGAAATGGCCTATCGCGCCGGCGCCTTGTTCCTGTGCGACGCGGTGCAGGGCTATGGCCGCGTGGCCATTCCCGACGCCTGCGACATGGTGGCGATCAGCGCGCACAAAATCCACGGGCCGAAAGGCGTTGGTGCCTTGTGGGTGCGCGATGACGTCGTGTTGCAGCCGCTGATCCATGGCGGCGGGCAGGAAGGAGGGTTGCGTTCGGGCACGCTCTCGCCTGCTCTATGCGCAGGTTTCGGCGTCGCCGCGCGGCTGATGCGCGAGCGGGCGGAGAGCGACCGCGCGCATGTCGAGGCGCTGTGGCGGCAGGCGCGAGCGCTGTTCTCGCACTGGGTGCTGAACGGCGGCGAGGCGTCGCGTTACCATGGCAATCTCAACATTCGGCGGCGCGGCGTCGATGGCGCGCGGCTGTTGTCGGATTGCCGCAATATCGCTTTTTCGCTCGGTAGTGCTTGCGCGAGCGGCTCGGGACGGCCTAGCCATGTGCTGCGCGCGCTGGGGCTTTCGGACGCTCAGGCGCGCGGATCGGTGCGGATCGGCTTTGGCCGCTACACGACGCCGGAGGAGCTGGAGGATGCGGCGAAGGCCATCAATGCAGCGGCGACCGCGCAAGCAGGGCCGTGAAGAAGGAGCGTCGCGTCATGACCAGGGTCGTCTTCATCAGCGCCGATGGAGAGCATCGGCAGGAAGTCGACGCGCCTGCCGGATCGGTGCTGCTGGACATCGCGCAGGCCGCCGGGCAACCGCTGGAGGGCGCATGCGAGGGGCAGATGGCCTGTTCGACCTGTCATGTCATCGTCGATGCCGGCGACTTTCCCAGCCTGCCGGTGGCGAGCGAGGAGGAGGAGGACATGCTGGACCTGGCTGCCGCCGCCACGCGCACAAGTCGCCTCGCTTGCCAGATATTGCTCGATGGCGGCATGGACCGGCTGACCGTGCGCATTCCCGCCCAGGCCTACAACATGCAGGGCATGTGAGAGTATTATCGCGATGAAGACGTCCATTCGCCTTGCCACGCTTGCCCTGACGCTGGTCGCGCTGAGCGCGTCGCCGCTCGCTGCGCAGAAGAAGAAGGCGAAGGATCCGGAGCCGACCGGGCGGCTCGATTCGCTGCTGCCGCCCGCGCCGCGCTATCTGGTGTCGCAGTCCGCGATGGCGTCCGTGCGCAATCCCAAGGTGATCGAGGAGGAAACCGGCGGTCGCCTCGGCGTAGCGCTGGTGGACAGCAAGGGATCGCTGCTGCTGGGCTTCAACCGGGACGAGCGCTTCGCGATGTGCTCGACCTTCAAGGCGCCGCTGGCCGCCGCCGTGCTGATCGGCGCGGAAGGCGGCAAGTTCGGGCTGGAGGGAGAGATACCCTTTAGCGGCGACGATATCCTGGACTATGCGCCGGTCGTGAAGAAGAACAAGAAGCGCGGCCGCATGTCGATGGGCGAACTGGCGCAGGCGGCGGTGGAAGTGAGCGACAACAGCGCCGCCAATCTGCTGCTGCCGATGCTGGGCGGGCCACCCGGTCTGACGCGCTTCTTCCGGGCGCATGGGGATGATGTGACGCGGCTCGACCGCAACGAGCCGACGCTCAACGAAAATGCCGAGGGCGACCCGCGCGACACCACCACGCCGGCGGCGATGGGCGGGCTGATGCAGCGCCTGCTGTTCCGCGACATGCCGGGCGACAGCGCAGGCAAGTTGCGCGCCTGGCTCAACGCCAGCACCACCGGCGACAAGCGGATCAAGGCCGGCCTGCCGCAGGGCTGGTCGTCGGGCAGCAAGACCGGGACGTGCGGCAACGCCTATAATGACGTGGCGCTGGTGAAGGCGCCGACCGGCGAGGAATATCTGCTCGCCATCTATCTCGACCGACCCACGGTGGACGCCAAGAAGGCGGAAGCGGCCATCGCGGAGACGGCCGCGGCGGCGCTGGACTTTGTGAACAAGGCGCAGAAGAGCGGGCTGGACTGACGGCCCTTGCCCTTCGCCCGCGACTTCGCCATATGCGCGGCGGGAGTCGGGCGGACGTGATCGTCGCGAACCGGGTCAGGTCCTGACGGAAGCAGCCACAGTGATTTCGTCGCGGGTCGTTCCGGCTCCTACTTTTCTCCTCCTTTCGGACAAACCGATGCGGCATCGCGTCGCCGGCTTCGACAGCCTCCGCCCGAGCCGCTAGACTGACCCCGATGTCCGATTCCCCCACGCCCTATCGCGTTCTTGCGCGCAAATACCGGCCGCAGAATTTCAGCGCGCTGATCGGCCAGGACGCGATGGTCCAGACGCTGGCCAATGCGATCAAGCGCGGGCGGCTGGCCCATGCCTTCATGATGACCGGCGTGCGCGGGGTGGGGAAGACGTCCACCGCGCGGCTGATCGCCAAGGCGCTGAACTGCGTCGGGCCGGACGGGCAGGGCGGTCCCACCATCGACCCGTGCGGCGTGTGCCAATATTGCGTCGGCATCGCCGAGGGGCGCGACCCCGACGTGATCGAGATGGACGCGGCCAGCCACACCGGCGTCGACGATGTCCGCTCCATCATCAACATCTCGCGCAACACGGGTTTTGGCGCGCGCTTTCAGGTCTTCATCGTCGATGAGGTCCACATGCTCTCGCGCAGCGCGTTCAATGCGCTGCTCAAGACGCTGGAGGAACCGCCTGAAAATGTGAAGTTCATCTTCGCCACGACGGAGATCGACAAGGTGCCGGTGACGGTGCTCTCGCGCTGTCAGCGCTTCGATCTGCGCCGCATTCCGGCCGAATTGCTGGCCGCGCATTTCGCGCATGTGGTGGAAGCGGAAGGCGTCGCGGCCGAAGCCGATGCGCTGGCGCTGATCGCGCAGGCGGCGGACGGGTCTGCCCGAGACGGGCTGTCGATCCTGGACCAGGCCATCGCCCATGCCGAGCAGGGCGACGAACGAGGCGGGAGCGCGCAGATCGTCACCGGCGCGCAGGTGCGCGACATGCTCGGCCTGTCCGACCGCGCCTCGACGCGCCGGCTGATGGGGCTGCTGCTGGAGGGCGAGAGCGCGCTGCTGATCGATGCGGTGCGCGACATGTATCGGCTGGGCGTCGATCCGGTCACGCTGATGCGCGGCCTGATGGAACTGGTCCACGCGATCACCACGACCAAGGCGAGCCGCGAGCCGGCCGCCGCTGCGACCTCCGCCGAGGAGCGGGAGGCGATCGCCGACTGGGCGTCGCAGCTGGGCTTTGCCGCGCTGCATCGGCTGTGGCAGTTGCTGCTCAAGGGGCATGAGGAGGTCGGATCGGCGGCGCTGCCGCTGGAGACCTGCGAGATGGCGCTGCTGCGCGTCCTGCACGCCGCGACCATGCCCGATCCGGGCGAGCTGGCGCGACTGCTGCGCGAGGGCGGTGGTGTTGCGTCTGCGGCCGGCCAGCCTGCCGCTTCCGCTGCGCCGGCCGGCGCGCTGCCGCCGACGTTCGAGGCGCTGATCGAGGCGTTCTGGGCGAAGGGCAAGGGGCAGCTGGCGCAGGAACTGCATGATTGCGTCGGCGTCGCGCGCTATGCGCCGCCGGAACTGGACTTCGTCGCGGTGCAACGCCTGCCCCCCGATTTCATGGGGCGCTTCACGCAGGGGCTGCGGGCGCTGAGCGGCGTTGGCTGGCGCGTCAACGAGGTCGAGGGCGAGGCTGCGCTCACGCTGATGCAGCGCGAGCAGGCCCGCGACGCGCAGGCGCGCGACGAAATATTGGACACCCCGATCGTGAAGGCGGCGATGGCGGCATTTCCCGACGCGCAGCTGGACGATGGGACCGAACCATGGAGCGAGATGAAGGCATGAAGGATCTGAACGAGATATTGGGCATGGCCAGCCGCGTGCAGGAGGAGCTGCAACGGGCGCAGGAAAATCTCGACAAGATCGAGGTCGAGGGCGCGGCCGGCGGCGGCCTGGTGAAGGTGCGCGCGTCCGCCAAGGGGCGGATCGTGGGCGTGTCGATCGACGACAGCCTGCTCGCGCCGTCCGAGAAGCAGATGCTGGAGGACCTGGTCGCCGCCGCGTTCAATGACGCGCGCAAGAAGGCGGACGAGGTCAGCAACAGCGAAATGAGCAAGATGACGGCCGGCCTCCCGCTGCCGCCGGGCTTCAAGCTGCCGTTCTGATGGGGGGCGTGCCGCGATTTGGCACGCATGTCATGCTGAACTTGTTTCAGTGCAGCATGACGGGGAACGGGGAATAGCGCATCACCTCTCGTTCATCGTTACGCTGTTATGACGGCGACCTGTGATTGATTGCTGCGACGGCCGTCCCCATAAAGACGGCGAACCGAATGTGTCGGGCCCACGTCTCGGGCCTGAGGAGCAAGAATGACCACGACCTATCCTCTTCTGCCGCTGCGCGACATCGTCGTCTTCCCGCAGATGATCGTCCCCCTGTTCGTCGGCCGCGACAAGAGCGTCGCCGCGCTCGAATCGGCGATGGAGGGGAACAAGGAAATCTTCCTGGTGTCGCAGCTCGACCCGGCCGAGGATGATCCGGGCCGCGACGCGCTCTACGACACCGGCGTCGTCGCGATCGTGCTGCAATTGCTCAAGCTCCCCGATGGCACCGTGCGCGTGCTGGTCGAGGGCAAGCACCGCGCCGAGCTGGTCGAGGTGCTGGCCGCCAACGGGCATCTGGTCGCAGAGATTGCCGATGTCGAGG
Organism: Sphingobium sp.; assembly: GCA_044237945.1. Taxonomy (GTDB): domain Bacteria; phylum Pseudomonadota; class Alphaproteobacteria; order Sphingomonadales; family Sphingomonadaceae; genus Sphingobium. The sequence continues at coordinate 44,534 of JBIIEH010000013.1, read as the reverse complement.
AACTGCCCGCCGAAGGGCCGGAGGCGGCCGCGCTGATGCGCTCGGTCGCCGAGCAGTTCGAGAATTACGCCAAGCTCAACAAGAAGCTGCCGGCCGAAACCCCGGTGCAGCTGCGCGAGATCGAGGAGGCCGGCCGCCTCGCCGACGCCATCTCCGCCAACATCAACGTCAAGGTCTCCGACAAGCAGGCGCTGCTGGTCGAGCGCGATCCGGTCAAGCGGCTGGAAATGGTGTTCGCCTTCATGGAAGGCGAACTGGGCGTGCTCCAGGTCGAAAAGAAGATTCGCGGCCGCGTGAAGCGGCAGATGGAGAAGACCCAGCGCGAATATTATCTCAACGAACAGCTCAAGGCGATCCAGCGCGAGCTCGGCAATGGCGAGGGCGAGGAGGGCGACGAGCTCGCCGAACTGGCCGAAAAGATCGCCAAGACCAAGCTCAGCAAGGAAGCGCGCGCCAAGGCGCAGGCCGAGTTCAAGAAATTGAAGGCCATGCAGCCGATGTCGGCCGAAGCCACGGTCGTGCGCAACTATCTCGACGTGCTGCTCGGCCTGCCCTGGGGCAAGAAGGGCAAGGTCAAGAACGACCTTAAAAAGGCGCAGGCGATCCTCGACGAGGATCATTTCGCGCTGGAAAAGGTCAAGGACCGGATCATCGAATATCTCGCCGTTCAGGCGCGCACCAACAAGCTCAAGGGCCCGATCCTGTGCCTCGTTGGCCCGCCCGGCGTCGGCAAGACCTCGCTCGGCCGCTCCATCGCCAAGGCGACCGGCCGCGAATTCGTGCGCCAGTCGCTGGGCGGCGTGCGCGACGAGGCGGAAATCCGCGGCCATCGCCGTACCTATATCGGTTCGCTGCCGGGCAAGGTCGTGACCAACCTCAAGAAGGCGGGCACCATGAACCCGCTGTTCCTGCTCGACGAGATCGACAAGCTGGGCCAGGATTTCCGGGGCGATCCGGCGTCGGCGCTGCTGGAAGTGTTGGACCCGGAGCAGAACAGCAAGTTCCAGGATCATTATCTGGAGATCGACATCGATCTTTCCGACGTGATGTTCGTGACGACCGCCAACTCGCTGAATCTGCCGCAGCCGCTGCTCGACCGCATGGAGATCATCCGGCTGGAGGGCTATACCGAGGACGAGAAGGTCGAGATCGCGCAGCGGCATCTGCTGCCCAAGCAGATCGAGGCGCATGGGCTGAAGGACGGCGAGTTCGCGGTGACCGAGGACGCGGTGCGCGACCTCATCCGCTACTACACCCGCGAGGCCGGCGTGCGTACCCTCGAACGGGAAGTCGCGCGGCTGGCGCGCAAGGCGCTGCGCAAGATCCTGGAAGGCGCCTATGAGTCGGTCGAGATCAGGCCCGAGACGCTGGCCGACTATGCCGGCGTGCGGAAATTCCGCCATGGCGTGGGCGAGGAAGAAAATCAGATCGGCGCGGTGACGGGCCTGGCCTGGACCGAAGTCGGCGGCGAACTGCTGACGATCGAGGCGGTCACGGTCCCCGGCAAGGGCATGATCAAGACCACCGGCAAGCTCGGCGAAGTCATGAACGAATCGATCCAGGCGGCCTTCTCCTATGTGCGCGCCCGCTCGCCGGGCTATGGCATCAAGCCGAGCGTGTTCAACCGCAAGGACATCCACATTCATCTGCCCGAGGGTGCAGTGCCGAAGGATGGCCCGTCCGCGGGCATCGGCATGGTCACTTCCATCGTCTCCACGCTGACCGGCATCCCCGTGCACAAGGATGTCGCGATGACCGGCGAGGTCACGTTGCGCGGCCGTGTCCTGCCGATCGGCGGCCTCAAGGAGAAGCTGCTCGCGGCGTTGCGCGGCGGCATCAAGACGGTGCTGATTCCGGAGGAAAACGAAAAGGATCTGGCGGAAATCCCGGCGAATATCCGGGAAGGGCTGGAGATCGTGCCGGTCGGTCATGTCGATCAGGTGCTAGCGCGCGCGCTCGTTTCCGCGCCGGAGGCGATCGACTGGACCGAAGAGGATGATCTGGCGGCCCAGCCTTCGCCGCCGCATGCGCGGGACGGCGATGCTGCGCTGCGGCATTAACGTCGCGTCGCGCGTCCGTTCGTCCGGCTCTCGTCGCAAAATGCTCGAAAAGGGCGCAACTTCGTCGCTTTCTCTTTGACAGGGCCGGAAAGCTGCGCCTTATTGCCGGCCCAACGCCGCGATTCCAAACACTCAACAAACAGCACAAGGGGGTTCCCAAGGCATGAACAAGCAGGATCTTATCAGCGCGGTTGCGGAGAGCAGCAGCCTCAGCAAGAGCGACGCGAGCAAGGCGGTGGAAGCCGTTTTCGACGCCATCACCGGCGCGCTGAAGAAGGGCGACGAAGTGCGCCTCGTTGGTTTCGGCACCTTCTCGGTGTCGCAGCGTAAGGCTTCGACCGGCCGCAACCCCCGCACCGGCGAGACGATGACCATCAAGGCGTCCAGCCAGCCGAAGTTCAAGGCCGGCAAGGGCCTCAAGGACTCGGTCAACTGACCGATGGGGCGCCGTTCGCGGCGCCCTTGATGATTTCGTCGGCGTAACGCGAAAAGTTTTTGGAGAGAGGGCACGGTCCGGCGTTCAGCCAGGACCGGCCATGCCGAAGCAGGAAAAAGGAGGAAGGCCGATGCGCCTTTCTCCTTTTTCTTTTGTCCGGGCGTCCTGTCGGCTGACCAATGTCGCGCGTGGCGCCGGCGGTATCGGCGTTCAGGCAAGGCCGAGCCGAAAATCCTGATTCTCCGAGCATCGGAGCGCAGCGGGCTTTCAGGCCCATGAGCACCGAAGCGCAGGAAATCGCGATTTGCAGGCCGGGATGGGCTGAATGCCGATACCGCCGCTTGACGTGGCTTGAGCGGCCGCATATGGCGCTCACCTCCGGGCCGACATGGCCTTATGGCGATCGTAGCTCAGTTGGTTAGAGCGCTGGTTTGTGGTACCAGAGGTCGCGGGTTCGGATCCCGTCGATCGCCCCATTTTTCCTTTCCCTGCATTCCGATTGCCGCCTATAGGCGCGCCCATGGCAAGCGCGCGCGACCAGGGATTGACGCTCGATCCGAGCTTTGACGCCAACGGACTGATTACGGCCGTGGTCACCGATCATGCGGGCGGCGATGTGCTGATGGTCGCGCATATGAACGCGCAGGCGCTGGCGCTGACCGTGGAGACGGGTTTCGCCCATTTCTGGTCGCGCAGCCGGCAACAGCTGTGGAAAAAGGGCGAGAGTTCGGGCCATATGCTTGCGGTGCGCGACATCCGCATCGATTGCGATCAGGACGCGGTGTGGATCAGGGCCGATCCCGCCGGGCCGACCTGCCATACCGGCGCGCGCTCCTGCTTCTTCCGCCGGGTAGGACCGGACGGGTTGTCTGCGGTTGATGCGGCGGACTGACGCGCTCCTGCCGCTGCTGCTGCTCGCCGCCTGTCAACAGGGGGCGGGGCCGGCGGCGTCCGGCGGCGCATCGGGAAGCGGGCTGGAGCGCGCTGCCATTGAAAGCGGCGTCGTCACCGATATCAGCGGCGTGTCGCCGGTCGGCCTCTACAGCCGCCGCCACGAAGCGGGCGCTGATTCGCTTTGCGTCATGCCGGGCAAGGATGGCGGCTTCCGGTTCGGCGCGCAGGCGATGTTTGGGGCGGACGAGCGTTGCACCGGCAAGGGCACGGCCAAGCGTGCGGGCGACAAGCTGATCCTGAGTTTCTCTGGCCGGGACCGCTGCATCATCGTCGCGCAATATGAAGGCGACAGGGTTGCGCTGCCTGGCGTGGTCGACATGAAGTGCAATGACCTGTGCGAAGGGCGCGGCTCCTTCGAGGGCGTCAGCTTTCCCCGTGTGGCGTCCGAAGCATCGGTCGCAGCGCGCGATCCGCTCTGCGGGGATTAGCTTTTATCCGCCTTCTGGCGGAAGCGGTGCCGGCCCACACCCCCACCCGACCGCCCACAGAGTGTATCCTGAATGGGAGGTCGGGTGGGGGTGTGGGCCGGTACCGCGATCAGAAAAATTCAATAACCGATATAGCGGCCCGGCCGGTGGTTCACGATCAGCACGGCGTTGATCGCCGCCGCCGACAGGATCGAAAGCAGAAAACGGTCGAGGCTGAGCAGCGGCAGCGACGCCAGCAGGATCACAGCGTCGCCGATCATCTGCGTCCGCCCCGCATTCCAGCCGCGCGATTTCTGAAGGATCAGCGCGACCACGCCCAGCCCGCCCACGCCCGCGCCATGACGCGCGATCGCTAATATGCCAAAGCCGATGATCGACCCGCCAAACAAGGCCGCGAACAGCGGACTGATCGCCGCGAGTTGCAGCGCATGCGGCATCAGCAGGCCCATCGCCATGATCGCGATATTGGCGAACAGCGTCTTCAAGCCGAAGGCGAGGCCCATCGCCCGCCCGGCGAACAGGAAGAAGGGGAGGTTGATGAGCAGAAACAGCGTCGCGGGCGAAAGGTGCAGCACATAGGACAGCAGCAGCGCGATGCCGGCCATGCCGCCCGTGACCAGATGCGCCTGTTTCAGCAGCATCAGCCCCATGGCGATGAAGGCGCAGCCGATCGCAACGGCGTAGCCGTCTTCCCACAGGCTATGCGGTTTTGGCGCTGGGGAAGGGGAGGGCGATGGCAAGTGGGTCCGATTCCTGAAACGGGTTGCCGGCATCCTCTCTCCGGCCTTAGCCCTATACCGTTTTCGTGCCCTCGTCACCCGGTCTTGGCGTGCGTCGTGTCCAGCATCTTGCCGTCGGTGATGACGACGATGTCGCCCAGCTTCGCCACCTTGAACAGCTTGCGCGCGAAGTCCGTCGGCACGCCGATGCAGCCATGGGTGGCGTTGCCATAATAGACGTCACTGCCGTGGATGGCGACGCCGTCATTGGTCAGGCGCAGCATGAACGGCATGGGCGCCCCGTCATAGGTGCTCGACACATGGTCGGCATCCTTCTGCGTGATCGGGAAGGCACCGATGGGGCTGGGCTTGTCGTTCGCGCCATAGACGATGACGGCCGCGCCGATCTCGTGCCCGTCGCGAAACGCGGACAGGACCTGCGCTTTCAGGTCCACGGTGATGATGAGGCGGCCGGTCGCGGGCGCGCCGCTCTCGTCCCACATAAAGTCGCCATGACGGAAGGGCTGCTTGATCGGCAGCACGCTCTTCACGGCCAGCGCATTGGGATCGACCTTCACCGGCTGATCTCGCGAACGCTCGACGATCCTGGTTTCGAGCGAGGCGGAAGCCGTTTTGACAGCCCGTTCCTGCGGCTTGGCCGCCGCTGCGGGGCGCAGGTCGCGCCCGCGATCGAACTGCGCCGCGATCAGCAGCACGGCGCAGGCGGCAATGCCGCCAACCGCCAGCTTCGGGCCATATTTGCTCAATTTCGACATGATCGGGCGATCATGGCGCACAAAGGTTAAGGTCAGCCTTCGCGCGCCACCTCCGCTGCGGCCAGCGCGGTGAGATTGAGGATGCCGCGTGAGGTCACGCTCGGCGTCAGCACATGGATCGGCTGCGACAGGCCGACCAGCATCGGCCCGACCGTGGGCGAACTGGACGATGCGGACAGCACGGTGAGCGCGATGTTCGCCGCATCCAGATTGGGCATGACCAGCAGATTGGCGGGGCCGTCGAAACGGGAATCCGGCACCAGCCGTTCGCGCAGCGCCTGGCTGAGCGCGGCGTCGGCGTGCATTTCGCCGTCGACCGCCAGTTCCGGCGCATTCTGCCGCACCAGATTGAGCGCGGCGCGCATCTTGCGGGCGCTGGGCGAGTGCGACGATCCGAAATTGGAGTGCGAGAGCAGGGCGATGCGCGGCGGCAGGCCGAAATGGCGCATCTCCGTCGCCGCGAGCACCGTCATCTCGGCGATCTGCTCGGGCGTCGGCTCGGGCACCATGTGGGTGTCGGTGATGAACAGCGCGCCCGCGTCCAGAATCAGGCCCGACAGCGCATAGACGCGGCTGGCCCCTGGCGCGCGGTCGACGATGCGCAGCACATGTTCGACCTGCCCCCAATATTCCGAATTGCCGCCGACCAGCGCCGCGTCGACCTCACCCATGCGCAGCAGCATGGCGGCGGTCACAGTGGGGCGGCGATAGACATGGCGGCCGACTTCGGCGGCGGGCACGCCTCGGCGCGCGGCGACGGCGCGATAGCCCTCGACCAGCTTGCCCATCCGCTCATGGTCGGTTTCCGGGTCGATCACATCGACATCCTTGTCGATCTCGAACTTCAGGCCCAGTCGCGGCAGCTTGTCGGCCAGCACCCGCCGCCGCGCCACGATAGTCGGTCGCACGATCCGTTCGTCGAGCGCGTCCTGCACCGCGCGCAGCACGCGATCATCCTCGCCCTCGCCATAGGCGATGCGCCGCTGGCTGCCGCGCGCCGCCTGGAACACCGGCAGCATCAACTGGCCGGACCGGCTGTTCTGCTGCGCCAGCGAGCGGGCATATTGGGCAATGTCGAGCGTCTTCTTCGCGACGCCGCTGTCCATCGCGGCCTTCGCCACGGCCGGCGCGATCTCGACGATCAGGCGCGGGTCGAACGGCGTCGGGATAATATAGTCCGGCCCGAACTCCAGCTTGCGCCCGCCATAAGCCTGCGCGACGCTGTCGTCGGCGGGCAGACGGGCGAGCGCGGCGATGGCCTCGGCGGCGGCCGCCTTCATCGCCTCGTTGATCTGCGTCGCGCCCGCGTCCAGCGCGCCCCGGAACATGTAGGGGAAGCACAGCACGTTGTTGACCTGGTTCGGATAGTCCGAACGCCCGGTCGCGATGATGGCATCGGGTCGCGCAGCCCGTGCGACTTCGGGCAGGATTTCCGGAGTGGGATTGGCGAGCGCGAAGATCAGCGGATTTTCCGCCATCAGCGGCAGCCACTCCGCCTTCAGCACGCCGGGCGCGGACAAGCCCAGGAACAGGTTCGCGCCGGGCAGCACGTCGGGCAGGGCGCGCGCATTGGTGGTGCGGGCATAGCGCGCCATATTGGGCAGCATGCCCTCGCGGCCCGAATGGATGACGCCATCCTTGTCGGTCAGCGTCACATTCTCGATCGGCAATCCCATCGACACCAGCAGGTCGACGCAGGCCAGCGCCGCCGCCCCCGCGCCGGACGTCACCAGCTTCGCGTCGGCCAGCGTGCGGCCCTGCAACACCAGCGCGTTGCGCACCGCCGCCGCCACCACGATCGCGGTGCCATGCTGATCGTCATGGAAGACCGGGATGTTCATCCGCTCCTTCAGCCGCGCCTCGATGGCGAAGCATTCCGGGGCCTTGATGTCCTCCAGGTTGATGCCGCCAAAGGTCGGCTCCATCAGCGCGACCGCCTCGACGAACTTGTCGGGATCGGTGGTGTCGATCTCGATGTCGAACACGTCGATATCCGCGAACTTCTTGAAGAGCACCGCCTTGCCCTCCATCACCGGCTTGGACGCCAGCGCGCCGATCGCGCCCAGGCCCAGCACGGCGGTGCCGTTGGTGATGACCGCGACCAGATTGCCCCGCGCGGTATAGTCCAGCGCCTTGTCGGGATCAGCCGCGATTTCCTCGCAGGGCGCGGCGACGCCCGGCGAATAGGCGAGCGCCAGATCGCGCTGGTTCACCATGCGCTTGGTGGGTTCGATCCGCATCTTTCCCGGCTGGGGAAGACGGTGATAGTCGAGTGCCGCCCGGCGTGTATTATCGTCCATGCGATGCCCCTTAAGTGTGCGGGGTTCATGGGGCAATGCCCGGTCGCTTGCAAAGCGCGCATTCGGCGCGCAATCATCCGCTTATGGACAGACGAACGATGCTGAAAGGCGGCCTGGCGCTCGGCGCGACAACGCTGCTGGGTGCGCATGTCATGGCGCAGCTTCCCGAACTGGAAGCCTTGCAATCTATGACCGGCGATGTCGCGCCGATCGGCCGGGCCGAGCGCGCCGAACGGTTGATGCGTGCACAGACCGCGATGCGCAAAGCGGGGATCGGCGCCATCCTGGTCGAGCCGGGCGCGTCGCTCATCTATTATAGCGGCGTGCGCTGGTGGCGCAGCGAGCGGTTGACCGCGATGGTGCTGCCGGTCGAAGGCCCGCCGATCATCGTCACCCCCTTCTTCGAGCGGCCCTCGGTCGAGGAATCGCTCGGCATCGATGCGGAAGTGCGCGTCTGGCAGGAAGATGAGAACCCGCTGGCTCTCGTCGCCGATTTCCTGACGTCGAAGGGCCTTGCCAGGGCGAAGGTCGGCATAGAGGAAACCGTCCGCTATTTCGCAGTCGATGGCCTGAAGGCCGCGCTGCCCGGCGCGACCATCGTGCGCGACCCCGTCACCCGCGCGCTGCGCATGCGCAAGACGCCGGCGGAAATCGCCCTGATGCAGAAGGCGTCGGACATCACGATCGCCGCCTATCGCTGGACCGTGCCGCAGATAAGGGCGGGCATGACGCCCAAGGACATCGGCGCGCTGATGGCGGCGGCGAACGTGGCGCTGGGCGGCAAGACCGAATTCAATCTGATCCTGCTCGGCGAAGCTGCCGCCTATCCGCATGGCTCGGGCAAGCCGCAGGCGGTGAAGCCGGGCGAAGTCGTGCTGATGGACTGCGGCTGCACCGTCGAGGATTACCAGTCCGACATCAGCCGGAGCTTCATCTTCGGCGCGGACCCGACCGCCGAACAGCGCAGGGTGTGGGACGATGTCGCGCGTGGCCAGCGCACCGCCTTCGCCGCCGCGCAGCTCGGCGCGCCGGCCGGGATCGTCGACGACAAGGTGCGCGCCCTCTACCAGTCGCTGGGCTACGGCCCCGGCTATCGCCTGCCGGGCCTGTCGCACCGCACCGGCCATGGCATCGGCATGGAAGGGCACGAGCCGGTCAACCTGGTCCATGGCGAAACCACGCCGCTGGACGTGGGCATGTGCTTCTCCAACGAGCCGGGCCTGTATCTGCCCGGCCGTTTCGGCATCCGCATGGAGGACTGCTTCCATATGACGGAGCAGGGGCCGCGCTGGTTTTCGCAGCCGCCGGAATCGATCGACGCGCCGGTTTAGGGCTGCGCTCTATTCTTTCTTCAATATGTCGAGCGCCAGCACGGTCAGCGCTTCGCTGGCCGTGGCGATGACCTTGTCGGCTTCCGGCGCCCAGAACGGGCTGTGCAGCGAGGGCAAAGTGATCTGACCCGTCGCCGCCTTCGCCATCTGGTCCGCCGGCACGCCGCCGACCCAGAAGATGAAGCTGTTGATCGATTTGTCGGCGCGATAATAGCGGCCGAAATCCTCGCCGCCCATGCTGGGCCTGGCTTCCGCGACGCGGCCGGGGAAGGTCGCGTTCAACACCGCCGCCATCTTCTCCGCAAATTCGGGCGGATTGTAGGTGGACGGCGTAAACTCGTCCGCCACGGTGACCTTGGGCAGCTTGTCGTCGGGCAGGCCGGCGGTCGCGCCTTCGCCGCGTGCGATGCGCTCGATGCCCTTGATCAGCTTTTCGCGGGTCTCGTCCGAATAGCTGCGCACGGTCAACAGCAGCTTGGCCTTGTCGGGGATGATGTTGTGCTTCGCTCCCGCCTGGAAGCTGCCGACTGTCACCACGGCGGGATCGAGCGGGTCCTGTTCCCGGCTGACCAGCGTTTGCAGCGTGCCGACGATGCGCGCGCCCAGCACGATCGGGTCCTTGGCCGTCTGCGGATAGGCCCCATGGCCGCCGACGCCGGTGATGTCGATGTCGACGCTGTCCACATTGGCCAGCGCATAGCCCGGCGTATAGCCGATCCGCCCCGCCTCCAGATTGGCTGCGTCGTGGAAGGCTATCGCGTGGGTCGGGCGCGGGAAGCGGGTGTAGAGGCCGTCCTCCAGCATCAGCCGCGCGCCCTTGCCGACCTCTTCGGCGGGTTGCAGCACCATAACCAGCGTGCCCTTCCATTTGTCCTTCGAGGCCGCGAGCAACTTCGCCGTTTCGATGAACGCGGTCATGTGCGTGTCATGGCCGCAGGCGTGCATGACCCCGGTTTCCACGCCATCGGCGGTGCGGGTGTGGACTTTCGACGCGAAGGCCAGGCCGGTCTGTTCTGTCACCGGAAGCCCGTCCATGTCGGCGCGGATCATCAGCACCGGGCCGGAGCCGTTCTTCATCACCGCGACGACGCCCGTGCCGCCGACCTTCTCCGTCACGTCGAACTTCAGCGCCTTCAGGCGGCGGGCGAGTTTCGCGGCGGTGGCGGTCTCCTGCTGCGACAGCTCCGGGTTCGCGTGCAGATCGCGATAGAGCGCCATCAGATTATCCATGTCCGCCGCGATGGCGGTGGCGACCGGGCTTTGCGCGGGCGGCGTGGGCGCGGCTTCCGGCGGGGTCTGGGCGAAAGCGGGTGAGAACGTCAGGGCGGCCAGCATGGTCGCGAGGGTCAGGCGCATCGGGATACTCCGTGGAGGAGGGCCCGAGCATAGCCGCTTTTCGCGCGCTGTTAAGTCTGGCATTGGCGGAAATGCGCGGCTATTGAAGGGCGCGCATCGAATGAAGGAGCAGCCATCATGGACAACGGACAGCACAGCGCAACCCGCCCTGTTTTCCTCCGTTCCATGGTGCCGCATGTCTTCCTTCCTCACGATCGATTCCCTTTCCGCCGCCACCCCTGAGGGGCGCGTCCTGTTTTCCGGTCTGACGCTGAGCGTCGGGGCGGAGCGCATCGGCCTGGTCGGACGCAACGGATCGGGCAAATCATCGCTGCTGTCGATCATCGCCGGGCGGGCGGAGCCTGTCACCGGGACGATCGCGCGCGCCGGATCGGCCGGCACTCTGGCGCAGAACTGGGCGGCTGCGTTGTCCGTGGCGGACGCGCTGGACGTGGCTGATGCGCTGGCGCTGCTGGCGCGGATCGAGGCGGGCGACGGCGACGAAGCGGATTTCGCCGATGCGGACTGGACGCTGGAGGCGCGGATCGAAGCGGCCCTGGCGCAGGCGGGGCTGGCGGCCATGGCGCTCGACCGGCCGATGGGCAGCCTGAGCGGTGGCGAGCGGACGCGCGTGGGGATCGCGCGGCTGCTGGTGGAGGCGCCCGACCTGCTGCTGCTGGACGAGCCGACCAACAATCTGGACCGCGCCGGCCGGGACGCGATCATGCGGCTGGTGGCGCAGTGGCGCGGCGGCGTGATCGTCGCCAGCCATGACCGCGCGCTGCTGGAGCATATGGACCGGATCGTCGAACTCAGCCCGGTAGGCGTCACTATCGTCGGCGGCGGCTGGAGCGCCTTTGCCGCCGCGCGCGACGCCGAGCGGGCGCGCGCGGCGCAGGGGCTGGAACGCGCGGAGGCCGATCTGCGCGCCGGCCGCCGCACGGCCCAGGCGCAGCGCGAGGCGAAGGAGCGGCGCGACCGGAACGGACGTGCCTTCGCGGCGAAGGGGTCGGAGCCGAAGATCCTGCTCGGCGCGAAGGCGGAGCGGGCGGAGAACAGCGGCGCAAGGCTGAACCGGATCGGCGAGCAGCGGGTCGGGGAGGCGCTGGCCGAACGGGACGGGGCGCGGGAGAAGGTGGAGATACTGACGCCGCTGCGCATTGAGATGCCGCCGAGCGGCATCCCTTCACAGGCGGAATTGCTGACGATGCAGGATGTGCGGGCAAATGTCGGCCGGCGGACGCTGGGGCCATGGACGCTCGCGCTCAAGGGGCCGGATCGCGTGGCGATCTCGGGACCTAACGGGGCCGGTAAGTCCACGCTGCTGCGGGTGGCGGCCGGGCTGATCGCGCCGCAGGGCGGAACCGTGAAGCGCGCCGAAGGGCGGATCGCGATGCTCGACCAGCATGTCGGGCTGCTCGACGATGCCCTGTCAGTGGCCCACAATGTACGGCGCGCACATCCGGCCCTGTCTGCGGAGGAGGCGCATGCGGCCTGCGCGCGCTTCGCGTTCCGCAACCGCGATGCGATGAAGCCGGTGGGCGTGCTGTCGGGCGGCGAGCGGCTGCGCGCGGGTCTCGCCTGCGTGATGGCGGGGCCGGTGACGCCCTGGCTGCTGCTGCTGGACGAGCCGACCAATCATCTGGACATCGACACGGTCGCGCTGCTGGAGGCGGCCTTGCGCGACTATGACGGCGCGCTGCTGGTGGTGAGCCATGACCCGGCGTTTCTGGACGCGATCGGCGTGAGACGGGTGTTCACGCTGGGGTGAAGGCTTTCCCGCCTGTCTGCGATGGCCTATGCGCCGGGCCAGGCTTTCAGGAATAATCGATGACCCCACGCGAACATCTCGGCACGGCGCAGGCGCCCGGTGGAGAGGAACTGCGGCTCTACCGGCGCGGTGGCGACTTTATGATCGTGCTCGACCGCAACGAGCTGATGAGCAGCCGGATGAGCGGATCGGAGGAAGCGCTGGCCGACATGAGCTGCGACCGGCTCGGCAAGCGGCCGGGGTTGCACATGCTGGTCGGCGGCTATGGCATGGGCTTCACGCTGCGTGCGGCTCTGGCGCGGCTGGGCGCGGACGCGACCGTCACCGTGGTGGAACTGGTGCCGGAGATCATCGAATGGGCGCGCGGGCCAATGGCCGAACTGGCCGCCGGATGCCTCGATGATCCGCGCGTGCGGCTGGTGATGGACGATGTCGCGGCGGCGATTGCGCGGGCCAGGGGCGAATATGACGCGATCCTGCTGGATGTCGACAATGGCCCGGACGGGCTGGTGCGGGAGGCGAACGGCAAGCTCTACACCATGAAGGGGCTGGACGCGGCCCGGCGCGCGCTGCGGCCGGGCGGGGTGCTGGCGATCTGGTCGGCGGGGTCGGACGACGCCTTCCGCCGGCGCTTGCAGTCAGCCGGCTTTGTGGTGGACGAGGTGGTCGTGCGCGCGCGCAGCAATGGCAAGGGGCCGCGTCACGTGATCTGGTTCGCGCGCTAGGGAGCGATCGCTGTCCTACAGCAGCAAAGCCCGTTAAACCTGCGTGCGTTCTTTCGATCGTCAAATCGCTTGATACAGGCGCACAAACTCAGCGCTGTGCATCGAAGTCAAACCGCGTCTTCAAAGGTGACATAAGGTGACAAATTCAGGCGCAGAACGCGGCGCTTTTGTCACCTTATGGCCCCGCTCGCCTCTACTGCGCCGTCCAGCCGCCATCGACGCTGATGTTTGCGCCCGTAATATTCGCCGCAGCGTCGCCGCACAGGAACAGGGCGATGGCGGCGACCTGTTCGACGGTGACGAACTGCTTGGTCGGCTGGCCGGCGAGAAGCACGTCGTTCATCACCTGCTCGCGAGTCATGTTGCGGGCCTTCATCGTGTCGGGGATCTGCGCTTCCACCAGCGGCGTCCAGACATAGCCGGGCGAGATGCAGTTGGCAGTCACGCCGAATGTGGCGAGTTCCAGCGCGATCGTCTTGGTGAAGCCGGCGAGGCCGTGCTTGGCGGTGACATAGGCGCTCTTGAAGGGCGAGGCGGTCAGAGAATGGGCGCTGGCGGTCTGGATGATGCGGCCCCATTTCTTCGACTTCATATAGGGGACAGCGAGGCGCGTGGTGTGGAAGGCGCTGTTGAGGTTGAGCGCGATGATGAGGTTCCACTTGTCGATCGGGAACTCCTCCACCGGGGCGACATGCTGCATGCCGGCATTGTTGATGAGGATGTCGACGCCGCCGAAGGCGCTCGCGGCCTCCGCCATCATCGCCTCGATCTCTTCGACCTTGGTGAGGTCGTGGCCGGAATAGAGCGCCTTCGCGCCGCTCGTTTCTTCGAGAGCGAGGCGCTCCTTCTCGATCGCGTCCTTGTCGCCGAAGCCGTTGATGACGATGTTCGCGCCCTGCTCCGCGAGCGTCTTGGCGTAGGCGAGGCCGATGCCGGAGGTGGAGCCGGTGATGAGGGCAGTCTTGCCGGTGAGGAACTTGCTCATGCCTTTTTCTCCTTCAGGTGATCCGGCTCGTCGAGGTCGAACGCCGAACTCTTGCCGTCCATGATGTTGCGGGCGATCAGCTCGCCCTTGTGCATGACTTCGGCGACCGCCTCGCGGCCCTGCGCCCAGTGATCGAGCGCGGTGGCGCGGGAAAATTCGAAGTCGCGCGCGCCGCTTTCCCAGTTGCGGCTGCGGTAGATGAGATGGACGATGTTGATCGATCCGCGATCGAGCATGGCGCGCAGGCGCTGCGCATCCTCGCAATCGCGCAGCTCCGGCGGCAGCTTGGCGAGGAGCGCGCCCATCGCCTCATGCTCGTGACGCAGGCGCAGATACTGGTCGGTCACCTGGCGGGTGCGGCTGGAATATTGAATGTCTTTCATGCGTGAATAGACATCGGTCATCTGGCGCGGCATCGGTCCTTCGGCCGGGAACAGATCGACCTGGAAGACGAGCATATCCTCGCTCTGCCGGTCCAGCACATGGGCGAGCGGGGTGTTGGAGACGATGCCGCCGTCCCAGTACCAGCGCCCGTCGATCTCGATCGGCGGCAGGCCGGGCGGCAGGGCACCCGACGCCATGATGTGCCGCGCGTCGATGCGGGTATTGCCGCCGGGGCCGCGCGTATCCCAGTAAGCGAAGTTGCCGCTTTCGACGTCCACCGCGCCCACCGACAGGCGGACGGGGCCGTCGTTCAGCAGGTCCCAGTCGACGCAGGCGTTGAGCGTCTCCTCCAACGGGGCGCTGTCGTAGAAGCTGATTGCGCCGGTGGTGCCCTCCGGCATCAGCGGTGCGGGCCACAGGCGCGGGCGAAACATGCCCGGCACGCCAAAGGCGGCGACCGCGCCCGCCGCCATCAGATGCGCGGCTTCGCGGATATGGTCGATTTCCGGCAGGATCATGTTGGGCATGCCGCCAGACACCGTCGCCCAGAATTTGCGCAGCCGGCTGATTCGCTTGTGCGGCGGGTTGCCGGCGATGATTGCGGCGTTGACCGCGCCGATCGATATGCCCGCGACCCAGGTGACGTCGACCCCCAATTCGTCGAGTCGTTCGTAGACGCCCGCCTGAAAGGAGCCGAGCGCGCCGCCGCCCTGGAGCAGCAGCGCGACTTCGCGCGGGAGGGGGAGCGGCGCGGCCGCGCGAGGGCGCGATTTGGAATCAGGCTTCATGGTGCAGTGCAATATATCCAGACGGGAAATGGTTCCATCGAATGTTCGGACGCAACGATCGGGCCTCTACAACCGTTTCAACTGCGAACCAATTGGCTTATTGGCATGACCAGTTACTGAACGAGAGGGCGCGATGCGGCTGGACGACGAGCAGGAAAGCAGCAATTTCGAGGTGCAGGACGGGCGCGGCGGCGGTTTCGGCGGCGGCGGCGGGCTGGGCGGTGGCCTGGGGCTGTTGCTGCCGCTTATCGGCAGCCGCTTTGGCTGCGGCGGCATCGTCGTGGTGCTGGTCATCATGATGGTGATGGGCATGAACCCGCTCAGCCTGGTAGGTGGCGGCGGTGGCCAGCAACAGCAAGTGCAGAGCGAGCGGCCCAAGCTGGAGGATCTGAGCGACGTGCAGCGCGTATCGCTGCGCGTGCTGGGGTCGACCGAGCGGCGATGGGCGGACATATTCAAGGCGAATGGCCAGCAATATGAAGCGCCAACGCTGGTGTTCTACAGCCAGAACGGCCAGTCGGGCTGCGGCGCGGCGCAATCGGCGATGGGGCCGTTCTATTGCCCGGCCGACCACCGCATCTATCTCGACACCGATTTCTTCAAGGAAATGGAGCAGCGCTTCAACGCGCCGGGCGATTTCCCTATCGGCTACATCATCGCGCATGAGGTGGGCCATCATATCCAGACCATCACCGGCCAGGCCGACCGCATCCGCAAGGCGCAGCGCAGCGCGTCGGAAGCGCAGGGCAATGCGCTACAGGTGCAGATGGAGTTGCAGGCGGATTGCTATGCCGGGGTGTGGGCGGCGCGCGACACCAATCTGATGGAGCCGGGCGACCTGGAGGAAGGCATGCGCGCGGCCGAGGCGATCGGCGACGATACCTTGCAGAAGGCGGCCGGGCGGCGGCCGGTGCCGGAGAGCTTTACGCACGGTACCAGTGAACAGCGCATGGCATGGTTGCGGCGCGGCTTGCAGAGCGGCGACCCGGCCAAGTGCGATACGGGCGGGGTCTGAGGGAAGTCAGATACTGGGTCTGTCGGCAGTCGGGGCCTTTTGATCGGGTGCGGCTTGTTCGGGCTGCGCCGGACCGTCGGGCAGGCCCGAACCAGGGCTGAGGCTGGGCATGCCGGCGCCCGCCAGCGGCGCGCCGAACGATTCGGGGGAAGGCGCGGGTGCAGGGGGGATGAGGGCGGCAGGCGCCGACGGCTTGGCGACGACAGGCGGCGTGGTGGAAGGCGGCAGGATCGGAGCCGGTATCAGGGCCGAGCCGGAGGCGTCGCCAAGCGGCGTGGCCGGCTTCATCACCAGTCCGACAAACAGCGCGAGACCCAGAATGATGACAGCAAACGCCTTGTACCACATGCAGAAGCGACTCCGACCTATCGTCGCGGCCTAGCCGATCATGGTAAATAAAATGCTGACATTCAGTGCATGTCGAGCCGTGCCAGCAATTGCAGCATGTCGTCTGGCATGTCGTCCCGCCGAGGACGGAAGGTTGCGCGCAAAGCGTTACCTACGCCTTCATGCGGCAGGGGCAAGTTGACGGTCGTAAAACGGCCAGCGCCGTCTTCCGGTCTCACGGTCCTCTCCATCTGTTTGCGTTGCGTTTCCATGCGGGTTCAACGGCGATCTTGCGTAAAAGTTTCTGGCTTTCGTCGCATTCCCGCGCGATAGCGCCGCGCGCAGGAGACGGATATGGCACCAAACTGGACCGACGCGCTGGCCCGCATGCGGGGTCATGCCCCCTTTCTGGCACGGGCGATGGACCGGCTGGCGCCGATCACCGCGATGCTGGAAGCAGGCGAGATCGACGCCGCGCTGGCCGCCGCGCGCGCGATGGGCGAGGGCGATCCGGTGGCGCGGATGTTGCGGCGGCGACGCGGCGCGCTGGCGCTGGTCACGGCGGCGGCGGACCTGGCCGGGGCGTGGGACCTGAACCAGGTGAGCGCGACCCTGTCCGACTTTGCGGACGAGGCGCTGGACGCGGCGATCACGGCGGCCTTTGCCGAGCGCTATCCGGGCGAGGAGCCGCGCGGCTTTGCGGTGCTGGCGCTGGGCAAGCATGGCAGCAGGGAGCTTAATTACTCGTCGGATATCGACCCGATCCTGCTCTATGATCCGCGAGTCCTGCCGCGTCGCGAGCGGGAGGACCCGGCCGATGCGGCGGTGCGGATCGGCCGGCGGGTCAGCGAATTGCTGAGCGCGCGCGATGGCGACGGCTATGTGTTCCGGGTCGACCTGCGGCTGCGGCCTTCGCCCGAAGCCACGCCGATCGCGCTGCCAGTGGAGGCGGCGATCGGCTATTATGAGTCGATGGCGCTGGGCTGGGAACAGGCGGCGTTCATCCGGGCGCGGGCGGCGGCGGGCGACCGGGAACTGGGCGATTATTTCCTGCGCGTGATCCGACCGTTTGTGTGGCGGCGCAGCCTGGATTTCGGCGCGATCGACGCGATCGTCGATATTTCGCATCGGATCCGCGACCATTATGCGCAGGGGCAGAAGTTCGGGCCGGGCTATGACCTGAAGCGCGGGCGCGGCGGCATTCGCGAAGTCGAATTTTTCGCGCAGGTGCATCAGCTGATTCATGGCGGGCGCGACGCGTCGTTGCGGTCGGGCAATACGCGGCAGGCGCTGGTGGCGCTGGCGGGCGCGGGGGTGATCGAGGGCGAGGTCGCGGCGCGGCTGGACGCAGCCTATGTGCTGCTGCGGACGATCGAGCATCGGTTGCAGATGGTCGAGGATTTGCAGACGCATGAGCTGCCGGCATCGGCGGCGGGCATGGACAATGTCGCGCGGTTGCACGGGCTGGCCGATGGCAGGGCGTTGCTGGACCTGCTGCGGCCCGATGTCGAATGGGTCGGGTGCAATTATGACCGGCTTGCGCCCGAGCGGGCAGACGAGGGGCTGTCGCATGGTGCCGAGAAGCTGCGTGGGCAGCTGACGGCCATGGGTTTTGCCGATGACGAGGCGGCGGTGGCGCGGATCGCGCACTGGCGTAGCGGGACGGTGCGGGCGCTGCGCAGCGCGCCGGCGCGCGAGGCGCTGGAGGCGCTGCTGCCCGGCCTGATGCCGGCGCTGGCGAAGGCGGCCGATCCGGGGCGGGCGCTCAACCGGCTGGATGACATGATCGAGCGGCTGCCGAGCGCGATCAATTTCTTCAAGCTGCTGGCGGCGCGGCCGGCGCTGGTGGCGCTGCTGGCGGAGATATTGAGCCATGCCCCGGCGCTGGCCGATGCGCTGGCGCGGCGCGCGGAGCTGATCGACGGGCTGATCGATGCGACCGCTTTCGACCCGCCGCCGGGGGTGTCCGAACTGGCGGCGCAGTTGGGTCAACTGGAGCCGGGCGAGGATTATCAGGCGCTGCTGGACCGGGTGCGGCAGCGGGTGGGCGACCGCCGTTTCGCGCTGGGCGCGCAGATCGTGCGGGGCGGCGATCCGCTGGAGGCGGGGCGGGGCTACAGCCGCGTTGCCGAGGCGGCGATCGAGGCGCTGGCGCGCGGCGCGGTCGAGGAGTTCGAGGCGGCGCATGGGCGGGTGCCGGGTGGCGAGATCGTCATTCTGGCGCTGGGGCGGCTGGGCGGCGGGGTGCTGACCCATGCGTCGGACCTGGACCTGGTATATCTGTTCACCGGCGATTTTCAGGTGGAGTCGGACGGGCGCAAGGCGCTGGGGGCGACGCAATATTTCAACCGGCTGGCGCAGCGCATCACCAATGCGCTGTCGGTGGCGACCGCGTCCGGCCCGCTCTACGAGGTGGACACGCGCTTGCGGCCATCGGGCGCGCAGGGGTTGCTGGCGGTGAGCCTGGACAGTTTCGCGCGCTATCAGCGCGAGGAGGCGTGGACCTGGGAGCATCTGGCGCTGACGCGGGCGAGGCCGGTGTTCGGATCGGCGGAGGGGCGCGCGGCGCTGGAGGCGATCCTGACCGAGACATTGTCGCGGCCGAGGGACATCGACGATCTGGCGCGGCAGGCGGTGAAGATGCGCGGCGATATCGCCCGGCACAAGCCGCCCGCAGGCGACCTGGATGTGAAGCTGGTTCCCGGTGGGCTGGTCGATCTGGAGTTCCTGATCCACGTCACCCAGTTTCGTGAGGCGATGGCGTTCGACCCGGACCTGCGGGTGGCGCTGGCGGCGCTGACGGCGGCGGGGAAGCTGCCGGGCGAACTGGTAGCCGCGCACGACCTGCTGACGCGATTCCTGATCGTGTCGCGGCTGGTCTCGCCCAAATCGACCCAGCCGCCGGAGCCGACCCGGCCGCTGGTCGCGCGGGCCTGTGGCGTGGAAAGCTGGGACGTGCTGCTTGAAAGCCTTGCGCGCGCCCGGCAAAGCGTGGGGCAGGCATGGGCGGCGATCGCCGGGCGTTATGGAGATGAGGACGATGCTGAGCACAGGTGACAGGCTGCCCGAAGGGACGCTGAAGGACGCGGACGGCGTGGAGTTTTCGCTGGGTCGCTATGCCGGTGCGCCGCTGGTGGTCTATTTCTATCCCAAGGCGGACACGCCCGGCTGCACCAATGAGGCGAAGGACTTCACGATGCTGGCGGAGGAATTCGCCGCGATCGGCGTGCCTGTGGTTGGCGTGTCGAAGGACAAGCCGGCGAAGCTCAAAAAATTCGCCGACAAATATGGGTTGGCGGTGACGCTGGCGTCGGACGAGCCGGGCGATATGTGCGCGGCGTTCGGCACCTGGGTCGAAAAGTCACTCTATGGCCGTCAGTATATGGGCATCGAGCGGGCGACTTTCCTGTTCGACAAGGACGGGGTCGCTGCGCAGGTCTGGCCCAAGGTGAAGGTGAAGGGCCATGCCGAGGCGGTGCTGGCGGCGGCCAAGGCGCTTTGATCCTGCCCGATGACATCGACAGCGTCGGGCGGGGCTGCGCCCATGTGCTGAACATCGCCGATCCGCAGGCCAAGCTGATGGCGGCGCGGGCGGTGGCGCGGGCGTGGCGGCTGGGCCGGCTGGCGCATCGGTTCGATGCCGCGATGCCCGATCGGCCGGCGCGGCCGGACGCGCCGGTGCTGCTGGCGCCGCGCGACATGCCCAAGCGCGGCCGCATGGGATCGGACAAGGCGCGCGCGGCGATGCTGCATGCGCTGGCGCATATCGAGTTTGTGGCGATCGACCTGGCGTTCGACCTGATCGGCCGGTTCGGCGATCAGTTTCCCGTCGCCTTCGTCGACGACTGGATGCGGGTGGGCGCGGAGGAAGCGATGCACTTCGCGCTGCTCGACCGGCGGCTGCGGCAGATGGGCAGCCATTATGGCGCAATGCCCGCGCATGACGGGCTGTGGCAGGCGGCGGAGGAGACGGCGCATGATGCGCTGGCCCGATTGGCGGTTGTGCCGATGGTGCTGGAGGCGCGTGCGCTCGACATCACGCCGGCCACTGTGGAGAAGTTCGAGAGCGTTGGCGACGCGGTGTCCGCGCGGATGCTGCGACGAATCATGGTGGACGAGATTCGCCATGTTTCGGCGGGGACCATATGGTTCACGCACGCGACGAACAGATTGGGGGTAAATGCGCCGGAAACCTATCAGACGCTGGTGCGCCGCCATTTCCGTGGGTTGATTAAGCCACCGTTCAACGACTCGGCGCGTCGGCAGGCCGGTTTAACGCGCGATTACTATCACGCGCTTGCAACATGATGACGACTTTGTCCTTTTGCGGCGGGGGCGATCTAGGTCGCTAAGTTCAAACGCGGGGATCACCGAGTGGCAAAAAATGCTTCCGGTGCAAAAGTCGGGGTCGGCATGACAACTCTTCGTTCGGTAAATGCCCAAAATGGGCGATTGTTCCAGACTGCACGTAAAGCGGCGGTCATGTTCGCAGGGATCGGGTTGGCAGGCGCGCTGTGCGCTGCGGCTCCCGCTCAGGCATCGGATGGGGACGATCCCTATGGCGACGCCAGCGAAATCAACATGAACCCCCTCGGCCCGTCCGATGTCGGCTTTTCCAACATCTTCAACAGCCTTCAGCGGCTGGACGGCAACACCCGCTCGGCGGCTTACATCCCTTCGGGCCGTCCGGTCGGCAAGCTCTCGCTGACCTCCAATTTCGGCGTTCGCTCCGACCCGTTCAACGGTTCGGCGCGCATGCACAAGGGGATCGACATCCCCGGTCCCGTTGGCACCCCGATCTACGCGACCGCCGACGGCATCGTCAGCCGCTCGGGCTGGGCCAGCGGTTACGGCAACCTCGTCCAGATCTCGCACGGCAGCGGCATGGAAACGCGCTACGGCCATATGTCGAAGCTGCTCGTCGCCGAAAACGCCTATGTGCATCGCGGCCAGCTGATCGGCCTGATGGGATCGACCGGCCGTTCGACCGGCAGCCACCTTCACTATGAAGTGCGTGTCGAAGGCGCGGCTGTGAACCCGCTGCCGTTCGTCGCTGGCCCCGACTATCTTGTCGCCACCGCCAAGCGCAGCACCGCCATCGCCATGGGCGGCCCGACCAAGATTCAGGAAAAAGCAGTCGATTGACCCGCCTCTTATGACGGGTTCAGCAAAAGCCCCGGCAAGCGTGCTTGCCGGGGCTTTTGCTTGATCCTATCTAGGCGTCATGACCGAGATCGATCTCACGCCGTCCGCCGCCGCCCGTGTGGCCGCCATCGCCACCAAGCAGGGCAAGCCCGCGATTCTGCGGCTGGCCGTCGAGGGTGGAGGCTGTTCGGGCTTCCAGTATCGCTTTGGACTGGCGGAGGCGGTGGAGGCCGACGATGTTTCGGTCGAGCGGGACGGCGTGACGCTGGTGGTGGACGATGTCAGCCTGGACCTGGTGCGCGGGTCGGCTGTGGACTTCGTGTCGGACCTTGGGGGCGCGGCGTTCAAGGTGACCAATCCCAATGCGACGGCCGGTTGCGGCTGTGGCACCAGTTTCTCGGTTTGAAATTAGGCGCGCGCCTGCGTAGGCAGAGCGCATGCGTATCGCGACTTTCAACATCAACGGCATCAAGGCGCGGCTGCCGCGCCTGATCGAGTGGCTGGACGAGACCCGGCCCGACGTCGCCTGTCTTCAGGAGATCAAGACGTCCGACGACACCTTCCCGATGAAGGACCTCGAGGCGGCCGGATATGGCGCGATCTGGCACGGGCAAAAGGGTTTCAATGGTGTCGCCATATTGGCGCGTGGAGAGACCCCGCAGGAGGTCCAGCGTGGCCTGGCGGGCGAGCCGGAGGACGAGCATAGCCGCTATCTGGAAGCCGATGTGCAGGGCGTGCGGGTCGCATCCATCTACCTGCCCAACGGCAATCCGCAGCCCGGGCCGAAGTTCGACTACAAGCTGCGCTGGATGCAGCGCCTGCGGGATCGCGCGGCGGAGATCTGGGCGGAGGAAGTCCCTGCCGTGCTGGCGGGGGATTACAATGTCATTCCGCGCGACTGTGACGTCTATTCGGTGAAGGCGATGGCCGACGACGCGCTGATGCAGCCGGAAAGCCGGGCGGCCTATCGCCGGCTGCTGGGCGACGGATGGACCGACGCGATCCTGTCGCGGCATCCGGCCGGGGGCGTGTGGACCTATTGGGACTATCAGATGAACGCCTGGCCGCGCGACGCGGGTTTTCGCATCGACCATCTGCTGCTGAGCCCGCTGGCGGCCGACCGGCTGGTCGACGCGCAGGTCGACAAGGAATTTCGCGGGCGGGAGAAGGCGAGCGATCACGCGCCGACATGGATCGAGCTGCGGGATTAATTTACCCGGGTGTAATTGACTCTTTTTAATCCGGGTAATAATGACCGTGTCGAAGGAGATTCGGCATGGAACGGACGCTTACGGCCTTTGCTGGCGACCTGTGGATCGCGACGGGCGATGAGGATGAGGTGCGCGCGGCGTTGCTGGCGATGGGCGCTGATGCGCAGAATATCCTGCTGTTCGACGATGCGACGGGCAGGCAGGTGGACATTGATCTGCGCGGTGCCGAGCCTCCGCGCGGGCGGGGGCGGCCGAAGCTGGGCGTGCAGGCGCGGGAGGTGACGCTGTTGCCGCGGCATTGGGACTGGCTGGCGTCGCAGCCCGGTGGCGCGTCGGTGACGCTTCGAAAACTGGTGGAGGCGGCGCGCAAGGCAGCGGCGGAGGCGCCCAGTCCGCGCGCGGCGATGGATGCGGCCTATCATTTCCTGACGGTGATGGCGGGCGACCGGCCGGGCTATGAGCAGGCGATCCGGGCGCTGTATGCGAAGGATCGCGCCGGATTCGACGCGGCGGGCTCGACATGGCCGGTGGCGATCCGGCAGCATGGCGCGGCGCTGGCCGATCCGGCCTTCGCCTGACAGGAGATTGCATGACCGACCTCGCCATTTCCGCCGCCGATGTCCGTGACGCCGCCGCGCGCATCCGGGGCGTGGCGGTGCGCACGCCCTTGCTGGAGTTCGCGCCGCTCAACGAGCGGGTCGGCGGGCGCGTGCTGGTGAAGTTCGAGGGCGCGCAGCATACCGGATCGTTCAAGTTCCGGGGCGCTTACAATCGCTTGTCGCGGATAGGGGAGAAGGACCGGGAGGCGGGGGTGGTCGCCTGGTCTTCGGGCAATCATGCGCAGGGCGTGGCGGCGGCGGCGCGGATGCTGGGCATGCCGGCGACGATCGTCATGCCGTCCGACGCGCCGGCCATCAAGGTCGCCAACACCCGGGCCTTGGGCGCGGAGATACTGCCCTATGACCGCTTCACCCAGTCTCGCGAAGAGATAGCGACGGCGCTGGCGGCGGAACGGGGCGCGGTGCTGGTCCCCTCCTTCGACGATCCGTTCATCATTGCCGGGCAGGGGACGGCGGGGCTGGAGATCGTCGAGCAGGCGGCGGAGGCGGGCGCCGCGATCGGGCGGGTGCTGGTATGCTGTGGCGGGGGCGGGCTGGTCGCGGGGATCGCGACGGCGGTGAAGGATCTGTCGCCGGCGATATCTGTATACAGCGTGGAGCCGGCGGCGTTCGACGATACGGCGCGCTCGCTGGCGAGCGGGCGGCGGGAGAGCGTGGCGGCTGATGCACGGTCGATTTGCGACGCGCTGCTGGCGCCCCGTCCCGGCGAACTGACCTTTCCGATCAACAGGGCGCTGCTGGCCGGCGGGTTGGCGGTCAGCGACGATTCGGTGAAGGCGGCGATGCGCTTTGCGTTCGAGGCGATGAAGCTGGTGGTCGAACCGGGCGGCGCGGTGGCGCTGGCGGCGGCGCTGGAGGGGATCGCGCCGACGAGCGACGGGGCTACGGTGGTGGTCGTGTCGGGGGCGAATCTGGATGCGGGGATGTTTGCGGAGGTTTTGGGGGAGGGCGCGTAGCGTTGCGCTGACCCCACCCCGCTGCGACTAACTCCGCTGCGCTTCGTAAGTCTCGCTGCCCCTCCCCTAAAGGGGAGGGGGGAGCAGTTCTTACAGCCCCTTCTCATAAACCTGGTATATCTTGTTGACCTTGCTTTCGATTGCCTCCGCCACGGCGTTCATACCCTGATTGTCGTCCAGCACCCAGCCGAGTTCGCCGCGGGTCGCGCCATAATTGGCGATGGCGGCGCGGCGGATATATTCGATCATCATGAAGGCCAGTTGGCTGGCCATGCGGGAGGATTGCAGGCGCTGGACCACGCCCATCAGGGGCACGCGCATCGTGCGGACCTTCGGCTTGCGCAGCCACCAGAGCAGTTTTGCCCAGCCGAAGGGGAAGAGCGAGCCGTTCAAGGGTTTGAGCGCTTCGTTGAGGTCGGGAAGCGTCATCATGAAGGCGACAGGCTCGCCTTCCAGCTCGGCGATCATGATGAGGTCTTCATAGACTATGGGCTTGAGCTTCTTGCCGGTGAAGGCGACTTCCTCGTCCGTGATCGGCACGAAGCCCCAGTTGTTGCCCCATGCGTCGTTCAGGATGCGCAGGATGATCGCGGCCTCTTCGTCGAACTTCGATTTGTCGACCTTGCGGATGTTGATGCGCGAACTCTTCTCGCCCGACTGGACGATGCGCTGGATCAGCGGCGGAAATTCCTGCGTGATATCCAGTTCATAGGTCTTGAGTTGCTTGACCGGCTGATAGCCCGCGCCCTCGACCATGGCCTGATAGGCAGGGCTGTTGTGGCCCATCATCACCGTTGGCGGATGATCGAAGCCCTGGATCAGCAGGCCCGGCTCCTCCCAGATGGAGAGCGAGATCGGCCCCAGCACGCGGGTCATGCCCTTGGCGCGCAGCCAGTCCTCGGCCGTGGCGATGAGGGCCGCGCCGGTTTCCGCGTCCTCCGCCTCGAACAGGCCGAAATTGCCGGCGCCCGGACCCATGCCCTGTTCGACCGGCTGGGCGAGCGCGAGACGATCGATATGGGCGGAGATGCGGCCGACCACCGTGCCGCCGCGACGGGCGAGGAAATATTGCGCTTCCGCATGGCCGAAAAAGGGGTTTTTACCCGGTGTTATAAGGCCGTACACCTCGTCCTTCAGTGGCGGTATCCAGTTGGGGTCGTTGGCGTAGAGCCGCCAGGGCAGATCGACGAACGCCTTGCGATCGGCCTTGGAAGTGACGGGGGTGATCACCAGATCATTTGCGGCCATGGCTGGCGCCTTCGCTAAAAAAGTGGGTGTTGGCCGTGCAGTTCGGCGCATATTTGCGCGTTGTCAATTGCATCGGGCGCGCGGGATCATAACAGGCCGCATGTCCCATTGCTGCCACGATTGGATCGCATTTGTCGGCTACAGACGCTCTCATGACGAAGCATGACCCCGCTCTTGCGGCCGCCCATCGCGCGCGGCCGCCGATCGCCGATGACGCTGCGATGCTGCGCGCGGCGGCGGACCTGACGCGCGAGCTGTCGACCGCCAACCCGAAGATTTACTGGCCGGACATGCTGGCCTCCGCGCTGATCGGCTGGGCGGGGCTGGCCGGCGCGATCCTGATCGGCAACACGGTGTTTGCTGTGGCCTGCGCGCTGGTGGCGGCGCTGGTGCTGTATCGCGCGGCGAGCTTCATCCATGAACTGACCCATATCCGCAAAGGTGCGCTGCCCGGCTTTCGCGCGGCGTGGAACCTGCTGGTCGGCATCCCGCTGATGATCCCGTCCTTTATGTATGAGGATGTGCATACCCAGCACCACGCGCGCACCCGCTACGGCACCGCGCAGGACCCGGAATATCTGCCGCTGGCGCTGATGAAGCCCTGGTCGCTGCCGTTGTTCATCGTCGTCGCGTCGCTCGCGCCGATCGGGCTGCTGCTGCGGTTCGGCGTGCTGACGCCGCTGTCGCTGCTGATCCCGCCGCTGCGCGCCAAGGTGGTGGCGGAGTTTTCCGCGCTGTCGATCAACCCCGCCTATCGCCGCCGTGCGCCCGAGGGGGCGTTCGCGCGGGCATGGGCCTGGCAGGAGGCGGGCGCCTGCGTCGTCGCGATCGCGCTGATGCTCAGCCCGCTGGCGCTGGGGTGGAAGCCGTTGTTGGTCTATGTCGCGATCCATTCGGCCACGACCGTCGTCAACCAGCTGCGCACGCTGGTCGCGCATCTGTGGGAGAATGAGGGCGAGGCGATGACGGTGACCGCGCAATATCTCGATTCGGTCAATGTGCCGCCGCCCTCGCCGCTGGCGGCGCTCTGGGCGCCGGTGGGCCTGCGCTATCATGCGCTGCATCATCTGCTGCCGAGCGTGCCCTATCACAATCTGGGTCCGGCCCATGCCCGGCTGATCGCGACGCTGGATGCGCAATCGCCCTATCACCGGGGCAATTACACCGGCATGTGGCCGCTGGTGGGCAAGATCGCGCGCAGCACGATGGGGCGGCGCTGACGCCAGGATTCGTTTGTTATCCGTGATTTCCGAGCCGCCAGATGATACCATCTGGCTCGAAATCACTCTATTCCTCTGTGCGAAACAGCACCGTCTCGCCGACCAGCAGGAACAGCATGAAGGGCGCCCAGGCCGCGAGGAAGGGCGGGTAGGCGCCCAGATTGCCCATGGCGAGGGCGAAATTGTCGGCGACGAAATAGGCGAAGCCGAGCGCCATGCCCATCACCGCGCGAACGAACAGCTGGCCCGAGCGAGCAAGGCCGAAGGCGGCGATGGAGCCGAGGATGGGCATCAGCAGGGCGGACAACGGCCCTGAAATCTTGTGCCACAGCGCCCCTTCCAGTTCGGCCGTGGGCCGGCCCGCGTCGTGCAGGTCCGATATGGCGTCCTCCAGCGTGCCGAAGGTCAGCGCGTCGGGATCGACCTTCGCCAGAGTGAACTGGTCCGGGCGGATATCCTTGCCGAAATGCTGGCTGGGGATCTGCTGAACGGAGCCGCGCGCCACGTCGAAACGGCGCACCCCCTCCATCACCCAGTCCTTCGTCGTCGCGTCATAATGGCCCTTGGGCGCTTCGACGATGGCGGTCAGGCGGTTGTCGACGCGGTTGTAGATGCGCACGCCGCGCAACTGCACGTCGCTGTGCCGGCCGGCGACCACGGCGGCGGTGACGAGGTTGTTGCCGTCGCGCACCCAGGCGTTGCTCAGCACGCCGCTGGAGGCGGGGATCGGGCCATAGTCGACCGCCTGCCACGCCGATAGCGCGGCTGTGGACCGGGTGACGATGCGTTCGTTGAAGACGTAGCTGAGGCCCGCGACGCCCAGCGCCGCGACGACCAGCGGGGCGAGGATCTGGTGCGCGGAAAGGCCCGCCGCCTTCATCGAGATGATTTCGCTGTTCTGGTTCAGCGTCGCCAGCATGATCAGCGTGCCGAGCAGCACCGAGAAGGGCAGGAAGCGCGCGATGATCTGTGGCGCGCGCAGGCCGGCATAATGCCACAATTGCGCGTCGCTATTGCCCGGATAGGCCAGGATGTCGCCCGACTGGCCGAGCAGGTCGAGCGTCTGGAGCACGACCACCAGCATCGCCAGCACGGCGAGCGTGCGGGTGAGAAACAGGCGGACCATGTAGAGGCTGATCCGGCGGGAGGGGAAGAAATTGAGCTGCATCAGCTGGTTGCCTCTTCGCGCCGGCGTCCCCGGCCAAGGCGGCCAACCAGACGGCCGATCTGCTTGGTCAGCTTGGCGAAGGCGAATTCGAGCGCGCCGATCGGCTGGCCGCCGGGGCGATGGGCGACGACATGATACATCCACAGCACCAGGCCGGAGGCGAGCAGGAACGGTCCCCACAGGGCGAAGATGGGGTCCACCTTGCCCAGCGCGCCGATGCTTTCGCCATATTGGTTGACCTTGTGATAGGTCACGATGAACACGATCGAGAGGAACACACCGAGCGCCGAGGTGGAGCGCTTGGGCGGGATCGCGAAGGCCAGGGCGGCCAGCGGCAGCAGCAGCATGAACACCACTTCGGCGATGCGATAGTGGAAGTTGGAGCGGACTTCCGCGCGCAGTTCGGGCGATGTCTTCGGGTCGCGGCCCATCGTCACCAGTTCGGGCAGCGTCTTTTCCCGGTCCACGTCGCGGCCCCGGAAGCTTTCGATCTGCGGCAGGTCGATCGGCAGGTCATGGGCGGAGAAGGACAGGATGCGCGGCGTGCGATAATTGGGTGCGTCGTTCACCAGCACGCCGTCGCGCAGCCGCAGGATGATGACGTCGGGATCGTCCGTGGCCAGGAACTGGCCCTGTGCGGCGGTGACCGCGACTGACTGGCCATCGCGGCCGGCGGCGCGCACGAAGATGCCCTGAAGGTTGCGGCCCTCGTCCAGGCTGCGTTCGATGCGCAGCGTCATGCGCTTGCCGAGGTTCGTGAACTCGCCGACCTTGATCGACGCGCCCAGCGCGCCTGAGCGCAACTCGAAGCGCAACGCCTCATAAGCGTGACGGGACAAGGGCTGGACCCAGCCGACGATGCCCAGGTTCAGCAGCGCCAGCGCGCAGGCGTAGATATAGGGCACGCGCAGCAGCCGGCCGTAGGACAGGCCCACGCCGCGCATTACGTCCAGCTCCGAGGACATGGCGATCTTGCGGAAGGCGAGCAGGATGCCGAGCATCAGCCCGATCGGGATGCCGAGCGAGAGATATTCCGGCAGCATATTGGCGAGCATGCGCCACACGACGCTGACCGGCCCGCCCTCCGCCGCGACAAAGTCGAACAGGCTCAACATCTTGTCGAGCAGCAGCAGCATCGCCGCAACGACAAGGGAACCCAGCAGAGGGACGGCGATCAGGCGCGCGAGATATCGGTCGGTGGCGGTCAGCATTTCAACTTATGGTCGTTCCATCACCATGATTTGGCCGCAAAGCCAGCCCATATCATAGGCGTAGAGTCGCGGGGCGAACAGGGGCGCGCTGGCCGAATATGGGCCGGCTATAGCTTCACGGAGTCGGATGGTCATGTTCAAAGTTGCGATGGGGATACTGCCGGTGGCGGCCCTGTTGGTTTCCGCCCCCGCCTGGTCCAAGGGAATGGAGGTCTCCAACGACCTGAGCCGTTGCGCTGCGGATGCGCGCGGGCCGGCGGTGCTGGTTGACGTGCGCGGTTTTGCCGCGGCGACGGGCAATGTGCGCCTGCAATCCTATCCGGGCACGAAGGACGCCTGGCTGGCCAAGGGCGCATGGCTGCACCGCATCGATGTGCCGGTGAAGGCGCAAGGCGGCGCGATGCGCTTCTGCATGCCGGTGCCCGGCCCTGGCCGCTACGGCATCGCGGTGCGGCACGACCGCAACGGCAATGGCAAGACTGACCTGTCGGAAGATGGCGGCGGCTTTTCCAACAATCCGGGCATCTCGATCTTCAACCTGGGCAAGCCTTCGGTCGACAAGGCGGCGTTCAACGCCGGCCCTGGCGTCACGAAGATCACCATCAACCTGAAATATATGTAAGGCTCCATGGTCAGCGTCGCCCTTCTGTCCAATCCCAAATCCACGGGCAACCGGCAGACGCTGCCGCGCGTGCGCAGCTATTGCGCCAGCAATCCCGACATCTTCCATTATGAAGTGGAGCATGTCGAACAGATCGGCCGGGCGTTGCAGACCATCGCCCGCGTCGATCCGGTCGTCATCGTCATCAATGGCGGCGACGGCACGGTGCAGGCGGCGCTGACCGAGCTGTATCAGGGCGAGCATTTCAAGGGGCGCGTGCCGCCGATCGCGGTGCTGCCCAATGGCAAGACCAACCTGATCGCGCTGGACCTGGGCATCCATGGCGATCCGATCAAGGCGCTGGAGCGGATCGTCGAGATTGCGAAAGCCGGGGTCGCCGACCATGTCGTCGCGCGCGAGCTGATCGCGCTGACCGATGGTGAAGCGGACAGCCGGCCGGTGCTGGGAATGTTTCTGGGCGGCGCGGGCCTCGCTGATTCGATCCTGTATTGCCGCAACCAGATCTATCCGCTGGGGCTGTCCAACGGGTTCAGCCATTTCCTGACGGCAGTGGCGGTGCTGACTTCTCTGCTGTTCGGCATTCGCGCGACGTTCCTGCCGCCGAAGACGCGGCCGGTGCGCATCTCCTTGATTCGCGATGGCGAACTGGTGGGGCGTTTTCAGGTGCTGATCGTCACCACGCTGGAAAAGCTGCTGCTGGGCACGCGGCCGGGCGACAGCCGGGTGGGCAATATGAAGCTGGTGGCAGTGGAGCAGAGCCTGCCGGCGCTGTTCCGCCTGGTCTGGGCCGGCGTGTTCAAGCGCATGGGCAAGAGCAAGATGCAGGGCGTCCATCTGGGCCAGGGCGACGTCATCCGCATCGAAAGCGAGCGCAGCAGCGTCATCCTGGACGGCGAACTGTTCGAGGCGAGCGAGGGGCGACCGATCGTGCTGCGTTCGACGCAGCCGGTGCCGTTCTTGCGGTTGGCGGCCTAGGGCGCTGACCTGTTCCCCCTACCGCTTGCGGTAGGGAAAAAATGTCGAGCGTGCGCGCGTTACCCCGGCACCGCCACCTCGATCACATCCGCCGCGATCTTCACCGTCACGGGCGTGCGCGCCAGCACTTCGCCGTCGATCGAAATGCCGTGGTGGGGTCTCGTGTCCAGTTCGAAGGACTTGCCGCGAAATTCGACCGTGTGGGAGTCGCGGTCGCGCAGGCGGAAGAATTTGGCGTACCAGTCTAGCGCGAGGCGGACGCGGCTCTTGCCGACCACGGCCTGGATGACGATCTCGCCGGTATCGACATCGGCGTCGTCGGACAATTCGACGCCGCCGTGGAAGGGGCCGTTCAGGATGCGGACTTCGGTCGACCATAGGCGCTTTTCGGTGACGCCGTCATGCAGGATCAGGCGGAAGGCGCGGAAGCCGACCGAGCATTTGACTGCCCACATCAGGTAACCGATGCGGCCGAGATAACGCTTCAACTTGTGCGGCACCGTCTTGCCGATGATCGGCGAGAGGCCGAGCGAGGCGGCGTTCACGAAATAATCGTCGTCGATCATGCCGAGGTCGATGCGGCGGCGGCGGCCGGTCGCGATCACCTGCACCGCGCCGTCGAGGTCGAGCGGCAGGCCCAATGTGCGCGCGAAGCTGTTCGCGGTGCCGAGCGGCAGCACGGCGAACACGCAATCCTTGCCGACCAGTTCGTCCACCGTGCCGGACATGGAGCCATCGCCGCCGCCCACGATCACCATCGGCGCGCCGTCCGCCACTGCCTGTCGCACGGTGCTGTCCATCAGTTCGGGATTCTTGACGCCGTGGCAGGCGATCAGTTCGACGCCGGCCGCCTCCAGCTTTTTCTTCGCATCCTCGAACAGGGCCTCGCCACGTCGCGAATGAGCGTTGACGACAAGCGCGGCCTGCCTGGGAAGGGGTTTCGTTTCCATGCTGCAACAACCCGTGATTTGCGTTATGGGTCCGTCCGGCGAAACGGAAATATGCATCGGTCGTTACAAGGACATGGCTTCCCGTATCGCGCATCTTTCCGACATTCATTTCGGCCGTAACGATCCCAGGATCGTCTCCGCCGCCGAAGCCTGGCTGCTGGCGCACCGGCCCGATCTGGTGGTGGTGAGCGGCGACCTGACGCAGCGGGCGCGGGTCGGGCAGTTTCGCGATGCGTCGGCCTGGCTCAACCGGCTGCGGGCGGCGGGGCTGCAGGTGCTGGTGATCCCCGGCAATCATGACATTCCGCTGTATGACGTGTTCCGGCGGTTCGCGCGGCCGCTGGAGCGGTACAAGCGCTATATCAGCAATGACCTGTGCCCTTTTTACGAGGATGCGTCGGTCGCGATCCTGGGCATCAACACCGCGCGGTCGCTGACGATCAAGGACGGGCGGATCAACCGCGAGCAGATCCGGCGTATCCATGCCTGCTTCGCCGATGTGCCGGCGGACAAGACGCGGATTCTGGTGACGCATCATCCATTGTTCGCGATGCCGATCGTCGAGGAGAATGAACTGTCGGAGGCTGTGGGACGGCATGAGGATGCGGTGGCCGCCGTGCGGGAGGCGGGCATCCACATCGCGCTCGCCGGGCATTTCCACCGCACCTATGCCGAGGCCGCGCAGAAGATGGTGGAGAATGCCGGCGGCGCGCTGGTGATCCAGGCGGGGACGGCGACCTCTACCCGGCTGCGCAATGCCGAGCCGCAGAGCTTCAACTGGCTGCACGTCCGCCGCAATGACGAGATCGAGTTGCAGGTGGTGGTGTGGGACGGCGCGAGTTTCCAGCGGGCGAGCCATGTGGACTATCGCCATGGGGCGGAGGGGTGGACCGCGCGGGATGTGGTCGATCCGCCGATGGAGGGGGAGGCGGTGGTCTTGCCGGTGCGGGAGGTGGTGTGATTGCTCGTCACGCTCGCAATACTCGTCAGTCCGTCATGCTGAACTTGTTTCAGCATCCATGGTGCCACAGGCGTGGTTGCATCAGTGACGAGATAGCCGATAGCCTATCTCGCTTCCCATCGCTCCGTGCGGATGGCGAAATGGATGCTGAAACAAGTTCAGCATGACGGCAGTAATGGTGGGCCTTCATGGCGCATTCAGCGCGCATGAGTTAGTCAGGACCGACCGGAACACTCTTGGAACAAGGCGCTTTTTTCTACACCATGTCGTTCAAGTCCCTGCTCCTGTCCCTGGCGATCGGCGTCGCCGCATTCTCCTCCGCTCACGCCGCGACCTATTATGTTGACGCCGCAAAGGGCGATGATCGCGCGGTCGGGACCGCCGTGGACAAGGCGTGGCGCAGCCTCGCAAAGGTGCGCGACTTTCCGTTGCTGCCGGGCGATCGGGTGCTGCTGACCGCCGGGTCGGTGTGGAAGGAGCCGCTGATCGTGACCCGCTCCGGCCGGTCGGGCGCGCCGATCATCATCGGCGCGACGGGCGTGGGGGCGAAGCCGCGGATCGATGCGGGCGGCGTGTCGGCCTATGGCGTGGCGGTCATGAACGCGGAATATGTGACCGTCAGCGGGCTGGAGGTCACCAATGACGCGCCGGGCAAAGCGCAGCGCTTCGGCGTGCTGCTGTCGGCGGAGAACCGTGGCGTCACGCGCGGCCTGCGCGTCACCGACATGTATGTGCATGACGTGCGCGGGACAAATGACCGCAAGGACAATGGCGGCATCGTCTTTCGCGCGGTGGGCGACAAGCTCGCGACGCGCTTCCATGACCTGGCGATCGAGCGCAATATCATCTGGAAGGTCGATCGGTCCGGCATCGCCGGGATCAGCGACCGCGTGACCTTCCTCAACTGGTTTCCGAGCGATCAGGTGGTGATCCGCGACAATCTGGTCGAGGATATCGGCGGCGACGGCATCGTCCCGCGCGGCACCGACGGGGCGCTGATCGAGCACAACATCGTGCGCTATGCCGGCGCGCGGGCGCCCGGTTACAATGCCGGCATCTGGCAGTGGAGCACCGACAACAGCCTGATCCAGTTGAACGAGGCGGCCTTTACCGTGACCCGCTATGACGGGCAGGGGTTCGACAGCGACTTCAATTCGCGGCGCACGACCATCCTCTACAATTACAGCCACGACAATGCCGGCGGCTTCCTGTTGATCTGTTCGCCAAGGCGGAACGAGAAGGACAATCTAGGCAATCGCGGCACGGTGGCGCGATACAATGTCAGCCGCAATGACGGGCTGCGCATCTTCCAGCTGTCGGGCAATGTGTCGGACGCGCTGGTCGAGAAGAATGTCGTGCATGTCGGCGCGAAACAGGACGTGCAGATGGTGGTCGCCACCAACTGGGACGGGTGGGCGCGCGACGTGCGTTTTGCCGACAATGTGTTCAAGGTGGCGGGCACGGCGCGTTACGGCAGCGAGAGCGGGCGGAGCGGGCCGGACTATCTGATCAAGGCGGGCTTCGCGCCGGCCGAATATCTGCGGTTCAAGGATAATCGCTATTTCGGGCGGCATGTCGATCCGCCGGAGGACGCGGCCGGGCAGACGATTCCGCCGTGGAAGGAACAGCCTGCCGATTGGGCCGTGCCGATATTCGATCCGGCCAAGCCGGACGGTTTCGCGGATTTCATGACGAAGCATCGCGCGTGGATGCTGACGATGCTTAGCCGGGAACTGGGGGCGAATGTCGATCCCCGGCAGGCGCGGCGTATCTCGATCTTTGAGGCGCGCCGCTAACGGGCTTCGGGGTTAGTCCGGCTTTTTCTTCAACGCTTCGGCCAGCGACATCGTCGCGCTGCCGCGCCGCGCCGGGGCGGCCTGGCTGGGGTCGGGCTTCCAGCCGGAAAGGAACAGCAGGGTGATCTGCTCCGCCGTCTTCCCGTCCGGGTCCGCGGCGTCGGCGAAATGGGCGGCGGCGCGCATCAGCACGTCGCGGGTCAGCATCGGCGGGCGCGACGCCAGCACATTGCCCGCGCCCATGCCGCGCAGGTCGCGCATCAGCGTCAATATATCGCCATAGCGTACCGACAATGTCTCGCTGTCCGCCACGGGCATGGCGAAGCCGGCGCGGGTCAGCAGGTCTCCCGCAGCGCGCACATCCACCAGCGGATGGATATGCTGGCCCGGCCGGTCGCCTTCGCCTGCCAGCAATGCGGCGCGCAGGCGCGGCAGGCTGCCCGCGCCGGCCAGGCTGGCGAGCAACAGTCCGTCGGGACGCAAGATGCGCCGCATCAGGATCAGCGCGCCGGGCAGGTCGTCGATCGTGTCGAGCGTGCCGCAGGCGATCACTAGGTCGAAACTGGCGTCGGCGAAGGGCAGGGCGTCCTCATCGGCCTGCACGCCGCCGGCGGCCTGCGCCGCGACGAAGCCCGGATCGCAACAGGCGACGCGCTTGCCCATGGCTTCAAGCGCGAGCTTGAGCCGGTCGTCGGGGCAGCCGATCAGCAGCACTTCGGGCAACGGCCGGGTGACGGTGGACAGGCGGTCGAGCAACTCCTCGACCATGATGGCGTAGAGGAAATCATGCGCGGGCAGGCCGGCGCGCGCGCGGTCGCGGCGCAGGGCGCGCAGCGGGCGGTCGAAGATGAGGCGTTCGGTGGTGGGGGCAGGGCTGTTCACGGGCGGCCTTGTGCAGCGCGCGCGTTGGCGGGACAAGGGGGACGATGCCGATACCCGCGATCCTGCGCCCCGCGATCGACTATGCGCTGCCGCCGCGCTGCCCGGCCTGCCGCGCGATCGTGGCGGATGATGACGCTTTCTGCACCGACTGCTGGCAGGCGATGGCGTTCATCGGCGAACCCTGTTGCGCGAGTTGCGGCCTGCCGTTCGATCATGACATGGGCGAAGGCGCGCAATGCGGCGCCTGCCTCGCCGCGCTGCCGCCCTGGGATGGAGCGCGCGCGGTGCTGGAATATGGCGAGATCGCGCGGACGATCGCACTGCGCCTCAAATATGGGCGGCGGGTCGGGCTGGCGCGGCTGATCGCGCGGCACATGGTGCGGCATGTGCGGATGGAGGATGCGCCCGTGATCGTGCCGGTGCCGCTGCACCGCTGGCGGCTGTGGTGGCGCGGGTTCAACCAGTCGGCGCTGATTGCCGACGCGCTGGCGCGGGAAACGGGGCTGGCCGTGGATCGCCATGCGCTGTTGCGGGTGCGGCGGACGCAACCCTTGCGCGGCATGAATCCGAAGGCGCGGGCGAAGGCGGTGCAGGGCGCGTTCGCTCTGGCGGTGGGGCATGGCCTCAAGGGGCGCAACGTGCTGCTGATCGACGACATCCACACCAGCGGCGCGACGGCGAAGGCGTGCGCGCAGATACTGCGACGCGGCGGCGCGGCGCGGGTGGACCTGCTGTGCTGGGCTAGGGCGCTGCCGAACCGGGATAAGGGTGAGGGCGATTGACATCCGCCCGAAAAGCCCCATTTTTGTGGGCTTATGGCAAAGGTTGAAATCTACTCGAAAAGCTGGTGCGGCTTTTGCGCGCGGGCGAAGGCGCTGCTCGAACGCAAGGGCGTCGCCTTCGACGATTATGACATTGACGATCTGCGCGAGAAGCGGGCCGAGATGATCGATCGTGCGGGCGGGCGCAGCACCGTGCCGCAGATATTCATCGACGGAAAGCATATCGGTGGCAGCGACGACCTGTCGGCGCTCGACCGGCAGGGGGGGCTGGACCCTCTGCTCGGACTCTAGCCGCCATGCGCGCCGCGATTTTCCAGATGACGACGGGGATAGACCCCGCCGCCAACGCCGCCGCGATCGTCGATGCGGTCGGGCAAGCGAAGGTGGGCGGCGCGGACATGCTCTTCACGCCGGAGATGGCGGGCTATCTCGACCGCGATCGCAAGCGGGCGGCCGGCAATCTGCGCAGCGAGGCGCATGATCCGGTGCTGGCCGCCGTGCGCGATGCGGCGGGCAAGGCCGGGCTGTGGGTGCATCTGGGGTCGCTGGCGTTCAAGGAAGAACGTGCCGACGGACGCTGGGCCAATCGCAGCCTGATGATCGATGACAGCGGCGCTATCCGCGCGCGCTACGACAAGATGCATCTGTTCGACGTCGACCTCGCCACCGGCGAAAGCTGGCGCGAATCGTCGGTCTATGGGCCGGGCGAGCAGGTGGTGGCGGTGGATACGCCCTGGGGCCGGATGGGCCTGTCGGTCTGTTACGATATGCGCTTCCCCGATCTGTACCGGGCGCTGACCAATGCCGGCGCGACGATATTGCTGGCCCCTGCCGCCTTCACCGTGCCGACGGGCAAGGCGCACTGGCATGTGCTGTTGCGCGCCCGCGCGATCGAGGCGGGCTGCTTCGTCATCGCCGCCGCGCAGGCCGGCGTGCATGCGGACGGGCGCGAAACCTATGGCCACAGCCTGGCGATCGACCCGTGGGGCGAGGTGCTGCTGGACATGGGGGGCGAGGCGGGACTGGCGTTTGTCGATCTTGATATGACACGCATTGCCGATATACGCAGCCGCGTTCCCGCCATCGCCAATCGCCGGGTCGTGCCCGCGGAAGTCACTTTGTCATGATCGTGTTCGACCTGAAATGCGCCGCCAATGGCCATGTTTTCGAGGCCTGGTTCGGCTCCAGCGCGGATTATGACGATCAGAAGGCGCGCGGACTGCTGTGCTGCCCGATGTGTGGCAACGCGGACATCGGCAAGGCGTTGATGGCCCCCGCCGTCGCCGCCAAGGGCAACAGCCGGTCGGATGTCCCTGCCAAGGCGGATGACGCGAAGCCGGTCATGAGCGGCGAGGACGTGGCCAGGCTGCGCACGATGATGGGCCAACTGGCCGACGCGCAAAAACAGGCGCTGGAAGGCTCCACCTGGGTCGGGCGGGGCTTTGCCGAGCAGGCGCGCGCCATGCATTATGGCGAGCAGACCCATTCGAGCATCCATGGCGAGGTCGCCCCGGCCGAGGCCAAGGCGTTGATGCAGGAAGGCGTGCCAGTCGCCCCGCTGCCCTTTCCCGTGGTGCCGCCCGAAGCGCAGAACTGAGGCTCTGATTGACCAGACCGCTCCCGCGCAATAGAGCCGTGCGGGGGTACCCGTAGCTCAGCAGGATAGAGCATCAGATTCCTAATCTGAGGGCCATGGGTTCGAATCCCGTCGGGTACACCACTTTTTTCAGGCGTTCAGATTGCAGGCCGCCAGATAGGCGTGGCAGGCGCGCGGCAGTTCGGTGCGCAGTCGCTCCAGGCCAGCGTGCGAATCGCTGACCTCCATGACGACGCGCACCGTGCCGCCCAGCAGGGCCGCGAGCATGAAGCCGACCGCCTGCGGATCGGCGAAACGCGCGCCGGGGGCAGACTTCAGCAGCTCGGCAAAAAGCTCCGTCATGCATCGCGCCGCCCGGTCCATCGGCTCGGACATGTCGAATTCGGCGGATATGCCGTAGATCGCGCGGGACGAGACGATGTCGGCCATCTTCGCGTCCAGCCAGGCATGCGCGAGGCCCTGCGCAATCGTGGCGAGGTCCCGGCCCGTCAGTTGCTCCGCCGCGAGCAGCAGCGCGTCCTGAATCTCGTCGAACTTGCGCTCGACCAGCGCGAACAGCAGCGCCTGCTTGTGCGGATAATATTGATAGAGCGTGCCCACCGACACGCCCGCGCGCTGGGCGACGCGGGTCGTCGTCAGCCGCCCGACGCCGCCTGCCAGCAAAACCTGAATGGTCGCCTCCTGAATCGCCTCGATCGTGACGGCCGATCGCGCCTGTTGCGGCGCTTTCCGGGGCTTGAGCAGGGAAGGCGAGGGCCGGTTCATATGCGAATTCCAAAGCTGAAGGATCATTCATATCTTGGTGCGGCAACCCTCATTCAGCAAGAGTTTCACCATGAAGAATATCCTCATCACCGGCTGCTCGACCGGCTTCGGGCGCGAGACCGCACTGCACTTCCTCGAACAGGGCTGGTCCGTCATCGCCACGATGCGCGACCCGGCGGCCAGCACTTTGCCGGCGCACGACAATCTGCGCGTGCTGCCGCTCGACGTGACCGACGCCGCGAGCATCGCTGCGGCCGTGGCGCAGGCGGGGACGATCGACGTGCTGGTCAACAATGCGGGCATCGGCTGGCTCAACGCGGTCGAGGGGACGTCGCTGGAGACGGTGCGGTGCCTCTTCGAGAGCAACCTGTTCGGCGCGATCGCGATGATGCAGGCGGTGCTACCCGGTATGCGCGAGCGACGCAGCGGCGTCATCGTCAACATCGGGTCCAGTTCGACCTACAAGCCGCTGCCGCTGCTGTCGGTCTATCGCGCGAGCAAGGCGGCGATGACGGCGCTGACGGAGTCGGCCGCGATAGAACTCGCGCCGTTCGGCATTCGCGCGCTGATAGTGAACCCCGGCATGGCCCCGTCCACCGACTTCGCCGCCAATGCGCAGGGGAAGATCGAGGCGGCGGGCGGCTTCCCTGAGGCTTATGCCGATTTCGCCGGGCAGGTGCTGGCCGCGATGCACAGCGCAGGCAAAGGGCCAGTGACGTTGGCGGGGGACGTGGCGGAAGCGGTGCTTCGCGCTGCGACCGACCCCGATTGTCCGACGGTGCTGCCGGCGGGCGCGGATGCCATCGCCTGGGCGCAGGGTGACTGAACGACGATTGAC
The DNA here is from genome assembly GCA_044237945.1 of Sphingobium sp. Lineage (GTDB taxonomy): Bacteria > Pseudomonadota > Alphaproteobacteria > Sphingomonadales > Sphingomonadaceae > Sphingobium. The sequence continues at coordinate 5,253 of JBIIEH010000013.1, read as the reverse complement.
CTGATCTATATCTACTCATAAAGTTGACAATAGGTCGGCCCGTGAGGGCTGGCCTATCTGTCCCATCGCGATGCGTCTTCGCGGCGGTCGGGCGGAAAGTGGCGTTGCTACGGAGCCTTGTGCTGTGCACCGGCGGCGTTTAGCATTGCGATGCAGCATGCGTGAGGAGTGCGATCGATGGCCGGTAACCCATACAAGAATCTGCCGCCCGAAGCCTATTGGCGCACCGGCGTCGCCGATCTGCATCCGATGGAGATGCGCAATCTGTGGACGCCCAAGTTCGACATCGCGCAGGATGCGCCCGTCGCCACCGCCGGCAGTTGCTTTGCGCAGCACATCAGCAAGGCGATGCAGGCGCGCGGCTATAACTGGATCGACAGCGAACCTGCGCCGACGCTGATGAGCGAAGACATGTGCAAGGCGTATAATTACGGCGTCTTCACCTTCCGCACGGGCAATATCTATTCGGCCGCGCTGCTGAACCAGTGGATTCGCTGGGCGCTTGGGCTGGAGGAGATGTCGGAAGAGGTGTTCCGTGACGGAGACCGCTTCTTCGATCCGTTCCGCCCCGCAATCCAGCCCAAGGGGTTCGACACGCGGCTCGATTGTTTGAAGGCGCGGCGCGACACCTGCAAGGCGATCGCCAAGGCGCTGACCGAGACGGAACTGCTGGTGTTCACGCTGGGCCTGACCGAGGGCTGGGTGAATGCGGAGACGGGCGTCGTCTATCCGGTGTGCCCCGGCACGCTGGCGGGCGACTTCGATCCGAAAGTGCATCAGTTCCGCAACTGGGGCTTCCCCGAAATTCAGGAGTCGCTGGTTCGGGCGTTCGACGCGATCGTGGACATCAATCCGCGCATCCGCTTCCTGCTGACGGTATCGCCCGTGCCGTTGACGGCGACGGCGGCGGAAAAGCATGTGCTGGTCGCGACGACCTATTCGAAGTCGACGCTGCGCGCCGTCGCCGGATCGCTGGCCGACAGCCGCGAGGACACGGATTATTTCCCGTCCTACGAGATCATCACCGGCGCGCCCTATCGGGCGATGTTCTATGATCCGAACATGCGGACCGTCACGCCCAAGGGCGTCGACCATGTGATGAGCCATTTCTTCGCCGGGGTCGGCGGGGGCGAGGCTGCGCCAGTCGCTGCGCCCGTGAAGAAGAAAGAGGTCGTGGACGAGAAGCAGCGGGCCGAGGACCTGGTGTGCGAAGAGGCCGCATTGGAGCAGTTTAATGGCAATTGACGCTTTCCTGATGGGTGATTCCCACATGGGGACCATCCGGGCCGGCGCGAAGGAACTGGGACTGGAAGTAGGCGGCGGGATCACCATCCCGTTCGGCTTCATCTTTCGCGGCGCGCTGAAGGCGGACGCGGACAAGGGCTTCGTCTTCACCGATGTCGACATGGATTACGCCCATCCGGTCTCCTATTTCGAGGAGCAGTTCTGGAAGGAGATGAAGCGGGTCGGCTATAGCCGGATCGCGGACATCGACGTGCCATTGATTACCGACATCGGCTGCAATCCGGCCGGCATCGTCAGTAATATCAACCGTTTCTCCTTCGATCCCAATTCGGACAAGCGCTTCATTCCGCGCGCGATCATTCGCGAGATGCTGGAGGAGAAGCTGGGCAACCAGATCGCCGTGGTGCGCTGGCTGCACGAAAATCTGCCGCAGACGGTGTTCGTGTCGCCGCCCAATGCGGCGGGCTATTCGCGTGAAAATTGGCAGTTCTGCATCCGCCATCTGTTCGGCATCTATGCCGGCTTCGGCGCGAAGACCTATTCACCCGACAACTGGGCGACATTCCAGCGGCCACTGGGCGGGATCAAGCCGGAATATCTGACCGGCGTGATCCGCAATGGGCATGAGGACCTGGTCCATGGCAACGCGACCTTCGGCGCGAAGGTGATGCAGGATTGCCTGGGAATGGTGGGCGTGACGTTGCCGCAAGCGGCGGAGTAACGGCTCTCAGACGTAGCTGATACGCACCTTGTCCGCCGCTTCCTTCGCGATCCGGCGGGCGGTGTCGGCGTCTTCCGCTCGCGCCAGCGCGACGCCCATGCGGCGATAGGGGCGGGTGGTCGGCTTGCCGAACAGGCGGACATCGATCTCGCCACCGGGCGTAGCCAGCGCATCGGCCAGCCCGTCGAAGCGGAAGTCGCTCGACTCGCGATCGGCCAGGATCACCGCCGACGCCGCCGCGCCGCGCAGCGCGATGTCGGGGATCGGCAGGCCCAGTATGGCGCGAGCGTGCAGGTCGAACTCGGACAGGTTCTGCGAGATCAGGGTTACCATGCCCGTGTCGTGCGGGCGGGGCGAGAGTTCGGAGAAGATGACGTCTTCGCCCTTCACGAAGAACTCGACGCCGAAAATCCCGTAACCGCCGAGATTGTCGACGACCTTCCTCGCCATGTCCTGAGCGGCGGCGAGCGCGGTGGCGGACATGGGCGTGGGCTGCCAGCTTTCCTGATAGTCGCCGCGTTCCTGCCGGTGACCGATCGGCGGGCAGAAATGCACGCCGTCGCGGGCGCGAACGGTGAGCAGGGTGATTTCGTAATCGAAGGCGATGAACTCCTCGACGATGACGCGCGCGCGATCGCCGCGCATGTTGGCGACGGCGTAGGTCCAGGCGGCTTCGAGGTCTTGCGCCGAGCGGACGGTGCTCTGGCCCTTGCCGGAAGAGGACATGACCGGCTTGATGACGCAGGGCAGGCCGGTGTGATCGGCACCGGCGAGGACTTCGTCCAGGCTTTCGGCATAGCGGTAGCGGGAGGTGCGCAGGCCCAATTCCACGGCGGCGACTTCGCGGATGCGGTCGCGGTTCATGGTCATGATCGTCGCGCGGGCGGAGGGAACGATGTTGACGCCCTTGCCTTCGAATTCGGCGAGGACTTCGGTACGGATCGCCTCGACTTCGGGGACCACGAGATCGGGGGCGTGCTTTTCGATCGCCTGCGCGAGGGCCTCTGCGTCCAGCATCGAGAACACCTCGCAGGCGTCGGCGACCTGCATGGCGGGGGCGTTGGCGTAGGCGTCGCAGGCGATGACATAAGCGCCGAGGCGCTTGGCGGAGATGACGAACTCGCGGCCGAGTTCGCCCGAGCCGAGGAGCAGGATCTTGGCGGTGAAGGGCATCGAGTCGCTCCGGCTTTGGTCGGGGTTTTGGGCGATAAGGTGACAAAGGGACCGCGAAAACGATCTGGAAATGTCGCCTTATGTCACCTTTGGGGTGATCGGATGGCGGGGGATATGGGCGTCGCGGATGGACATGGGACGAGGTAGAGCAAAGCAAAGCCTACTTTGGAAGCGCTTTTCTTGGTGCTCCGTCATCCCCGCGGAGGCGGGGACCCATGATGCGGCATGCGCCTTCGGGTGTTGGCAGGCGGGAGCTTGCCTCAAGCGTTGTGCGTGGCGACCCATAGGCCCGCCTCTGGATCGACGCGCGTAGTCGATCGCACGCCAGCCGCGTGGGGAGAGATGGGTCCCCGCGTCCGCGGGGATGACGAAGGGTTGGGTTAAATGTCGGCGTCCATCAGCCTGGGGAAGAAGCCCTCATGCGCGGCGCGCAGATCGGCGAGGGGGATCGTTCCCCAATCAGCAAACTTTATGGAACTGCCGCCAGTCGTCCCAATACGTCGGTAGGGGACATTGCTCTGCATCAGATACATGCCGGAATGGCTCAGCGAAGTCGTCTCGAAAGCCTTGGCGTCAGGAACCGACACCAGATATCGGCCCTGATCTTCGCCAAACAGCCATTCATGCGGCCAGATTTGCCTATCGAGTTCGATATCTGCGCCAATATTGCTGGCCAGAGCCATTTCGGCGAGCGCGACAGCAAGTCCGCCATCTGAAATATCGTGAACGGCCGAAACTAGGCCAGCTGCGACCAGCGACCGAACAACTGCTCCCGTTTCTTTTTCGGTATCGAGGTCAACGGTTGGCGCTTCACCGCTTTCGAGACCGAGTATCTCACGCAACCAGACCGACTGACCTAGATGACCCTTAGTGTCGCCGATGAGGTAGATTGTCTCCCCCTCTGCCTTGAACGCCACCGTCGCCATCTTGTCCACATCGGCCAGCAAGCCGATCCCACCAATCGCGGGCGTCGGCAGGATCGCGCTCCCGCCGCCTGTGGCCTTGCTCTCGTTATACAGCGACACGTTGCCGCTCACGATCGGGAAGTCCAATGCGCGGCAGGCGTCGGCCATGCCTTCGAGGCAGCCGGTGATCTGCGCCATGATCTCCGGGCGCTGGGGATTGGCGAAGTTGAGGCAGTTGGTGACGGCCAGCGGCGTCGAGCCGACCGCGCTCAGGTTGCGATAGCATTCGGCGATCGCCTGCTTGCCGCCCTCATAGGGGTCGGCATAGCAATAACGCGGGGTGCAGTCGGTGCTGATCGCGATGCCCTTTTGCGATCCATGCACGCGCACGACCGCCGCGTCGCCGCCGGGGCGCTGGACGGTGTCCGCGCCGACCATGTGGTCATATTGCTCCCAGATCCAGCGGCGCGACGCGATGTCGGGGGAGGCCATGAGCTTCAGCAGATCGGCGGCGATGTCGGTCGATTCGGGGATGTCGCCCAGCGGCTGCACATTCGCCCATGCCTTGTACTCGTCCTTCGGCATCGACGGGCGATCATAGAGCGGCGCGTCGTCGGCCAGCGGGGCGAGCGGGATGTCGCACACCGTCTCGCCCTTGTGGACCAGCACCATGCGGCCGGTGTCGGTGACATGGCCGATGATCGCGAAGTCCAGTTCCCATTTGCGGAAGATGGCTTCGGCAAAGGCTTCGCGGCCGGGCTTGAGCACCATCAGCATGCGCTCCTGGCTCTCCGACAGCATCATTTCATAGGCCGTCATGCCGGTTTCGCGCTGCGGCACGTCGTCCATGTTGAGCAGCAGGCCGACGCCGCCCTTCGACGCCATTTCGACGCTGGAGGAGGTGAGGCCCGCCGCGCCCATGTCCTGAATGGCGACGATCGCGTCGGACGCCATGAGTTCCAGGCACGCCTCGATCAGCAGCTTTTCGGTGAAGGGATCACCGACCTGCACGGTGGGGCGCTTTTCCTCCGAGTCCTCGCCGAAGTCTGCGCTGGCCATTGTCGCGCCATGGATCCCGTCGCGGCCGGTCTTCGACCCCACATAGACGATCGGATTGCCGACGCCGGACGCAGCGCTGTAGAAAATCTTGTCGGTGTCGGCGATGCCCACGGTCATCGCGTTGACCAGGATATTGCCGTCATAGGCGGG
>JBIIEH010000012.1:0-107109 GCA_044237945.1 Sphingobium sp. | reverse complement strand
GGCGGATGTCGACCTGCGAGCCGGGCAGGAACGCCACGGCGCCGTCCAGATCGACGGTGAAGCCGCCCTTGACGCGGCCGAAGATAACGCCTTCGACGCGGGCGCTCTCGGAGAACTCACTTTCCAGCTTGTCCCAGGCGGCTTCGCGGCGGGCGCGGTCGCGCGACAGCATCGCTTCGCCATGGGCGTTCTCGACGCGGTCGACATAGACTTCGACTTCGTCGCCGACCTTCAGCTCGGCCTTCTGGCCCGGCGCGGCGAATTCACGCAGCGGCACGCGGCCTTCGGACTTGAGGCCCACGTCGATGACGGCCAGGTCGTTTTCGATGGCGGTGACAGTGCCCTTGACGACGCGGCCTTCGAAGCCGGCGTCAGCGCCACCCAGAGTTTCGTTGAGAAGCGCGGCGAAATCGTCGCGCGAGGGGAATGCCGTGGAGGCCATTCGTGGTTTCCTTCGTTCGTCATTGCTGGCCAATCGGTTGTGTCCGATGGTCTTTGGCCAAACAGCCGGCATGACCCCATGTCATGTCGGCATCCGCGCGACGAAGGGCAAAGCGAACGCCCGGCCAAGAAAAGCGAAAAGGGCGCGCGGAATCTCCGTGCGCCTTGACGGGTCAGGCTTTGGACCGACCTTCAAGCTGGGCGTCCACCAGCGCAACCGCCGCCTGGACGGCCGCGTCTATAGTCAGTTCGCTGGTATCTAGCAAGTCCGCGCCTTCCGCGACTTTCAACGGGGCATGATCGCGGCTCATGTCGCGAATGTCGCGCGCCTGGATGTCGGCGATCAGCGCGTCCATGTCGGGCTTGCCGCCCTGCGCGACGCCATCCTTGAAGCGGCGTTCGGCGCGCACATGCACGCTGGCGGTCACGAAAATCTTGGCGTCGGCGTCGGGCGCAATGACGGTGGCGATGTCGCGCCCGTCCAGGATCGCGCCGCCCGGCTGCGTCGCAAAGTCGCGCTGCCGCTGCACCAGCGCCGCACGCACGCTCTGATGCACCGACACGCGCGACGCCAGGCTCCCCACTGCCTCGCTGCGCAACGCCGGATCGTCCAGGATCGCGTCGTCAAAGCCCGCCGCCGCCAGCGCGTCGGCCTCCAGATCGGGGTCGCCGCCCGCTTTCAGCACCGACAGCCCCACCGCGCGATACAGCAGTCCGGTGTCCAGGCAGGGCAGGCCGTAATGGCGGCCCAGGGCTTTTGCGATGGTGCCTTTACCGGAGGCGGCGGGTCCGTCGACGGCGATGATCATGGGATAGGCGTCTCGATATCATGAGCGGGAAGGGGGTGTCGCCGCGTTATCGTCAGTCCAGCGAAACGCCAAGCCTCTTCGCTTGCGCCGACAGCGCGGCCTGCGTCGATTGCGTCTGCTTCAGCGTGATGGCGTCCACTTTCACGAGCCATTGCTCCATCGACACCAGCCCTTTGCAGAAGGCGACCGGATCTTCCGCCTTCGCAGCGTTCCCGACTGCATCCAGAATGGGGAACATCCCGTCCAACATCTTGAGCGCCGCCAGAGGGTCGCCGCCGGGGCTGCCTTGCCCGGCGGAGGACAGGATCAACTGCATGACCTGTTCCTTGCCGATCTTGCCGGATTGCTCGAGCTTCCACGTCATCCAGGTGGTCAGCCGGTCGCGATAGGTCGTGCGCTCCATCATGCGGCCCATGAAAGGCGTCGCGCTTTTCTGCGTCCGCATCATTTCCTGCATCTGCGCGATTATCGCCGGACTGCTGCAAGCGGCGACATCACCGACGACAGGCGCTGCTATTTCAGGAACCTGCGGCCGTGGCGTGCCCGGCGGCAACTGGCCGAACACCTCGCCCGCATGCGCCTTCAACAGGTCCTGCCGGCCACAGGTCAGCGTCAGCGCGCCGAACATATAATCGATGTTGAGCAACACTGTCGTGTCGCCCTCGACCGGCTGCGCGAAGCGGTTCTCGCCGCCATAGCCCGCCAGATAGAGCGGTGAAGCCCCGACATCCAGCGCCGCTCGCCGCCATGCCGTGCCTTCCAGCGCGGCGACGATACGCGCGGTCTCCGCGTCGGCGTCCGCCTTGGGCATCTTGGCGCTATAGGTCATTTCCATCAGCTTGCCAGACCATTCCGTCGCCCTGGGCTGGGCGTCGGTGAACGGGGCCATGGCGGTTGGCAGGCCAAAGCCCTGCTGCATCATGGATTCGATCTTGCTGCTGCCCGGCACGCCGGTCTCGCCAAAGGCGAACTGCATGGCGCCGGCCGGCGAGCACATGCGGTCCAGAACAGCGCGCCGGTCAATGGCCTCGCTTTGGGCCGGCTCCGTCTGCGCGAAAACATGCGTCGGCATCAACGCCAGCGCGATAGCCAATAAAATACGCATGTTCGTCTGATCCCCCCGGATGCAACGTTAAGCGATCGCCCCCAATGTTCGAAGCAAAGCAGTGAACCCCGGAAAACTCGTCGCCACCGGCCGCATGTCGTCGATCGTGACGCCGGCCTTCGACACCAGCCCCGCCACGGCAAAGCTCATCGCAATCCGATGGTCCAGCTTCGTCTCGATCGGCCCGCCGCCGGCCAGCGCCTCGCCACCGCTCCCCTGGATGGTAATGCCGTCCTCCAGTTCCTCGACCTCGACACCGATCGCGCGCAGCCCCGCCGCCATCGTCGCGATCCGGTCCGACTCCTTGACCCGCAGTTCCTCCAGCCCTCGGAACACGCTGCGTCCCTGCGCCAGCGCGGCGGCGATGAAGGCGACAGGATATTCGTCGATCATGCTGGGCGCGCGCGCCGGATCGGGTTCGACGGCCTTGAGCGCAGACGCCGTGACGATCAGGTCGCCCACCGGCTCGCCGCCCACTTCGCGCGGGTTCTCGACGACGATGTCGCCGCCCATCTCGCGCAGCAGGTCGATGAGGCCCGCGCGCGTCGCGTTCAGCCCCACATTGCCGATCGTCACCCGCGATCCCGGCACGATCAGCGCCGCCACCATCGGGAAAGCCGCCGACGAAGGATCGCCCGGCACGGTGATCGACTGCGGCCTGAGTTCCGCCTCGCCGGTCAGCGTAATGATCCGCGCGCCGTCGCTGTCGATCTCGACATCCAGTTCCGCGCCGAAGCCGCGCAGCATCTTCTCGCTATGGTCGCGCGTCGGGATCGGCTCGACCACCCGCGTGATCCCCGGCGTGTTGAGGCCCGCCAGCAGGATCGCCGACTTCACCTGCGCCGACGCCACCGGCAGGCGATAATCCAGCGGAACTGCCGGGCTGATGCCTCGCATCGTCAGCGGCAGCCGACCGCCCGGACTCGCGGTGAAGCTGGCGCCCGTCAGCGACAGCGGATCGATCACCCGCGCCATCGGCCGCTTGCTCAGGCTGGCGTCGCCGGTGAAGGTCGCCGTGATCGCATGGCTCGCCACCAGCCCCATCAGCAGCCGCGTCGACGTGCCGCTATTGCCCATGTCGAGCGCCGTGTCGGGTTGCAGCAGCCCGCCCACGCCCACGCCATGAATATGCCAGACGCCCTCGTCGTCGCGCTGGATATCCGCGCCCATCGCCCGCATCGCCGCCGCCGTGGCCAGCACATCCTCGCCCTCCAGCAGCCCCTCGACCCGGCTTTCGCCGACGGCCAGTGCGGACAGCATCAGCGATCGATGCGATATGCTCTTGTCGCCCGGCACGGTCACGCCGCCCGACAGGGCAGGCGCAGCGGTGAAAGTCATCGGAGTCGGCTGGTCGGAAGAAGAGGTCACGCGATGTCCCGTCAGAAGGGGCGAAAAAATGCGCCCGGCTTTTGACAGTGCGGTCCCGCTATGGCAAGGCGCGCGACGCTTCGCGGACGGCGTGCGCCGGACCGCGTGATATCCATTTGTTTTTTACGTGAAGGAACAGGCCGGACATGGTGAAGGCTGAATGGGGCACGAAGCGGACCTGCCCGAAATGCGGCACGCGCTTCTACGATCTGGGCAAGGACGATCCGGTGACCTGCATCAACTGCGCGTCCGCCTGGGAGCCGGAGCCGGTGCTCAAGTCGAAGCAGCCGCTGCCCTATGAGCAGGTCGCGCCCAAGAAGGTGATCGAGACCGCCGATGGCGAGACCGAGACGGCCGATGACGATCTGGACCTGGATCTGGACGTCGATGAGGACGATGATTCGCCGGACAATGACGTCGATCTGGGCGGCGACGACGACCTGGGCGTCGAGCATGGCGGCGACGACGACGGCGACGATAATTAAGTCGCATTTTAGACTTGCCAAGGAGCGCGCCCCCGCTTAGTGGGGCGCCTCCAGACGGCGGCGGACCCACCCGACGCCTTCAAATGGGGCCTTAGCTCAGCTGGGAGAGCGCCTGCATGGCATGCAGGAGGTCAGCGGTTCGATCCCGCTAGGCTCCACCATTTCCTTGAAAATGAAGCGGTCGGAGCAGTCTTTCGGACTTGCATCCGCTGGCCGCGAAGCCCAGCATTCCCCGATCCATGTTCGAGGGGAGCCGCCATGCCGCGTTCGATCCTGCCGCTGTCCAGTCTCGCCGCCGTCGTCCTTCTGACCGGCTGCATGGAAGACATGCCTCGCCCCGAGCGCCCCCGCCCGCCGCGCCCTGACGAGATTGCCTGCACCCGCGAATATGCGCCGGTCTGCGCCGCCAGGCGCGGGAAGCGCAAGACGTTCAGCAACGCCTGCATGGCCCGCGCGGAGCGTTATACGGTCATCAGTTCCCAGCCTTGCGGCCGCGACCGTTAGTTATAGCTGGCAAGTGCGCTCCCTCTAATTGTCAGAGCCTGACCCGATCCAGTCCTCTCTGCCGTGTCGAACGCCGACAATCAGAATATGCTCATCCTCGACGACATAGAGGATGATATGAGCCTTGTACGGATGCGCGCGAACGGGCGGATCGATTTCCAGACGCTCACGCGCTGCTCTGGGAAATTCGGCGAGAAATCCAAAGGTCCTTACCAGCCCGTCGCGGTAATTTTTCGCCTGATCGGCCCCGAATGCCGCGATGGTGTAATCGATGATGTCGGTTATGTCGGCTTCGGCAATTCTAGTGAGGCGATAGGACGCCATCACTGGCGCTCATATCGTGCGATCGCATCGTCAAAAATATCCTCCACGGTGCGGGAGGATGTTCCACTCGCCAACGACTCATCCACCAGTTTTTGCATGGCCGCAATCTTGCTCGCACGCTCCTGATCCCGCCGGATCAGATCACGGATATATTCGCTGTCGTTTGTATAGCCGCCGCTACCGATTTGCGCCTTGATCCACGCATCCTGCTGTTCGGTGACGACGATTGTCTTTCGCGTGGCCATAGGATGCTCCATGTGCGGATATTCATACTATCCGCACAGCCTAGGCGATGCTCACGAAACTGTCCATTACCCGCTTGCGCCCGGCGGTCTCGAAATCGATTTCCAGCTTGTTGCCTTCGATCTGCGCCACCGCGCCGTAGCCGAATTTCTGGTGGAACACGCGCAAGCCGACGCGCATGTCGCTGCGCCCCTTGTTCCCGAGCGACACGGCGGAGGCGCGCGCCTCGACGATCCGCGTGGGTTCACGCACGAACTGTCCCGACGCCTGCGCCCGCTGCCATCCCGGCCCGCGCCCGCCGCCGCGCGCAACGTCGGCGAAGGGATCGGCCCGCTCGGACCAGTTGGCTCGCCACAGCGACGCGCCGCCGGCCATGCTGCTTTCCTCCTCGACATGTTCGGGCGGCAGTTCGCCGACGAATCGCGAGGGGATGGAGCTGGACCACTGGCCATAGATGCGCCGGTTGGCCGCGTGCAGGATGGTGCAGCGCTTGCGCGCCCGCGTGATCGCCACATAGGCAAGCCGCCGCTCTTCCTCCAGCGCGGTCAGCCCGCCCTCGTCCAGCGACCGCTGCGAGGGGAACAGGCCTTCCTCCCATCCGGCCAGGAACACCGAATCGAACTCCAGCCCCTTGGCGGCGTGGATGGTCATGATCGTGACCTTGCGCTCGTCCTGCTGCGCCTCATTGTCCATGACGAGGCTGACATGCTCCAGGAACGCGCCCAGCGTCTCATATTCCTCCATCGCGCGCGCGAGTTCGGACAGGTTCTCCAGCCGCCCCGCGCTTTCCGTGGTGCGATCCGCCTGCAACATCGCGGTATAGCCGCTCTCGTCGAGAATCTGCCGCGCCAGTTCGGCATGGGGCAAAGTGGTCGCCCGGTCACGCCAGCGCGCCAGATCGCCGATGAACGCGCCCAGCGCGCGCCGTGCCTGCGGCGTCAACTCGTCGGTATCGAGGATGCGCGCCGCCGCCAGCGTCAGCGGCACGCCCTCCGCCCGCGCCAGCCGGTGCAGCTTCTCGACCGCCTTGTCACCCAGGCCCCGCTTGGGCACGTTGACGATCCGCTCGAACGCGAGGTCATCGGCCGGCTGATTGACCAGCCGCAGATAGGCCAGCGCATCGCGAATCTCCGCCCGCTCGTAGAATCGAAAACCGCCGACGATGCGATAGGGCATGCCGATGGCGATGAAGCGATCCTCGAACTCGCGGGTCTGGTGCTGCGCGCGCACCAATATCGCGACCTGATCGATCGATCCGCCATTGCGCTCGATCGCCTCGATCTCCTCGCCGACGCGCCGTGCTTCTTCCGGCCCGTCCCACACGCCGACCACGCGCACCTTCTCGCCCACGTCGATCTCGGTCCACAGCGTCTTGCCCAACCGCCCGCCATTTTCCGCGATCACGCCGGAAGCCGCGCCCAGGATATGCGGGGTGGATCGATAATTCTGTTCCAGCCGCACGATCGTCGCGCCAGGAAAATCCTTTTCGAACCGCAGGATATTGGCCACTTCTGCGCCACGCCACGAATAGATCGACTGGTCGTCGTCACCCACGCAGCAGATATTCTTGCGGTTCTGCGCCAGCAGCCGCAGCCACAGATATTGCGACGAATTGGTGTCCTGATATTCGTCCACCATGATGTAGCGGAAGCGGTTCTGGTACAGCTCCAGCACGTCGCGATGCTTCTTCAGGATCGTCAGAACATGCAGCAGCAAGTCCCCGAAATCGCAGGCATTCACCTCGCGCAGGCGCGCCTGATAGGCGGCATAGAGCTTCAGCCCCTTGCCATTGGCATAGCCTTCCGCATCGCCCGCCGGCACCTCTTCGGGCGTAAACCCCTTGTTCTTCCACTGGTCGATCAGGCCGCCCAGCTGCCGCGCCGGCCAGCGCTTCTCGTCGATGCCCTCCGCCTGGATCAGCTGCTTCATCAGCCGCAACTGGTCATCGGTGTCGAGGATCGTGAAATTGGATTGCAGCCCGACCAGTTCGGCATGCCGCCGCAGCATCTTCGCCGCGATCGCGTGGAAGGTGCCGAGCCAGGGCATGCCCTCCACCGACTCGCCCATCATCCGCGCGACCCGCTCGCGCATCTCGCGCGCAGCCTTGTTGGTGAAGGTGACGGCCAGAATTTCCGACGGATAGGCCCGCCGCGTCGCGATCAGATGCGCGAGGCGCGCGGTCAGCGCCGCCGTCTTGCCCGTGCCCGCGCCGGCCAGCACCAGCACCGGGCCTTCGGTCGTCAGCACCGCCTGTCGCTGCGGCTCGTTGAGGCCGCGCAGATAGGGCGGATCGTCGGGGGAGGGGGCGGGCAGGGTCATCCGGATCAACTAGGCATGGGGGTGGAAGGGGGCAAGGGCAGGGCCTTGCCGACGGCCGCCATCTATGAGAACAAAAAGCGAATCATGCAAGGTTTGGGAGACGATGGATGGTAACCGGAAAATGCCAGTGCGGGGCGATAAGCTACGAAGCGACGGGCGAACCGGCCTATAGCGCGATCTGCCATTGCGGCGATTGCCGCGCCAGCAGCGGCGCGCCGATGACCGGCTGGGCGCTGTTTCCGCAGGACGCGGTGACGATTACCGGCACCCCGGCATCCTATCAATCGTCGGAAAATGCCACGCGGCAGTTTTGCGCAACCTGCGGCACCGGCCTCTTCTACCTCAATCCGGTGATCTTCCCCGGCGCGATCGACATCCAGACCGCGACGCTGGACGATCCCGAAGCTCTCCCCCCGCAGGCGCATGTGCAGATGGCCGAAGCCGCGCCATGGATGGCGACGCTCGACAAGTTGCCCAAGTTCGATCGTTATCCGGAGGAATGAAGCGGTCACATCGGGTCCCTCCGTTCGCGTCAGCCCTGCCACGCTTCGTCGCTGGCAGGGAACGGTGCGTCTCTCTCCCTGTTTTCTCACCGGACGGGGCAGAGAACAGAAGGAAAGGATATCCCGATGAAATCGATCATGCTGGCAGGCGTCGCCATGCTCTCCTTCACAGGCGTCGCGATGGCGCAGGACATGGCGCCCGGCGCGCCGAACCAGCCGCCCGGCGCCGAAGCGCCGCCGATGCCGGACAATGTTCCGCCCAAGCCCGCTGCGGACCCTGCCGCTGACGGCAAAGCTGCCGCTGAAGCCAGCAAGATGACCACGGGCGCAGGCGCGGATATCGACCCGGCTATGGCGGCGGACCCCAATGCCGGCGTCCCGACCGGCGCGGTCCCGGCCAATCCCGGTATGAAGCCGGCGTCGCCTTATGCGCCCAGGGATCCGGCCGCGCCGCTCGGCACGTCGGCCAATCCGGTGCAGGTCGGCGGCAATGTCATGCCAGCGCCCACCGACGCGAAGGACTATCCGCTGTGCAGCAAGGCGGTGCAGGACAGCTGCATCAATCCGGGTGAAGCCAAAGCGATGAAGCGCCGCTGATGCGGTTCAGATGATAAAGCAAAAGGCGGGCCGCAACGCCCGCCTTTTTCATGCCGCACGCAACAGCGTGATCCGCGCCTTGCCCACGTCGCGCACGGTGTCGATGTCGAAGCCTTTCACGTCGATATCTTCCTTGCGATCGGTCTCGATGCTGATCCAGCAGGCTGGAGAAGTCCACCCCAGCCGCGCCAGCTTGTCCAACGCCACCGCGCCGGCGCCGGTGCCATAGGGCGGGTCCATGAAAAGGATGTCGAGCGGCGCGGGGGCTTGTCCCAGCGAAAGCACGCTCGTCTGCCTTATGTCCGGCCGGATGCCCAGCTTTTCGCCATTGGCGCGGATCGCGTCGATCGCGGGCTTGTCCTGCTCGACGAACAGGCAGGACGCCGCGCCCCGCGACAGCGCCTCGAACCCCAGCGCGCCCGATCCGGCGAAGAAATCGCCCACGGCCAGCCCCTCGAAGCTGCCGACCCGGCTCATCAGCATGGAAAACAGCGTTTCGCGCGTGCGATCGGCGGTGGGGCGAGTCGCGTCGCCCCTGGGCGCCACGAGCGGACGGCCGCGCCAATTGCCCGCTATGATCCGCATATGCCGTTCCGCAAAAAGATGTTGGTCGGGGAGAGAGGATTCGAACCTCCGGCCCCTGCCTCCCGAAGACAGTGCTCTACCAGGCTGAGCTACTCCCCGACCGATGGCGCGTCGCTGTGGGGCGGCGCGCCGGGCAGGCGGCGGTCTATAGTTGCGGCTTTCTGAGCATGCAAGCGACGTTTCCGCTTTTTTATCGCAGCTACAGCAACCCTGCGTCGCGGAAGCTGAAACGCCCGTCATCGGCATGGATGACATGGTCCGCCAGTCCGATTTCCAGCGGCCGCAACCGTCGGTGCAGCGCGCGGGTCAGCGCGATGTCACGGGGGCAGGGGATCGCCGGCAGCGCGCCGCTTCGCCGCTGCTCCAGCGCGATCCATCGCCCGTCCGCCGCCAGCATGTGGCGCACCGCAGCGGTCCATTCGGTTTCGCCGCACAGCCGGTCGGCCGGCCGCCAGCCATCGTCGAGCAGGATGATGTCGAAGCGCGGCCGGTCGGTCATGCTGAACAGTTCGTTGACTCGCACGATCGCCGCCACGCCAATCGCGTCCGAAATGGACTTTGTCTCGCCGCAGGTTTGCGCGCATTGGCCTTGCCGGACGGCTGGGCTAGACAATGGCCATGTCATCGGAGTCGATCAGCCCATGTTAGCCGCCGTGCAGCCGGACCTCGTCACGGTGCCCCATTATGAGCAGCAATATCTCGACCTGATGCGCCGCATCTGGACGGAAGGGGACGAGCGGATCGACCGCACGGGCGTCGGCACGCGCTCGCTTCTCGGCGCGACCATGCGCTTTTCGCTCGCTGATGACGCTGTGCCGCTGTTGACGACGAAGCGCGTGTTCTGGAAGGCCGCCGCGCGCGAAATGCTGTGGTTCCTGACCGGCGACACCAATATCCGCGAACTGGTGCGGCAGGGCGTGTCGATCTGGACCGACTGGCCGCTTGACCTCTACCGCCGCGAAACCGGCGACCCGATCGAGCGCAAGGCGTTCGAGCAGAAGATCATCGACGACGCCGATTTCGCCGCGCGCTGGGGTGATCTCGGCCCGGTCTATGGCGCGCAATGGGTCAACTGGCCGCGCTATGAAGCCGCCGGCGACGGCCTGTTCCGCCGGGCGGAGAAGGGGCACAACCAGATCGCCGATCTCGTCGATAATATCCGCGCCAATCCCGGCTCCCGCCGCCTGCTGTTCACCGGCTGGAACGTCGCGGAAATCGCGCAGATGGCGCTGCCGCCCTGCCATATGACCTATCAGTTCCAGGTGTCGGACGGCCGCCTCAACGGCCTGCTGTTCCAGCGCAGCTGCGACCTGGGCCTCGGCTTCGCCTTCAACATCTTCGGCCTCAGCATGATTACCCGGATGCTCGCCCAGCAGTGCGATCTGGAGCCGGGCGAGGTCGTCTGGCAGGGTGGCGACGTCCATCTCTACCTCAACCATGCGCTGCTGGTGGAGGAACAGATGAACCGGATTCCGTCCGGCGCGCCGAAACTGCGGATCAATCGGCGGCCCTCAAGCATTTTTGACTATCGAATCGAGGATTTCGAAGTCGTGGATTACAGCCCGCAGGCGCATATTTCGGCCCCTGTCGCGGTGTGATCCCCGACCTCCATCCTCTGATTGCGCAATAGGTAAGGAAGGCTTGCCTTCCTGGCTGTTGCGTAATATAATGTCGCAACAACGAAATATTGTTGCGACGCAACAGAGGAGGCTGGATGACCGACGGGACCCTTCCCCACCACGCGGATCATAGTGAAGGTCGCAACCTGCCGCCGCTGCGCCTCCACGTTCCGGAGCCGAAATTCCGCCCCGGCGACGACGCGGACTTCGCCCATTTCGACATCCCCGCCGCCGGCGCGACCCCGCGCCCGGACGAGGCCGTCGCCGCCGGCGACATCCGCGACCACGCCTACGGCCTGGTCCGCGTGCTCGACGAAGGCGGCGACGCCGTCGGCCCCTGGAACCCGAACCTGCCTGCGGACACGCTACTCCGCATGCTCCGCGCCATGGCGCTCACCCGCGCCTTCGACGACCGCATGTTCCGCGCCCAGCGGCAGGGCAAGACCAGCTTCTACATGAAGTCCACCGGCGAGGAGGCCGTGTCCGTCGGCGCCGCGCTGGCGCTCGCCCGCGACGACATGTGTTTTCCGAGCTATCGCCAACAGGGCATCCTGATCGCCCGCGAATGGCCGCTCATCGACATGATGAACCAGATCTATTCGAACAAGGGCGACCGCCTCAAAGGCCGCCAGTTGCCGATCATGTATTCGGCGCGCGAAGCCGGCTTCTTCTCCATCTCCGGCAACCTCACCACCCAATATCCGCAGGCGGTCGGCTGGGCCATGGCCAGCGCCGCGCGCGGCGACACCCGCATCGCCGCCACCTGGTGCGGCGAAGGCTCCACGGCGGAGGGCGACTTCCATTCCGCCTGCACCTTCGCCAGCGTCTATCGCGCGCCCGTCATCATGAACATCGTCAACAACCAATGGGCGATCAGCAGCTTCTCTGGCTTCGCCGGGGCGGAGGCGACCACCTTCGCCGCGCGCGCCATCGGCTATGGCATCGCCGGCCTGCGGGTGGACGGCAACGACATTCTGGCCGTCTACGCCGCCACCCGCTGGGCCGCCGACCGCGCCCGCGCCAATGCCGGCCCGACCCTGATCGAACATTTCACCTATCGCGTCGAAGGCCACAGCACCTCCGACGATCCCAGCGCCTATCGCTCCGCGCAGGAAAGCAGCAAATGGCCGCTCGGCGACCCGATCGCCCGGCTGAAGCAGCACTGCATCAATCTGGGCGTCTGGGATGAGGATCGCCACGCCGCCATGGACAGGGAGCTGGCCGAAATGGTGCGCGACACCGCGCGCCAGGCGGAAAAGAACGGCATCCTGGGCCACGGCCTGCACCATCCGATGGAGAGCCTGTTCCAGGACGTGTTCGAGGACATGCCCTGGCATCTGGAAGAGCAGAAGCAGGCGATGCTCGACGAATGGAAGGCGGCCGGCCTGTGAGCCGTGTGACGCAACTTCCTCCCCCACAGGGGGGAGGATACCGGCGCTTGGCGGCTTGCCGCCTAGCAGAGGTTGGAGAGGGGGGCGGCCATGCGCTCGCCCTCACCGTCGCTCCCGCTCTCCAAGCTGCGCTAGCCAGCAAGCTGGCAAGCTGCGCTATCCTCTCCCCCAAGGGAGAGGAAAGGATGCCTCGATGACCGACACGCTCGAAACCGAAACCACCCAGATGAACATGATCCAGGCGATCAACAGCGCCATGGACATCATGATGGAGCGCGACCCCACGGTCGTCGTCATGGGCGAGGACGTCGGCTTTTTCGGCGGCGTCTTCCGCGCGACCGCCGGCCTTCAGCAGAAATATGGCGTCAACCGCGTCTTCGACACGCCGATCACCGAATGCGGCATCATCGGCGTCGCGGTCGGCATGGGGGCCTATGGGCTGCGCCCGGTCCCGGAAATCCAGTTCGCCGACTATATCTATCCCGCGCTCGACCAGTTGGTGAGCGAGGCGGCGCGGCTGCGCTATCGATCGGCCGGCGAGTTCATCGCGCCGATGACGGTGCGATCGCCCTTCGGCGGCGGCATTTTCGGCGGCCAGACCCACTCGCAAAGCCCCGAGGGCATCTTCACCCATTGCTCGGGCATCAAGACGGTGATCCCGTCCACCCCCTATGACGCCAAGGGCCTGTTGATCGCGGCGATCGAGGACAATGATCCGACGATCTTCTTCGAACCCAAGCGCATCTATAACGGCCCGTTCGACGGCCATTACGATACGCCCGCCAAGAGCTGGGCCGGGCATGAAGCGGCGCAGGTGCCGACCGGCTATTACCGCATCCCGCTGGGCAAGGCGCGCATCGCGCGGCCGGGAGAGGCGCTGACGATCCTCTGCTACGGCACCATGGTCCATGTCGTCGAAAACACCGTCGCCGCCATGGGATTGGACGCGGAAATCGTCGATCTGCGCAGCCTGGTCCCGCTCGACATCGAGACGATCGAGGCGTCCGTGAAAAAGACCGGCCGCTGCCTGATCGTCCACGAAGCGACACGCACCAGCGGCTTCGGCGCGGAACTCTCCGCCCTCGTGCAGGAACGCTGCTTCTATCATCTCGAAGCGCCCGTGGAGCGCGTCACCGGCTTCGACACGCCCTATCCGCACAGCCTGGAATGGGCCTATTTCCCCGGCCCCGTGCGCATTCGCGAAGCCATCAACAAGATCCTGAAGGACTAAGAGAGCCATGGCGCTATTCACGTTCAAGCTCCCCGACATCGGCGAAGGCATCGCGGAAGCCGAGATCGCTGGCTGGCACGTCAAGGTCGGCGACCGGGTCGAGGAAGACCAGCCGATCGCCGACATGATGACCGACAAGGCCACCGTCGAGATGGAAAGCCCGGTCGCGGGCGTCGTGCGCCGGCTGGCGGGCGAGCCGGGCGATCAGGTCGCTATCGGATCGATGCTGGTGGAGATCGAGACGGAAGGCGAGGGGGAGGTTGCCCCTGCCGCGGTCGCGCCGCCGCCGAGCGAAGAAGCGATCGAGGCGGAAGTGCCGGGCGTCGAAGAGCCGACAGAAAAGCCCTCTCCCCTTCAAGGGAGAGGGGTGGGAGAGGGGACTGCAAAGGAGGAGGCGTCCGACGCTGGCCCGCAGCACAGCTCCGTGCCCCCTGAAGGGGAGAGGGGGCATATTCTCGCCTCCCCCGCCGTCCGCGCCCGTGCGAAAGACCTCGGCATCGACCTCGCTCAGGTCAAACCCTCCGGCGATCATATCCGCCACGCCGATCTCGACGCCTATCTGCTCTACGGCGCAGGGCAGGGCTATGCGCCCGCCGGCCGCTCGGCCAAGCGCGCGGACGAAGCGGTCAAGGTCATCGGCATGCGCCGCCGCATCGCCGAAAACATGGCCGCGTCGAAACGCAACATCCCGCACTTCACCTATGTCGAGGAAATCGACGTCACCGCGCTGGAGGAATTGCGCGCGCAACTCAACGCCAACCTAGGCGACCGGCCGAAGCTCACCATGCTGCCCTTGCTGATCGTCGCGATCTGCAAGACGATTCCCGACTTCCCGATGATGAACGCCCGCTATGACGATGAGGCGGGCGTGGTGACGCGGCATGGCTCGGTGCATCTGGGGATGGCGACGCAGACCGATGCAGGCCTGATGGTGCCGGTGATCCGCGACGCGCAGGATCGCAATATCTGGCAGCTCTCGGCCGAAATCCGCCGCCTCGCTGAGGCCGCGCGCACGGGCAAGGCGACGTCGCAGGAGCTTTCCGGCTCGACGCTTACCCTCACGTCGCTCGGGCCGCTTGGCGGCGTCGCGACCACTCCGGTTATCAATCGGCCCGAAGTCGCGATCATCGGCCCCAATCGCGTGATCGAGCGGCCAGTGTTTCGCGGCAAGGAAGTCGTCGCGGCGAAGCTGATGAACCTGTCGATCAGCTGCGACCATCGCGTCGTCGATGGCTGGGACGCTGCCAGCTACGTCCAGGCGATCCGTCGCCTGCTGGAGACGCCAGCGCTGCTGTTTGTGGAATAGCAGGAGGGACGGGTTTACTTTGTCATCACCGTGATCGAGCTGGCCCCCACGTCCGGATCGAACAGCATCTTCATCACGCGGCGGATGATCCGGTAGCGCCGCTTGCTGAACCAGCGTTTGGGATATTCCCGCTCGGTGTAGAAGATATCGTACAGGTCGTGCGGCATCGGCAGTACGCGAAAGCCGGTGAAGCCCGCCTCCCGCCCGCGCTGCATGATCAGCGATGGCGGCATGTCGCGTTCGTTGACGCCATATTTCTCCATCGCCTCGATCGAGTGCGGGTTGGTCGAATGGCCTTCTCCCGGCTCGTGGGTGATGAGGATGCCGCCGGGCTTGAGCGCGCGGTAGACCGATCGGATCGCCAGCCCCTCGTCATCGGAATGATGCAGCGAATCGAAGAAGATCGCCGCGTCGAACCGCTCCTCGAAATCCAGCGCCTCGAAATCGGAGCAGACGAAGCTCAGCTTCCCCTCCAGCGCGTTGAGCGCCAGATTCTCGTTGGCCAGGTCGATCATGTCCTGCGCGATGTCCTGCCCCACGACATGATAGCCGCGCTTGGCCAGGAACACGCTCGTCCACCCGCCACCACAGCCCAGGTCCAGCACATGGGCGGGCGCTTCCGGCAACAGCGACATGATCGTGCCGATGGAGATCAGGTTGATCCCGCACAGCGGATCGGAAAAGGGCTTGAGCAGGGAATGGATGCGGCCGACCTCGCCGATATTGGCGAGATAGGCGTGCTCGCCGGCCTTGGGCATTCACGGTTCTCCGGTCACAGGCTTGAGGCTCTATGGCCCCGACGCCCGCAACGCAAGCCGGGCGCGGTCAGCGGCTGGTCGTGCGATAGCTGACGCGGCCCGCTGCGCCCGGTGCGATCTGCTGGGTCAGGCGCCAGCGGACATGGGTGACGTCCTCGATCGTGGCGCGGCGCACCCCGCCCAGCGGTGTCGGCATCCACAGCTGATCCAGCCGCCCCCAGCGATTGCCGCCATCCACCGAGACGATTGCGCCCTGCGCCGCCGCCTCCAGCCGCGCGCCGGCCGGCAAGGCGCGAGTCACGGTCAGGCCCTGTACCGGCTCACTGCTGTCGTTGCGCCAGTCGATGACATGGACAACCGGATAGCCCGGCAAACCGCGTCCCGCCTCCATCAGCGTGCGACGGGCGCGGCCGTTGATGTCGGTGTCGGTCCGCTCGACGAACAGCCGCGTCGCCAACGTCACGTCGCCGCGCGCCCATGCGGAATGGGCTGGCGCTATCGCCGCCGCCGCAATCAATCCTGCCGACCAGTGTCGCAACCTCAAAACCGTGCCCCCGATGCCCCGAACATCGGCCGGCCATAACCGCCGCCGCCCAATATTTGGTTAAACATGACTTCACCACGCTCATCTCGCCGTTTGACGGCGTCTTGGGCCGCATGCGAAGGATAAGGGCAGAGCAGGGCAGGGGGAGTCGGCAAAAGTGACGTCGCAGGATCAGCAGGAGGTCAACCGACGCCGCGACCGGCTGCTCGCCTCCATAGCGCTGACATCGGGCATCGGCATCCTGCTTGGCCTGCCCTTCGCGCTGAAGGCCGGCGCGGAGTTCTTCCTGCCGCTGACCGCCGCCCTCGTCATCGCCGTCGCGCTGGTGCCCTCGCTCGAATGGATGGAGCGGCACCGCATCCCGTCGAGTCTGGCAGCGCTGATCGCCGTCTGCTCGTTTCTGATGATCGCCAATGGCGCGCTGGTGCTGATCATCGTGCCGGCGACCGACTGGTTCCGCATCCTGCCCCAGCGCCTGCCGCAAATTCAGGCCAACCTCGCGCCGCTGATCGATTATTATTCGCAACTCCAGCGATTCGTGGACGAAACCGTCCAGATGATCGCCACCGGCCCGGTCGCCGCCGCGCAGACCGCCGCCGTCGAAGCGCCGCGCTCCCTGCTGCAACTGGTCGCGGCATCCGCGCCCTCGGCGATCATCCAGATGGTGTTCGCACTGCTGCTCATCTATTTCTTCCTCGCGGGCTGGACCAGCCTGCGCCGCCGCACGATCAGCAGCCGGGGCAGCTTCGACGGCGCGCTGGCGGTCGCGCGGGTGATCCAGAATGTGGTCGACGCGACATCGGCCTATGTCATCACCATCGCCACGATCAATCTGGCGCTGGGCCTGGCGATCGCCATCGCCCTCTGGCTGATCGGCATGCCCTCGCCGCTGATGTGGGGCGGCATCGTCGCGCTGCTGAACTTCGTGCCCTATTTCGGGCCGATGCTGGCCGCTGCGCTGCTGGGGCTGGGCGGCCTCATGGTGTTCGATGACGTCTATGTCGCGCTGCTGCCCGCCGCACTCCAGATCGGTTTTCATCTGGTGGAAGCGAATCTGGTGACGCCGATGGTGCTGGGACGGCGGCTCACGATGAATCCCATGCTGATTCTCGTGTCCTTGAGCTTCTGGGCCTGGGTCTGGGGCACGCCCGGCGCGCTGCTCGGGGTGCCGCTGCTCATCATCATCCAGACCGTCGCCGCCGCCGCCGGTACGCCGGACATCGCGGGATTCCTGTTCGAACAGGGCACGCTGACGGTCGGTTCGCGGCGGGAAAATGCGGACCGTGCAGAAAGTCCGTCGACGGCTGTTGACAGGACGGACTCCCCCGCATAGATGGCCCCTCCACACCGAACGCGGGTGTAGCTCAGTTGGTTAGAGTGCCGGCCTGTCACGCCGGAGGTCGCGGGTTCGAGCCCCGTCACTCGCGCCACTTTTCACGGGAAAAGTGGCCTTATGCGTTCGGTGGCTGCCGGGAGGGCGGCGCCAGTCAAAAGCGGATTGAGACGGCGCGGTTCAGGCCGGTCGGGTAGGGCGTTGAGGCTCTCGACGCCATGCGACGCGACCCGCTCAGGGCCGCCAGCGGCCGGTCTCCATCCATGCGAGCAGGCGGCGCAGCGGCAGCACCCATATCCACACGATCCCCAGCACGACATAGACAGGGACTTGCGCGATCATCGGCAGCCGCCCGATCGGCAGGCTGGCGACCATCACTGCCCATGCCGCGATCAGCAGCAGGATCAGCAGCATGCCGGCGGGCTTGCGCCAGCTCGGCTGGTGGAGGGGGCCGGGATCGAAGCTCATGGCGCGCCTTCTATCAGTTCGACCTCGGTCATGACCATATCCAGCGGCAGATCCCAGGGATCGGCCGGCAGATCGTCATATTCCTGCACCGACCAGGCGAGGCCGATCCGCAGCGCATCGGGATGGCGGGCGAAGGCGCGGTCATAATAGCCGCCGCCCTGGCCCAGCCGGGTCATGGCCCGGTCGAACGCCAGCAATGGCGCGATGACAACATCGGGTACGACCACGCCACCGCTCGGTTCCGGGTGACTGGTGCCGAACAGGCCGGGAAACAGCTGGTCGTCTGGGCGCCAGCCCAGGAAGTCCATGCTGCCCAGCCGGTCCAGCACGCGGGGCAGGGCGACGGTCTTGCCCATCGCCTGCAACTGCCCGGCCAGCCGCTGCGCCGGCGCTTCGTCGTCCAGCCCCATATAGAGCGCGACCACCTGCGCCTCCTCCAGCCGCCGCGCGAGCGGAGAGGGCAGCACCTTGAACGCCAGCCGATGCGCCAGCAGATCGAGCGACGCGACGAAATTGCGCCGCCGCTGCCTAGCGATGCCGCGCAGTTCGGTCTTTTCGGGCGTGATGTCGGTCATCGAGGCTCTGGCTCTGTCCACTATCGCGGCGATCAGAACTGGTCGCGCTTTGCAGGCCCGTCTGGGCTGAAGCACGATCAATCCGAAGGGGTGGCGGGACCGCCTCGGCCGTGTGCTGGAAAATCCTCTGACGCCTCAACGTCAGGTGGGGACCATGTAGATCGGGCCAAGGCCCGCCCAGGGACAGCCCCCGTGGATGTGATTATCGCCTCAGGGATGTTCGCTAAAGCTCGTACCGCGCAGTGCCCGCCGTCTGTCAATCTAGGCGATGGCGCCCTTCGCGACAAGGGCCGTGGCCACCTTTTCGATGCGCAGGGCCAATGCTTCAACCGCCTGCGCCACCGGCTCGTCGTCGTGCGGTTCAGGAAGCGGCAGGCTGGCCTGCGCCGCCAGTTCCCGCTTCGTCTCGTTCAGCTCGTCCGCCAGGAACAGGGCGGCGAACAGCAGGGTGCGCACTTCGGTCAGCCCCGGCGCGTTCGCCTGCGCCGCGCGGGCCTTGTCCTCGATCAGGGTGGCGAGATGGGCAAGCTGCGCTTCCTCGCCATCGCGGCAGCGCACGACATATTGCCGGCCGGCGATCTCCAGACTGGTTTCAGCCACCGGCGCGTCCCTTCAGTTCGGTGATGAGGTCGTCGAGCGACTTGAGCGCGGCGCGCGCGCCCGAAGCGTCCATTTCCGCGCCTTCACCCGTGGCCGCCTGTTCGGGCAGGGCCGCCGCCGCCTGTTCCAATCGGCCGACTGCGCCATCCAGCGCGCCGATCGCCTGCTTCATTCGATCGCTGGTCATGATCCATGCATAACCAAAGTCGGCGCATTGCAAAAGGCATGATGAACGGCAATGACACCTTCGCGATCACTATGGCGAATAAGCAGGACAAAGCCTGTTAATCACCCCCGATAATTCGGCCCTGCACGGGACGGATGCCGCATCTTGCCGCGCTGCGGTTGACGCACCGGACTTGACGGGACAAAGGAAGCGCGACCGCGATTCGCTTGGGGGGCCTTAAGCGGATCGGTGCAGCATGGAAGAACCCGCACCAGATGACAGTTTCCGACACGTCGCTCGCCAACGCCATCCGGGCGCTTTCCATGGACGCCGTACAGGCGGCCAACAGCGGCCATCCCGGCATGCCGATGGGCATGGCCGATGTCGCCACCGTCCTGTACCGCGATTTCCTGAAATATGACGCTTCCGATCCGCACTGGGCCGATCGCGACCGCTTCGTGCTGTCTGCCGGCCATGGATCGATGCTGATCTATTCGCTGCTGCACCTGACCGGCTATGCCAAGCCCACGATCGAGGACATCGCGAATTTCCGCCAGCTGCACAGCCCGTGCGCCGGCCATCCTGAGAATTTCGAACTGCCCGGCGTCGAATGCACCACCGGCCCGCTGGGGCAGGGCCTGGCGATGGCGGTCGGCATGGCTATGGCGGAGCGCCAGCTAAACGGCGTGTTCGGCGACGATCTGGTCGATCACAAGACCTGGGTGATCGCCGGCGACGGCTGCCTGATGGAAGGCATCAACCATGAGGCGATCGGTCTGGCGGCGACGCTGCGCCTCGGCCGCCTGAACGTCCTGTGGGACAACAACAACATCACCATCGACGGCGACGTGTCGATTTCCTCGGTCGAGGACGTGCCGGCCCGCTATCGCGCGACCGGCTGGCATGTCGTCGAGTGCGACGGCCACGACTTCGCCGACATCAAGCGCGCGCTGGCGGAGGCGCAGGCCGATCCGCGGCCCAGCCTCGTGTCCTGCAAGACCATCATCGGCAAGGGCGCGCCCAACAAACAGGGCGGCCACAATGTCCACGGCTCGCCGTTGGGCGCGGACGAAATCGCCGCCGCGCGCGAGTATCTCGGCTGGGAGCATGCGCCCTTCGTGGTGCCCGCCGACATCAAGGCGGAATGGGAGAGCTTCGGCCGTCGCGGCGCGCCGCTGAAGGCCGCATGGGAAGCCCGTCTGGCGGCCAGCGCCGACAAGGCCGAGTTCGAGCGCCGCATGGCCGGCGACCTGCCCTCGGGTGATGAAGCCGCGAAGACCTTCGCAGGCTGGCTGGAACAGTCGCAGAAGGTTGCGACCCGCAAGGCGTCGGAAATGGCGCTTGAGGTCCTCACTCCGCTGGTGCCCGAGATGATCGGCGGTTCGGCCGACCTCACCGGCTCCAACAACACCAAGACGAAGGCGACCACGCCCTTCACGCGCGACGATTATTCGGGCCGCTATGTCTATTACGGCATCCGCGAGTTCGGCATGGCCGCCGCGATGAACGGCATGGCGCTGCATGGCGGCGTCATCCCCTATGGCGGCACCTTCCTGATCTTCTCGGACTATTGCCGCAACGCGATCCGCCTGTCGGCGCTCCAGAACCAGCGCGTCATCTATGTGCTGACCCATGACAGCATCGGGCAGGGCGAGGATGGGCCGACCCACCAGCCGATCGAACAGATCATGTCGCTGCGCATGATCCCGAACCTGGAGCTGTTCCGCCCCGCCGACATCATCGAGACGGCGGAATGCTGGCAGCTGGCGCTGGAGAACCGGACCAAGCCGACCGTGCTGGCGCTGACCCGGCAGAATCTGGCGCAGCTGCGCAGTGCTGGCAATTCTGGGGGCGGCAATCTGTCGGCCAAGGGCGCCTATCGCCTGAAGGCCGCCGAAGCGGCCCGCAAGGTCGTCATTATCGCCACCGGCTCCGAAGTCGAAGTCGCGGTCGGCGCGGCGAAGCTGCTGGAAGAGCAGGGCATCGGCACGGACGTGGTCTCCATGCCCAGCATGAGCCGCTTCATGGGCCAGGACGCCGCCTACAAGGCCGACATCCTGCCCGCCGGCGTCAAGCTGGTCTCGATCGAGGCGGGCACGACCTTCGGCTGGGAATCGATCGTGGGCCTCGACGGCCTGCGCTTTGGCATCGACCGTTTCGGCGCGTCGGCCCCGGCCGCCGCATTGTTCGACTATTTCGGCCTGACGGCCGCGAAGATCGCCCCGCAGATCGCGGCGGCGCTGTAAACACACGCTCACAGGGAGAACAGGCAAGTGGCGACGAAGGTAGCAATCAACGGTTTCGGACGTATCGGCCGCCTGGTGGCGCGCGCCATCCTGACGCGCACCGACCATGACCTGGAACTGGTCGCCATCAACGACCTGGGCGACACCAAGTCGAACGCGCTGCTGTTCAAGCGCGACTCGGTCCATGGCAACTGGAAGGGCGACGTCGGCGTCGACGGCGATTTCCTGGTGATCGACGGCAAGAAGATCAAGGTCACGGCCGAGCGCGACCCCGCCAACCTGCCGCACGCCGCTCTGGGCGTCGAAATCGCCCTGGAATGCACCGGCATCTTCACCGACAAGGCGAAGGCTTCGGCCCATCTGACCGCCGGCGCCAAGCGCGTCGTCATCTCCGCGCCCGGCACCAATGTCGACAAGACCATCGTGTTCGGCGTCAACCACGACAAGCTGACCGCCGATGACGTCGTCATCTCCAACGCTAGCTGCACCACCAACTGCCTGGCCCCGCTCGCCAAGGTGCTGAACGATGCGCTCGGCATCGAGAGCGGCTTCATGACGACGATCCACAGCTACACCAACGACCAGAACACGCTGGATCAGCTGCACAAGGACATGCGCCGCGCCCGCGCCGCCGCCGTCTCGATGATCCCGACCTCGACGGGCGCCGCCCGCGCCGTGGGTGAGGTTCTTCCCGAGCTGAAGGGCAAGCTGGACGGTTCGTCGGTGCGCGTGCCGACTCCGAACGTCTCGGTCGTGGACCTCAAGTTCATCGCCAAGAAGGACACCACCGTCGCCGAGGTCAACAGCCTGCTCAAGGCTGCGTCGGAAGCCGGCCCGCTCGCGGGCGTGCTGGGCTATTCGGACGAGCCGCTGGTCTCGATCGACTACAACGGTGACCCGCGCAGCTCGACCGTCGACAGCCTGGAAACGGCGGTCGTGGACGGCAAGCTGGTGCGCGTGCTCAGCTGGTACGACAATGAATGGGGCTTCTCGAACCGCATGATCGACACCACAGGTGTCATGGCGAAGTTCCTGTAAGTTACTGAACGAAGGGTCGCAAAACCTCCGTTCGCCCTGAGCGAAGTCGAAGGGCTCTGCTGAGCGGAGCGAAGCAACTTCGCCTTCGCTCAGTGGACGGCTTCGACTTCGCTCAGCCCGAACGGGTTGAGATTATAGGGGAAATCATGACCAAGCCGTTCAAGACCCTCGACGACATGGGCGACATCAGCGGCAAGGCCGTGCTGGTGCGTGAAGACCTGAACGTGCCGATGCAGGACGGCTCCGTCAGCGACGACACCCGTCTGCGCGCGGCGATGCCGACCATCCTGGAACTGGCCGATCGCGGCGCGAAGGTGCTGATCCTGGCGCATTTCGGCCGTCCCAAGGGCCAGAAGAACCCCGAATTTTCGTTGAGCAAGATCACCCGTCCGCTGACGCAGGTGCTGGGCCGCGAAGTGCAGTTCATCCCCGATTGCGCCGGACAGGCCGCGATCGACGGCATTGCGGTGATGCGCCCTGGCGACATCGCGATCCTGGAAAACACCCGCTTCCACGCCGGCGAGGAAAAGAACGATCCCGCGCTGGTCGACGCCATGGCCGCGATCGCCGATCTCTACGTCAATGACGCCTTTTCCGCCGCGCACCGCGCTCACGCCTCGACCGAGGGTCTCGCGCACAAGCTGCCCGCCTTTGCCGGCCGGTCGATGGAGAAGGAACTGGACGCGCTTCAGGCTGCGCTGGGCGAGCCGGTGAAGCCGGTCGCGGCGGTCGTGGGCGGGGCCAAGGTCTCGACCAAGCTCGACGTGCTCAACAATCTGGTCGCCAAGGTCGATCACCTCATCATCGGCGGCGGCATGGCCAACACCTTCCTGCACGCGCGCGGCGTGGATGTCGGCAAGTCGCTGTGCGAAAAGGACCTGGCCGATACGGCGGAAGCCATTCTGGACAAGGCGGACGAAGCCGGCTGCACCATCCATCTGCCCTATGACGTGGTCGTCGCGAAGGAATTCGCCGCCAACCCGCCCTCGGTCCGCACCTGCAATGTCCACGAAGTCGCCGAGGACGAGATGATCCTGGACGTTGGTCCCTCCGCCGTCGAGGCGCTGGGCGATGCGCTCAAGAACTGCCGCACGCTGGTGTGGAACGGGCCGATGGGCGCGTTCGAGATCGCGCCGTTCGACAAGGCGACCGTGGCGCTGGCCAAGACCGCTGCGGCGCTGACCAAGGAAGGCCAGCTCACCTCCGTCGCGGGCGGCGGCGACACCGTCGCGGCGCTCAACCATGCGGGCGTCGCGGGGGACTTCACCTTCGTTTCGACCGCCGGTGGCGCGTTCCTGGAATGGATGGAGGGCAAGGACCTGCCCGGCGTGAAGGCGCTGATCGCCTGATCGCCTGATTGCGCGCAGGCGGGCGCGGTCGCTTGATCGTGGCCCGCTCGCCCCCTAACAGGGACGCAGCATGATTAACGCCGCCTATCCCGCGCTTCGCCTGCGTCGCACCCGCGCCTCCGCCTGGAGCCGGGCGATGCATGCGGAAAACCGCCTGACGCCCGCCGATTTCATCTGGCCCTTGTTCGTGACCGAAGGGCAGGGGGTGGAGGAGCCGATCGGCGCGCTGCCCGGCGTGTCGCGCTGGTCGGTGGACGGTATCGTCGCCCGCGCGAAGGAAGCTGCGGCGCTGGGCATTCCCTGCCTCGCTTTGTTCCCCAATACGCAGGCCGATCGCCGCAGCGAGGATGGCGTGGAAGCGCTTAATCCCGACAATCTGATGTGCCGCGCCATTCGCGCCATCAAGGACGCCGTGCCGGACATCGGTGTGCTGACGGACGTGGCGCTCGACCCCTATACCGCGCATGGGCAGGACGGGCTGGTCGATGAGGCCGGCTATGTGCTGAATGACGTGACGGTGGAAATCCTGGTCGGGCAGGCGCTGAACCAGGCCAATGCCGGGGCGGACATCATCGCGCCCAGCGACATGATGGACGGCCGCATCGGCGCGATCCGCACCGCGCTGGAGCGCGAGGGCCATGTCAATGTCCAGATCATGTCCTACGCCGCCAAATATGCCAGCGCCTTCTACGGCCCGTTCCGTGACGCGGTCGGATCGCGCGGGCTGCTGAAGGGCGACAAGAAGAATTACCAGATGGACCCGGCAAACGGCGAGGAAGCGCTGCGCGAAGTCGCGCTTGACCTCGCCGAGGGCGCGGACAGCGTCATGGTGAAGCCGGGCCTGCCCTATCTCGACATCGCGCGGCGTGTGAAGGAACGCTTCCAAGTCCCTGTTTTCGCTTATCAGGTGTCGGGCGAATATGCGATGATTGAGGCTGCGGCTGCGGCCGGCGCAGGAGACCGTGACGGGCTGGTGCTGGAAACGCTGATGGCGTTCAAGCGGGCCGGATGCTCGGGTGTCCTCACCTATCACGCGCTGCACGCGGCGCGCCTGCTTGGTTGAGGCGGACGCCCCGGCCACCGGCGCGCGCGTCCGCTTCGTCGCCGCCATCTGCGCGGGGTCGTTCCTGCTCTTCCTGGTCCAGCCGATGGTCGCGCGCATGGCGTTGCCGCGTCTGGGCGGTGCGCCGTCCGTCTGGAACTCGGCGATGCTCGTCTATCAGGCGCTGCTGCTCGCCGGCTATGGCTATGCCCATGCAATCGGCCGGCTTGCGCCGCGCACGCAGGCGACGCTGCATGCCGCCCTGTTCCTGCTCGCCGCGCTGGCGCTGCCGATCGGGTTGATCGGGGCGACGCCGCCCGAAGGGATTTCGCCCGCTCTGTGGGTGCTCTGGCTGATCGGCGGGTCTATCGGGCCGCTATTCTTTGTCGTTGCGGCGCAGGCCCCGCTGCTCCAGCGCTGGTTCGCGCTCACCAGCAGCCGCGATCCCTATCCGCTCTATGCCGCGTCCAATCTGGGCAGTTTTCTCGGCCTCATCACCTATCCGCTGCTGATCGAGCCGTTCATGCCGCTGCACGCGCAAAGCCTGCTGTGGTCGGCGGGCTATGCGCTGCTGTTCTTCCTGGTCGCCTGGTGCGCCATCGCACTGCCCGGGAGCGGCGTGACGCCGGCTGCCGTGGAAAAGGGCGAACGCCTGTCCACGGGGCGGATGCTGCACTGGCTGATATTGTCTGCCGTTCCTTCCGGCCTGCTGCTGTCGACGACGTTGCATCTGACGACGGACATCGTGGCGATGCCGTTGCTGTGGGTGCTGCCGCTGGGCCTCTATCTGCTGAGCTTCTCGGTCGCCTTTTCCGCCAATCGGCGCTGGACCGAACTGCTTTCAACCTTGGCGCCGCTGTTCCTGCTGATCGGCGCGGCGACGGCGTTTATCGACGCGACCGCCTTCCCGCTGATCGTCGCCATCATGATTCTGTCGGTCCTGTTCACGGTGGCCGTCGCATTGCACGGTCAGCTATATGACCTGCGGCCGGAACCCGGTCGGCTGACCCTGTTCTATCTCATCATGTCGGCGGGCGGCATGCTGGGCGGGCTGTTCTGCGCGCTGGTGGCGCCGCTGGTCTTCGACTGGACCTATGAGCATCCGCTGCTGCTGATCGGCGCCGCGCTGCTTTTGGTCCGGTCGCCGCTGTTCGGCTGGAGCGAGGAACTGTTCGAGGGGCGGCGCGGCGTCGTGCTGACTCTGTTGCTGGCGATCACCGGCCTGTTGTTATCGCTGTTGGGGGAGGGGCTGCTGGTTCCGACTCTCAAGTCGGGCGGACTGAAAGGGGCCTGCTTCCTGGTGCTGGTCGCGCTGTGCGTTGTCACGGTTGGTCGGCGTTTGCCCTTCGCCATTGCGCTGTGCTGCCTGATGCTGTGTCTGGGTGGCTGGTTGCGATTGCAGATGACGACGACGCCGGGCGCGCTGATGCGCAGCTATTTCGGCATCTATATGGTGCGAGAGCGGGACGATGGCTTCCGCCTGCTGGTGCATGGCACGACGATCCACGGCATGCAGAATCTCAAGCCGGGTCACGAGACTGAGCCGACCAGTTACTATGCGCCGCAATCCGGCGTCGGCTTGGCGCTGGCCGCCGCGCCCGCCGATGCGCGAATCGGCGTGGTCGGGCTGGGGACGGGAACGCTCGCCTGCTACGCCCGGCCGGGACAGACATGGCGCTTTTACGAGATCGATCCGGTGATGGTCGGCATCGCGCGCGATCCCGGGGCCTTCACCTTCCTGTCGCGCTGCCTCCCTCAGGCCGACATCGTCGTCGGCGACGCCCGCCTGACGCTGGCGAAGGAACGGCCGGGCAGCATGGACGTGCTGGTGATCGACGCCTTCTCCTCCGACGCGATCCCGATGCATCTGCTCACACGCGAGGCGATCGCCTCCTATGCGCGGCTGCTGTCGCCGCGGGGCGTGTTGATGATCCACATCTCCAACCGCTTTCTCGACCTGAAGCCCGTGCTGGCCGCCGCCGCGCGGGAAGAGGGGCTGACCGCCCGCCTGCGCCATTACAAGCCAACGCCGCAGGACGCGAAAGACCATGCCCATGGCGCATCGGTCTGGGTCGCGCTCGCCCGCGATCCGGCGCAGTTGACCCGTATCGCCGCCGGCCGCCCCGGGGACTGGCAGGCGATTCCGCCGCGCCCCGGCTTCCGCGCCTGGACCGACGACCATGGCAGCATCTTGCCCTTGCTGAAAAGATGAAGGAAAGGAACGGGATGACCGACACTATGCATCCCGGCGCGACCATCCTGCCCTTCAACGGCAAGTCGCCCGTCATCCACCCCAGCGCCTTCATCGCGCCCGGTTGCGTCATCATCGGCGACGTGGAAATCGGCGAGGACGCCAGCATCTGGTACAATTGCGTCGTCCGCGCGGACGTGAACCGCATCCGCATCGGCGCGCGCACCAATATCCAGGACGGCAGCGTCATCCATTGCGACAGCCCCGACGATGGCCATTCGGTGGACGGCCGCCCGCCCGAAGGCTGGCCCACGATCATCGGCGAGGATGTGCTGATCGGTCACATGGCGATGATCCACGGCTGCGTGCTGCACGACCGCGCCTTTGTCGGCCTGGGTGCGATCGTGATGAGCGGCGCGACGGTGGAAAGCGACGCGATGCTGGCGGCGGGCGCCTTGCTCTCGCCCGGCAAGACGGTGCTGCACCGTCAGCTATGGGCCGGGCGACCGGCCAAGTTCATGCGCGAACTGGGCGACGCGCAGGTGCTGGATATGCGCGAGGGCGTGGACCATTATGTCCACAACGCCAAGGCGCACAAAGGCGTCGTGAAGGCCGCGCTCTAGGGCTGCGCGAGCCGCCCCTTGAGCGCATCCAGCCGGTCGTTCTGCGAATCCACTACGGCCAGCGCCTGGGTCCGCGCCGCTTCGATGGCTTGCGTGTCACCGCGCTCCTTGCCGTCGGCCAGCGCATTCTCGCGCTCGACATAGAGCGTATCCAGGCTGGCGAGCGCCGACACGGCGTCATTCCGCACCGATTCGAGCGCGCTGATCGCCTGCTGCGCCGTCACCCACGCCTCGCTGGAAACGCCTGCGCCGCTGGCCGCGCGGCTCGCCCGGTCGGCGGCGACCCAGGACTTGTCGAACGCCGCCGCGCCGGCCGCGACCTGCGCGTTGAGCTTGGCGACCTGCGCATCCAGCGCCGGATCAGGCGCAGCTGGCAGGACGGGCGCGGGCGCCTCGGCCATCGGCGCGCTCTCGATCGGCCGCTTGGCAAGCGAGGGATAGCTTTGCGGCGCGCCGGCGCAGCCGGTCAGCAGCAGGACGAGCGAGGAGAGGGAGCGAGGCGCGCGCATGGCTGGCATCTAGGATGCTGGCGGTCAGCGCGCAAGCGCCGCCGCTTCACGCGCCAGTGCTTCTATCTTTGCGACATCCACTGGCCCCTTGGGCACCACCCACGACCCGCCAACGCATTTGACGAAGGGTTCGGCCAGCCATTTGGGCGCATTGTCCGCCGAAATGCCGCCGGTTGGGCAGAAGCGCGCCTCGCCGAATGGCCCCGAAAGCGCCTTCAGCGCCGGCAGACCGCCCGACGTTTCCGCCGGAAAGAATTTGAAGTGCGACAGCCCCATGTCCATGCCGCGCATGATGTCCGCCGCCGAAGCGGTGCCGGGCAGGAAGGGGATGCCCGCCTCGATCGCCGCCTGCCCCAGCGGCTCGGTAAGGCCGGGGCTGACGATGAAGCGCGCGCCCGCTTCCATTGCGGCATGCAGCTGCAACGGATTCAGCACCGTGCCCGCGCCGACCACCGCGCCCTCGACCTCCGCCATGGCGCGCATCGCGTCCAGCGCGGCGGGCGTGCGCATCGTCACCTCCAGCGCGGGGAGGCCGCCCGCAACCAGCGCCCGCGCGATCGGCACGGCGTCCTTGACCCGGTCGATCACCAGCACCGGGATCACCGGGGCCAGCTCCATCACCTGCGCGACCGTCAACGTCATGTCCTGCTCTCCCGAAAGGCTGCGGCCGCGCCATACAGCCCGATTTCCTCATGCACCGCCAGCCGCACCGGCACTGCCTTCATCAGGCTCTCAAACCGCCCCTTGGCCGTGAACCGCCCGTGAAAGCCGCTTTTGGGCAGATGTTCGCGCATCCGCTGCGTCAGCCCGCCGGCCAGCACCACCGTGCCCGGCCCCTGCGCCAGCGCCAGATCGCCCGCGACCGATCCGTAGCACAGGCAGAAGCGCTCGAACGCCGCCACCGCATGCTCATCCGTCCCGTCGAGCGCGGCGGCCCACAGTTCCGCATCCTCCATCAGCAGCACCCGCTGATGCCCGATCGTGCCCAGCGCCTTGTAGATATTGTTGAGGCCCGGTCCCGACACGATCCGTTCGGTGGACACGCGCAGGAACTTGTCGCGCAGATAGGCGAGGATCTTTTCCTCCGCGCTGTCCAGCGGCGAGAAGTCTAGATGTCCGCCCTCCGTCGCGACGACATGGGGTTCGCCCTCGTCGAAAGCGATCATCGCGACGCCCAGACCCGTGCCCGGCCCCATCACGGTCACGCCGCCATCGCGCGGGAAAGGGCGGTCCTCGCCGAACAGCAGTGGGAGATTCTCGTCCGGCAGGCGGGCGACGGCATGGGCCACCGCTTCGAAATCATTGACCAGCCGAACGGTCTTCAGGCCCAGATCCTCGGCCAATGTGGCGGCGCGGATCATCCAGCTGGAGTTGGTGAGCTTGATCACCTCCCGCCCCACGGCGGTCGCGAAGGCGATCGACGCGGCCTTGGGCAAAGCCTCGCCATCATCCTCTGCAAAGGCCTGCCAGCAGGCTTGCAGGCTCGGATAATCGGCGACCTTGTATTTGTGGACCTTGCCCAAAGTCGGCACATTGCGCCGGTCGAGTTTCGCGCGGGCGAAGCGCGCATTGGTGCCGCCGATGTCGGCCGCGATGATCTCCGTCAAAGCTCGCTCTCCATCGCCGCCAGCATCGCCGACGCGCCCGCTTCGGCCAGATCGCTGTGCTGGCGGAACATCGCGAACAGCTCACGGCCAGTGTCATAGGGCGGGGGCGGCGCGATCGCTTGTTCCCGCGCGTCCCAATCCGGCGCATCCACCAGCGCCTCGATCGTTCCGCTCTCCGCACAGACCCGCACGATGTCGCCATCGCGCAGCTTGCCGATCGCCCCGCCGCCCAGCGCTTCGGGCGACAGGTGGATCGCGGCCGGCACTTTTCCCGACGCCCCGGACATGCGCCCGTCCGTCACCAGCGCCACCTTGAAGCCGCGATCCTGCAACACGCCCAGTGCCGGGGTCAGCTTGTGCAGTTCGGGCATGCCATTGGCGCGCGGCCCCTGGAAGCGGACCACGACGACCACGTCGCGCTCCAGTTCGCCGGCCTTGAACGCGCGCAGCACATCGTCCTGATCGTTGAACACGGCGGCCGGGGCCTCGATCGTCCAGCGCGACGGATCGACTGCGCTCACCTTCATGACGCAGCGACCCAGATTGCCAGCCAGCAGTTTCAGGCCGCCATCGCTCTGGAACGGCTCGCTTGCCGGCCGCAATATGCTCTCGTCCCGCGAAACCGGCACGTCCGCCCAGCCGAGCGCATCGTCCTGCATCACCGGCTCCTGCCCATAGCCGGTCAGGTCGTCGCGGGCGACGGTCATGATGTCCCGGTGCAGCAGCCCGGCGTCCAGCAGTTCGCGGATGATCACCGCCATGCCGCCAGCCGCGTGGAAATGGTTCACGTCGCCAGATCCATTGGGATAGACCCGCGCCAGCAGCGGCACGACATCCGACAGCTCGGCAAAATCGCTCCAGTCGACGATGATGCCCGCCGCCCGCGCCACGGCCGGGATATGGATCGCATGATTGGTCGACCCACCCGTCGCCATCAGGCCGACGATGGCGTTGACGATCGCCTTTTCGTTCACGCACAGCCCCAACGGCCGATAGTCGTCGCCGTCCCAGCCGATCTCCGCCAGCCGGTGCGTCGCCGCCCGCGTCAGTTCCTGACGCAGCTTCGTACCCGGATTGACGAAGGCGGCGCCGGGCATGTGCAGGCCCATCACCTCGACCATCATCTGGTTGCTGTTCGCCGTGCCGTAGAAGGTACAGGTGCCCGCGCCATGGTAACTGGCGCTTTCGGACTCCAGCAGCTCCTCGCGCCCCACCTTGCCCTCCGCATAGAGCTGGCGGATACGAACCTTCTCCCTGTTGGCGAGGCCCGACGGCATCGGCCCCGACGGCACGAAGATGGTCGGCAGATGGCCGAAACGCAGCGCACCGATCAGCAGGCCGGGGACGATCTTGTCGCAGATGCCCAGCATCATCGCGCCCTCGAACATCGCATGGCTCAGCGCCACGGCGGTCGACAGCGCGATCGTATCGCGGGAAAAGAGCGACAGGTCCATGCCGGCCTGCCCCTGCGTCACGCCGTCGCACATCGCCGGCACGCCGCCCGCGACCTGCGCCGTGGCGCCCACTTCGCGCGCGGCGATCTTGATCTGCTCAGGGTATCGGCCATAGGGCTGATGCGCCGACAGCATGTCGTTGTACGCGGTGACGATGCCGATGTTCATCGCCGCGCCGGTGCGGATTACCGCCTTGTCCTCGCCGCTGGCGGCAAAGCCATGGGCGAGGTTGCCACAACTCAGCTGGTCGCGGTTGGTGCCGGCGTCGCGGCCGCGCTCGATCAGGTTCACATAATGCAGGCGGCTCTTCGCGCTGCGTTGGACGATACGGTCGGTGACCCGGGCGACCGCCGGGTGCATTTCAGTCATGCCAGCTTGCTCCATCGCGTTCGATAAGGG
Source organism: Sphingobium sp. (assembly GCA_044237945.1). GTDB lineage: Bacteria > Pseudomonadota > Alphaproteobacteria > Sphingomonadales > Sphingomonadaceae > Sphingobium. The sequence continues at coordinate 75,377 of JBIIEH010000012.1, read as the reverse complement.
CAATCGCCGAGGAGGGCCCCCAGTTCCCCGAAGGATAGGAAACCGGCTTCACGCCCGCCTCTTTCCAGCCGCCGATGATCGAATCGATCCAGGTCCACTGCGCCTCCACCTCATCGCGGCGAACGAACAAAGTCGGATCGCCATGCAGCAGGTCGAGCAGCAGCCGCTCATAGGCGATCCGCCGCCGCTGCCCGGCAAAGGCCGCCATCAGCGAAACGTCGAGCGTCACTTCCTCCAGATGCGTTTCCCGTTCCAGCCCCGGCCGTTTGCTCATGATGGTCAGGCGAATGAACTCTTCGGGTTGCAGCCGGATGATCAGCGTGTTGGGATCGAGCGCCCCGTTGCGGCCAAAGATCGAATGGCGCACCGGCTTGAACCGGATCATGATCTCGGACTGGCGCGCGGGCATGCGCTTGCCGGTGCGCAGATAGAAGGGCACGCCCTGCCAGCGCCAGTTGTCGATATGCGCGCGCAACGCCACGAAAGTCTCCGTGTCGGACGACTGGCCCAGCTCGTCGGCATAGCCGGTGACGATCTTGCCGTTCACTGCGCCTGGACCATATTGGCCGCGCACGCTGTTGGCCTTGACCGTGTCCGCGCTCATCGGCCGCAGCGACCGCAGCACCTTCACCTTCTCGTCGCGTACGGCGGTCGGGTCCATGCGAGCGGGCGGCTCCATCGCGATGATCGACAGGATCTGCAGGATATGGTTCTGCACCATGTCGCGCAGCGCGCCCACGCCGTCGTAATAGGACACGCGGCCCTCCAGGCCGACGGTCTCACCCACGGTGATCTGCACATGGTCGATCGCGGTCGCATTCCACAGCGGCTCGAACATCACATTGGCAAAGCGCAGCGCCAGCAGGTTCTGCACCGTCTCCTTGCCCAGATAATGGTCGACCCGGAAAATCCGGCTTTCCTCGACCACAGAGCCGATGCCGTCATTCACTTCTCGGGAGGAGGCCAGGTCCTTGCCGATCGGCTTTTCCATCGCCACGCGGGTCTTGGGCGTGATCAGGCCGGCCTCCGCCATGCCCTGCACCGTCGGCGCGAACAGGGAAGGGGGCGTCGAGAGATAAACCGACACGCCGCGCTCCAGCCGCCCGTCCAGCCGCTCGCCCAGCGCCGCGAACTGTGCGGGATTTCCCGCCTCGACCGGCTGATAGCAGATCATCGCCAGCAACTTGCCCGCCATCTCGGCATCATAGCGATCGGCAGGCAGGAAATCCTGCAACGCCGCGTCCACCTCGCGACGGAAGGCGTCGTCGTCCATCTCCTTGCGACCCGAAGCGATCGTCAGGAAATCGTCGGGCAGCAGCCCATCGGACAGCAGATTGTAGAGCGAAGGAAACAGCATGCGCCGGGCGAGATCGCCGGTAGCGCCGAACAGGATGAGCGTAGCGGAGGGTTCGGTCAAAAGGGTCTCCCTGTTGCCGGTTGGCATGCGCATTTTATGCGTCATGGCCCGACTATAGCCTATGGATGCGCTACCGCAACGAACAAGGCGGGCGGGGTTTCCACATCGGTGATCGCATGGGCTGGCAATCCGCGCGGCTTGCCTCTATAGGGCGCTCCACTGGCACGCGGGCGTGGCGGAATGGTAGACGCAGCGGATTCAAAATCCGCCGATGGTGACATCATGTCGGTTCGAGTCCGACCGCCCGTACCAGCATGACGATGGCGCAAATTGCGCCGCTGCGCTATGCTGCGTCCGATCGGATCGGAGGCAGTCATGAACATCTCCATTGATGAACGCGGGGAAACCCTGATCGACAGCCTCGTGCGGTCTGGCCGCTACGGCTCTGCGCGCGATGTCGTGGAAGAGGGCTTGCGGCTGGTCAGGGAACGGGAGGAGAAGCTCGACGCGCTGCGGGCTACGATCGATGCGTCGATCGCGCGCGGCGGTTCGCTTACTTCGGAAGAAGTCAGCGCCAGAATAGACGCAGCATTGGACGAATGGGAGCGGACGAAAAAGGCGATTGCCCGCTGAATGCGCGTGTTGCGCTATTCGGATGACGGCGATCAGGATCTATTCGCGATCACTCTCCGCATAGCGGTCGAGAGCGGCAGTCGCGAGATCGCAAAGGCTTTCGAGCAGAAAATTCACAGTCACTGTTCTTTACTGGCATCTTTGCCTGGCACGCTGGGGACTGCGCGGCCCGAATTAGGCAGTGGCATCCGAAGCACCCCATCGCAGGGATATACAATCTTCTTCCGCTATGTCGGCGATGTGCTTGAAGTGCTGCATATTCTCCACGCCAGCCGGGACGTCATATCTCATTTCGACGAAGGCTGACCCGCAAACCACGGCGCCATCCGCGCGATCGCGTCCTCCACCCGATCGGTCGACACGGCAAAACTGAAGCGCATGTGTCGCGCGCCATCCACCGGATCGAAATCGATCCCCGGCGCGGTCGCCACCCCCGTCTCGTGCAGCAGCTTGCGACACAGCGCCAGGCTGTCGTTGGTCAGATGCGCGACATCAGCGTAAATGTAGAAGGCCCCGTCCGGCGGCGCGATCTCCGCAAGCCCCAGCGCCGGCAGCGCATCCAGCAACAGTGCGCGGTTGCGGCGATAGGTCTCGACATGCCCCTCCAGCTCATCCCGGCAATCGAACGCGGCGAGGCCGGCATGCTGCGCCAGCGACGGCGGCGTCAGAAACAGATTGCCCATCCGCGCCCGCGCCGCATCGACAGACGAGTCCGGCACCACCAGCCAGCCCAGCCGCCAGCCCGCCATGCTGAAATATTTGGAAAAGCTGTTCACGATCAGCGCATCGGGTGCGAACTCCAGCATCGACCGCGCCGGATCGCCATAGGTCAGCCCATGATAGATCTCGTCCGACACGATGCGGATGCCCCGCTCCGCGCACACCTTCGCGATCGCCGCCATCTCGTCGGGAGCGATGATCGTGCCGGTGGGGTTGGCGGGGCTGGCGATGATGACCCCGTCCGGCGCGGGATCGATGGCGGCCAGCGCCGCCGCCGTCATCTGATAACGCTCACCCGGCCCACAGCCGACCTCGACCGGCTCCAGATAGAGCGACTTCAGCGTACCCCGATACGCCACATAACCCGGCCGCGCCGTCGCCACCCGCGCGCCCGGCGCGAACAGGCAGGACAAAGCCAGCACCAGCGCCGGCGACGCGCCACAGGTCAGCAGCACCCGCTCCGGGTCCACCGCCACCCCATGCCGCTCGGCATAGAGCGCCGCGATCCGCGCCTTGAGCGCGGGGCTTTCCCAATAGCCCATCGGGTCGCGATCCAGCACCTCATGCGCCCTGGCGATGGCCGCCGCCGGCGCGCCAGTCGACGGCTGCCCGAACTCCATATGCAGGATCGATCGTCCCTCCATCCCCAGCCGATGGGCTTCCCGGCTGATGGCGATGGCGTGAAAGGGTTCTATCTGTGCGATCATGCCCGCCTGCCTAGAGAGGCGACGCCCGCCCGGCAACCATGCGCCCGCGCCAGCGTTCTGCGCGTATGAGCCAAACCATGCTGACGGTCCTGCAATATTATGGCGCGGGAGCGGCCGCGCTCGCCGCGCTGGTGGTCGCGCTGAATATCGGCCGCCGCGTCACCGGCTGGGCCTTCATCCTGTTCGTCACCAGTTCGATCGCGCTCATCGCCTGGGGCTTCCTGTCGGAAGACGCGCAGGGGATAGGCTGGCAGAACATCGTGATGCTGCTGACCAACATCGTCGGCGTCTACCGCTATCTCTTCTCGAAGCACGAACCGAAGAACTAGGCGCTCATCCACACCTCGACCGGCACCGCGTCCTGGCACAAGGCCACCCGCACCGGCAACTCCTCCACTGGCCCACCCGACAGCGCCCGCGCATAGATGTCCCGCTTCGCCGTGCCGCTCAGCTGCAACAGAATCACCCGCGACGACAGGATCGCGCTCGCGCTCAGCGACATGCGCATGTGCGGCGCGACTGGCGGCGTCACCGCCAGCACCCGCGCCTGCGTGGACAGCCCCTCGGCCAGTTCCGCCGCACCGGGGAACAGCGAAGCCGTATGCCCGTCCTCGCCCATGCCCAGCACCACCACGTCGATCGGCCAGTCGATCGCCGCATAGGCCGCCTCGCACGCGGCCAGCCCTGCATAGGGATCGGCGGCGTCATTCTTCATCGGCACGAAAGTCGCGCCGGCCGCCGCATTCTGCAGCAGCGCCTCGCGCACCAGCTTTTCGTTACTGTCGTCGCTCGACGGATCGACCCAGCGGTCGTCCACCAGCAGCACCGTCACCTTGTCCCAGTCGATCGCCGCCCGGCTCAACCGCTCCAGCACCGCACGCGGCGACCGCCCGCCGGACAATGCGAGCGACGCCCGCCCACGCGCTTCCAGCGCCTGCGTCAGATGCCCCAATATGGACTCGGCCATGCCGGCTGCGGCGTCGGCGGCATCGGCAAAAACATGTTCGGTCGGCATCGGGCGCATCTCCTGCAAGGGCGACGCCGCAGATAGCCGTCCGCTCGTCCAGCCTCAACCCTGCCGTTCGCTCAGCGCTCGTTCCCAACCCAGCGCATGCGTCACGATCACATCGAGATCGGCATGCTGCGGCTTCCACGGGAAGGTCGCCATGATCGCGCTGTTGTCGGAAATCAGCGACGGCGGATCACCCGCCCGGCGCGGACCCATGGTGCGCTCGATCTTCCTGTTGGTCACGCGGTCGACCGCGTCCAGCACCTCCAGCACGGAGAAACCCCGGCCATAGCCGCAGTTCAGCAGATAATTCTCGCCGGGCTTCGCCATCAGCGCGTCCAGCGCCAGCACATGCGCGGCGGCCAGATCGCTGACATGGATATAGTCGCGCACACCCGTCCCGTCCGGCGTATCGAAATCCGTCCCGAACACAGAGACGCCCGCCCGCTTGCCCAGCGCCGCCTCGACCGCCACCTTGATGAGGTGCGTCGCCCCGGCGGTGGACTGCCCGCTACGCCCCTGCGGATCGGCGCCCGCCACATTGAAGTAGCGCAGCGCGCAAAAATTCATCGGATGCGCCGCCGCCACGTCGCGCAGCATATACTCCGTCATCAGCTTCGACATGCCATAGGGATTGATCGGCCGCTGCGGCGTATCCTCCCGCACGGCGGCCACATCCGGCGTGCCATAGGTCGCCGCCGTCGAGGAAAAGATGAAATGCGGCACGCCCACGCGCACCGCGCTCTCGATCAGGTCGCGGGTCTTGGCGCTGTTGTTGTGATAATATTTGAGCGGATTCTCGACCGATTCCGGCACCACGACCGACCCTGCAAAATGCATGATCGCCTTGATGTCATGGTCGCGCAAGGTCGCCTCGACCAGCGGCTGGTCGGCAATGTCGCCCCGCACGAACGCCACGTCCTCGGGGATCGCCCAGCGAAAGCCGGTCACCAGATTGTCGATCACCACCACCTTGTGGCCGGCATCCTTCAGCGCCAGCACCGCATGGCTGCCGATATAGCCGGCGCCGCCGGTGACGAGGACGGTGGGTTTGGTCATGGTCGAAACGTCTCCGCTGTAGATGCAGCGCCCTATCGAAAGCGGGTTAAGATTTGTAGCCCAACGGTGCGGAGATTGGCGGACTCAATCTCCGCATTCTGTGCGGATAATAGTAACGCATATGCGCCACCATCACGGCAATTGTCAGTGGACGAAGGAACAATGATGGCGAAATTCCTGCGATGCTTGTCTGTCGGGCTGTGCGGGCTGTTGGCGCCGCTGCTTGCTTGTCATGCCATGGCGCAAACGAACATTGGCCGGGACAAGGCAGCCGAATCCGACGAAACAGCCGCGCGGGGCGCCATTTCCGATGCCGTCGCCGCCGCCGTCCTGAAGCGCGATTTCACAACGCTGGCCGAGATGGAAAAGCAATTCGTGTCGAGCCGTTCCCGCACCCCAAGCGGCATTTGGAACATTGCCGTCTATTTCACGGGCTTTAGCGACCTGTACGTCGACAGTCCTTGCGCTTCCTCCAAGGCGATTGCTTTTGCTGGAGACTGGATCGCTGCCCGCCCAAAAGATCCGGCCGCTTACATCTTGAAGGCGGAAGCATTGATGTATCAAGGATGGTGCATCCGGGGAGAAGATGTTGCATCTAAAACATCCGACAAAAGCATGCGGGAATTCCATAAATATGCCGTTCAGGCTCTATCACTGTTTGATAAAAATTTGGAAATTGTCAAAAAGGATCCACGCTATTTCGTATTGATGATTAAGCTTGGGGTGATACTTGGATTCGACCGTGATGTAATCAAGGAATTATTACAGGATATGGCGAAATCGTATCCGGGATACCAGGGTGGCTATCTCGAAGCTGTCGATTATTTCCGTCTCAAGTGGCATGGCGAAAGCGGCGACATGGATCGGCTCGGGCGTTTGGCGATGGACCTCACGAAAGAAGAGGGCGCCGGCATATATGCCAGGATTTTCTGGGAATTTCAGGAAAGAGAATCTGACGACCGCTTGGGAGACATGGACCGGACCTTGATAATGCAGGGGATGAGTGATGTGCAGAAGGCATATCCGACCGATTGGAATGCGGCGCATTTCGCCCGCATCGCGTGCCGCATGGACGATCCCTGGACCGCATTCGAATATATAAAACAGCTGTCCCCGGACGCGATGCCGGAATGGCGGGGACAGGCATTCTGGGAAGCCTGCAAGGAAGGATCGCGCGAAGTCGCCGAAAATCCTCTCTACGTCAGTCCCTGGAAGGACAAATAGCAGGCGAGACGCCTGTGCGCCCCGCCTGCATCCGCCGCTATCAGGCCGCCACTGCCTTCACGCCCCCATAATAAGTGCCACCCGACGCAGCCATCTCCCGCAACTGCGCCGGCGCCGCGAAGCGGTCGCCATGCGCCGCCGCCAGCCGGTCCAGCACGCTCACCACATGCGCCGCGCCCAGCGTGTCCATGTGGCTGAACGGCCCGCCGGTCCACGGCGCGAAGCCCCAGCCGAAGATCGCGCCCAGGTCGCCGTCTTCAGGCGTTTCCAGCACGCCTTCCTCGAAGCAACGGGCGCATTCCACCAGTTGCCGGTACAACAGCCGTTCCTTGACCGACCCGACATCGGGCTGCTCCGCCGCGCGCGGGTACAGGTCGGACAGCCCCGTCCACAGATGCTTCTTCGCGCCCTCGGGATAATCGTACCAGCCCTTGGCGCTCTTGCGCCCCAGCCGGCCCAGGCCCACCATCTGCTCCATCAGCGTGTCCGAGCGCTGCGGCACATAGGCGTCGCCCAGTTCCTTCTTGGCCGCCGCCACGATCTTCGCGCCCAGTTCGATCGACACCTCGTCGCCTACGGCCAGCGGCCCGGTCGGCATGCCGATCTGCCGCCCGCCATTCTCGATCAGCGCGGGGTTGATCCCCTCGGCCACCATCTCGACGCCCTCCTGCACATAGGTGCCGAAGCAGCGCGAGGTGTAGAAACCGCGGCTGTCATTGACGACGATCGGCGTCTTCTTGATCTGCGCCACAAAATCCAGCGCCTTGGCGATCGCGGCCGGCCCGGTCTCCTTGCCCAGGATGATCTCCACCAGCGGCATCTTCTCGACCGGCGAGAAGAAATGCACGCCGATGAAATTGTCGGGCTTGGTCCATGCCTTCGCCAGCTTGGTGATCGGCAGAGTCGAAGTGTTGGAGCCAAAAATCGTGTCCGCGCCCAGCACCGCCTCGACCTGCTTCGTCACCTCGGCCTTGATGCCGACATCCTCGAACACCGCCTCGATCACGAAGTCCGCACCGGCCAGCGCTGCATAATCGGCCGTCGGCGTCACCAGCGCCAATGTCGCGGCGACCTTCTCCTCGGTCATGCCGCGCCCGATGCGCTTGCGCAGTTCCGCCTCGACATGCGCCTTGCCCTTCTCGGCAAAAGCGATGTCGCGGTCGAACAGCACGACCTCGATCCCCGCCTGCGCCGCCACGGTGGCGATGCCCGCGCCCATCATGCCCGCGCCCAGCATCGCCAGTTTCTTCGTCGGCGCCTTGGGTTCGCCCTTGGGCCGGCGCGCGCCGCGCTCGGCCGCCGTCTTGTTGACGAACAGCGATCGGACCATGTTGCGGGCCTGCGGATCGGCGGCGACGATGCTGAAATATTTGCTCTCGACCCGGATCGCCCGGTCGATCGGCAGCTGGATGCCTTCATAGACGGCCGACAGCAGCGCGTGCGGCGCAACCATATTGCCCTGCGTCTGCTTGAGCGTCAGCGGCGTCGCCGCCACCATGGTCTGCACGAAGCCGGGGTTGAACTGGCCCGATCCGCCCGGAACCTTGAAGCCCTTCATATCCCAGGGCTGCACATGCGCGCCGGGGTTCGCCTTCACCCAGGCCTTCGCCGCATCGATCGCGCTGCCGGCGGGCGCCACCTCATCGACGATCTTCTGCGCCAGCGCATCGGCCGGGCGGAACAGCTTGCCCGCCAGCATGTTGAGCAGCGCATTCTGCACTCCCATGATGCGTGGCAGCCGCTGCGACCCGCCGCCGCCCGGAAACAGCCCGATCAGGATTTCGGGCAGGCCAACCTGCACCTTGGGATTGTCGCTCATCACGCGATGATGGCAGGCCAGCGCCAGTTCGAACCCGCCGCCCACGCAGGTCCCCTCGATCGCGACGGCGACCGGCTTGCCGCAGGTCTCCAGCCGCCGGAACAGCGCGTTCAGCGTGAACAGATCGTCGAACAAGGCGGCCGGGGCAGGGGAGGGGCCCGCCTTCGCCAGCATGTCGTTGAAGAATTTCAGGTCCATGCCGGCCATGAAGCCGCTGGCCTTGCCCGACGCGATGACCGCGCCCTTGATCGCCGCGTCGGACGACAACTGCGTGATCGCCGCGTCCAGATCGGCCAGGAACTCCGGCCCGATGACGTTCATCGTCTGGCCCGGCACGTCGATCAGAAGCGTGGCGATGCCGTCCGCGTCGGTAGTGAAGGTGATGGTCTGCATATTCTTGCTCCCGAAATAGCCCCTCCCCTTCAGGAGTTCGGGGCCGGTCATGCCCCCGGCATGACCTGAACAACACGGGGTGTTGTTCACCCCGAACTGGGTTGGGGTGGGGGCTGTAACGACCTCTCTGCGAGGCGTGCCCTACCCCTGAAGGGAAGGAGAAAAAATGACTTAAATCCGCTCGATGATCGTGCCGGTACCCATGCCCGCGCCCACGCACAGGTTGATGAGCGCCGTGCCCTTGCCCGACCGTTCCAGCTCGTCCAGCGCCGTGCCCAGCACCATCGCGCCCGTCGCGCCCAGCGGATGCCCCATGGCGATCGCGCCGCCGTTCACGTTGATCTGGCCATGGTCCAGGTCCATCGCCTGCATGTAGCGCAGCACGACCGAAGCAAAGGCTTCGTTCAACTCGAACAGGTCGATGTCCGCCTTGGTCATGCCGGCGCGTTTCAGCAGCTTGTCGGCGACGAACTCCGGCCCGGTCAGCATGATCATCGGCTCCGACCCGATCGAGGCCATGGCGCGGATGCGGGCGCGCGGTTTCAGGCCATATTTCTCGCCCATCGCCTTGCTGCCCACCAGCACGGCCGCCGCGCCGTCGACGATGCCCGACGAGTTGCCGGCATGGTGGACATGGTTGACCCGTTCCAGTTCGGGATAGCGCAGCAGCGCTACGGTATCGAAGCCGGGCAGTTCCTCGCCCAGGCTTGTAAAGCTGGCTTTCAGCGCGCCCAGCGACTGCATCGTCGCATCAGGGCGCATATGCTCGTCATGGTCGAGCACGACCGCGCCCATCACGTCCTTCACCGGCACGATCGACTTGCCGAAGCGGCCTTCGTCCCACGCCATCTTCGCGCGCCTCTGGCTCTCGACAGCATAAGCGTCGGCGTCATCGCGCGAGATGCCGAACTTCGTCGCGATCACGTCCGCGCCGATGCCCTGCGGCGCGAAATAGGTCTTGAACGCGACCGCCGGGTCCATCGCCAGCGCGCCGCCGTCGCTCGCCATCGGCACCCGGCTCATCGACTCGACACCGCCGCCGATCGCGAACTCGGCCTCGCCGGCGATCACCTTGGCGGCGGCCATGTTGACTGCCTCCAGCCCCGACGCGCAGAAGCGGTTCACCTGCACGCCCGCAACCGTGATCGCATAGTCCGCGTTCAGCACGGCGGCGCGCGCGATATCCGCACCCTGCTCGCCGACCGGCGTGACGCAGCCCATGATGACATCATCAACATCGCCGGTGTCGATATCGTTGCGATCCCGAATCGATGTGAGCATCTGCGTCGCCAGCTGAATGGGCGTGATCTCGTGCAGCGACCCGTCGCTCTTGCCCCGCCCACGGGGCGTGCGGACGGCGTCGTAGATATAGGCTTCCATGTCTGTTCCTCTCCGCTGGCCCGAAGCACGGTTGTTGTGCGTGAGCGCCGGATCTCTCCGCAATGTATTTACGTTTACGTAAACTGCAACCTAAAACGCACAACTCTGTCTGGCACGCGGATCATAGTGAATTTCGCCGCCTCTGGCATCGGGGGCCTCGGGCCATTATGGCGATGGTTCATGACGATAAAGCTCATCTGCCTCGATGCCGACGACACGCTCTGGCACAATATGCGCCACTTCAACGCGACCGAGGAAGCGCTGGTCGCGATGCTCGCCCCCTTCGCCGAAGCCCATGTCGCCCGCGACGCCCTCAACGCCTGCGAGGGACGGAACCTCAAGCTCTACGGCTACGGCGCGAAGGGCTTCACCCTCTCGATGATCGAGGCGGCGATGGAACTGGCCGGCGACGCGCTAGACCGCCGGATGATCGGCGGGATATTGGACGCGGGCAAGACGCTCCTCGCCCATCCGGTCGACCTGTTCGACGATGTGCAGGACACCCTTGAAGCGCTGGCCGATCGCGGCCGGCTGGTGCTGGTGACAAAGGGCGACCTGCTGCATCAGGAAAGCAAGCTGGCGGCGTCGGGCCTGGGCGACCTGTTCAGCGGGATAGAGATCGTCAGCGACAAGAACCCCGACACCTTCACCCGCATCTTCGCCCAGTATGAGGTGGAGCCGGAGCAGGCGGTGATGGCGGGCGACTCCATGCGATCGGACGTGCTGCCCGCGCTGGAGGCGGGTGCCTGGGCCGCGTTCATCCCGCAGGAGGGCGGATGGGTCCACGAAGCCGCCTCAGCCCCGGAAGCACATCCCCGCTTCCGCCAGCTGCCACGCCTCGCCGAACTGCCCTACTGGATCGATTCGATCGGCCGATAATCAGGAGAGAGAAGCCCATGTACATCGCGATGAACCGCTTTCAGATCATCCCCGGCGAGGAGGATGCCTTCCAGACCGTCTGGACCTCCCGCGACACGCATCTGAAGGACGTGCCCGGCTTCGTCGAATTCCACCTGCTGCGCGGCCCTGCGGGCGAGGATCACACGCTCTTCTCCTCGCACACCGTCTGGCGTTCACGTGAGGATTTCGAGGCCTGGACGAAGTCCGAAGCCTTCCGCGCCGCGCATCACCGCGCTGGCGACAACAAGCCTCTCTATCTCGGCCACCCGAAGTTCGAAGGCTTTGAAGTGGTCCAGACCGTCAAGCCGTGACGGGCGTCTCGTTGCGCCGGTAGCGGAAATACCAGACTTCATGCCCCAGCCGGCGCGCCTTGGCCTCGTAGCGGGTCTCGGGCCAGCCGCCCGGCCGGGTCAGGAAGTCCTTCGGCTCGCTCGCCAGCCAGTCGAATGCGGGATGGCCGTTCATTACCATCATCGCCCAGCGCAGATAGACCGGATGATCGGTGCCGAAGCGGAACTCGCCGCCGGGTTTCAGCTTGCGGGCGATCATCGCGACCGGGCCGGGGTTCACCATCCGCCGCTTGGCGTGGCGCGCCTTGGGCCAGGGGTCGGGGTGCAGCAGATAGACGAAGCTCAGCGCTCCGTCGGGGATGCGCGCCAGCACCTGCAGCGCGTCGCCCATATGGATGCGCACATTACCCAGCGCCTTGTCGCGCACGTGGCCCAGCGCGATGACGACCCCGTTCAAAAACGGCTCCGCGCCGATGAAGCCATGGTCGGGCAGCATGTCGGCGCGATAGGCCATATGCTCGCCGCCGCCGAAGCCGATCTCGAAATGCAGCGGGCGATCATAGCCGAACAGATCGGCCGCCGTGATCTCGCCCTCGACCGGCACCGAAAGGGCAGGCAGCAGGCGCTCGACCAACTCCTGCTGGCCCGCCCGCAACTTGTGGCCGGACGTGCGGCCATAGAGGCGGTTGAGGGTCGTGGGATCGCCGGATTTATGCGCAGTCATGGCCGCGCGCCCTAGCGGGCAGGGCAGGCGGGGGCAAGCCTAGCGACGGAACATGCGGCGCAACGGCTCCAGTCGCAGGGCGCTCTGCACGGCGCGCAGCGGCGCAAGCTGCGTCTCCAGCGCGGCGGCGCGGTGGGCGAGGGCGTCGCGCTCCCGCATCGCCCTAGTCAGCCGACGCTCCAGTTCGGCGCCGTCGACGCCACCCTCGCGCTCGGCAGGCGATTGCCGCCAGCGCTCGCGCTCGACCTGCTGCATCAGGTCGCCGATCACCCGCACCATCGCCCCGCGCGGCGTCTCGGCCTGCAATTCGGGGAAGCTGTCGGTCAGGAAGGCGAACAGGACATGCCGCCAGTCCGCCTCCACCCCATGCCAGTAGGTCTGCTCTTCCGGCAGGGCATAAGCGCCGACGACCTCGCCGATCCAGCGCGGCTTGCCGACGATCAGCAGATGGTTCTCGCCGTGGGGAAACAGCGCGTCCAGCGTCTCGCGCAGTTGCGCCACAAGGTCATCGGTGAAGCCGAGTTGGAGCCCGCCGCGCAGATAGGGAAACTCGTTCAGCAGGTCGTTCTGCCCGCTTCCCACCACGAAGACGCGCCGGGGCATCTCGGCCAGGCGCAGCAGGTTGAGCCGGCGCTGCTCGAACTTGGCGGCGATCGCGGCCAGATCGTCGTCCTCGACCTGATGGCTTGCCTTCTCGTACCACAGCCACAGTTTGAAGGGCTTCAGCATCACTGCGCTGTTGGCGGCGGCCGGCACGTCCCAGGATGCCGTTTCGATCGGCCCGTCCGCAATCCGTCGCAGCAGCGTGGGCAGCTGGTCTGCCGAACTGATCGGCCGTTCCAGAAAGGATGGGAGAATCTCGAAATCCTCGTCCAGCAGGAAGGACAGGAAGTCGCGATGATGATGGACCTGCCAGGCGGTCTGGTAGGACAGGCCGATGGGGATGATGGCGCTGTGTTGCCCTAGGAGAGCCAATGCGATGTTCCGTGCTGGTGCCGGCTGGCGATAGCGGCGCTCCGGGTGGGAGGCAACCGCGATGCGCTACTTGGCTGACAGGGCATCGGGCGACAGGTCGATCCGCTTTTCCTTGCCATAGATCATGCTGCTCGACAGCGGGGCCTGTGACCGGATGATCTCCATCGCCTGGAGCGGCGGCGGCATCGAGCCATAGCTGTGATACTGCATCCACCGGTCGAGCTTCATCATGGTGACCGACCAGGATGGCGGCGCGTCCCGGTCGATCAGTCCGGTCATTGTCGCCTTCGCTACCTGCAATATGTCGCCGGAATCGCCGATCGGAATGATATAGCCGGCCTCCATGCCCCTGCTCTCATAGATGGGCAGGCGGCCGGCGATGCGGTCGGGATGGATGCACAGGTCGGGCGCTTCGGGTGCCTTGCCGTCCTTGCGCGCCTTCTCGCGCTCGTCCGCGGCGACGTTGCCCATCACCGCATTGGCCAGCACCGCCGCGCCGCTGATGGCCACTGGCTCGGCGGCGAGGCCGAAGGCGATCGGCTTGTCGCAGGCCGGGATCGGCGTCGCCGTGGCGAGCGGCGGCATCTGCGCAGGCCAGCCCAGTTGCCGCATGACCGTCTCCATCGCGACATCGAGCTGCGCTGGTGACAGCCCGCCCGATGTCATGCGCAGCTTCACCACCCAGTCGCCCAGCGCGACCAGCGCCACGCCGCTGCTGCGTGCGCGCTCGGTGATGGCGAAGCTCTGCCGCAGGCCGGCGGTGACGTCGCTGCCCGGCGGCGCGAAGGCAGTCAGGCGGCCTTCCGGCGTGGGCGTGCCGAAGCCCTTGTTGGTCGCGATCATCGTGCTCGCGACATCGAACCAGAGCGCGCTGAACGGCATGGCCGCATGATAGAGATAGACGTTCACATGCGTGCGGCTCGCATCGTCATCATAGGCGATGGACACGTCCAGCAGCTGGCCACCGCTGAGGTCGATGACGTCCCCGCGCGTGAAGCTGGCCAGCGAAGGCGCCAGCGTGATGCCGGTCGGCTTGTGCGTCCACGATCGGCCGGCCTTGACCTTGATCGGCGTCTGCTGCTGCGCCAGCGCGCCTGCGGGTGCCCACGCCCCCGCCAGCATCATGGCGATCCCGATCATCCAGCGGCGCATGGCCCATCCTCCCCGATTGCCCCAAATGTCGGCGTAGCGGGAAAGCGGCGCAGCGCAAAGAAAAAGGGCCGGGATGAACCCCGGCCCCGTTCCCTTGTCCGGTGCGCGACGATCAGGCCAAAGCGGCCTTCAGGTCGTCGATCAGGTCGGTCTTCTCCCAGGGGAAGAAGTCGCCTTCGGGCTTGCGGCCGAAATGGCCATAAGCGGCGGTCGGCTGATAGATCGGCTTGTTGAGGCCGAGATGCGTGCGGATGCCGCGCGGGGTCATGCCGCCCAGCTTCTCGATCTTGCCGATGGCTTCCTCGATCTTGTCATCGCCCACCGTGCCGGTGCCATGCGTGTCGACATAGAGCGACAGCGGCTTGGCGACGCCGATGGCATAAGCCAGCTGGATCGTGCAGCGCTGGGCGAGGCCGGCGGCGACGATGTTCTTGGCGAGATAGCGGGTGATATAGGCGGCCGAACGGTCGACCTTGGTCGGGTCCTTGCCGCTGAACGCGCCGCCGCCATGGGGCGACGCGCCACCATAGGTGTCGACGATGATCTTGCGGCCGGTCAGGCCCGCGTCGCCGTCCGGCCCACCGATCTCGAAGCTGCCGGTCGGGTTGATGTGATAGACGGTCTCGGCCGAAAGCAGCTCGGCCGGGATCACCTTCGCCACCACGGCCTTCACATAGTCGTGGAGTTCCGCTTCCTTCGCGCCCTCGTCATAGCCCTTGGCATGCTGGGTCGACACGACGATCGCGGTGCAGGCGACGGGGGTGCTGCCCTCGTAGCGCAGCGTCACCTGGCTCTTGGCGTCCGGCTCCAGGAAGGGGGCGGCGCCCGAGTGGCGATCGGCCGCCATCGTCTCCAGGATCTTGTGGCTGTAATAGAGCGTCGCCGGCATCAGGTCGGGCGTGTCGTCGGCGGCATAGCCGAACATGATGCCCTGATCGCCCGCGCCCTCATCCTTGTTGCCGCTGGCGTCCACGCCCTGCGCGATGTGCGCCGACTGGCCGTGCAGGTTGTTCTCGAAGCGGAAGCTCTCCCAGTGGAAGCCTTCCTGCTCGTAGCCGATGCGCTTCACGGTCGCGCGGACGGTCTGCTCGATCTCTTCCTGCGCGCCCGGCGCCCATGCGCCATTCTCGTAGACGCCCTTGCAGCGGATTTCGCCGGCCAGCACGACCAGCTGCGTCGTGGTCAGCGTCTCGCAGGCGATGCGGGCTTCGGGGTCCTTGGAGAGGAACAGGTCGACGATGGCGTCGGAAATCTGGTCCGCGACCTTGTCGGGATGGCCTTCGGATACGGATTCCGAGGTGAAGAGATAGTTGGTGCGCATGGGACTCCCGTAAGCGGCTGAACCGATAAGCGATATAAAGAAATGTTTATGTGGCTAGTAGCGTCTGCCTCTGCGCATGGCAATGGCAAGCCCGAGCAGCGCGACCATCAGCAGCCCGGACGCCCAGTTGCCCAGCCGCGCGAAGACGGTGGGCGGCAGCGCCGGTGGCAGCGCGGTTTCGATATAGCCGGCCTTGCCCTGACCGAGCGACGACCGCACATGCCCGCGCGCGTCGATCACCGCCGAAACGCCGGTCGGCGTCGCACGGACGATCGGCATGCCTTCCTCGATCGCGCGGAGGCGAGCTTGCGCCAGATGCTGCACCGGCCCCCAGCTGCCGAACCAAGCGTCGTTGGACGGGTTGAACAGGAAGTCCGGCCGGTTCGTGCGATCGACGACATGGCCGGGGAAGATGATCTCGTAACAGATCTGTCCACCCATTTTCAGTTCATGCCGCCCCAGCGTAGCGGGCAGCGTCACCGACCGTGGGCCGGGGCCCGGCCAGTAGTCGACATCGCCCGGCACCAGCCGCGACAGGCCGATCGCCGACAATATCGGCCGCATCGGCAGATATTCGCCATAGGGCACCAGATGCGACTTGTCGTAACGGGCGGGCAGGCGGCCGTCCGGCGTGACCACCCAAAAGCTGTTGTTCGCGCCCACCATCACGCTCTGGAGGATGCCGTCCTTTTCCTGCGTCTCGTAATAGACCTTGCTCGCGCCAGTCATCAACAGGTCGCCGGGGCCGAGCAGCGCAGCAATCCGCTCGCGCCATTGCGGCTCCATGTCGAGATAGGCGGGGATCGCGGCTTCGGGCCAGAAGATCAGGCGCGGGGCAGGGCGCGGCTTGCCGGAGAGCGCTGCGAGGGTACGGAAATGCGCCTCTTCCAACTCGGCCGAATATTTCTCGTCCTGGCCGATATTGGGCTGCACGATGCGGACGAGCGGCGCGCCCGGCGCGGGGGCACCGCTACGATCGAACAGCCCCCACATCGCGATCAGCGCAGTCGGCACGATGATCGCCGCCGCCGCGACAGTCTGGCGCCGAACCGACAGCAGGATGGCACCCGCCGCCAGTACCACCATCGCGCCAAGCCCAAAGGTGCCCACCAGCGTCGACGCGATCGCCACCCCGGTCGGCAGCCACACCGCCCCCAGCGGGTTCCAAGCAAAGCCGGTGAACAAGGTCGCGCGCAGATATTCGGTGGCAAGCCAGCAGGCGGCGAACAGCGCCACATAGGCTGCATCCTGCCCCCGCTCCCCCAGAAATCTCCTGTGTCCCCACCACGCCGCCAATGTCCCGATCGCCGGATACACCGCCAGATACAGCGACAGCAGGATCACCGCGCCATATCCAAACCAGTGCGGCATCGAATCTTGATAGACGAAGGCGTGGGCGATCCAGTTGAGGCCGACCACGAAATGCGCCAGGCCGAACAGCCAGCCGCGCAGGAAAGCGCTTCGGCGATCGGGCGCGCGCTCGATCAGCAGGATCAGGATCGCAAGGCAGGCCAGCATCACCGGCCACAGGTTCAGCGGCTCGAACCCCGTGGCGCTCAGCGCGCCGGCCAGCAGCGCGGCGAGTTTCGGATGACGGTGGAGCAGCGCGGTCACGCGAACCTTAGCGCACCGTCGCCATGGTCGCGCCGGAGCATTTGTCGCTCTTGTGCCCGCCGCCGAGCATCGACACGGCCAAGAAGCCGCCGACGACCAGCACGATGAAGCCTGCCGACAGCAGCGCCAGATATTTGTCGATGAACGCCTTGATCGGCCGACCGAATTTCCAGAACAGGAAGCCCACCAGCATGAACTGGAACGCGCGGCTCAGAATGCTCGCCCAGATGAAGGTGACCAGCGACAGGCCGATGAAGCCCGCCGATATCGTGATCAGCTTGAACGGGATAGGCGTCGCGCCCTTCAACAGGATGATGCCCGCCGCATTGTCGCGCAGATAACAGGCCGCGATCGGGAATTTCTCCGTCAGGCCCAGCGCCGACAGCAGCTGCTGGCCGACCGCTTCATACAGATAATAGCCGATCGCGTAGCCGAACAAGCCGCCCAGCACTGACGCCAGCGTACAGATGATGCCGAAGCGGATCGCGCGTTCGGGGCGGGCGAGGCACATCAGGCCCAGCAATGGATGCGGCGGGATCGGGAAGAAGCTCGATTCCATGAAACTGAAGGCAAACAGCCAGCGCTCGGCATGGGCATGCGCCGCCTTTGCCAGGGTCCATTGGTAAAGCCGGGTGAGCATCGGGCCTCGCCCTAGCCGAGATCGTCTCGGGTCGCCAGCGCTTTTGCGAGGACGACCATCTCATAGGGCGGATCCAGCGGGATGGGGAAAGGGCGTAGCTCGCCGGTCAGGGTGTAGCCGCGTCGGACATAATAAGCGATCAGTTCGGGTCGGCGATCGATGACGGTCATTTCCATCATTTGTGCGCCGAACAGCACTGCCGCCTGCGCTTCTGCCGCCGCGATCAACTCCCGCCCCAAGCCCGCCGCCTGTCGCAGCGGATCGATGCAGAGCAGGCCGAGATAGGCGCGGCCCTCTCCCATATCGACGATGTTGACGCAGCCCAGCGGCGCATCACCGTCCAGGGCTATCAGCAGGCGCTGGCGTGGGTCGGCGAGGATCGCGTCCAGCGAGGCGATATCCGTGCGCGGACCATCGAGCAGGTCGGACTCAAACGTCCATCCCTGCCGGGCGGTGTCGCCGCGATAGGCGCGTTCGATGACTGGGTGCAGCGCGGCCAGATCGATAGTGGTGGCGATACGGACGCGCATCACAGGATCAGGTTCAACGACACGACGATCAGGATGCACGCCAGAATCGGCCGCAGGATATTGTCGCTGACCCGCGATGCCAACAGGCTGCCGATGATGATGCCGGGCACCGAGCCGATCAGCAGCGATCCCAGCAGCCCGAAATCAACCGTGCCCAGCCACCAGTGGCCGATGCCTGCCAGGAAGGTCAGCGGCACGGCATGCGCCACGTCGCTGCCGACGATCCGCACCAGCGGGATGCGCGGGTACAGCACCAGCAATGCCGTCGCGCCGATCGCGCCCGCGCCGACCGACGTCATGGTGACTGCCGCGCCGATGATGACGCCCAGCAGGATGGTCATGTTGCGCGTCGTGGCCGGGTTGGACGGCTGCTTGCGGCGATAGGCCCAGGCCTGGATGCGGTTCTTCGCCAGCAGCGCGATGCCGGTCAGCAGCAGCATGACGCCCAGCGTGACCTTGATCGGATCGACGATCCCGGCCGACGGAGGCCCCAACCGCGACAACACGAACAACGCCGCGATCGTGGAGGGCAGGCTGCCCAGCGCGAGCCAGCCGACGATATGCCAGTCCACCGATCGCTTGAAGCCATGGACCAGACTGCCAACACTCTTGGTCAGGCAGGCGTAGAGCAGGTCTGTCCCGACGGCCGCAGCCGGGTGGAAATTGAACAGCAGCACCAGGATAGGCGTCATCAGCGATCCGCCGCCCACACCCGTCAGGCCGACGAGGATGCCCACGAAGAATCCCGCCAGAGAATAAAGCGGATTGAATGTCATGAAATGTCAGGAACCTTCGATCGTGGACGAGCGGAATACGCTCCGAATCCCGGACTTATTCCAACCGTGCGATGAACGATAGACCCGAATGCAGGCCGAGCGACGTCAGGGAGTGGCAGGCGACGTTCTGGTGGCGTCGGCCAGGCTGATGCCCCAGACCGACGGGCCGGATGGAGACAGGGGCGCGGCGATGGCGGGGCGCGCAGCGCGCAATGGCGCGCCGCCGCTACTCTTGCGTGCGTAGAAGATGTGGTTGCCGATGCGCGCGCTTTCGACAAGGCCGCGACGCCATGCGGGCTGCACATAGGTGGCGTGATAGTTGAGGATCGGGCCGCTGCGTTCGGCGGTCGGCAGGTCGAGCGCGGTCGATCCGGTGCTGAGCATGCGTTGCGCGACGGCGGCGGCATTGTTCCATAGGGTCAGGTTCGGGCGGCGACTGAGCGATCCGTCGCAGGTGAAGGTGAACTGGCATCCGGTGGCGCGCTCATGGCCTTGCCAGACGACACCGCAGACCGTGCGGGGATAGCCCGACTGGCGGGTGCGGTTGAGGATGACCTGCGCGACGGCTTCTTGCCCCGCCAGCGGTTCGCGGGCGCTTTCATAGTAGATGGCGGCGGTCAGGCATTGCTGATCGGCGTTCGTTTCGGACGACATGCGCGGTGAAATGCGTGCAGAAACGGAATGTGCGCTTTGCGCGTAGGCCGGCATGGGTAGCAAGATGAGGAGGCCCCAAAGACCGCGCATGTCCGACTCTGTCGCCCCCCGAATAGTGTCTGGTGAGGCCAAGCCGAGGGATGTTCAATATTTATGACATTTTTGCGAAAGAATGGTGACATTAAAATTAAATAAAAACGTCACAATTCCACGAACTGACTGTCAAAAAACTATCGCAAATAGCTCCTAACTACGACGCCATTGGGTGGATTCGTGGGGTTGCCGAGTAATCGGCAAGAAAATCGGGGGGTTATGCCGATCCTGGCATGGGTTAGCGCTGTAGCGCTTGCGGCAACCGCGCCGCAGGTCTCTGATTCTGCGGCCAATATGCAGGATTCTTCGGGCGAATCGGCGGCCTCGACCGAGCCTTTCGACATCATGGCGCTGGACGTGCTGGGCAACAGCCTGCTGACGCAGGATGCGATCGAGCGCGCCGTCTACAGTCATCTTGGCCCCGCGCGCACGCTTGCGGATGTCGAGGCGGCGCGCGTCGCCCTGGAAAAAGCCTATCATGACCGCGGCTATCAGTCGGTCGTGGTGCAGGCGTCTGGCGAATCACTGCCCGCAGGCGTGCTGACGCTCCAGGTGACCGAAGCGAAGCTGGGCGAGGTGAAGGTCACCGGCGCGAAGCATGCCAGCGCGGAGGCTATCCTCGATCGCTTCCCGTCGCTTCAGGCGGGCGCAGCGCCCAATCTGGCGCAGACCGAGGCCGAGTTGAAGGAAGCCAACCGCTTCCCCAACCGGCAGGTGACGCCGCTGATCGAGCCGGGCGAGACGCCGGGGACCATCAATGTCGAACTGGCGGTGGAGGACAGCCTGCCGCTGCACGCGACGGTGCAACTGAGCAACGATTACAGCCAGGGCACGCGCCCGCTGCGGCTGATGGGCAGCCTGCGCCATGCCGACTTGTGGGGCGCGGGGCATCAGCTGACGGCGACCTATCTGGTCGCGCCGCAGGACAAGGACAATCTGGAGGTCTTCTCCGGCTCCTATCTCGCGCCCTTCGGCAACAGCCGCTGGTCGGCGCTGCTCTATGGCTACAAGTCCAACAGCAACATCGCCTCGCTGGGCGGCACCAATGTGCTGGGCGACGGCTATGCGGTGGGCGTGCGCGGCATATTGAACACGCCGTTCAAGGCGCAGGGCCTGTTCGGATCGCTGAACTTCGGCTTCGACTACAAGAACTTCAAGGAAACGATCACCCTTCCCGACGTGGAGGAGGATATCCGCACGCCTATCGACTATGTCGCCGGATCGGTCGCCTATACTTTCGGCATATCGCGGGATTCCGATGCGCTGAACGCGACGCTGGGCCTGACCGCCGGCATTCGCGGACTGGGCAAGGACGTGGTCGTGATCGACGGCATCGCCTATCCGGTGTTCGGCAACAAGCGCGGTAGCCTGGATGCGCGCGCCAACTTCGTCCATTTCAATCTGGACGCCGACTATACCCACACGTTCAAGAACGACATCGCCCTGTTCTGGCGTCTGTCCGGCCAGCTTTCCGACAGCCCGTTGATCTCCAACGAGCAGTTCGCCGCCGGCGGCCTGACGTCGGTGCGCGGTTACTATCAGTCGGAGGGCGTGGGCGATGATGGCGTCAACGCGGCGTTCGAGCTGCGATCGCCTTCGCTGGGCAAATGGCTGGGCGAGTTTGTGGACGAGTGGCGTTTCTACAGCTTCGTCGATGGCGCGTATATCCGCGTGCGCGATCCGGGGCTGGGTGCGCAGAGCAGTTTCAAGCTGTGGAGCACGGGCGTCGGCACCCGCTTCCAGTTCTTCAATTATCTGAGCGGCGAGGCGGTTGCGGCCTGGCCGATGAACGACGCGGCGAGGGGCAATGGGCCTTTCGTCACCTTCACCGTGAAGGCGGAATATTGATGGCGCGCGAGACGAACCGCGCCGGGGGAGCACAGACAATGCGCATTCGTTCCTGGCTTGCAGCTACGCTGATGGGGCTTTCGCTGGCGTCGCCCGCCATGGCGGCGGAAGGCGGCTGGTGGGAGAAGGACTGGCCTTATCGCAAGGTTATCACGCTCGACACCACGCAGACCGGCATGAACGTGTCGGGCGCGATCGGGCGGACATTGGTGCTCGTCCGCCTGCACAGCGGCAATTTCGGCTTTTCCGACAGCCTGGAAAATGGCGCGGACCTGCGCTTCACGTCGGGGGACGACAAGACGCCGCTGCCCTTCCACGTCGAAAAGTTCGACGCCGCCAACCAGATCGCGCTGATCTGGGTCAGCGTGCCGAACCTGAACGGCGGCGAGAAGCAGGACATCCACCTGTATTATGGCAACAAGAACGCGCCGGTCGGACAGGATATCGCCGGATCGTTCGACGCCGACTTCGCCGCCGTCTATCATTTCGGCGACGGTCCGGGCCAGCCGGCCAGCGACGCCACGGCGAACAAGAATAATGCGCAGAACGCGCCCGCCGGCGTCAACGACGCGGCGATCATCGCGCGGGGCGCTCGCTTCCCCGGCAATGCGCCGCTCAACATCGCGGACAATCCCTCGCTCGCCATTCCGGCGGGCAGCGGCTTCACCTTCTCGGCCTGGGTCAAGCCTGACCAGATGGGACCGCAGGCGGTGCTGTTCGGCCGCGCCGGCCTGACGATCTCGCTGGCGAACGGCGTGCCGACGGTGGCGGCGGGCGGTGCGCAGCTGACCGGCAATGCGGCGCTGAAGCAGGGTGACTGGTCGCATCTGGCGGTGTCGGCGGACGGCAAGACGGTGCGCATCTTCGTGAACGGCGTGGAGGCCGGCGCGGCCTCTGCCGCGCTGCCGGCGCAGGCCGGCGCGATCGCGCTGGGCACGGGCTTCGTCGGCGAGATGGATGAAGTCCGCATCTCCAAGGTCGGCCGTTCGGCCCCTTCGATCCTGCTGGACGCCAAGAACGAAGGGTCGGGCGACAAGCTGGTCGTGTTCGGCGCGGACGAAAAGCAGGGCGGCGGTCACAGCCCGCTGCTGACGATCGTGCAGAACACGCCGTTCGACGCCTGGGTCGTGATCGGCATCCTGATGGTCATGCTCGTGATCGCGGCATGGGTGATGTACGCCAAGGCGACGTATCTGAACCTCTGCATGAAGGCGAACAAGGCGTTCATGGCGCGGTTCCGCCGGCTGGACGATCTGGTCCCGTTCGAGCAGATCAAGGACATCGGTGAGCAGGAGCGCAAGCTGGTCGCCAAGGCGCCGCTGAAGGCGCTGTACGATGTCGGCATGGAGGAGCTGGAACTCCGCAAGAACATGCAGGTCAAGAAGAAGGGCCTGACTGCCGAGACGATCGAGGCGATGCGCGCGTCGGTGGACGCCGAGCAGGTTCATCAGAACGAGAAGCTGGACAAGTGGATGGTGCTGCTGACCATCGCGATTTCCGGCGGGCCGTTCATCGGCCTGCTGGGCACGGTGTTGGGCGTCATGCTGGTGTTCGGTGAAGTGGCTGCGGCCGGTGACGTCAACATCAACGCCATTGCGCCGGGCATCGCCGCCGCGCTGCTGGCGACGGTGGCGGGCCTGGGCGTCGCGATCCCGGCGCTGTTCGGATATAACTATCTGAACGCGCAGGTGGTGACGATCGCCAACGAGATGCGCGTCTTCGTCGACCGCCTGATCACGCGCCTCGCGGAAACCCATCATCATTCGCACCCGCTCAATCCTGAGCCGCTGCCGATCGCAGCCGAATAACGCGCGCATCACAGGAGACAGACGATGGACGTTGGTGGCGGGCGCAAAGCCTATAACGAAATCAACATCACGCCGATGGTGGACCTGACCTTCGTGCTGCTGGTGATCTTCATCATCATGACCACGGCCAGCGTGCAGGGGATCAAGGTCGACCTGCCCAAGGCGAGCAGCGCGACCAACCTGGCGAAGCCGAAGACCATAGCGATAACGGTCAACGATCAGGGGCAGGTGTTCATGGACGCCTATCCCGTGACGCTGGCCGAACTGGAGGCGCGGCTGCGCACCGAGAAGGCGACCAATCCTGATGTGCCCATCGTGCTGAAGGGCGATCAGGTGGTGCAATATGGCAAGGTGACCGAAGTGCTCGACCTGCTCCGCACGCTGGAGCTGAACAAGGTCGGCCTGGCCACCGGCAAGCAGAACTGACGGCGCGGAACGGGGCGGGACTGGCCGAATGGCGACCATGACACCGGAGCGGAACGAGGAAGCGGGCGGCCTGCGCAGGTTTGCCGTGCCGCTGATCGTGCTGGCGCTGATGATCGCGGGCGGGCTGTGGGTCTGGTCGCAGATGGACCAGCGCAGCGGCGTGGCGCGCGACCAGCGCACGCCGCCGACAGTGGATCTGCTGCCGCCGCCTCCGCCTCCGCCGCCTCCGCCACCAGAAGAGATCAAGCCGCCCGAGCCGGTCGATACGCCGACGCCCGATCCGACGCCTTCGCCCACGCCTGACCCGACACCGGAGGCGCCTGCGCCGATGGCGATCGACGCGCCGGCGACGGCGGGATCCGATGCGTTCGGCATGTCGGCGGGCAAGGGCGGCGGCATGGGCAGTCCGGGGAGCACGGGCAGTTGCATCGGCCCCAATTGCGGGCGCGGCGGTGGCGGCGGCGGGATCGGCGATGGTTTCTATCGCCAGTATCTCAGCTCCGCGCTGCAAAATGCGCTGCGCCGGGACAAGGCGATCAACCGCGAACGCTTCACCATGACGGTGCTGATCTGGGTCGATCCGGCGGGGCGGGTGACGCGCGCCGAGGCGGTCAACGGCACCGGCAATCAGGAACTGGACCAGAAGGTCATCGCATCGCTCCGCAACGTGGCCGCCCTGCGCGCGCCGCAGCCGGGCATCCAATTTCCGCAGCGCACGGTGGTGCGCGGCAGTCGAAGCTAAGGGGGGCGGCGCCGGCGAGGCGTCGCATGGGAAGGAATGAACATGAAGAGCCTCGCGATGGGAAAGACCGCGCTCAAGCTGACCACGGCCGGCACATTGGCGGCGTTGCTGGCGCTGTCGGCCCCGGCTTATGCGCAGGAAGGCGGCGCGGAGCCGTCGCCCAACGCCATGACGAACCTGATCCGCCTGCTGGTGGAGCAGAAGGTCATCACGCAGGACGCCGGCAATGCGCTGCTGGCGCAGGCCGAGGGCGAGGCGCAGGTCGCGCAGGCGAAGCTGGCCGCCGCCACGCCGCCGCCGGTGCCCGAGGGCGGCGTGCGCATCGGCTATGTCCCGCAGGTGGTGCGTGACCAGATCCGCGACGAGGTGAAGGCGCAGGTTCTGGCCGACGCGCAGACCCAGGGCTGGGCGACGCCGGGCCGGGTGCCCGACTGGGTCAACCGCGTGAAGATCACCGGCGACGTGCGCTTCCGCAGCCAGTCGAACCTCTATTCGAAGACGAACGCCAACGACTTCATCGATTTCCAGCGGTTCAATATCAACGGCCCGACGGATTATCGCGGCGACGCCGATTTCAACACGCTGCCGTTGATGAACAGCCGCACCAACCGCATCAGCCGCCTGTCGCTGCGCGCGCGTCTCGGAGTCGAGGCGAACCTGCTGCCGGGCGTGAAGGCGGGCATTCGCCTGGCCAGCGGCAACGACAATGGGCCGGTGTCGACCACCGATTTTCTGGGCGGCGGCTTCGACAAGAAGGACATCTGGCTGGATCAGGCGTTCATCTCGATCGCGCCGGTCGATTTCGCGACTTTGACCTTCGGCCGGATGCCGAACCCGTTCGTCAGCGGCGGGCGGCGCGAAACCTCTGCGGCGGCGACCGATGCGCTGGCGGCCGGCAGCCGCGATCCGCTGCGCTTCGGCGTCAGCGACATCCTGTTCGACGAGGATCTGAACTTCGACGGCGTCGCGGTAACGCTGGACAGCGGCGACTGGATCGGGTCGGGCTTCAACCTGGCGGTGACCGGCGGCGCGTTCCCGTTCGAATATATCGGCGAGGACAATCCGGTCACCTCGTTCAGCAAGACCGATGCCGGCGAGAAGTGGATCTTTGGCGGGCAGGCGCGGCTGGCGTGGGACGGCGAGGATTTCGGCGCGAAGTTCGCGGCGGGCTATTTCGACTTCTCGAAGGTGCGCGGGCAGATTTCGGAAGTGTGCGCGCCCTATCTGGGCGAGGTCGAATGTTCGACCGACTATACCCGCCCGGCCTTCCTGGCCAAGGGCAATACGCTGATGTATCTGCGCCAGATCGCGGTTGATCCGGCCAATCCGCTGGGATCGCCGCAGCCGCAGTTCGTGGGCCTGGTGTCCGACTATAATGTGCTGGAGATCGCGGGGCAGGTCTACGCCAATATCGGCGACGATCTGCGCGTCTCGCTGAGCGGCACCTATGTGCAGAACCTGGCGTTCGACCGGAAGGACATCTGCGCCAATTCCCCGCTGGGCATTCCGCTGACCAATGTGACGGGCGTCACCGTGTCGATCCCGGTCAATGCGTCCGATCCCACCGGCGCGCGGACCAACACGATCAACTTTGACCCCTGCACCGCGCTGCCCAACAGCACGGCGGTCAATGGCGGGCCGCTGCTGGCGCGCTACGAGAGCGGCGGTTCGGCGTGGATGGCGCAGGGCTGGGTCGGCAGCAAGGGCCTGCGCAAGGCGGGCGAATGGAGCGTGGGGCTGGGCTACAAGTGGATCGAGCCGGACGCCGTGCTCGACAGCCTGACCGACAGCGACTTCCGCCTGGGGGGCACCAACGCGAAGGGCTATATCGCGACCGGCAACTTCATGCTGTTCGACAATCTGCGCGTGACCGGCCGCTATCTGAGCGCGAGCGAGATCTACGGCAATCCGCTGTCGATCGACGTGCTGCAACTCGACCTGGTCGCGGCCTTCTGACGTCCCTGCCGACGCTATCTGAATGTGGAGTGAGACGGGCATGATGCTGGACAGTCGCAATCGCCTTCGCACCGGCCTGCTGATCGGCGCGAGCCTGGCGGGGCTGTGCGCGACGATGCCGGCCATGGCGCAGGTGGGCGCAGTGCGCGGGGCGGCGGGCGTGCGTGCGCCGGTGCCCTCTCCCGTGCCGGTGCGGCCGGCGTCCGCCAATCCGCTGACCGCGGCGCAGAACCGCGCGATCGCGGCGGCCCAGGCGAACCAGACGAAGGCCGCGGCGCAGATCAACCTGGCGCAGCAGGCGCAGGCCGCCGCGCGTGCGGCGGTGGCGGGGATCGTGCCCAATGGGCTGGTCACGGGTGGCCTGAAGCAGGCGCCCAAGCCCGGTTCGGCGGCGGCGGACCTGACCGGCAACCTCGTCTGGAAGGGCGCGCTCGATCCGGTCGAAACGGTGACCGACGGCAAGAGCAACGTCGTCGTCACCCAGACCGAGCAGCGCGCGATCCTGTCGTGGGAGAGCTTCAACGTCGGCAAGGACACGACGCTGACCTTCAGCCAGAAGTCCAATGGCGTCGCACAGAAGGACTGGGTGGCGCTGAACCGGGTGGTCGGCAGCATCGATCCGGTGACAGGGCTGCGCGTGGCCGACAGCATGATCAGCCCGTCCCAGATACTGGGGTCGATCAAGGCGGACGGCACGGTGCTGATCCTGAACGAGGCCGGCGTGATGTTCGGCGCGTCGTCGCAGGTGAACACGCACTCCCTTCTCGTTTCGAGCATGGAGATCGGTCGCACGACCGGGCTGAACGGCGCCGTCAGCCGCGCGCTGACGCTGGCCGAGCGCAATCAGGAGTTTCTGTCCTACGGCCTGCTGGGCTTCCGCGACCAGGCGTCGCAGATCGAGCGGGTGTCCGCCTATGCGCTGTCGCCGCTGGCGACCAGCACCGGCAATGAGGGCGGCATCACGATCGAGCAGGGCGCGCAGATCACCAGCGGCGATTCCGGCTTCATCCTGGCGCTGGCCCCCACGGTCAGCAACGCCGGCACGCTGACGTCGCCCAATGGGCAGGTCAGCCTGGCGTCGGGTCGGCGCTTCTTCCTGGATCGCTCGGAAGGCACGGCGACCAGCATCAATAGCTATATTCGCGGTCTTGTCGTCTCGACCCAGTCGGTGACGGGCGACCTGCCCGATTATGTCGTCAACAGCGGCATCATCAATGCGGCGCGCGGCTATGTGTCGCTGGGATCGTCGGAAACCGGCGCGGTGCTGCAACAGGGCATATTGCAGTCCAGCACCAGCGTGGCGCGCAACGGCTATATCGGCCTGTCGGGCGGCGACATCCGCCTGGACCCCGACAGCCTGATCCTGATCAATCCCGACACCGGCGCGGAAACGATCCCGCAGTCGGCGACCTCCATCAACAGCTTCAAGACGTCGCAGATCGTCATCGGCGGCGGCACGTCGCGGATCGAGATGGGCAGCGGTGCGATGGTGCTGGCCCCCAGTGCGGACGTGACGATCGGCGCGCCCTCCGGCCTGAACGGCGTCATCGGCGGCGACGGGTTGTCGCAACGGTCGCGTATCTTCATCGACAGCGGCGCGACGATCGATGTCGGCGGCGTGAAGGACTATGTCGTTCCCGCCAGCCGCAATCTGGTCCGCATCGCGCCGGTCAAGGGCAACGAACTGCGCGACACGCCGCTGTATCGCGCCGAGTTCCTGAACGGCTCCACCGTGCTGGTCGATCCGCGCCTGTCGGGCGTGCGCGAGGACGGCGTGCGCTGGATCGGCTCGCCGCTGATCGAGGCGGGCAGCTATTATGAGCAGGTCGGCGTCACCGCGTCCGAACTGATGACGAGCGGCGGCAATGTGTCGCTGGGCGTGCTGGGCAGCGGCAGCAGCAGTGCAGCCAATGCCTCGGACATCATCGTCAAGTCCGGCGCGACAATCGACATCAGCGGCGGCTGGGTGCGCTATGAGGGCGGCACAGTGCAGACGTCGCGCCTGCTGACCCGGTCGGGCCAGATCGTCGATATCGGCCTGGCCGATCCCAATGGCGACTATGTCGGCATCGTCGAAGGTTATACCGAAAGCCAGCCGCGCTTTGGCCTGTCCAACAGCTACGCCAATCCGGCGCTGTCGGGCACTCGCACGGAAGCCGCCTATACCGAAGGGCGCGACGCCGGGTCGCTGACGCTGAAGGGTTCGGTGATCGCGTTCGACGGCAGCTTGTCGGCGCAGGCCTATGCCGGCGCGCGGCAGCGCGCTGACGCGAAGAACGGCACGGTCACATCGGGCGTCTATGGCGACAATCGCGCCTTGCAGGGTTCGCCGTCCGAAATGCCGGCGTCTGGCTATCTGAACGTGCAGGGCCTGTCGCAGATCACCACCGAACTGGTGAGCGGCGCGGGCGACATCGTCATCACGCGCGGCAGCAACATTGCGGCGGTTTCTTCCGACCTTTCGTTCGGGCAATCCTTCGCGTTCGACGAGACGGGCGCGCTTGTCGTCCCCACCCGCGATGAGGCCAGCTATCTGGACGCAGGACGGCGCGATAGCATCCAGCTTTCGTCGGATATCCTCAATTCGGCGGGGCTGGGCCAGTTGTCTCTCAGCACGTCGGGCGCGATCCGACTGGATGGCGACGTCGCCCTGTCACTGGCCGATGGCGGCGTGATGACTGCCGTCGCCGGCCGATCGATCACGATCGATGGATCAATTTCCGCCGCTGGCGGGCGGATCGACATGCGGACGCTCCAGATCACCGAAGGGTCGGTGTTCGCGGAGGACCCGCTGGCGGCCGGCAGCTTCGACATCAACGTCAACGGCACGCTCTCGACACGCGGGCGCTGGGCGAATGATTTCGGCAATGGCGGCCTGATCGACGGCGCGGCCTATATCAACGGCGGGTCGATCAGCCTGCGGGCTGCGCCGCGCGTGACGATCGCGATCGAAGGCACGGACGCCGAACGGCTGGACGTGTCGGGCAGCATCCTGATCAACGAGGGCGCGCTGCTGGACGTGTCGGGCGGCGGCTATGTCGACGTCAACGGCCGTATCGGCACGGGCGCGCGGGGCGGCAATGTCAGCCTGATCAACGAGACCAACTATTTCCAGATCGCGCCCATTCCGATCATCGGGCTGGAAGCGGAAGGCAATGTGCCGGGCATCCGCGTCACCGGCCATCCCGACATCGATTCGGCGGCCAATCCCGGCGCGATCAACGCCCGTGTCGCGATAGCGGACGGCGCGATCAAGGCGCATGGCTTCGCCGGGGGCGGGACCTTCTCGCTGGTGACGCCCTCCATCACGCTGGGCGAGGGGCAGGGGCAGAGCGGGACCGATCTGTCGCTGGACTTCTTCGCCGACACGGGCTTCGCCAACTACGCCATCACATCCTATGGCACGAAGCTGATCGCCAATCAGTTCAACAACGGTCTGGGCGGTTATAATGCGGTGCTGGCGACGCAGACGCTGAACATCGGCGCGGGCGAGACGCTGAGCCTGACGCAGAGCCGCTTCTCGCCGGTGCTCTCGACCGACCAGCAATTGTCGCTGCTGGGCCTGACGACCGGGGGCGACCTCTATTCGGTGCTGACGCCGGGCGTGATGCCTGACGCCTATGACCGGCTGGGCGTCAACCTGTCGCTGGGTGGCCTTGTCGAACTGCATGTGGAGCAGGGCGGCAGCATCATCGGCGACGCGGGATCGTCGCTGACCCTGCCCAAGCTGTGGAACGAGGGGAATATCCGGCTGGTCGGCGGCGCGCTGGTGCAGTCGGAGGCGCTGCCTTCGCTTTATGCCGATGCGGTGACCGGGGCGAGCTTCGCCGACATCTTCACTACCAATGAAGACGGCAGC
Organism: Sphingobium sp.; assembly: GCA_044237945.1. Lineage (GTDB taxonomy): Bacteria > Pseudomonadota > Alphaproteobacteria > Sphingomonadales > Sphingomonadaceae > Sphingobium. The sequence goes on along the minus strand of JBIIEH010000012.1, from coordinate 44,768 downwards.
ATCGACGAAAATGCGCCGAACGCGCAGGGCATCGATACCGGCAACGGGGTGCTCACCAATCGCGCGCTGGCGCTGCGGCCGATCTATCTGACCGGATCGCTCTCGGCGAACGAGGGCCTGCGCCTCTCGGCCGGCAGCCGCATCGACCTGTCGGGCGCGAGCCTGCGCGATCCGCGCGCGGCGGCGATTGCCGGCAGCAGCGCGGTTCGGCGCTTCGGTCGCCTGATCGACGGCGGATCGCTGACGACGTCCTCGACCCTGTTCGACGCCGGCAGCTTCTTCGAACGGCCGATGCTGGGCGAGGGCGTGTTCGTCAGCGACCTTATCACGGCCGATACCGTGCGGCTGGGCCGGACGATCGGCGTCGAGAGCGGCGCGCAGATCGACCTGTCGGGCGTCAGCGACAGCTATGAATATCTGAACACCGCCAATCGCTATGTCGATCATGCGGTGTGGAGCAGCGGCGGCACGCTGGCGATCGGCGGCGGCGGATCGATCAGCGGCGCGCAGATCGACGCGCATGGCGGCGCGGCGCTGGCGCAGGGCGGCACGTTGCGCTTCATCGATCCGACGCTGGTGCAGGACGAGGACGACGCGGTCGAGGCCGGCCAGCTGTCCGCCGACCAGATCATGCTGTCTGGCTTCGACAGTTTCGTCGCAGCGGGATCGCTGAGCGGGCAGGGCGATGTCGCGCTGTCGATGCGGCGCGGATTCTTCCTGACGTCGCGGCCCTATAGCGGCGATGCGACCGATTTCAGTTCCTATCTGCCGACGATATCCGCGACCGGCCTGCTGGCGATCGACGCGCCCTATATCCGCTTCGACAGCATGGCGCAGCAGATGGCCAGCCCGGCGCTGGGCATAGCGGGAACGGGCGCGGTTCGCCTGACCGCCGGATCGTCCTTCGACATCGGCGGCGCAGTATTGTTCGATCGCAGCATTTCCAGCGTTACGCTGGCGAGCGGCGGCGACCTGCGGCTGATCGGCGCGATCCAGATCGAGCAGCGGCTGGGGCTGGACAGCGAAGTCGGCAATTCGCTGCTGGGGCAGCTGGTCGTCAATGGCGACCTGACGATGAACGCGCGGCGCATCTATGCGACCACGGGGTCGTCCTTCCTGATCGCCTCGCCCATGGCCGACGCCACGATCCGCTTCGGCCGGATTTCGGGCACGGAGCCGGGTACGCCCTATTCGGCGGCGTCGAACCTGCTGGTGCAGGCCGCGCATATCGAGCAGGCGGGCGCGCTGTATGCGCCGCTGGGTTCGCTGACGCTGGGATCGACCAGCGCGCTGACGGGCGGTACCGGCACTTTCGTGAGTAACGGGTCAGGCCGCTTCGCGCCGGTCACGCAATCGGTGACGCTGCTGGCGGGCAGCACGACGTCGGTTTCGGCCGACGGCCTGTCGATCCCTTATGGTACGACGACCGACCAGATCGAATATTATTTCAGCCCGACCAGCACCGATCCGCTGACCGGCGCGCCGACCGGGGTGTTGAAGCTCGCCGGCTCCAGCGTGGACATCAGCAACGGGTCGACCGTCGACATCAGCGGCGGCGGCGATGTGTTCGCCTATGAGTTCGTGCCCGGCACCGGCGGTTCGCGCGATGTTCTGGACCGCTTCAACGCCGATCCGTTCAGCGGAAACAACGGCCTGTCCTATGCCGACGGGCGGCAGGTCTATGCGATCGTGCCGGGGCTTTCGAGCGAGGCGGCCGCCGCGTTCGATCCGATCTACGGCGCGGACTATGCCGATCTGTACGACGCATCGGCGGTGGGCAAGAGCGTCTATCTGGAGGGCATAAGCGGCCTGGCGGCGGGCTGGTACACGCTGCTGCCGGCGAAATATGCGGTGCTGCCGGGCGGCATGCGGATCGTCGAGCAGACGGGGACCGACGTGATCCTGGGCGGCAGCGGGACGCTGCGTGACGGATCGCAGATCGTGACCGGCTATTATGGATCGTCCGCCACGGGCCTGCGCGATTCCAGCCCGCGCGCCTTCTCGGTCCAGAATTCCACGACCTTCCGTCAATATTCCAACATCATCACCACGTCGGCGACGGCGACCTTCGCCAGCAAGGCGCAGCGTGACGGCATCGCGCTGCCGCGATCGCCGCTGGACGCGGGGCGCATCATCCTGGAGCCGCTCGATCAGCTGATCCTGGACGCCACGCTGAAGACGACGCCGGGCAAGGACGGGCGCGGGGCGCAGGCGGACATCAGCGGGCGTGCGTTCCGCATCGTGTCCGATCTGGCGGCCGCGACGCCGGAGGCTGGCGTGATCCAGCTCGACGCCGGCAGCCTGAGCGCGCTGGGGGCGGAGAGCCTGCTGATCGGTGGCATCCGCAGCCAGGGCAGCGACGGCAACACGACATTGGCGGTGCGCGCGAGCAGCATATCGATCGAGAATGACGCGGCGCATGCGCTGATCGCGCCGGAGTTGATCTTCGCGACGGACGGCGCGGGGTCTTCGCTGACCGTTGCCGATGGCGCGGTGGTGCAGGCGACGGGGACGCTGACCGATCGCACGACGTCCGATTATGTCGTGGATGGCGCGGCGACCGGCATGACCGCGCAGGGCGCGGTGCTGCGCGTCGCCAACGGGCCGGAGCGGCTGATCACGCGGATCAATCAGGACGCGGTCGCGCTGGCGCCGAGCATCGTGGTGGGTAATGCGACGCTGTCCGGTACATCGGCGCTCATCAGCTCGTCGGGCGACGTGTCGATCAACCCGGACGCGACGATCAGTGCGGACAATATCGCGGTGGACGCCGCGAAGATCAGCTTCGCCGCCAGCGCGGACGGGCTGACCGGGCTGGTGCTGACGCCGGGCCTGCGCGACGCCTTTGCGCAGGCGGATCATCTGACGCTGCGGTCGGCCAATGCGATCGGCTTCGAGACGACGGGCGCTGAGGGCAATGTCTACAGCTTCGGATCGGTGACCTTCGACAGCGCGGGCTTCACGGCGTTCGGGGCGAGCGATGTTGCCGCCAATGTTACGCTGCGCGCGACGTCGATGCGGCTTGCCAACAGCGGCGGCACGGTGGTGAGTTGCGCCGTCGCCTGCGACACGGGCAGCCTGACGATCGAGACCGGCGCGCTGAATTTCGGTTCGGGGACGGTGGGCCTGTCGGGCTTCGGATCGTCGCTGTCGATCGACGCGACGCAGGGCGTGCGGTTCGACGGCGTGGGCGGGATGAACGCGGGCGGGGCGAATGTCTCCATCGCCGCGCCGTTCATCGCGGACGCCGCGATCACGCTGCTGCCGGGTGTCGAGGCGACGCTGCCGTCGCTGACGCTGGCGACGACGGGTTCGCTTTCGCTGACGGGGGAAGCGGGCGCGACGCTGCCGGACGGCACGCCGGGCGCGAAGCTGGCGTTGCGGGGCGGGACGGTGGACATTGCCGGCACGCATCTGCGCGCGACGGCGGGCACGCTGGACATTCGCGCGGAGAGCGACATCAACGTCACGGGTGGCGCTGTTCTGGAGACGCCGTCCTACGCGAAGCAGTTCGGCGATGCGGCTGACGCCTATCTGGTGTCGGCGGGCGGCGGCCGCCTGACGCTGACCAGCGTCGATGGCAGCATCCTGACGGGCGACGGCACGACGCTCAATGTGGGCGGGGCGAGCGGCAAGGCCGGCGCGCTGGCGCTGCGGGCGGGTAATGGCGAGGTGTCGCTGCTCGGTGCGATCAACGGCAGTGCGCCTTTGGGCGGCGGATCGCTGGCGATCGACAGCGGCGGCGCGTTCGATCTGGATGCGTTCGCCGTGAACCCGCGCGGCTTTACCGGCGCGATAGATATCCGCACCGGGACGGGCGATCTGACCCTGTCGGCAGGGCGGCAGCTCAACGCGACCGGGCTGGTGCTGGCGGCCGATGCGGGCATGGTCAACATCGGCGGCACGATCGACACATCGGGCGTCGAGGGAGGCGACGTGGCGCTCTATGGCCGGACCGGCGTGACGCTGGCGGCGACGGCGCGCATCGATGCGAGCGCGGACGGCTATGCGGCGACGGACTCGCGGCAGGCGAGCGCTGGCGACGTGGTGCTGGGGACGGACGCAGGCGGCAGCATCGACGTGCTGGCCGGCGCGACCATCGATCTGCGCGCGCTGCGGCCGGGCAACCGGCTGATATCGGTCGTGCGCAATGGGCAGAGCCTGTTCAGCTATGTCGACAGCGACCTGGGCGGCACGCTGACGCTGCGTGCGCCGGTGATCGAGCAGGATGGCGCGGACACGGTCAACATCGCGTTCGCCGGTGCGCAGACCGGCGCGCGGTCGATCGCGGTGGAGGGCTACAAGCGCTGGGATCTGGGCGCGATTGCGCTGGACGATCGCTTCACGGGCGTGGGGCTGGACGAGAACGGGGTTGCGATCCTGAACACCGCGCAGGCGGTCGAGGGCCGCACCAACTTCCTGTCCGGACGCGGCGAAGGCACGCTGTCCGGCTATATCCGCAATTTCGACATTTCCGCGGCCTATGTGGGGCTGGGCAGCCTTACGTCCGACGCCGGCTTCTTCGCGCGGCCCGGCGTGGAGCTGACCTTCTCCGGCGACACGAAGCTGACGTCGAACTGGAACTTCGCGGCCGCCGACGTGGATGTCGATAGCGCGGTAGCGGCGGGCGTCATGCGCCCGTCCGACATCCTGACCGGCAAGCTGATCGTCAATCCGGGCCGCGAGGCCGAACTGCTCGAAAATCACGCCGACTTCCTCTACCGCGTCGGCGGCAGCATCCATGGCGCATCGGGCGCGCTGACCATCCGCACCGGCGGCAATCTGACGATCGCCGGGTCGATCAGCGACGGCATGTTCAGCTTCGGCGACCAGTCCGACCCCGATTATCTCAATACCGTGATCGGCAGCTCGGGCGGTGCGCGGCAGATATTGCTGCCGTTCAGCTGCGTCGGCCCGGGCAGCTGCCCCGGCATCCTGGACTTCAGCAATTCGGCGCAGTTCCGCCGCGCGCTCATCAACTTCGCCAGCCTGTCCGCGCGCACGACCGGCGGCGTCACGCCCGCGCGGCCGCTGCCCAATGACATGCCGTTCAGCCAGCTGGCCAATGGCGCGGCGGCGCTGGGTTCGGGCGTGGACGGCGCGGGCGATCCGCTTGGGTCCGCCAGCCTGTTCCCGATCCTGTCGGATGGCGGCTTCGCGTCCTCCTGGAGCTACAGCTTCGTTGGTGGCGCAGACCTGTCGGCCGGAGCGGAGGGGCTGGCTCCGTCGATCGATCCGATGCGGATCGACGCGGGTTCGAGCGGCGCCGTCTCGGTCGTGGGCGAGCGCACCTACAGCTATGGCGCGGGCGCGGGCGGCGACGTGGCCGAGGAAATCCTGCTCAACAATGGCGGCTTCCTCTACAATCTCGATGAGTTCGTGTCGGCCAATGGCGACATCCGTCGTCCTCGCGCCGCCGGTTACGCGACCGTCACGCTGGTCACGCCGCGCTACGCCGCGATCACGACTTTCCTGAAGGCGAAGGCGACCGAATATTTCGGCGCGCGCGCGGCCGGCACCTATCGGTTCGAGGGCAGCGCGAGCAACCCCACCGCCGTCAGCGCCAAGGCGGAAGACGTCGCCGCGTTCCTGACCTCGATCGAGGCGGAACTGACGGCGCTGGCGCTCGATCCGGCGACGGGGCTGGTGTCGGGCGGCGGCGGGCAGGCGGCGACGGAAGCGATCGTGCGCACGCTGGTGCGCACTGGCACGGGCGACATCAACATCGCGGCGGCAGGCAATGTGGACCTGCGCAATGGCGAGACGATCACCACGACCCGCGTGGGGGCCAGCCGCTACCAGAATGGCGGTACGTCGGTTTACACGGTCGGCCATCTGGCTTCGACCGTCCCGGCGCTGGCGACGGATGCGAGCGGGGCTGTCTATACGGTCGATCCCACCGCCTATCTGGCGGCCGCGCCGACCGATGCGGAGACGGTGTCCTTCCGCTACGGGCGTGGCGACCAGACCGCCCTGGCGGGGCTGTTCGTCAACGATCCAGTCTATCTGACGGGCGGCGGCGACATCGTGATGAGCGCGGTGGGCGACATCATGGGCCGCCGCGACGTGGCGAACGAAGCGCGCGCGGCGACGGCGGCGTTCAGCTTCATCGGCGCGGCGGACCAGCCCTGGCGGGTCGGGTCGATAGGCGCGACCGTGAACCTGCGGGTCAATCCGCAACTGTTCACGTCCGGTATCGGCGCGCTGGGCGGCGGATCGATCGATCTGGACGCGGGTGGCAATCTGTCCGACCTGACCATCGCGTCACTGACCAGCAACACGACGGCCGACGCGATCAGCGCCGATGGCAGCCGCATCGTGCGCACCCTCGTCAGCTGGGGCGGCGGCAATCTGGATGCCGACGCGGCGGGTGACCTGCTTGGCGGGCAGATCGATCTGGCCCGTGGCGAAGGCGCGATCGCAATCGGCGGGTCGGTGCGGACGGCGGGCGCGCTGACGGCAGTGACGACGGGCGACTCGCTCGCGAACCTGACGCGGGTGCGGGTCAGCGATGCGCGCATCGGCTTCGATGTCGGCGGCTCCGCGCAGTTCCAGGGCGTGGCCGCGCTGGCCGCGCGCGGATCGGGCGACGATCCCACGACGGCGCTCAACAGCTTCGGTTTCTATTCGCCGGTTTCCGCGATCGACATCGTCGCCAATGGCCGGCTGACCATGGCGAACAGCGGCGGCAGCATCGTGACGGGCCGCACCGGGGAGCCGGCGACGGCGGTCTATCCCGCGACCGTGAACCTGGCGTCGCTGACCGGGGATCTGGTGCTCAACGCCGACCGCGCCCTGTTCAACGGCGCGCGGATGATGAACCTGTTCCCGAGCGCCCTGGGCCAGCTGCGCCTGTTCGCCGGCGGCGACATCACCAGCGCGACCGTGGTGATGGAGGATCGCGATCCCGGCCTGCTGCCCGGCTATTTCTCCGCCTACAGCGTGGTCGCGCCGTCGATCCGGCTGGGCGGTCAGGACTTCAACTTCCCGACCATCCTGCCCGACACATCGTCGTCGGAGCGGGCGGCGCTGCATAATGTCGTCCCGACGCATCTGGGCAATTCGGAGCCGGTGCGGGTCGCGGCCGGCGGCGACGCGGTGGACCTGATCCTGTCGGTTCCCAAGCAGGCGCGGATCAGCGCCGGGCGCGACATATTGAACATGATGCTGTTCGGCCAGAATCTGGCGACCAGCGACATCACGCGCGTGGTCGCTGGCCGCGATATCGTGGCGACGACGCAGCTGACCCGCGCGCTGCTGCCAAGCTCGCTGCTGGGCGATCCCTTGCCGGCGTTGCAGGGCAACAGCTTCGTCATCGGCGGGCCGGGCGGCTTCTCGCTGGAGGCTGGCCGCGACGCCGGGCCGTTCCTCAATTCCGCCGTGGTCGATCCCAGCCGGTTGAAGGGCACGGAAATCGACTTCTACGGCCAGCTCGCCATGGGCGGCGGCATATTGTCGGTCGGCAATGAATGGAACCCGGCCCTGCCGGAGGCCGGTGCGGACATCAACGTGCTGTTCGGCGTGGCCAAGGGCGTCGATTACGCGGCGCTGCGCGACATCTACGTCAATCCGGCGAATATCGCGGGACTGGATGACGATCTGTTCGTGCAGGTCGAGGATGCGAACGGCAACATGATCGCCGACCGGACGCAGCCGATCTATGCGCCGATCCTGGTCGCCTGGATGAAGGCGAACGCGGCCGATCTGCTGACGACATCCTATGGCACGACCGACGTGACGGCGCAGCAGGCCTATGACGCTTTCGTCGCGCTGCCCGAACTGCGTCAGCGGACCTTCCTGCTGAAGGAAGTCTATTTCAACGAGCTGGAAATGACGTCTCGGCCGGACGGCCCGTCCTACCTTCAGTACAGCCGTGGCTATCGGGTGGTGAACACGCTGTTCTCGCCGGATCTGGGCTATACCCGCAACAATCTGGAAGGCGGGGAGGCCGGCGCGTCCGAAACCGTCGAGACCGGCAATCTGGACTTGCGCCTCTCGACGATCCAGACGGCGCGCGGCGGCGATATTGCGCTGCTGGGGCCGGGCGGACGCATCCTTGCGGGGTCGACCGTGCGCACGGCCGATCAGGCGGCGCGGCGCAGCTATGACGGCACGCGCCTGTTCGCGGGCGACCGGGCAGTGGGCCTGAACGCGGTCGGCAATCCGCTGATCGGCTTCAGCCAGATCAGCCCGTCGACGATCGCCTCCATCCCCAGCGGCTATGAGGGCATCATCACCCTGCGCGGCGGCCGGGTGATGAGCTTCACCGATGGCAGCCTGCTCTTGAACCAGAGCCGCCTGTTCACGCAGGGCGGCGGCGACATCACGCTCTGGTCCTCGAACGGTGACCTGAACGCCGGGCAGGGACCGAAGAGTTCGGCCAGCTTCCCGCCGGTGGTGGTGCGGATCGACGAGAACGCCTTCAGCCAGGTCGATACGGTCGGCGGCGTGTCGGGCGCAGGCATCGCGGCCTTCACCCCGGCGGTCGGCGTCACGGCGCCGGACGTGTTCCTGATCGCGCCGCGCGGCACGGTGGATGCGGGCGACGCGGGCGTGCGCGTGGCGGGCAATCTGTTCGTCGCGGCGGCGGCGGTGGCCAATGCCGACAACTTCCAGGTCGGCGGCGCGTCGGTCGGCGTCGTGAGTTCGCCGGTGGTGGATGCGGGCGCTGTCGCTGCCTCCAACGCGGCGTCGGCCGCTGCGACGCAGGCGGCGCAAGCGACGGGCGCGGGCGACGGCAAGGACCAGCGCGTGCAGATCTTCGTCGATGTGCAGGGCTTTGCCGGCGGCAATGATGATCGCTGCAAGCAGACGCCCAAGCCGACGGATTGCCCGGACTGAGCGTCGATCAGGGCTGGTAACGAATTTCCCAGCGTCCCGGAACGGCGTCGGGGAATTCGATGATCGTCGCGCGTTCGAGCTTTGCGCCATCGGGGAGCTGCGCAGTGATGCGGACGGTCAGCGGGCGTGCGCCCAAAGGCGGGCGGTCGCCCAACTCCAGTGCTGTTCGCTGGCCGGCCATTTCGCGCTGGCGGGCGATGATTTCGGGCGATCCCATGCCGCTTTCCATCATCACCGCCATGGCGAGGGGGCTGGCCGTAGTAGGATCGAACGCGCCGGCGCCGCCGAAGAATACGGTGGAGACCGGCGCGAGCCGCTCATAGAGGGTGCGGTCCATGCCCCGGATCAGCGCGAGTTCGCTGACCGTGGTGAGCGCGCCGTTGCGCGGGCGATAGCCCTGGCGCTGATAGGCGGCGGCTTCCGCGCCATTGGGGCGGGCTTCGTCGTCGCTGTCGGTCCAGTCGAGAAAGGCGTCGGTCAGGTCATCGACGCGGCGGCCGGTGACGCCGGCGGATTCGAACATCAGCCGCACCTGGCTTTCGCTGAGGTCGTTGAGGCGGATCTTGCCGCGTTCATCCTCGATGCGGATGGCGAGGGCCACATCGCGATAGCGCAGGGCATAGGCCCGCCCGTCGATCCGCCAGGGCTGCGCGCCCATGCCGGTGGCGGACAGGTGCGAGGCGGCGATGACCAGGCCCGCATCGGCCGCCGCCGCCAGCCGCGCCTGCTCGCCCTGGGCGATGACGCCGGCCATATTGCCCTTCTCGGCGGCGAGCATGGCGAAGGCGATGAAGCCGAAGATCGCAACGGCGGCGAGCGCCGTGACCAGCGCGAAGCCGTCCTGCGACCCGCGCTTACAGGTCGGCACCCCGGGTTCCCGGCTTGAGCGTCTGGATCTTGTCGCGCAACTCGTCGGTAATGGCGCGGCCTTCGTCCGATGTCCGCACCACGCGCGGGCGCAGCAGGATCAGCAGTTCGGTGCGCCGGTCATTATGCGTCTTGGTGCCGAACAGCGCGCCCAGCACCGGAATGCGCGAGAGCAGCGGAATGCCCTCGCTGCCGCGCGTCTTGATCGCGCGGATGAGGCCGCCGAGCGCTATCGTCTGATTGTCCTGCACCGCGATCGAGCTGGCGAGTTTGCGGGTCGAGATGGTGGGCGAGTCGATGTTCGACGTGCTTGTGGTCGATACGTCGCTGACCTCCTGACTGATGTCGAGCAGGACCAGGCCGCCGGCGTTCACGCGGGGCGTGATCTTCAGGATGACGCCGGTATCCTTATATTCGATCGCATTGACGATCGGCGCATTGGGATTTTCGACGCTGACCGCCGACGAGGAGGAAATCGGCACCTGGTCGCCGACCTGGAGCGAGGCGGTCTGGTTGTTGATGACTAGCAGCTTCGGCGCAGAGACGACGTTGATCTTCGTCAGCCCCTCCAGCGCGTTCAGGGTCGCCTGCACGCTGCCGCCATTGGAATAGCCGAGCGACAGGCCGGGGAAGATGCGCGTCGGCGTGGCGGTCGTGCCGCGCGTCAGGCTGGCCTCGTCATTGCCGTCGCGGAACAGCCATTGCACGCCATAGCGCAGTTCGTCGTTCAGCGAGACTTCGGTGATCGCGACTTCGATCATCACCTGAAGCGGCGGGATGTCGAGCTTGCGCAGCGCGTCCTCGATGATCGCATAGCGTTGCGGCGTGGCGTAGACGACGACGGCGTTGTTCGCCTCGTCGCTGGTGATGGTCATGCCGCCGGGCAGGCCGGTCGGGTCGGACTGCTGCGCCGCATTGCCATTCTGTTCCTGACCGTCTGCGGGCGCGGGAGCCAGAGGCGAGCCGTTGGGCACGCTGTTCTGCCCACGATCCTGTGTGAACAGGCCGGCCGACGCGCCGCCCGTCGCCTGGTCCGGCCCGCTCGCAGAACGCATCCCGCCATTGGTGACGCCAAAGGCGGCGAGCAGCGTCTTGGAGAGGTCAGCCGAGCGGCCGTTCTGCACGCGGTAGACGAACAGGCGGGGCTGGCTGTTCTCTCCCTCCCGATCGAGGATGTCGACCCAGCGCTTCACATCCTCCAGATATTGCGGCTGGGAAGACACCGCCAGGATGCCGTTGAGGCGCTCCATCGCGATCAGCTTGACCAGGCCCGCCGTGGGCGCGCCGGGGCTGTCCACCAGCTTTTCCAGTTCCGGCACGATCAGCCGGGCGTCTGTGCGGCGCGGCACATAGACTGCGAAGGACATGTTGCGCAGCCAGTTGACGTCGAACCGCTCGACCAGATCGCGCACCGCGCGGCGCTGGCCGGTGGTGCCGCTGACGGTCAGGATGTTCTGGCCGGTGTCGGCTTGCGTGACGAGGCCGGGCAGGACGGATTCGAGCACCTGTTGCAGCAGCTTCACGCTGACGAAGCGCAGAGTGAACGCCTCATTGCCGAAGCCGCGCGTGTCTTCGCCCACGAGCGACGCCTGCTGGCGCGCCTGCTCGACGGTGGTGATGACATAGGTGCCGTTGCTGCCGATGATGGCGAGGCCGGCGGCGCGGAAGGCTCCCTCCATATAGGGCAGCACGGCGGAGCGGGCGATCGGGCGGCTGGTGACGACGGTGACCGGCATCTCCAGCGACGGGTCGATGCTGTAGGGCACGTGCAATATGTCGCCGAACACGGCGCGGGCGACCTGCTGCGCGCTGACGCCGGGGAAGTTCAGCTGGATGTCGCCGCGCGGCAGCGGCTCCTCCGGCAGAACGGCGCGCGGATCGGGGATATTGCCGTTACCCGGCACGATCACGGCGCGGACGTCCCCGTCGTCCTGCTGCGCGAACGCGGGGCACACGAGGACGAGCATGGCCGCCGTCGCCGCGCCATTGGCGATGCCTGCAAGGCGTTTCATTCGACCGATCCTTCGGTGGGCGTGGCGGCGGGCTGCGTCGACTGGCCGATGCGCAGGATGACAGTCCGCCCGCCATCGTCGAGGCGCACGGCGTTCGCGCTGATTCCGGTGACGCGCCAGTTGCCAACACGGCCGCCTAGCGGCACGGCCTGCGTCGCGCCGCCGACGCTCAGCACCGCGGCGCCGCCCCGCGCCGACCGTGCGACGCCGAGCAGGGTCGCGCCGCCGCTCGCGTCGGTTTCTCCACCAGCGCCGTCGGGCGCGAAGATGTCGCGCTGCGCCAGCGGGGCGGGAACGGTGACGGGGGCAGCGGAGATCGTTGCCAACTGGGGCGCTTTCAACGGGCGCAGGGCTGTGTCGGGCAGGTCGACCTGCGCCGGCAAGGCAAGCTGGAAGACCAGCGCGGCAAAGAGCACCCCCGCCAGCGCCGCCGGCAGGGGCGCTTCAGCGGCGGATCGCCGCAGCGTCGTAAGGGACGGCAACTTCAAGCTGAACCTCCATCGGACCGGCAGTCCCGGTCTGAAACGCCGCATTGGCCGCAAGGCTGGTGGACGTGACCATGACGATCGGCTGGCCGTTCTGCACGTCCGCAAGGAAGCGCGTCAGCTGATCCAGCCTCGCGACGCCATTCACACGCATGATTGCCCAACCCGCTCGTTCCTCGGCGCTTTGCGACATTTTCATGACGAGTTCATTACGGTTGGCGGCGGCGCGCACCAGATCGCGCAATCGCGCCGTCGCTTCGTCCTGATTGCGGGCGGGCAGGGAAAAGACCGCAGCATCTTCGCGCTGACGCCGGGCGGCGGCGCGCAGCAGCGGCATCGACGCGGCGAGCTGCTGGTTGTGGTCGTTCTGGATCACGGCCTGTGCGCGCGCCTCACGGCGTTCTGCGAAACCGGCAAGGATCGGCTGGACGATGCCGAGCCAGACGAAAGCGACGAGCGCGACCAGGATCAGCACGGCGATCATCCGCTGTTCGCGGGGAGAGGGCGTCTTCATTGCGCGGCTCCCGGTGCGAGTGTGGCGCTGATGTCGAAGGCGCGCATCTGGTTGGCTTCCCCGGCCGGGGCGGCTTCCGCGTCATTTTCGTTGACGGCGCGCAACATCGGCGACTGGCGCAGCGCCTCCGCCACATCGGTCGCACCGGGGGCGAAGCCGACAAGGCGCAACTGTCCCTGCCGATATTCCAGGCGCTGCACCCATGCGCTGGGTGGCAAAGCGGCGGTGATCGCAGCCATGGCGGGCAGCGGATCATTCTGCGCGCGGGTGCGCACGATCCACTGGCGCTGCTGCTGCTCCTTCTCGATCCGCTGGCGGATCATCAGCGCGGATCGGCCGGCGGGGGCCTGCGCCTCGACCGCGTCCTGCGTCGCTTGCGTCAGCGCGATATCGCGCCAGACCAGCGCGCCGAGATTCAGCGCGAACAACAGGGCCAGCGCGATCCACCAGCCAAGGCCGGTGGAAGCGCGGCTCGACAGTCCGGCGGCGCGCAGGAAATCGAAATGCGCGCCATCCTCCTCCCGCAGCGCGACTCGCGCCGGGGCGATGCCGAGCGCGGCGAGTTCGTCGAGCCAGCCGGTCAGGCGCTGGCGCGGCAGCATGGCGATGCGGATCGACTGGCGCTCTTCGCTGCGCTCCAGCACTTCGAAATCGAAACAGGCGTCGGCCTTTGGCATGGGACCGATGCGGTCGATGTCATGGGCGAGCATCTGTCGCAGGTCGCCTCGGCCGAGCGGCGGCACGTCGATGATGCGGCAAAGCACCTCGCCGGGGTCGAGCGCGAGCAGCACATTGCGCTGCTGGCGGCGGCTCAGCATCAGCGCGCTCTGGTCGCTGCCGGTCCGCCAGCCGGACGGATCGCGCGGGTCGCGGTGCAGGATGACGCCGCGATGGCCGCGCCGCAGCTTTGCCGGCAGCATGGAGAGCAGCTGGTCGGTCCACCAGTCCCACCCCTGCGCGATCCAGCCGCGCAGGGTCGGCATGTCCGCCGACAGGATTTCGCGCAGCGTCATGTCCGCCCCCTGCACCGGCCGGTCGTCGGCACGAAGACGCACAGATTGTCGATCGTCGCGGCGGGCTGGACCAGCAGGTCGGGCCAGACGCGCCGGTCGCCGCGCGGGAAGCGGGCGCGGATGCGGATCGCCTGTGGCGGGCGCTGTCGCCTCTCCCAACGATGCTGCCAGATCGGCGGCAGGCCGGGTGCGTCAGGACCGAAATAGGCGATCTCAAGTCCCGCAAGACCCGTGCTGATGACGGTCCGTTCGGCCATGCGATCGGGCGTCAGCGACAAGGCGGGGCGGCTGTCCAGCACCAGCGCGCCGGCGGCGGAGAGCGAGAGATGATAGGTCTGCGGCGGAGCGGGGGCCTTCGCATCGGGCACGGCGGCGTCGAACAGCATCTGCTTCTCGTCGCCGGTGAACTGGGTGAAGGGCGCGCTGCCGCGCAGGCTGCCCTGCGGATAGAGCCGCCGGACCAGGTCGCGCAACATCTGCTGGCTGGCCATGACGTCCTCGCCCGCCTGTGTGCGCTGTTCGACCCTCTGCCAGCTCTTGCGGCCCGTGACGAGGCCGGAGAGCAGCATGGCGGACAGCATGCCCAGGATCGCGATGGCGACCAGCAGTTCGACCAGCGAGAAGCCGGCCTCCAGAGGGGCGCGTGCCGTCATGCGCCGGGCCTCAGGCTATCGAGCCGCGCGCGCACGCTGGCGTCGCGGCGGCTGGTGACGAGGACGCTCAGCGCAAAGGCCGTTCCCGCGCCGGTCACGGTCGTCGGGCTGACATCGACATGCCAGCGATAGCCCAGTTCCTCGCCATGGCGGCTGCCGGGAACGGGCGCGCGGTTCAGCGGATATTCCGCGAGGCGCGACTGCGCGATCAGCAGGGCGGTGCGCTGGTCCGCGACGCGGCGGGCGCGGCGCGCGCTGTCCTGCAATGTCTGGAAGGTCGCGGCCAGGATCATCGCCAATATGGCGCTGGCGATCAACGCCTCCACCAGCACGGAGCCGCGTTCACTGGTCGGGACAGTCATCGCCGCGCGCGCTCCTGTGAGAGGATGCTGGCCTGCGAGACGAGGCCCGTGGCGGGCGCGACGCGCAGCCGCAGATCGCCCAGCGCCAGCCGCGCGCCGGTGGAGGAGCCGTCGGGATAGAAGGTCAGCCGCGCGTCATTGGCCGCCTGCAATCGCGATGCGCCAGGCAGGTCGACGATCGACCGGCCGATACGATAGCGCCGGCCGTCCTGGCTGATGGTGAGCGACACCGGGCGCGCGAAGCGAATGGCGTCGGCGCGGCCCGCGCGCAAATCCGCCACCAGCGCGACGCCGGCAGTGGCGCGCGCGCCCGCCTCCATCGCGCGGTTCATCGATGGCATGGCGATGGTGGCGATCAGCACGGAAATCGCGACCGCTATCAGGGCTTCGATCAGCGACATGAAATCTACCAGTTACCGACGTCCTTCGCCTCGCCAGTGCCGCCGGGCGCGCCATCGGAACCGAGGGTGAAGATGTCATATTCGCCATGCTCGCCCGGCGCCTTGAAGGCGTAGGGCTTGCCCCACGGGTCGGTCAGCGCGCTGGCCTGCGGCAGATAGGGACCGTTCCAGGCAGGCGCGTTGGCCGGGGCCTTCACCAGCGCGTCGAGGCCCGAGCCGGCGGGCGGGAAGCCGCCATTGTCGAAGCGATACAGCTCCATGGCGGCGGCGATATTCTTGATCTGCACCTTGGCGGTCGAGCTTTTCGAGCTGCCCAGATAGCGCAGCGCCTGCGGCGCGACGATCGCCGCCAGCAGGCCCAGAATGGCGATGACGACCAGCAGTTCGAGCAGGGTGAAGCCGGCTTCGTCGGATCGGCCGGGAGGGGGAAGGGAAGACATGACTACTCCAGAGCGAGATCGTTGAAGCCCAATATGGCGGACATGATGGACCCGATTACGGTCGCGACGATGACACCCATGACCACGGTGATGGCGGGCGTCAGTATGCCGACGAAGCGTTTGAGGCGGACGGAGACTTCATCGTCCAGCACGTCCGACAGCCGTTCGAGCATGACGTCGAGCTGCGCCGTCTCCTCCCCGGTGCGGATGAAGCTGAGCGCGAGGCGAGGGAAGACGCCCGCTTCGGTCGCCTGCTGCGAGAATAACGCGCCTTCGCGGACCCGGTCGACGATGATCGCGGCGGCGTCCGCGATAAAGCGGTTGCCGATGGTGCGCTGGGCCAGAGCAAGAGCGGGGGCGAGGGGCACGCCGCCGCCCAGCAGCGTGCCGAGGACGCGCGCGAAGCGGCTGGTTTCGACCCGGCGGATCAGGTCGCCGATCTGCGGCAGGCGCAGCAGACGTCGCTCCACCGCGGCGCGCGTCGCGGGCTGGCGCAACCAGGCGCGGATCAGGAAGACGAGGCCGGCGAGCATCGCGATCATGACGAGGCCATAGCTGCGGAACGCGCGGCTGGCGGCCATCACGGTGCGGGTCATGGCCGGCAGCCGGTCCTCGCCGCTGGAGAACAGTCCTTCGAACTGCGGCACGATGAACAGCAGCATCAACACGATCACCGACAGGCCGATGCCGGTCAGGATGCAGGGATAGATCAGCGCCGATATCACTTCGCTGCGCAGTTTCTGCGCGCGCTCCAGCGTGGCGGCCAGCTTCGCGAGGGCCGCGGGGAGCGTGGCGCTGGCTTCCCCGGCTGCGATCATCGGCGCAGCGAGCGGCGGGAAGCCGGCCCTGGTCGCTTCTATCGCTTGCGACAGGGGCATGCCTTCGCGCACGCTCTGGTGGATCGCCTGCAACTGGCGGTGGAGCGCGCCGGGGTCGACATTGTCGAGCGCGATCGCCAGTGCGCGGTCGAGCGACAGACCAGCGCCGACCAGCGTCGCCAGTTCGCCGAACAGCTTGGTGACCTGCGCCATATCCAGCTTCTCGCCGGATTTCGCACCCGCTGCGGGGGCCGGACGGATCTGGATCGGGCGCAGGCCCTGTTCCTGCACGCGGGCGAGGGCGAGGGCGGCGGTTTCCGCCTCCACGGTTCCTTCCCGGATCGGGCCGGAGGCGGCCGCCGCGCGATATCGGAACAGCGGCATGCGTCAGATTTCCCGTGTCACGCGCAGCACTTCCTCAATGGTCGTGACGCCGCGCGCGGCCTTGTCGAGGCCGTCGGCCAGCATCGATCGCATGCCCGCTTCCTCGGCGACGCGCTGGAGTTCGCGCGCTTCGGCGCGACCTATGATGAGGTCCGACAGGGCTTCGGAGATTTCGAACAGTTCGACCACGGCGGCGCGGCCGCGATAGCCCGACTGGCCGCATTCCTCGCAACCGCCCGGCTGACGGAAGCTGGCGTCGGCGGGCAGCGCGGCGATCAGCGCGGGATCGACTCCGCTGGCGTGCAGCCGATCCTGCGCGTCGGGCAGCGGCGTGCTGCAATGCGGGCACAGCCGACGCACGAGGCGCTGGGCCAGCACGGCGTTCAGCGTGCTGGTCAGCAGGAACGGTTCCATGCCCATGTCGAGCAGGCGGGTGACCGCCGCCGCCGCGCTGTTGGTGTGCAGGGTGGACAGGATGCTGTGGCCGGTCAGCGCCGCCTGCACCGCGATCTGCGCGGTTTCCAGATCGCGGATTTCGCCGACCATGATGACGTCGGGGTCCTGGCGCAGGAAGGAGCGCAGCGAGGAGGCGAAGGTCAGGCCGATGCCCGGCTGCACCTGCGTCTGGCTGACGCCCTTCAACCTATATTCGATCGGGTCCTCGACCGTCAGGATTTTGCGGCCGGGCGTGTTGATCTGGTCGAGCGCGGCGTAGAGCGTGGTCGTCTTGCCGCTGCCGGTGGGGCCGGTGACCAGCATGATGCCATGCGGACGGCGGATCGTG
Source organism: Sphingobium sp. (assembly GCA_044237945.1). GTDB lineage: Bacteria > Pseudomonadota > Alphaproteobacteria > Sphingomonadales > Sphingomonadaceae > Sphingobium. The sequence continues at coordinate 27,194 of JBIIEH010000012.1, read as the reverse complement.
CGGAGCACGGCGTCGGTCTGTTCGCCGCTGAAGCCCAGAGCGGCGAAGTCGAGCGCGACGCTGGAACGGTCGAGCAGGCGCATGACCACGCTCTCGCCATGGATGGTCGGCGCGGTGGCGACGCGCAGGTCGATCTCATGGCCGCGCACCGCCAGGCGCAGGCGGCCATCCTGCGGCAGGCGGCGCTCGGCGATGTTGAGCGACGCCATCACCTTGATGCGCGCGACGATCGGCTGCTTCATCGCGGCGGGCAGGGGCGTCATTTCCCGCATGGCGCCGTCGATGCGGAAGCGCACGGCCATGCCGTCTTCGGCCGGTTCCAGATGGATGTCCGACGCCTGCATCTCGCCGGCGCGGGCAATCAGGCGGTTGACGGCGCGGATGACGGGAGCGTCGCTGGCCTGGTCCTTGAAGCGTTCGAGGTCCTCCTCGTCGAGAATATCCTCCTGCGCCGCCTCGTCCTGCGGTTGACCGTGCAGGCGCTCCAGCGCGGCGTCGATGTCGGATTGCATCGCGACGACCAGCTTCACCGGCGCGCCCAGCATGAAGGACAAGGCGTCGCGCGCATAGGGATCGAGCGGATTGGCGACGGCGACGAGCAGCCGGCCGCCTTCTTCCGCGATCGGCAGTATATGCTGGTCCCGCAGGAAGCGGGGCGAGATCATGTCCAGCCGGACGGGTTCGTCAGGGAACTGCTGCGGGCGCGCCAGCGGGATGCCGGTGACGGTCGAGAAGAAGCGCGCGAGTCGCTGTTCCGACACCATGCCCAGGCGCGTCAGGATCGCCTCGATCCGCTCGCCGCTTTCGCGCTGGACCTGAAGCGCGCGGTTACCCGATTCGCGGGTCAGAAGGTCCGCACTCACCAATCGATCGACCAGATGCGCGGCGCCATAGGCTGCCCCCGCCAGTTGCGAAGCCGCTGCGGCCTCCCCCATGAGATATTCCCCCCAAAGATCGACGTCACGCGCCGTCACACCGGGCATCTGGTCCCCGCCGGACGCATGAGCGGCATGATGAGACGCCTGCTTTGCGCCAGAGGATTCCCCGGACCAGCTACCCACCCGCACTGTCATAAAAATGTTACGGGTTTAATGTTTATGAGCGCCGCGACACCTGATTCTACTTGATCCGGAACAGTTGTCGAAAACATTGGGGAGGGTCACTTCTTAAGGATTCTAGGGGGTTTACTGGGTCTGGCGGGGCGTTTTGGGGTCGAGTCCCGTATTTTATACAGATTTGTGAAATTTTAATGACAGATTATTGTCATTCATAAGTCACTCGCCAAATGATTTGGCGGGTCGATCCTGTTTGTTTGTCTTTTTTCAGGAGGTTCCTATGCTTCGTAAAGCGTGTCTCATGAGCACGGCTGCGGCGTTGATCGCCACTGGCCTGACCGGCGTCGCCCAGGCGCAGACCGTCGAAACCATCTACGGCAACGGCGCGTCGCTGCCGGCGCCTTATTTCCGTCAGGCTGCTGACTGCTACAGCATCAAGACCGACCTGATCTTCGCCGGCACGCCGCCGGTCGAGCAGACGATGCCCGACTTCAGCTACACGGGTAACCCGCCGCAGGATTGCGCCACGACGGACGCCGTTCCCAACGACATGGTCGTCTACAAGTCGACCGGCTCGGGCGGCGGCATCGGCGCGTTCTTCAGCCATGACCCGATCGTCGCCGGCGACATCAGCCCGATCGCGGGCAACCAGTATTTCCCGAGCATCAACTATGCTCTGTCGGAAACCTCGCTGGGCACTTCGGACGTCGCGGCCTACAACAATGGCGGCACCGTTCAGGGCGTCACCGTCGTCGCGCCGGGCGCCACGCCGGGCACCGGCCAGTATCCGAACCCGGTTCGCAGCTATGGCCCGATGATCCAGTTCCCGCTGCTGATCGCGCCGGTGACCATCGCCTATGACCCGGTCTACAAGAAGACCCGCACCGCCAGCGGCATCACCGAATACAGCTTCAACCTGACCTATCCGCGCGCGGACGGTTCGGGCGGCCTGCGCCTGCAGCAGACCCAGGTCTGCGCGATCTTCAACGGCACGATCGTCAACTGGAACGCCGGTTCGCTCAAGACCCTGAACGGCGGCGTTTCGCTTCAGGATCCGTCGGACACGGGCACCTTCAGCGTCGACATGCAGATCGTCGGTCGTGAAGACAGCTCGGGCACGACCTCGCTCTGGACGCGCTTCCTGTCGAACGCCTGCGCCAGCTACGCCGGCAACAGCTACCCCGACTCGAACAGCCGTCTGCCCGGTTCCTATGTCGACTCGACGGGCGCCACCCGCACGCAGTCGACGCTGAACAAGGATCTGGTCGGCGCGGTCTGGAACAAGTCTTCCGACAACCGTGGCGCTGGCCGCACCTTCTACTCGGCCTCGGCCAATGGTCCCGAGACCGTCGGCAAGTACACGCTGGCCAACGGCAATGACGGTGTCGCCAAGTATATCGACTTCACCGCCGTTCCCGCCGCTGTCGGCGCTTCGGTCACGCAGGGCCGCATCGGCTATGTCGGTCCCGACTTCGTCCTGCCGGGCGTGATCTTCACCGAAGCCAATGACTACAACCTGCAGACCGCCGACGTGCGTAACGCCGCCGGTTACTATCGTGCGCCGACCTCGGCCACGGCGCTCGCCGCCTTCGGCAGCATCCTGGCTCCGGAATCGGCCGCGAACGGCAACTATGTCGCCAGCTCGGCCTGCGCCTCGGGCACCGGCACGCGCTGCCGCAACCGTCCGCAGGACTGGGTGGAAGCCGCTTCGAAGAGCAGCGCTCTGGCCAACCCGGCCGGCGTCGCCGCTTACCCGATCGTCGGCACGTCGAACCTGCTGACCTACACCTGCTTTGCGGACGCTGGCACGCGCCGCACGCTGGTCGGCTTCCTCGACTATTACTACAACAGCCAGACGATCAACAACAAGCTGGGCCTGCTGTCCTCGGCTGGCTTCGCCGCTCTGCCGGCCGGCTGGCGCAAGGCGATCAGCCAGTCGTTCGTCGACCCGACCGATCCGAACGGCACCGGCCTGACGATCGCTCTGAAGGGCAGCGCCAAGCCCTACTGCAAGAACGTCACCATCGGCGGCTAATCGCTGCACTGGTGCAAGCGGGAGGCCCCGCGCATAATCGCCCGGCCAGTTAGTGCTTTAAGACGTCAAAGCCAAAGGTTTTTGAAAAGGCCCATTGGATGCGCGCTCGTTTCCACCGTTTTCCGCTTCTGACGCTCGCCTGCCTCGGCCTGATGAGCCAGCCAGTGGCGGCGCAACTCGACAAGCCGCTGAGTGGGGAGCCGCCCGTGGACATGATGTTCGACGACGGTGCGCCAAAGGTGCCGACCGCGCAGTTCGGCAAGCGCGTGCTCACATGCCATGTCCGCCACGCCACCAATATCGATCCGTCGCGCGAGCAGGCGGAATCGGAGATCGTGTACGCCGAATCCCACGACTTCACGCTGGAACTGGCCCCGGCCAAGGTGCCCTATGCCGTTGGGGTGGGGACGGAGCGGCCGGGCGAAGCGCCTGCCGCCGGCTATCGCGTCGTAGAAGATCCGGGCAAACTGTTCGAAATGGCCGGTCACACCTTCGACCGCATGGCCGACTACTGGCCCAAGCATGTCGAGGCGGGCAAGACGATCATGGGCAAAGCCTTTTCCTATATCGTGCTGGACCAGGACCCGGCCGATCCCACGCGCATGTTCGCCTTCGTCTCGCGCGCGATGGACGCGGTGGCGCTCGACCTGACGTGGATGCACCGGGGGCAATGCGAGATTCAGCCGACGTCCTGATCGGCTGGCCGGCGTCGTTTCAAGCCACGGGGTAGGGCGTCAGGGCGCTGCGATTCTCGTCGATAGCTATTGTGCGGCCGACGGGCGAAAAGGCGAGGAATGCCGGCGGGTGAACCTGGCCGCCTGGTCGCGTCTCCAATCGGCAGGTCGCGGCGCTTGCCATCTGACACGCCCTTGATCGCCAGCGGACGGCCCGCCCCTCACATCCCGCCCATCAGCCCGTCGATCGCGCCTTGCAAGATGTAACTTGCCGCCAGCTTGTCGACCAGTTCGTCCCGCCGTGCGCGGCTGGCGTCCGCCTCGAGCAAAGTGCGCGTCACCGCCTGGGTCGACCAGCGTTCGTCCCACAGCAGGATCGGCAGGCCAAGGTCCGCGATATTCTGCGCGAAGGCGCGGCTGGCCTGCGATCGCGGTGAGTTTGTGCCGTCGAGGTTCAGCGGCAGGCCGATGACGATGCCTTTTACGAGTTGCTGCGCGATGAAGGCGGCCAGCGCCGGCTTGTCCTTGCTCAATTTGCCGCGCGCGACGGTGTGCGCGGGGCTGGCGATGGTCCAGCGGTCGTCGCAGAGCGCCAGACCGATGGTCTTCGTCCCCACATCCATGCCGATGAGGCGTCCGCCCTCCGGCAGGGCGTCCCGGAAGGCGTTGCGGTCCGTGGTGACGAGAGTCATTTTGCGGGCTTCGTTCCGCGCTTCAGGAAGGCGGCCAGCCGCGCTTTCGCGTCGGCGCGGAGATTGCCCCAGAACAGCGCATAGTCATAGACATGATAGTTGTTGCCCGGCAGCGTATAGGGGCCAAGATCCGGCGGATCGCCGATCATCAGCACGCCGCTGGTGTCGCAGCGCGCCGGCACTGCGCCGACGACCAGCGCGACCGCCTTGCTCTCGTCCCTCTGCGACAGTGTGCCCAGATTGGCGCTGGCGGGCGCGGAGCCGTTGAACGCGCCGGTGATGGGGTTGGTGCAGAGCATGTGCGTGCCCTTGCGCGGCTTGCCGGTCAGGCCAGCGCTTTTTTCGAACCGTTCGATAACCGGGGAGGGATCGGCCGGCTCGGCATAGCTCTGCCAGGAAACGATGCAGTTGGCCTGATCGCGCCGGGCGCAGGCGGGCAGGCCGAGCGCCGGCAGGTCCGCCTCCACGGAGAAGGACGTGCCGACCGCATAGGCCGCGGCGATACGCGCGGCGACGGGTGTGCCGGCGACCTGTTCCTTCAGCAGCCGCAGCAAGTGCCGCGACCCCTGGCTGTGCGACGCGAGGATGATCGGGCCGGTGGGATTGGCGGCGAGAAACGCCCTGAACGCCAGCGCCACGTCGCCATAGGCCGCGTCGATCGCCTTCGCGCCATCGGGCTTGTCGGTCAGGAACGCGCCATAATTGGCCTGGCGATAGCGCGGCGCCCAGATGTCGCCGACGCCGTTGAAGGCGCTGGCCTGCGCACGCACGAAGCGCTGCGCGGTGGCGAGCGCGTCCTTGTCGTCCAGCGGCATGTTCCACTTCGCGTCGCCCACGGTGATGAAGGAGGTGGGGTGGACGAAGAAGATGGCGGCCTTTTCGGATGCGGGGGCCGGGTCCCTGTATCCGTCCGGCAGCCAGTGCGAGGGATTGTCGCCAGCCATGTCCGGCCGGGACAGCCACATGGTCTTGTCGGCATAGGCATTGGCGGGCAGCGGGGCGATCGGCGTGAAGGCGCTGCGCGGCACCATGGCGATCTGGATCAGCTGTTGCCCCCAGATGTTATAGACGACCCCGCCAGCGATGGCGAGCACGACCAGACCGGCAATGACGTACAGGAACTTGCGGGCCAATCTTGGTCTCCGTCAACGGCTGACCGGCGTGCCCCCACGCCGATGGGATTGGCTATCTGATAGGCTGGCCATGGGCAAGGCTTGAAGCATGCAGGCGCGGGTGCTAGCGGCGGCGGCATGTCGATTGACCTGCAAACCGTGAAGAAGATCGCCAGCCTGTCGCGCATCAGCGTGAGCGAGGCGGAGGCGGAGGCGATGGTGCCCGAACTCAACAACATCCTTGGCTGGGTCGAGCAACTGGGCGAGGTGGACGTGAGCGGCGTGGAGCCGATGACCGCCGTCATCCCCAACACGCAGCGCCTGCGCGAGGACGCGGTGACGGATGGCAATGTGCGCGACCGGGTGCTGGCCAATGCGCCCCAGGCCGAACATGGCTTCTTCGCGGTGCCCAAGGTGATCGAATAATGACCGAACTTACCGACCTGACCGTCACCGAGATCCGCGACGGCTTCCGCGCCGGCGAGTTTTCCGCGCGCGAAGTGGCGGAGGGCTTCAACGCCAATATCGCGGCCGCCAAGGCGCTCAACGCCTTCATCGTCGAGACGCCGGAAAAGGCGCTGGCCGCTGCTGATGCGGCCGATGCCGCGCGCGCTTCTGGGGACCTGAAGCCGCTTTCGGGCGTGCCGATCGGCATGAAGGACCTGTTCTGCACCGAGGGCGTGCAGACCACCGCCGCGTCGCACATGCTTGAAGGCTTCGTGCCGACCTATGAAAGCACGGTGTCGGGCAAGCTGTGGGCGGCGGGCGCGGGCATGCTGGGCAAGCTCAACCTCGACCAGTTCGCCATGGGGTCTTCCAACGAGACCAGCTATTTCGGCAATGTGATCTCGCCCTGGAAGCGCAATGACGGCGGCAACGCGGCGCTGGCGCCGGGCGGATCGTCGGGTGGCTCGTCGTCGGCGATTTCCGCGCGACTGTGCCCGGCGGCGACCGGCACGGATACCGGCGGCTCCATTCGCCAGCCGGCGGCCTTCACCGGCATTTCCGGCATCAAGCCGACCTATGGCCGCTGCTCGCGCTGGGGCATCGTGGCGTTCGCCTCTTCGCTCGACCAGGCGGGGCCGATGGCGCGCACGGTGCGCGACAACGCGATCATGCTGGAGAATATGGCGGGCTTCGACCCGAAGGATTCGACCAGCCTCGACCTGGCCGTGCCGCAGTGGGAAGCCGGTTTGTCCAGCGATCTCAAGGGCAAGAAGGTCGGCATTCCGAAGGAATATCGCCCCGATGGCCTGAACCCGGAGATCGCGGCGCTGTGGGAGCAGGGCATCGCGTGGTTGAAGGACGCCGGCGCGGAAGTGGTCGAGGTCTCGCTGCCGCACACGAAGTACGCGCTGCCGACCTATTACATCATCGCGCCGGCCGAAGCGTCGTCGAACCTCGCGCGCTATGACGGCGTGCGCTATGGCCAGCGCGACCTGCCCGATGGCGCAGGCTTGCAGGACATGTATGCCGCGACGCGCGCTCTGGGTTTCGGGCCGGAGGTCAAGCGCCGCATCATGATCGGCACCTATGTGCTGTCGGCGGGCTTCTACGACGCCTATTACACCCAGGCGCAGAAGGTCCGCGCGCTGATCGCCCGCGACTTCGAGCAGGCTTTCGAAAAGTGCGACCTGCTGCTGACCCCGACCGCGCCGAGCGCCTCCTTCGCGCTGGGCGAGAAGCAGGCCGATCCGCTGGCGATGTACCTCAACGACGTATTCACCGTGCCGGCGTCGCTCGCGGGCCTGCCGGCGATGGCGGTGCCGGGCGGGCTGGACGCGCAGGGCCTGCCGCTGGGCCTCCAGATCATCGGCCGCGCGCTGGACGAGCAGGGCGTGCTGAATGCGGGCCTGGCGATCGAGGAGCGCGCGAGCTTCGTGGCGCGGCCGGGCAAGTGGTGGTAAGTGACTTCCTCCAGTGCTAGAAGGATAGCGCTGGAGGCTGGATATGAACGCGCAGGCGAAGATTGAGGGCGGGATCGTAGCGCATGGCGGGAATGTGCGGATTCCCGAAGAGATGCTGCGCGCTGCGGGCCTGGTTCCTGGTCAGCCCTATAAGGTCATGATGAACGAGGCGGGACAAGTGGTCGTCGCCCCACTCGGCCTTGGTCCGGAAGACGCCGATGAGCGGGTCCGTCTGGTTACGCAAGCCATCATGTCGATCGCAGGAAAATATGCGACCGGCCAGAGCACCGACGATTATATGCGAGAAATTCGTGGTGATTTTGAGCCGTGATTCTCGTCGATTCGAATGTCCTGATAGATGTTCTTAATCGCGATCTCCGCTGGTTTGACTGGTCGCTAGCGCAGATCCAGCGGGCGGTTCACGGAGCGGACCTTTTCATCAACCCCATCGTGATCGCTGAGTGCGCGCCTTGGGTGGGATCGTATGAAGAGTGTTCGCATCTGCTTGTCGCGATGCTGATCCGCACCGAGATGCTTGGTGCGGACGCGGGCTATCAGGCTGGCAATGCCTATCAATTATATCTCAAGCGACGCCGTGAGCAGGGCGGTGGCGACGAGATACGCAGAACGCTTCCGGATTTCTTTATCGGCGGCCACGCCCAATCCCTCGGCGCAACCATCCTCACCCGCGATCCGCGCTTCTATCGCGGCTATTTCCCCGACGTCCCGCTCATTACGCCGGAATAGGCATTTCTTCACCCGCACCCGCTAAGCCCGGCGGCATGACCGCCACCCACCCCCGACGCTACATCGCGCTCGATTCCCTGCGAGGTCTGTGCGCCTGTTTCGTGGTGCTGTTCCACCTTCAGGTCACCGGCGGCATCGCGGCGCTGCCGATCTTTCGCAATGCGTGGCTGCTGGTGGATTTCTTCTTCGTGCTGTCGGGTTTCGTCATCATGGCGAGCTATGGCCGGCGGCTGGCGGAGGGTTATTCGCCGTTCGCGTTCATGGCGCTGCGGCTGGGGCGGGTCTATCCGGTGCATCTGGCGATGATCGGGGCCTATGCTGCGATCGAGATCGCCAGCCTGGTCCTGCATCTGGACAGTTTCACCGGGCGCGAGGCTTTTACGGGGAGCCAGTCCGGGGACGCGCTGTGGCAGAATCTGGCGCTGCTCCAGATCTTCGGCCTGCAGGACGCGACCACCTGGAACGGCCCCAGCTGGAGCATTGCGGCGGAAATCTGGGCCTATCTGCTCGTCGCCATCGGCCTGTCGCTCCTTGGCCTGCGCTTCCTGTTCGTCGCCGGCGGCGTCGTGCTGCTGGCCCCGCTGGTGATGGCGAGCGTGGGGCATGAGTGGCTCGACTGGACCTACAGCTGGAGCCTTGTCCGCTGCCTCTACGGCTTCGGCATCGGCATGCTGGCTTATGAACTGCACCGCGCGAGCAAGGCGCGGGCAGGGCGCTTCGCCGGCCTCGTCGAACTCTGCGCCGCTGCCGCCTGCCTGCTGGCGCTGATGCGCATCACCTCCGGCCCGATCGAATATGCGATGCCGCCGCTGTTCGCCGCCGCCATTCTGGTCTTCGCGCGCGAGGGCGGCTTCGTCAGCCGGGCGCTCTGCACTGCGCCGATGCAGGCATTGGGCCGCTGGTCCTACTCCATCTACATGGTCCACCTGTTCGTTATCACGCGCACGACGGACGTGCTGAAACTCGCCGGGCAGAAGCTCGGCTTCGAGGTGATCGGCACCCGCCTGCCGAGTGGCGAACCGGGCAAGATACTGATCGGCTCGGACCTTACCCAGACCGTGATCGCGCTCGCCATCGTGGCGCTGGTGGTGGCGGTGGCGGCGCTCTCCTACCGCCTGATCGAGGAGCCGGGGCGCATCCTGTCGCGGCGCTGGGTCCATGGCCGCCAGAAAGCCGCACTTTCCCCGGTGGAGACCGTTGCCCCGTCGATCTGAATTGCCTAGATGGCTGGCATGACAAGCACGACAGCACAGGCAGCATATCGGGTCCAGGGCGCAACCGGCGAGTGGGAGGTCGTGATCGGCCTGGAAGTCCACGCGCAGGTCACCAGCCAGGCGAAGCTCTTTTCCGGCGCGGCGACCGCTTTCGGCGCGGAACCCAATACGCAGGTGAGCCTAGTCGACGCCGCGATGCCGGGCATGCTGCCCGTGCCGAACCGCGAGTGCATCCGCCAGGCGGTGCGCACCGGCATGGCGATCGATGCGCAGATCAACACATGGTCGCGCTTCGACCGCAAGAATTATTTCTACGCCGATCTGCCGCAGGGCTATCAGATCAGCCAGCTCTACCACCCGCTGGTGGGCGAGGGGCAGATCGACATCGTGCTGGACGAGAAGAACCCGGAATCCTCGACCAAGACGATCGGCATCGAGCGCATCCATGTCGAGCAGGACGCCGGCAAGCTGATGCACGACCAGCATCCCACGCGCAGCTATGTCGATCTCAATCGGTCGGGCGTGGCGCTGATGGAGATCGTGTCGAAGCCGGACATGCGTTCGCCTGCCGAAGCAGGGGCTTATCTCTCGAAGCTGCGGACGATCCTGCGCTATGTCGGCTCGTGCGACGGCAATATGGACCAGGGGTCGATGCGCGCGGACGTGAACGTCTCCGTGCGTCGCCCGGGCGAGGAATTCGGAACGCGGACGGAAACGAAGAACGTCAACTCGGTGCGCTTCGTCATGGCCGTGGTCGAGCATGAGGCGAGCCGGCAGGTCGACGTGATCGAGGCCGGCGGCAAGATCGTGCAGGAAACCCGCCTCTACGATCCCGACCGGAACGAGACCCGCTCCATGCGGTCGAAGGAAGATGCGCACGACTATCGCTACTTCCCCGATCCCGACCTGCTGCCGCTGGAACTGGACGAGGCGTTTCTGGCCGAATGCCGCGCGTCGCTGCCCGAACTGCCGGACGCCAAGCGCGCGCGCTACGTCAATGATCTGGGCCTGTCCGCCTATAACGCCACCACGCTGACCGCCGACGCCGACACCGCGCGCTGGTTCGAGGCGCTGCTGGCAGAGGGCGCGCGCATCCAGAACAAGGGTGAAGGTGACGTGGCCAAGGCGTCGGCCAACTGGCTGCTGTCCGAACTCTATGGCGCGCTCAACCGCATCGGCAAGAGCCTCGAAGACAGCCCGGTCAGCCCGGCGCAGGGCGCGGAACTGCTGGCGCTGGTCGCGGACGGCACGATTAGCGGCACCATCGCCAAGCAGGTGTTCGAGATCATGCTGGAAACCGGCGAGAAGCCGGCCGCCATCGTCGAGGCCAAGGGCCTGAAGCAGACGTCGGACACCGGCGCGATCGACGCGGCGGTGGCCAAGGTGCTGGCCGACAATGCCGACAAGGTCGAGCAGTACAAGGGCGGCAAGGAAGCGCTGTTCGGCTTCTTCGTCGGCCAGACGATGAAGGCCATGCAGGGCAAGGCCAACCCGCAGGTGGTGAACGAGGCGGTGCGTAAAGCGTTGAGTTGATTCTTGTCCCTCTTGCCTGCCCTCTTCATTTGCTGTTAGCCAATGTGGAACGACGCGGGGGCGTCGTCGCAGGCTTTTTGGGGGAATGAATGCGGGGGAAGTTTTGGGCGGCGCTGACCGCCATGGCGTTTTGTGTTGCGGGGGCAGCACATGCGCAGGAACGATCGGCTATCAAGCCGGGCTTTACGTTCCCGACTGACAGGCAGGCGACTATCGTTGTTTTCCGGCCTGAGGTGCAGGTTGGCACCCTTACCGCGGGCGGCGTTGATGAGCCTAATGCCGACTGGACCGGCGCTGCGCGGGATCTGATCGAGCAGGCGATGCGCCGCAATGAAAAGGTCTCCGGCGCGAAGATCAACTTCGTCGCAGATCCGGAGGGTGACGATGGGGCGTATCTCGCGGATTATCGCGCGCTGTTCCGTGCCGTTTCCCAGTCGATCCAGATACACAAGCTGTTTGTCGGGCAGCGTTTGCCGACCAAGCGCGAAACGTTTGACTGGACGCTGGGCACGGGAACGGAACGGATCGCGCAGATGACCGGCGCGGACTATGCCCTGTTCCTCTACACCCACGACGCCTATGGGTCGGCCGGCCGCAAGACCGCGCAGATTTTCGGCGCAATGCTGGGCGTTGCGGTGATTCCCGGCGTGCATATCGGCTATGCCGGACTGGTCGATCTGCATAGCGGTGAGGTCATCTGGTTCAACGCCGATCCGCAGATGGGCGGGGACGTGCGGACGGCCGAAGGCGCGGACAAGCGGGTCGGCCAATTGCTTGACGGCTTCCCGGGGCGCGTCGTTCCGACCGCAGCACTCACCACTGCAACGAAATGAAACAGGGCCGTCTGACCGGGGCGGCCCTGATCGCAGCCCTGCTGGTCCAGTCGCTGTCCTCCGCAGCGGCGCGGCAGGCTGGCGATCCGCCCGCCGCCCCACCTCCCATCGTCGTAACCGGCGCCTATCAGCCGCAGGACAAGGACGAACGTGGACTGTGGATGCAAATGGACGAGGAAGAGCGCAAGCTCAAGGCGTCCAACTTCGTTATTCGGGACGCGGCGCTGAACGCCTATGTCAACGACGTGTTCTGCCGCACGGTGGGGCCGCGCTGCAAGGAGGTGCGCATCTATGTCATGCGCACGCCCTATTTCAACGCCAACATCGCGCCGAACGGCATGATGCAGCTCTGGTCCGGGCTGTTGCTGCGCACGCGCGACGAGGCGCAACTGGCGGCGGTGCTGTCGCATGAATATATGCATTATCAGGATCGCCATTCGCTCCAGCTCTTCCGACAGCTGAAGGTGAAGGCGGCCTCGGCGACGTTCTTCGCCTTTTTCGGACTGGTGGGATCGCTGCTGGCCCTGGGCCAGATTTCCGCGTTGATGCAGTTTTCGCGCGATCAGGAGGCGGCTGCGGACGCAGGATCGGTCGAACTGCTGCACAAGGCCGGCTCTGACGCCACGGCGGCGAGCCGCATTTGGGAGCAATTTCGGGAAGAGGCGGACGCCACGGCCGTCGCGCGCAAGATGAAAAGCCGAAAGGACAAGAATGGCGGCCTGTTCGCCTCGCATCCGCCCACGGCCGATCGCGTCGCAGCGCTCAAGGCGCAGGCGCAGGCGCTGCCGGACGGCGGCGCCGGCAGGTCGGATCAGGAACGCTATCGCGCGGCCTTGGGCGCATTCTGGGCTAGCCTGATCGACGACCAGATCAAGCTCAACGATTTCGGCGCGACCGAATTCCTGATTGCGCACCTTGCCAGCGATGGCTGGACCCCGGCATTGAGCTATGCGCGGGGCGAACTCTATCGTTCGCGCGGTGCGGCGGCCGATCTGACGGCGGCGGTCGGCTATTATCGGGCTGCCTGCGCCGATGCTGGCGCGCCAATCGAGAGTTGGCGCGGCCTGGGGCTGTCGCTGCTGCGCACCGGCGATCCCGAAGGCGGTCGCGCTGCGCTCAAAACCTATCTCGATCATCGACCGGACGCACCGGACCGGCCGATGATAGCCATGCTTGCCGGAGTCTGACATGATGAAACAGCTTTTTCGATCGACGGTCTGCGCGGCCGTTCTGCTGGTGGGGTCGCCCGTGCTGGCCGGTTACAAGCTGATGCCCAAGGCTGTCGAGGTTTCTGTGGCCAAATCGCCGCTGACCGTAACGCCGGGGACCGACTGGAACCGGCTGGGCGCGCGGCCGGGTCGCAATGCGGAAAGCTGGACGCTGGACGGCCTGTCGCTGAACGACGTGACCTTCTATGGCGGGATCGCTAACGACACGACGCTGTTCCGCGACGCTAAGAAGAAGACCGATCCATTGCCGCGCTTCTCCGCGACGATGTTGGCGCCCGACATCGCTCAGCTGTTCGAGAGCAGCTATCGCGTGTCGATCGGCACGTCTCTGATGACCATCGATGCGATCGAGCCGAAGAATTTTGCGGGCCATGCAGGTTTTCATTTCGCCTACAGCTTCGTCGTGCAGGGCGAGGAAGTCCGGCGCAAGGGGCTGGCCGACGGCGCGGTGATCGACGGTAAGCTCTATATGGTCACCTACGAAGCGCCGGTCATTCATTATTTCGATGCGGGTCGAACGCAGGCCGAAGCGCTGATGGAAAGCGCGCGGATCGTACCGCTCAAGCGCTGATCGCACAGCAAAAAGGGGCGCCGCCGGGGGATTGGCGACGCCCCTCTCTGTGTGTGCCGCCTGCGTTCCGGGGGAGGAACTTGGGGTGCGGGCGGCGCGATCGGCGGACCGGGGAGGGTCTGTGGGGTTGGCCCGCCGTTCACTGGTTAGACGTTACAGGGCGAAGTTAACCGTAGCCCTAAATGCGACCGCGACGTGATTTTGTTGCTCCTCGGCGCTAAACTCCCCGCCGACGCGGAAACTTTCCGTGCCGCCGGCCAGGCGGAAGCGCCCGGTCCAGCCGTTGGTGCGGTCTTCCGACACCAAAGTGAAGTCGTCGCCATCGGCGAAATGCGCGATGGTGTCGCCCAGCGATCCGCCGATGATCTGGCGGCGGCCGCCCTCCAGCTCGACCCGGAACCAGCCGTCCGCCTGGGTCAGGCTGCCCAGGTCATAGCCTGCCGTCAGCGTGCCGTTGGCGGTCAACTCGTCGCTGGTGCGGCCGTTCACGATCAGGTTGAAGGCGTCGCCCCCGCCGGTCTCGCTATAGCCGCTTTCCTTCAGGCGGTAATAGTCGATCCCCGCCGCCGGGCGCAGCGAGAAGCGGCCGAAACGCGCCGTGTAGGACGCGCCGGCCGTGCCCGACCACAGCTTGCCAGACCAGTTGCCGTCCGCCGCGCGGGTGACGCCATTGCTGGAGAAGCGGCGCGTGCCCCGGAAGTCGACATGCGCGCCGGAAATGCGGGCGAAGGCCTGCACCGGCCCGAACTGGCCGCGCCAGTGGGCCGCGATCTCGAACTGGTCGGAGTCGACCGAGTTGTCGGTCTCGCCCGACTGGTCGCTGCCGTGCAGATAGGCGAAGGAGCCGCCGAACGCGCCCATGTCGGTCATATATTCGACGCCGCCATTCGCGCCCCAGCCCTTGATGTCGTAGGACGCGGTGTCGCCCAGGCTCTTGGAGCTGCCATAGGCGACCTGGCCCAGCCAGAAGCCCAGACGGCTGTTGCCGGCATAATAGACGCCATTGGGGTCGGACAGGATGCGCGCGGTCGCCCGCGATCCGCTCGTCACCGCCTCGAACGCGCCGCCGGCATGATCGGGCAGCATCTGCCGCACGGTCGATGTCAGCGTGCCGCCGTCCTGGATCGCGAGATAGGCGCCGGCGACGTCCGCGTCATTGTCGAGCGCGGCGAACACCGCCTGGTATGCGCGCGCGTTCGATCCGGTGAGGCCGAGTTCGCTGACGCTCTTCGCCGCAATCGACAGCGTGACCTCTCCGGTCGTGCTGTTGCCCGCGACGCTGCCCTTGAACATATAGGGCAGCGCGACGCTGGCGTCGTTCAGCACCGGCGCGCCGGTCAGCGAGCCGGCGCGCACGATCACATAGTCGCCCGCCGAATCGCCGATGCTGGTCAGCGTCGCCTTGACCGTCGACCCGGTGGCGAAATTCGCCGCGCCCGTGACATTGTAGAGCGTGTTGGTGCCCGCTTCCGAGTTGACCGTGACGCCGATCGCGCCGGTCGCGCCGACATCGAGCGAGGCGATGGTGACCGCGCCGCTGTTCGACGCATGCAGCGTGCCGCCGTTCACGGTGACGGCGACATTGCCGGCGTTGGAGAGCGATCCGGTAAACGCCGACGTGCCGCCCAGCGTCAGGCTGCCCGTGCCGCCGGCATAATCGACGCTGCCCGTCGCGGTCGAGGAGCCGGCGAGGCTGAGGCTGTTCGTGCCCGCGCCAAAGCTCAGCGCCCCCGAATAGCTGCTGCTGCCCGACAAAGCGACACTATCGTCGCCCGCGCCGGTGGAGATGCCGCCGGTGATCGACCCGGCCGACACCGTGATGACGTCACTGCCGCTGCCCAGGCGGATATCGCCGTTGATCTGCGGCGCGGTGGCGGTGGAGGAGGCCAGCGCCTGCGTCAGGGTGACGCCGCTGGTATTGGCGGTCAGGTCGATCGCGATGTTGCTGCCGCTCTTGCCGCCGCTGGCGGTGATCTTGCCGGTGTTGGTGACGCTGGTGAGGCCGCCGGTGGAATCGAGCAGGGCAGTCGCCGAACCCTTTTCGCTGTTGTTCGCCGTGGCGGCGAGCGATCCGCCGACCGTCAGGCTGTTCACCGTAGCCCCCGCGTCGATCACCAGACCGCGCGCGATCGTGCCGTCCAGGCTGGAGCCGGCCGCGCCGACCGTGCCGTTGATGACGATCGTCGGCGCGGTGGTTCCTGCGCCCAGCCGCAGGCCGGTGGCGTTGCTGTCATAGGAGATGGCGGCGATGGAGCCGTCGATCAGGATGCCCTTGGCGATGGTGACGTCGCCGCCCAGGCCGCCGATGACCATGCCGTTGCCCTGCACGCCGTCATAGACGCCATAGCCGTTGATCGATCCCTTGACGATCAGGCCATAGCCCGACGTTTCGGAAGCGACTGCGCCCAGCATGGTGTCGGCGTCGGCCGAGCCGATCAGCACGGCGGGAGCGGCGCCATAAGTGGTGACGAGCGCCGTGCCTTCGCTGGCGTCGGCCAGGCCGTCGTCGTCGACATCGGTATCGGTGGTGCTCTGGTTGGTGGGCGGCTTGTCGAAGATGACGCCGCCGGTGACATTGCCGGCGATGATCACGGCGGACCCGCCCTGGAGCAGATCGTCCGCGTCCAGCTTGCTGACGTCGGTCGCGCGGGTGACGGTGCGATAGCCGGTGGAGACGATCGACCCCTGGATCTTCACCGCGCCGGTGACGTCGCCCAGCAGCG
The DNA here is from genome assembly GCA_044237945.1 of Sphingobium sp. GTDB lineage: Bacteria > Pseudomonadota > Alphaproteobacteria > Sphingomonadales > Sphingomonadaceae > Sphingobium. Next base: position 10,869 of record JBIIEH010000012.1, on the reverse strand, counting down.
CCGCGCCGACGCTGTTCGCGCCCTGCACGGTGGTCGTGCCGCGCAGCGTGACATTGCCGGTGACGTCGTCGCCCACGCGCACGCCATAGCTGTTGTCGCCCAGCACCGTCGTGGTGCCGCTGGTGGAAAGATTGCCGACCAGCGCCGAGTCGATGCGGATGCCCGCCGACTGATTGCCCTCGATCGTGATCGTGCCGCTATGGTCGATCGACCCCGTATGTGTCGCGCCGCCGCTGACCAATATGCCGTTGCGGTTCGATCCCTGCGCGAACGGGCCGTCGATGTCGCCGTCGCTGTCGGTATCGGTCGCGGTATAATCCTCGTCCAGCGTGATCGTGCCGCTGTTGACGATGTCGCCCGTCACGCCCGCCGAGGACAGGATGCCGGTGGCCCCGTTCGCGCCGGTGATCTTCAGCGTCCCCTGATTGGTGACCTTGTGATTGCTGTCCTGCGTGATGGCCGTGCCGGTGGTCAGCGTGATCGATCCGGCCGACGAGACGATGATGTTGTCGCCGCTGCTGGTGATCGTGGATGTGCGAACCGGGGCGGTGGTGGCGGTGGCGATGGTAGTGTCCGCCAGCGCCTGTCCTGCGGTCAGCGCCGTCAGGACGGTCGAGATGGCCGTGCAGGCCAAGAGATGTCGCATGTAGTCTCCTCTGCGTCGCCGCGCCTTTTGATGGCGCGCGCATGCGAGGGAGACGGTGCCGTCGATCCGGACCCGTGCAGCTGATGTTCATATTTGTCGCAAGCCCGACCAACGGAGTGCTGGGGGCGGCAGAGCGTTCAATCAGAAAGCGAAATCGACGCCCAGTCGAACAGTGCGAGGACGTTGCGGCGTGTAATAATCCGTCATCAAATCGAACGGCGTGCCGAGCGACGAGCGATTGCCGTTCGTATCCAGCAGATTGGTGGCGGTGAGCGAGAAGGCGATCTTGCCGAGCGAAAGCGTCGCCCCCAGCGAGGTATCGACATAATCGCCCTGCATCCGCCCCAGCCACGGGCCGATGCCCAGCCGCGACTTGCCGACATAGCGGGCAGAGCCGGACAGGTGCAGCGGCAGCGCCCGACTGCCGATGACGGTGCGATAATCTACGCCCAGCCGCCCGCTGATGTCGGACACATTGGGCAGGGTCAGCGACATGTCGCTGCTGGCCGCCGACAGCGCGCGGGCATAGTCGTTCGGCCGGGTCAGGCGGCTGTCATTATAGATGCCGCTGCCGTCGATCGTCAGGCCCTGCATCGGCCGCAGCACGATGCGCCCCTCGATCGTGTAGATGCGCCCGTCGCCGATATTGGCGCTGGCGGGCAGGCCGATGCGGTCGGTCACGTCCGCCTGGATGTCGTTCCAGTCGGTATAGGCGACATTGGCCGACAGCGCGACCGGATCGATGCCGGGCACGCCAAACCGTGCGCCAATCTCGATCGTGGAGACCTGATCCCGGCGGAAGCGGCTGACGCGCTGGTCGTCCACCGACAGGCCGCCGGGGCGAAAGCCCTGCTGGAAGCGGGCGTAGATCGTCGTGTTCGCAATCGCGTCGGTCAGCAGCGAGAAGGACGGGAGGAAGATGAACTCGCTCGAATCCGCTTTCGCCTCTGCGCTCGCCAGGTCGAAGCCGGGCAGCAGGACGAACATCGTCGGGTCCAGCGCCTCGCCCGACAGGCGGCTCTGTGTCAGCCGGCCGCCGGCGGTGGCGATCAGGCCCTGCACCGGCTCGAACGAGGCTTCGCCGAACATCGTCCATTCCCTGACCCGGTTCTCCACGCCGGTGGCCGGCGCAGGGGTGCCGCGCGCGACGGTAGCAAGGCCGGGGATAATTTCCGGCTGGAACGGCCCCATGCCGAACCGGGTCAGCGAACGGCGGATTTCCGATGTGCTTTCCAGATAGGAGAAGCCCAATATCCAGCCCAGCCCATTGTCCAGATTGCGCACCAGCCGGTTTTCGGTCGAGAAGATGCCGACCTTGTTGCGCTGCCGGAACAGCGCTGGGCCGCCGAAATTCTGGGTGGCGTCGTAGCTCTCGTTCAATATGTGGCGGACATAGCCGGTCGAGGAGACGAGTTGCAGGTCGTCCCACTGCTTTTCGACCCGCGCGTTCACCATCAGATAGTCGGCGGAATAAGGCTGCGCGATCGATGATTGGCGCTCCAGCTTGCCCACATCCCGGCTCGCATATTGCGCGTCGTCGCCCTCGATCCGCTGATAGACGCCTGACAGGTCGATGGTCCATGTCGGGTCGGGGGCGATGCGCAGGCTGGCGCGGCCGCCATAAGTGCGGGTGCGGTTGACGTCATCGGCCGTGCCGCGCAGATCGTCCCGGTCGCGGCCGATCGTGTCGATATAGCCGCCCTCCTGCACGCCATAGCCGACCAGCCGCAATGCGACCTTTTCCTCGACGATCGGCAGGTTGAGCGTCGCCGCCAGATCGCCGCCGGGGTCGCCATGCTGGGTGGCGGAGAGGCCCGCCGACAGCTGCCCGCCATAGTCCCCCAGATTGGGCGCATTGGGCACGATGCGGATGATGCCGCCCAGCGACCCCGCGCCATAGAGCGTACCCTGAGGCCCCTCCAGCACCTCCACGCCGCGCACGTCGTACAGGCGCAGGTCCGGGTCGGGCGCGGCATAATTGAGGCGCATGTCACCGAAATATTGCCCCGTCGTCGCCTGCGTCGGCCCGGCGACGCCAGAGTCCGCAATAGCGCGCACGAACAGCTTGTTGCGGCCGCTGCCGGCATGGGTCGAGCTGATGCTGGCCACGCGGGAGAGGAGGGCGTTCGTCCCGGTCGCGGCGTCGGCGGCGGGAAAGGCGGAGCCGTCGATCACGTCCACCATGCCGGCATAGCGCGGCAATGGCGTGTCCCGCTTGGAGGCGGTGACGACGATTTCGGCCGGTTCGGGTTCGGTCAGCACGGCGGGAACGGGGGCAGGGACGGGACGGGGCGGGGGGGGCGCGGGTCGCGCGATCCGCCCGCGCATGATGCGCCAGTTGCTCCCGTCGATGCGCTTGGCCTTTGCGCCGCTCTTGCCCAGCAGGCGTTCCAGCGCGGTTTCCACGCTCATGCGGCCGCTCACGCCTGGCGTGGCGATGCCGGCGAGCGACTGGTCGGTCATGCCGATGCTCGCGCCCGTCTGACGGCCGAGCGCGATTATTGCCTCGCCCAGCCTGCCGGGGGCGATGCTGATGGACTGTTTCTCCGCTGCGGCGGCGGGCGCCGCTGTCGCCATGGCGATGGCGGCGACCAGCAAGGGGTTAACCGGGCGGGCCATCCTCTTCCTTCAGCAGCCAGCCATCCCCCTGGCGAACGGCGGAAAGGCCCATCAGCGGCGCGGCGCCAGAGAAGAAGCGCTGCGGATCGCGGTCCAGCTTGATCGTGCCGGTGAAGCGCATGGCCGACGCGCCCGGTGTCGCCTGCACCTTGACGCCCAACGACCGGCCGATGTCCTGCCCGATCTGCGCCACCGGCGCGCCGGCATAGACCAGTCGGCCACTGCGCCAACTGGCGACCGCCTGCGGCTCAACCGCCATCAGCGTGACCCCCGTCTTGTCCTGCGCCAGCGCGCGACCGGCGGGCAGGGTGATCGCCTGCTGGCCGGGATTGTAGATGACAGAGCCTTCCGACACGCCGATGCGGGTGGCCTCGGCGGTGCGGACGATATTGAACACGGTGCCGGCATCCTCGAACACCGTATCGCCCACGGTCACGCGGAACGGATCGGCCGCGTCATGCTTGACCGTGAAGGCCGCTTCGCCCGCGTCCAGCGCCGCAAAGCGCGGATTCTTGTGGTCGAACCGCATGGTGGTGCCACCGTTCATCTCGACCCGCGTGCCATCGTCGAGCGCGATGACGCGGCTCTCGCCCGGCTGGGTCGTGACGCTGTAGATGTCGGTGCGGTTCATCAGGCCGATGGAAATGACGCCTACCAGCGCGGCGGCGACCGCGCCGCCACCCATCCAGCGCCAGCCCCTGCGCGCCGGGACGCCCGGATCATTGGCGGGGGCCGGGATGCCGACCGGCTCGGCCGGGATCAGAGCAGGCAGTTCGGCGTCGTCGGCCATCAGCGCGTCATAGGCGGCGGCGCGCTCGGGCGCGCCCTCCAGCCAGGCCGTGAAGCCTTCCCAATCGCTGAATAATGGATCGCGCGTGCGGATTACCCAGCCAAGCGCTTCCTCATCGACCATGCCGATCGCCCTGTTCCATATTGCCCCTTGTAAGAGCAGACGCCGCCGATTGTATCATTCCGTATCAAGTTTCTGCTTGAGCGCCAGCATCGCCCGATAGGCTTTCTGCAGGTCTTTCTCCACCGTGGTCAGGCTGACGCCCAGTTCCTCGGCGATGGTGCGCTGGCCCACGCCCTCCACGCGAAAGCGGCGGAACACCAGTTCGACGCGCGGCCCCAGCGATTGCAGCACCGCGCGCGCCTGTTCCAGCCGTTCCTCCAGGATGATCTGTTCGTCCACCGCGATCATGTCGGCCGGGTCGGCCATGACCCCGGCGCCGCCATCGGCCCAGTCCTGCTCCCGCCGCTCGCGCCGGATCGACGAACGATAGCGATCCAGCATCAGGTTGTTGGCCATGCGATAGAGATAGGGCACTGGATCGGCGACCGGGCCAAGATCCTTGGACTCCAGCTTCATCCACATGTCTTGCAACAGATCCTCGGACTCGTCGCCCGCGCCGCGTGCGCGCAGGAAACGCAGCAGCGCGGTGCGTTGCTGGAGGAAGATGGCGGAAAGCCCCGTGCTCATTGTGGTGAAGCGGTCCCGTTCGGCGGTCAAGCGTGACGCCATAATCGTCGTGGCGGGGACTGGCAATGTTGATCGCGTGATCGTTGCGGCGGCGGTCCGTATCGCCTAGGCGGTTGGCATGACGGCGGAAACGGGGAAAGTCACGGATGCCGCAAGGGCGAGCGCGCTGGGGATGGACCCGGCGCGGCTCGATGCGCTGGTCGCGAAACTCGACGCGAAATATATCGCAACCGGCCTGCTGCCGCACATGCAATTGCTGCTGTCGCGTGACGAGCAGGTGCTACTGTCGGTCAGTCGCGGCGCAGCGCGCGGCGACGGCACGCCGCTGCGAGAGGACGCCCTGTTCCGCATCGCGTCGATGACCAAGCCGCTGACATCGGTCGCCTTCATGATGCTGGTGGAGCGCGGCGCGGTGGCGCTCGACACGCCGGTCAGCGACGTGCTGCCGGAGTTCGCGTCGCTCAAGGTCGGCCCCGCCAACCGCCGCGCACCTGACCGCCCGATGCAGATGATCGACCTGCTGCGCCACACATCGGGTCTGACCTATGGTCTGCAACACCGCACGGCGATCGACGCGCGCTATCGCAAGCTCGGTCTCGACGAGTTTCAGCAGAAGCGCACGTCCGACCAGTTCATCGCCGCGCTCGCCACCCTGCCGCTGGAATTTTCGCCCGGCGACCACTGGAACTATTCGGTCTCCACCGACGTGCTGGGCGTCGTAGTCGAGCGGCTGGCCGGCATGGACCTGCAAAGCGTCTTCCGCAGCTGGATCTGCGACCCGCTCGGTATGCCCGACACCTGGTTCGAGCTGCCCGCCGACCGCACCGATCGGCTGACCGATGCCTGGCGGCTGTGGACCGACGGCAAGCTCGCCGTCGCGGACCTGGGCGCGCGCAGCGGCTGGCGGCGCACCGGCCGCTTCTTCGGCGGCGGCGGCGGCCTTGTCTCCAGCACGGCGGACTATCAGCGCTTCGCCCGCATGCTGCTGCGCGGCGGCGAGCTGGACGGCGTGCGCCTGCTGCGGCCCGAGACCATCGCCGCCATGACAGCGAACCAGCTACCCGGTGGCGGCGACATGGCCGGCATGACGCAGGGGCATTTCGGTGAAACGGCGCTTAAGGGCACCGGCTTCGGCCTGGGTTTCGCGACCGATCTCACCACGCGCGAATATTTCTGGGGCGGCATCTTCTCGACCTTCTTCTGGGTCGATCCGGTCGAGCGCATCACCTGCATCTTCATGACGCAGCATGTCCCCTCGCACATCCACCCCGTCCGCCCGGAGCTGCGCGCCGGGGTGCGCGAGGCCATCGTGCGATCCCGCTGAAAAGCGCTTGGAAATCATGTTGCAACGCAAAATGGCAGTAGCGCGTTAACCGGCGCTGTGGCAGCATCGCGCCAGCATCCTCTCGGGAGACATCGCCATGAGCGTCAAAGGTCCGGCCACGCTTCCCAAGCCCGCGCCGCGGCAGGTCGATCCGGAGACATTGGCGCATGAGATCGTCGAGCGGCTGACCTATCGCATCGGCAAGGACGCCGCCGCCGCCAAGCCGCACGACTGGCTCCATGCCGTCATCCTCGCCATTCGCGACCGCGTGATCGACGCCTGGATCACCTCCACCCACGAAACCTATGAGGCGCAGGGGCGCAGGGTCTATTATCTCTCCCTCGAATTCCTGATCGGCCGCCTGATGCGCGACGCCGCCTCCAATATGGAGATGCTGGGCGACATGCAGGCGGCGCTCAGCTCGCTCGGCGTCGATCTCGACCTCATCGCCGCGCTGGAGCCGGACGCCGCACTCGGCAATGGTGGCCTCGGCCGTCTCGCCGCCTGCTTCATGGAGAGCATGGCGACGGTGGACGTGCCGGCCTATGGCTATGGCATCCGCTATGTGAACGGCATGTTCCGGCAGGAGATTTCGGACGGCTGGCAGGTGGAACTGCCCGAGACCTGGCTCGCCCACGGCAATCCCTGGGAGTTCGAGCGGCGCGAGGCGAGCTACGAAGTCGGCTTCGGCGGCCTGGTCGATCCCGCGCCGGGCGAGGACGCCGGCCCCTATCAGATGGTCTGGAAACCGACCGAGCGTGTCATCGCCACCGCCTATGACACGCCGATCGCCGGCTGGCGCGGCAAGCGAGTCAACACGCTGCGCCTGTGGCAGGCGCAGCCGATCGACCCGATCCTGCTCGATCGCTTCAATGCCGGCGACCATCTGGGCGCGCTCTCCGAAAGCAACCGGGCCGAAGCGCTGACCCGCGTGCTCTACCCCGCCGACAGTTCGCCGGCGGGCCAGGAACTGCGCCTGCGGCAGGAATATTTCTTCTCCTCCGCCTCGCTCCAGGACATCGTACGCCGCCACGTCCAGTATTTCGGCGACATCCGCACCCTGCCGGACAAGGCGGCGATCCAGCTCAACGATACCCATCCTGCCGTGTCGGTCGCGGAGATGATGCGCATCCTGCTCGATCTCTACAGCCTGGATTTCGACGAGGCGTGGGACGTCACCCGCCGCACCTTCAGCTACACCAACCACACGCTGCTGCCCGAAGCGCTGGAAAGCTGGCCGGTGCCGCTGTTCGAGCGGATGCTGCCCCGCCACATGCAGATCGTCTATGCCGTGAACAGTCGATTGCTGGCCGAAGCCCGCCGCGCCGGCAAGTTCGATGACGGCGCGATCGGCGCGATCTCGCTGATCGACGAGGGCGGCGAGCGGCGCGTGCGCATGGGCAATCTCGCCTTCGCCGGATCGCACAGCGTCAACGGCGTGTCGGCGCTGCACACCGACCTCATGAAGGTCACTGTCTTCGCCGACCTGCACAAGCTCTATCCCGCGCGCATCAATAACAAGACCAACGGCGTCACCTTCCGCCGCTGGCTGATGCAGTGCAATCCGGGGCTGACGGCGCTGGTGCAGGAGGCGATCGGCGACAGGTTCCTCGACGATTCGGAAGCGCTGCGCGATCTCGACGCCTTCGCCGACGACAGCGCGTTCCAGGAGAAGTTCGTCGCCGTGAAGCGCGCGAACAAGGCGGCGCTGTCCGACCTGCTGCGCAAGCGCATCAACGCCCGCATCGACCCGGCCGCTTTGTTCGACATCCAGATCAAGCGCATCCACGAATATAAGCGCCAGTTGCTCAACATCGTCGAAGCCGTGTCGCTCTACGACCAGATCCGCTCGCACCCGGAAAAGGACTGGGTCCCGCGCGTAAAACTGTTCGGCGGCAAGGCCGCGCCCAGCTATCACAACGCCAAGCTCATCATAAAGCTGGCCGGCGACGTCGCGCGGACGGTCAATCATGACCCTTCGGTGCAGGGCATGCTGAAGGTGCAGTTCGTGCCCAATTACAATGTCTCCATGGCGGAGGTGATGATCCCCGCCGCCGACCTGTCGGAGCAGATTTCCACCGCCGGCATGGAAGCGTCGGGCACCGGCAACATGAAGTTCGCGGTCAACGGCGCGCTCACCATCGGCACGCTGGACGGCGCGAATGTCGAGATGCGCGACCATGTGGGCGAGGACAATATCATCATCTTCGGCCTCACCGCCGAGGAAGTGAACCAGCGCCGCGCCAATGGCTACACTCCGCGCGACGTCATCGCCGGCAGCCGCGAACTGGCGCAGGCATTGAACGCTATCGCCAGCGGCGTGTTCTCGCCTGATGATCCCGATCGCTACAAGGGCCTGGTTGACGGCATTTACGACCATGACTGGTTCATGCTCGCCGCCGATTTCGACAGCTATTCCGAAGCGCAGCGCCGCGTCGACACGATCTGGCGGGATGAAGCGCGCTGGGCGAAGATGGCGATCCACAATGTCGCGCGCATGGGCTGGTTCTCGTCCGACCGCACCATTCGCGAATATGCGGCCGACATCTGGAAAATGGGCTGATGCCCGCCGGAAGGGCCTAGGCCCATGCTAAGCCCGGAGCGGATCGCCACGCTTGTCGCCGGCCGCGACGATGATCCGCATGCGGTTCTGGGCGTCCACCCGGATGGCAAGGGCTTCGCCGCCAGCGTGCTGCTGCCGGGGGCATCCTCCGTCACCGCACACCGGCTGACCGGGCCGGAAGTCGGCGCGCTGGACAGCATCGACCCGGCCGGGCTGTTTCAGGGCAAGGTGAAGATCAGGGCGCGCGAGCCGCTGCGCTATCATGCGCGCTATCCCGATGGCGGCGACTACTGGTTCGTCGATCCCTATGGCTTCGGCCCGGTGCTGGGGCCGATCGACGACCATCTGTTCGCGGAAGGATCGCACCAGCGCCTGTTCGATCGGCTGGGCGCGCATCCGATGACGCATGAGGGCGTGGACGGTACGCAGTTCGCGGTCTGGGCGCCCAATGCCCGGCGCGTGTCGGTGGTGGGTGAGTTCAACAGTTGGGACGGTCGCCGGGGCGCGATGCGGCATCGGCGCGACAGCGGCCTGTGGGAACTGTTCGTGCCCGATGTCGGCGCAGGCGCGCGCTACAAGTTCGAGATTGTCGGCGCGGACGGCGAACTGTTGCCGCTCAAGGCCGACCCCTATGCCTTCCGCAGCGAATTGCGGCCGTCCACGGCCTCGATCGTGCAGGGCCTGCCGGCGCATGAATGGGGCGACATCGCCCACCGCAATCACTGGAACGCCGCCGACCCCCGGCGTGAACCGATCAGCATTTACGAAGTCCATGCCGGCAGCTGGCAGCGGGACGAATATGGCGACTTCCTGTGCTGGGACGACCTCGCCCGGCGGCTGATCCCCTATGTCGTTGGCATGGGTTTCACCCATATCGAGCTGCTGCCGATCGCCGAGCATCCCTATGACCCCAGCTGGGGCTATCAGACGATCGGCCTTTATGCGCCAAGCGCGCGTTTCGGCGATCCTGAAGGCTTTGCGCGCTTCGTCGATGGTGCGCATCGCGCCGGGGTCGGCGTCATTCTCGACTGGGTGCCGGCGCATTTCCCGGTGGACGACCATGGCCTCGCCCGCTTTGACGGCACTGCGCTCTATGAGCATGAGGACCCGCGCAAGGGTTTTCACCCGGACTGGCAGACCGCGATCTACAATTTCGGCCGCACCGAAGTGTCGCAATTCCTGGTCAACAACGCGCTCTACTGGGCCGAGCAGTTTCATGTGGACGGCCTGCGCGTGGATGCCGTCGCGTCCATGCTCTACCTTGATTATTCGCGCGAGGCTGGCGAGTGGATTCCCAATGATCAGGGCGGGCGCGAAAATCTGGAGGCGGTCGCGTTCCTGCGTGCCATGAACCGCGCCGTCTATGGCGCGCATCACGGCGCCCTCACCATCGCGGAGGAATCGACCAGCTGGCCCGGCGTATCGAAGCCCGCGCATGATGGGGGCCTTGGCTTCGGCTTCAAATGGAACATGGGCTTCATGCACGACACGCTGCGCTATCTGGCGCGCGATCCGGTGCATCGCGTCCACCATCATGACGACATCACGTTCGGCCTGATGTACGCCTTTGCCGAGAATTTCGTGCTGCCGCTCAGCCATGACGAGGTGGTCCACGGCAAGGCGTCGCTGCTGCACAAAATGGCCGGCGACGACTGGCAGAAATTCGCCACGCTGCGCGCTTATTACGCGATGATGTGGGGTTATCCGGGCAAGAAGCTGCTGTTCATGGGGCAGGAGTTCGCCCAGCGCGACGAATGGAGCGAAAGCCGCGCGCTCGACTGGCATCTGCTCGACCATGGCCCGCATCAGGGGGTGCAGCGGCTGGTGAGCGACCTCAACCATCTCTACCGCAGCCATGCCGCGCTCCATGCGCGCGATTGCGAAGGCGAGGGGTTCGAATGGGTGCTGGTGGACGGCGCGGCCGATTCCGTCTTCGCCTGGCAGCGCCGCGCGCCCGGCAAGGCGCCGATCGTCGTCATCAGCCACTTCACCCCTGTCCGGCGCGACGGCTATCGTTTGCGCCTGCCAGCGGCGGGACCGTGGCGGGAGATCATGAACAGCGATGCGGCCGATTATGGCGGCAGCGGCGCAGGCAATATGGGACGGATCGAGGCGGACGAGGAAGGCTGGGCCACCCTGACCCTGCCGCCGCTCGCCACGTTGATGTTCGAACGGGGCTATTAGGCGGTGATCCCCTCTATCCGCTCCCCCGCCTCCGTTCGTTTCGAGCGTAGTCG
>JBIIEH010000019.1:0-68782 GCA_044237945.1 Sphingobium sp. | reverse complement strand
TCGAGCAACTGGTGCTGCTGGGTTCGGGCAATCTCAATGGGACGGGCAATAGGCTGTCCAATGTGCTGACGGGCAATGCGGGCAATAATCTGCTCGACGGCAAGGGCGGCGCGGACCGGATGATCGGGGGGGCGGGCAACGATACCTACATCATCGACAATGTCGGTGACGTGGTGGTCGAGGCGGCCGATGGCGGGACGGACACTATTCGCAGCGTTTATAGCTGGACGCTGGCGGACAATGTCGAGCAGTTGGTGCTGCTGGGTAGCGGCAATCTGAATGGCACGGGTAATGGCCTGGCCAATGTGCTGACCGGCAACAGCGGCAATAATGTGCTCGACGGCAAGGGCGGCGCGGACCGGATGATCGGCGGCGCGGGCAACGATACTTATGTCATCGACAATGTCGGCGATATCGTGGTCGAGGAGGCCAATGGCGGGACCGATACGATCCGCACGGTCTATAGCTGGACGCTGGGCGCGAATATCGAGAATCTGGTGCTGTCGGGATCGGGCAATCTGCGCGGAACGGGCAATGCTCTGGACAATGTCATCACCGGCAATGCGGGTGCGAACAGCATCTATGGCGGGCTGGGCGCGGATGTGCTGACGGGTGGAGCAGGGGCGGACCGCTTCACTTTCGACACCGCGCCGGGCGGCGGCAATGTGGACCGGATCACCGATTTCGCGGTGGGGCAGGACAAGATTTTCCTGGACGACGCGATCTTTGCGGGGCTGGGCGGGACCGGGACGCTGGCGGCGGGGGCGTTTCATGTCGGCGCTGGCGCGACGGATGCGGGGGACCGGATTTTGTATGACAGCGCGACCGGGGCTTTGTTCTATGATGCGGATGGCAGCGGCGCGGGGGCGGTGGTGCAGTTTGCGACGCTGAGCGCAGGGTTGGTGCTGACGAACGCGGATTTCGTGGTGTTTTGACGCACGCGGGGGCGCGCCAGGCTGAGCTTGCGCGCTATCGATAGCGCGCAAGCTCGCTGCGCTCGCACCCACCCCTGCCCCCTCCCTTCGAAGGGAGGGGAAAGAGAGAGGCACGCCTCCCTACTTCAAGTAAAACGCCTCCCGGAACAAGTTGGTTACTTTTCCGTTACGGACTTCATCACCGCGTTCCGGGGTCTCGGAACGCTTTTGTCTGTCTTGATGCTGGAGAACGCCCGTGCGCGGCGGCTGACGCCTTGCGCCCTGAACATGATCCGGCCATCCATGAAGGGGACTTTCCATGATGAAGAGTTCTTCGTTTCGCGGCGGCACGACTGCTGTGCTGATCGATGCCGTTCCCGACGACACCAGCACGACAGCCGTGCTGACGGTGGGCGCGGATGCGACGATTTCAGGGATCGACACGATCGGCGACCAGGATTTCTATCGCATTACGCTGGTCGAGGGGCATCAGTATCAGATCGGCATGCTGGGCTATATTCCGGGGTCGGCGAGCGATCCGCTGGGGCCGAACGGGGCGCCGCTGCTCGACAGCTATGTCGAACTGTATGACGCGGCCGGCAACCTGATCACGGCGGCGGATGGCGGCGCGGATACGGTGCTGAACAGCGCCAATTCGGGATTCGACGCGGTGCTGAGCTTTACCGCGACGGAGAGCGGGACCTATTTCGTCAATGCGCGCGCGTTCGACAATATCCCGCTCGACGGCGACGATGGCGACCTGATCGGCGACTATGCGCTCTACGCCAAGGACGTGACCGGCGATCCGTCGATCTACACGCCTTATTATGAGCCGGAGAGTCCGCTCTACGCGATCGATTGGGGCACGCAGGTCAACAAGGTGCATCAGAGCGTGCGCAATCCCGATGGCAATGAGGGGACGCGCGACACCGGCAATGCGACGGCGAGCGTCGATCCGGGCGCGGCGTCGGGGCATCCGGGCAAGAATGTGATTTCGATATACTTCGCCAAGGCCGGCGACATCTTCGTGTCGAACGATCTCACCAATCCGGGGCTGCCGCCCGCCACGGTCACCGCGACGGGCGTGCAGCAGTTCGAGCATGACGCGGTGATGACGGCGCTGGGCGAGTTCGCGAAGGTGGCGGACATCGTCTATGTCGAGGTGGACGACCGGGACCTGGCTGATTTCGTCTATACGAGCTACATCGGTACGCCGGGACCCGGCGTGTCGCTGCTGGGATCGATGTCTCCGCCCGACGAGTCCGATGAGGGCCTCGCGCAGTTCAATTCGGGCGATTACCGCTGGACTGCGGAGAATTTACAGCAGGGCGGATTCAGCTACGTCACGCTGATCCATGAGTTCGGCCATGGTCATGGCCTCGCCCATCCGCACGACAATGGCGGCCATTCGGGCATCATGAACGGGGTGGAGAGCGACGGCGTGGTCGCCGACTACACGCTGGGCGAGTTCGACCTGAACCAGGGCATCTTCACGATGATGTCCTATGAGGACGGGTGGCAGACGTCGCCTTATGGCAATGCCCCGACCGATGTGGGCTATGGCTATCTGGGCGGGTTGATGGCGTTCGACATCGCCGCGATCCAGGACAAATATGGCGTCAACGAGGAGTGGGCGACCGGCAATGACAGCTATGTGCTGAAGGACGTCAACGCGGCCGGCACCTATTATTCGTCGATCTGGGACGGCGGCGGCACGGACTCGATCCGTTATGACGGCGTGCGCGACGCCAATATCGACCTGCGCGCCGCCAGCCTGGAATATGAGACCGGCGGCGGTGGCTGGGTATCCTATGCGGACGGCATATTCGGCGGGTTCACCATCGCCAACGGAGTAACGATCGAGAACGCCTATGGCGGTGGCGGCGACGATGTGATCACCGGCAATGCCGTCGCCAACCGGCTGGAGGGCGGGCTGGGCGCCGACAGCCTTTCGGGTGGGGCTGGTGACGACCGGATCGACGGCGGGCGCGGCGCGGACATCATGGTCGGCGGCGTCGGCAATGACGACTATATCGTCAACAGCACCGCCGATATCGTGACGGAGAAGGCGGGCGAGGGCATCGACCGGGTCTATGCCAGCATCACCTATTCGATCGAGACGACGCATGTGGAACGGCTGATCCTGACCGGGCGGGGCAACAGCGATGCGACCGGCAACAGCCTGGTCAACGTGGTGCGCGGCAATGACGGCAACAATGTGCTGGACGGCAAGGGCAAGTCCGACCTGCTGATCGGTGGCGGCGGCAAGGACATGTTCCTGTTCACCACCGCGATCGGCGCGGACAATATCGACAGCATTCGCGACTTCAGCGTCGCGGACGACACGATCGGGCTGGACAATGCGATCTTTGCCGGACTGCCCGAGGGCGTGCTGCGGCCTTCGGCGTTTCGGATCGGCGTGGCGGCGCATGATGCGACCGACCGGATCGTCTACAACGCGGCGACCGGCGCGCTGTCCTATGACGCGGATGGCAGCGGGGCGGGGGCAGCGGTGCAGTTCGCGACGCTGAGCGCCGGGCTGGCGTTGACGAACGCGGATTTCGTGATCGTGTGACGGCGGATATTGTTACACTACGGACTTCTTCCTGCCCGTCAGTGACGGGCGGGAAGATGATTTTCTTCGGTTCGTCGCGAAATGGCCGTGAAGACTGGGCGCGGCATAGTAAAAGCGTTTGACCGGCCTGTTATGTCCCTGCAAACCCGGCGCAATCTCGGGGGAGTGGCGAATGAATTACCAAGGCGGGCCGGGCGACAACAGGCGTGTCGGTACGGAAGAAAGCGACGTCATGAAGGGCGGCGCCGGGAACGACACGCTGTTCGGCCGCGGCGGCAATGACCGGCTGGAGGGTGAGGCGCATAATGATGCGTTGTTCGGCGAGGATGGCGATGACGTCCTGATAGGCGGCGACGGGCGCGACACGCTGGACGGTGGCGCGGGACGCGATGTACTGAACGGCGGGCTGGGCAACGACATCGTCACTTATGCGAGCGCGCAAACAGGCATCGTACTGGACCTGGCCACACCGGCGAACACTACGGGCGATGCGGCGGGTGACAGCTTCCTGAGCATAGAAGCGTTCGTGGGATCGCGCTTCGCCGACGTAATGACGGCGGCTGTGCAGGGCAGCGAACTGCATGGCGGAGCGGGCGATGACCAGTTGCGGGGCGGGGCCGGACGCGATCGCCTGCTTGGTGGCGATGGGGTCGATCGGCTGACTGGCGGCGCGGCAAATGACGTTCTGATCGGCGATGCGGGCGACGATGTTCTGGAGGCCGGCGACGGGCTGGATCGGTTGATTGGCGGTCTGGGCAAGGATGTGCTGAATGGCGGCGCGGACGCTGACGAGTTGTATGGCGATGATGGCGACGACCTGCTGCAGGGCGGGGCCGGGAACGACCAGATCGACGGTGGCGCGGGCTTCGACATGGTGAGCTATGCCGGCGCGAGCGACTTCGTGATCGTCTATGTCGACAGTGGCGCACAGGGCGGCGACGGGACCGATCGGTTCACCAATGTCGAGGGGGTGATCGGTTCCGCCTTTGGTGACCAGCTCTATGGCGGTCGATCCGCCAACCGGCTGGAGGGAGGCGCGGGCGATGACCTGATCGAGGGGCGCGATGGCGCGGACATATTGCTGGGTGGCGATGGCGCGGACGTGCTGGATGGCGGCGTCGGCGGCGACCGGATGGAAGGCGGCGCGGGCAATGACCGCTATATCGTGGACAGCCTTGCTGACGTCGTGATCGAACAGGCGGGCGGCGGCTATGACGGGGTCGAGTCCAGCATAAGTTGGTCTATCGCCGACGCGGCGGTCGAGACGCTGCTGCTGACCGGGGTCGAGGCGATCGACGGCGCCGGCAATGCCCTGAGCAATCGGATCACCGGCAATATGCGCGCCAACCGGCTGGATGGCGGCGCGGGCAATGATGAAATCCGCGCTGGCCGAGGTAACGACATCCTGATCGGTGGCGAGGGCAATGACTGGCTCTATGGCGGAGAAGGCGACGACAGGTATGAGGACGTCGATACCAGCGACGCGATCTTCGAAGTAGCGGGCGAGGGGACGGACACCGTCACCACCCGGGCGACGCGCTATACGCTGGCCGCTAACCTGGAAGTGTTGAGCTATGCCGGCACGGCGTCCTTCTGGGGCACGGGCAACGGGCTGGACAATGTGATGTCCGCAGGCGGCACGGCCAATCACATATTGGATGGCGGCGCCGGCAACGACGTGCTGACGGCGGGCGATGGCCGGGACATGCTCTATGGCCGCGAGGGCGACGACGAGTTGAACGGCGGCGCGGGTGACGACAATCTGGGCGGGGCCGAGGGCAATGACCGGCTGGATGGCGGCCTGGGCGCGGACCTGATGCAGGGCGGTCTGGGCGATGATGTTTTTGTCGTCGACAATGCCGGCGACCGGGTGGCGGAAATGGCCAATGCCGGCATCGACCGGGTCGAAGTGGGCTTCAGCTACATGTTGGGCAATCATGTCGAGCAGCTAAAACTGACCGGCACGGCGGCGAGCAACGGCACCGGCAATGGGCTGGACAACCTGCTGATCGGCAACGATGGCGCGAATGTGCTGGATGGGCGCGAAGGCGCCGACCGGATGGAAGGTGGCCATGGCAACGACACCTATCATGCCGACAGCGCCGGAGACCTTGTGGTCGAGGCGGCGAATGCAGGCACCGACATCGTCTATGCCTCCGTTGACTATGTGTTGCGCGCCAATGTGGAATGGCTGTGGCTGACGGACGGCGCCGTTCGTGGGACCGGCAACAACCTGGCGAACCGCCTGTTCGGCAATGACGAGGCCAATGTGCTGGACGGCGGGACCGGAGCGGATGCGATGTGGGGTGGCCGGGGCGACGACACTTATTATGTCGATCATGCCGGTGACGTCATCAACGAGAGCGCGGGGGCGGGCATCGATCAGGTCTTTGCGTCCACCAACCATGTGCTGGGCAACAATGTTGAGTGGCTGACGCTGACCGACTCCGCCGTGGTCGGCACGGGCAATGCTCTGGACAACCGGCTGACTGGCAATGGCAGCGGTAATATACTGGACGGCAAAGGCGGGGCGGACATCATGGCCGGCGGCGCGGGCGAAGACGGCTATTATGTCGACAATGTCGGTGACGTCGTCATCGAGGCCGCCGGCCCCGACAACGACGCGGTGTTTTCTACCATCAGCTATACTTTGGGCGCGTATGTCGAGGGTCTCGCACTGATCGGGACGGCGGCGATCAACGGCACCGGCAATGCGCTGGAGAATGCGATTTTCGGCAATATCGCGGCCAACACGTTAAATGGCGCTGCCGGGTCGGACCTATTGAGCGGCGGGCTGGGCGCGGACGTGCTGACCGGCGGTGAAGGCGCGGACCTGTTCTACTTCGATGCCGTGGGCGCGGCGCATGCCGACCGGATTACCGATTTCTCGCGTGATGACGATCTGATCGTCCTGAGTTCGTCGGTGTTCGAGGGGGTATATGAATATACCGACGACGAGGGCTTCCTGAGCGCCGACGCCTTTCGCACCGGATCGCGCGCGTCGGATGCGAGCGACCGGATCATCTACAACAGCGGCACGGGCGAGCTGTTCTATGATGCGGACGGCACGGGAGCGATCGCACAGATATTGTTCGCGCGGGTGGCGAGCGGGCTGGCGCTGAGCGCGGGCGATTTCCTGCTGGATTGAAGCGGCAGGATAGCGGTTTCAGGGGGAGTTCGACGGTGACGGTGTATAACGGGACGGCGGGCAATGACACGCTGACGGGCGGCGCGGGCAAGGATGTGCTGACGGGAGGGGCCGGAGCCGACCGGCTGAACGGTGGCGGCGACGATGATGTCATCCATAGCGCACGGGCGCTTGGAACCTATCGCCTGCCCTTGAATACCAATCCGTGGACCGCGCCGACATTGGACACCGGCACGGAAGTCGACGTGATCGACGGCGGCGCGGGCGATGACCTGATTTCTGCGGGCTATGGCGACAGGATCGACGGCGGCGTCGGGTTCGATACCCTGATAATAAGCTTCGCGGGCGCGAGCGCGGGCGTGACGGCGGACTTCAGCGGCGTGAAATATCAGGGCGTGGCGCAGGTGACCGTCGGCGCCACCATCATCCGCGGCATCGAGGCGATCGACTGGATCGAGGGCAGCGCCTTTGGCGACGTCATCCAAAGCTCGGTCGACAGCGATGGACCGATCTTCGGCATGGGCGGCGACGATCGCATCATCAGCACGGCCTGGAGTTATGGTAATGTCTATGGCGGGACCGGCAACGACTGGATCGACGCCACGGGCAACGGATATAGCCCATATCTCTATGGAGAAGAGGGCGACGACACGATCCTTGCTTCCAATAGTCGCACTTTCGGCGGCGCGGGCAACGACACGCTGACGGGCAGTTGGCTCGACGGCGGTGCAGGCAACGACCTGTTGCAGGGGCGCTATCATGGCCGTGACGGCAGGTTGTACGGTGGCGACGGCAACGACCGGATCAATGGCAGCCGCGGGCGCGACATCGTGGCGGGCGGGCAGGGCGCAGATATCATCCGGGGCGGAGAGGGCAATGACTCGCTCTATGCCGCAGAGACGGAGGACGCCGATAACGGTAGCGCAATTGACGTGATCGACGGCGGCGCGGGTGATGATTTCGTGGCGATCGGCTATGGCGACCGGGCGAATGGCGGCGAGGGGATCGACCGGGTCGCGCTGTATCTGGGCGGTGCGACATCGGGCGTGACGATGCGTTTCGAGAAAGGCGACCTGACCGGGGATGGAAGCATCGTCAATTTCGAGGTGCTGGAATTAGCCAGCGGCAGCCGGTTCGACGATAATCTGACGCTGGGCGCGTTTGACGAGAATGTCATGCTGAGCGGCGGCTATGGCGACGACCGGCTGACGGCGACGACGAGCAGCGCCTATCTGCTGGGGAGTGCGGGCGACGACATATTGATCGGAGGGACCGCGCGGGATTCCCTGGATGGCGGTGCGGACAACGACACGCTTGTCGGCGGCGCGGGCGACGACTGGATCGTCGGGGACGATGGCGACGACCTGATCGAGGGCGGAACAGGTAACGACGAGATCATCGGCGGGGCGGGGATGGACACGGTAAGCTATGCCCATGCCAGCGGCGGCGTGGAAGTGTCCGTCCGTGCCTATGCCAAAGGCGCCGACGGCAATGACAGCCTGGAGGGAATCGAGAACGCAATCGGGTCGGCTTTCAACGATCAGTTGTTTGGCGACAACTGGACGAACGTGCTGGACGGCGGTGCAGGCGACGACATGCTGAACGGCGGCTCTGGCGCGGATCGCATGATCGGCGGAACGGGGAACGATCGGTTCGTTGTGGACAATGTCGGGGATGTCGTCGTCGAACTGGCCGGCCAGGGCTATGACACGGTCGAGGCCAGCATAAGCTATTCGATCGCCAGTATGGCGGTGGAGGCGCTGGTGCTGACCGGCGGGGCGACCGATGGCACGGGCAACGACCTGAGCAACAACATCACCGGCAATGACCGCGACAACCGGATCGATGGCGGTGGCGGCAATGACGAGATCCGTGCCGGTTCCGGCAAGGATGTGCTGATCGGCGGGGCGGGCAATGACCGGCTGTACGGCGGCGAGGGCGGCGACCTGTACGAGGATGTGGACAGCAGCGACCTGATCGTCGAACTGGCCAATGAAGGGCTGGATAGCATCTCGACCAGGGTGGCGCGCTTCACGCTTGTGAACAATGTGGAGCGGCTGATCTTCACCGGCGCAGGATCATTCTATGGCACGGGCAATGCGCAGAGCAATTATTTGGAGGCCCTCGGCGGGGCGAACCACATATTGGATGGCGGCGCGGGCAACGACACCCTGAATTCCGGTGCGGGCAACGACATGCAATATGGCCGGGACGGCCATGACCAGTTGAACGGCGGCGCGGGCAACGACAATCTGGGCGGCGGCGAGGGCGACGACCGGCTGGACGGCGGCCTGGGCGCCGACCTGTTGCAGGGCGGCGCGGGCGATGATGTCTATATCGTCGACAATGTCGGCGACCGGACGAATGAATTGGCAGGCGATGGCTATGACCGGGTCGAGGCCAGCGTCACCTGGACGCTGGCGCTGCATGTCGAGCAGTTGAAGCTGACCGGCAATGCCGCAATCAATGCCACCGGCAACGCGCAGGCCAATGATCTGATCGGCAACGCTCGCAACAATGTGCTGGACGGGCGCGAAGGCGCGGACAGCATGGCGGGCGGCCAAGGCAATGACAGCTATTATGTCGACAATGTCGGCGACGTCGTGACCGAGGCTGCATACGAGGGGACCGATACGGTCTATTCCAGCCTGGACTATGTGCTGGGCGATAATGTCGAATGGCTGTGGTTGACTGGCAGCGCCGTGAGCGGCACCGGCAATGCGCTGGACAACCGCCTGCTCGGCAATGACGGCGCCAATGTGCTGGACGGCAAATATGGCGCAGACATGATGTGGGGCGGTCGGGGCAACGACACCTATTATGTCGATACTGTCGACGATGTGGTGAACGAAAGCGCGAATGCCGGGACGGATCTGGTCTATTCGTCGGTCGACTATACGCTGGGTGCAAATGTCGAATGGCTGTGGCTGACCGGCTCGGCGGTGGAGGGGACCGGCAATGCGCTGGACAACCGGCTGTTCGGCAACGATCGGGACAATGTACTAAACGGCCAGGCCGGGGCGGACATGATGTGGGGCGGTCGCGGGGCCGATACCTATATCGTCGACAATGTCGGCGACGTCATCAACGAGAGTTCGAACCCCGACATCGACACAGTGATTTCCAGCGTCAGCTACACGCTGGGCGCCTATGTCGAGGGGCTGGTGCTGACCGGCAGCGCGGCGATCAATGGCACGGGCAATGCGCTGGAGAATGTGATCGGGGGCAATGACGGGGCGAACATGCTCAATGGCGGCGGCGGGTCGGACTTGCTGACCGGCGGGCTGGGCGTGGACGTGCTGACCGGGGGCGAGGGCGCGGACCTGTTCTATTTCGACAGCATGGGGCCATTGCATGCCGACCGGATCACGGATTTCTCGGCGGCCGACGATCTGATCGTGCTGGATTCCTGGGTGTTCGAGGGATTGTACGATCTATCCGACGATGAGGGCGTTTTGAGCGCCGACGCCTTCCGCACCGGATCGCGCGCGTCGGATGCGAGCGATCGGATCATCTACAACAGCGGCACGGGCGAGCTGTTCTATGATGCGGACGGCACGGGGGCGATCGCGCAGCTGCTGTTCGCGCGGGTGTCCAGCGGACTGTCGATGAGTGCGGGGGATTTCGTGGTTTATTGACCAATCCTCCCTAGGGACGGATGACGGGTCGGGGTGTTTCGGGGGTTTGTTTCATGACGGTGGTTAGCGATTATACGTCGATCATTTCGGGCGCGTCGATCAATGGCAAGACCGGGACGGCGGCTTTCGTCAGCTATTCCTTCCCGAACGCGGCGCCGGACTATTTGTCCAGCCTGTACAGCGAAGGCGGTCTGGCGACCTATCGCATCTTCACCGAGGCGGAGAAGGCGGTCGCGCGCGCGGCGCTGGACCTGTGGGGCAAGGTGTCCGGTCTGACCTTCGTCGAAGTGGCGCCGGGCGAGGGCGACATCAAGTTCATGGCCTTCGACCTGACGGCGCTGGACAGCGACGCGGCCGGCTTCGCCTATTTCCCGATGAGCGGCTATGACGGGTTCGAGGCGGCGAGCGACATCTTCATCGACTATGCCTATGCCGGCGACATGCATGTGCTGCTGCACGAAATCGGCCATGCGCTGGGGCTGAAGCATCCGTTCGAAGACGATCCGACGCTGGAGCCGAGCCTCGACAATTTCACCCAGACGGTGATGAGCTATACCGGCAACTGGTCGGCGGGCAGCGTGCTGGGCACGTTTGATCTGGAGGCGATCCGTTATCTGTACGGCGACCAGAGCAAGGACGGCACGCAGGTCGCTAGCTGGAACTGGGACGCCTTTTCGCGGACCCTGACGCAGACCGGAGGCACCGGCGATGACGACATCTTCGGCATCGGCGGGCGCGACTTCATCAATGGCGGGGCGGGCAATGACCGGATCGTCGGTCGCGCGGGCAATGACGATCTGCGCGGCGGTGATGGCAATGACAACATCTCCGGCGGTCTGGGCGACGATATTCTGGACGGTGGCCTGGGCAGCGATACGCTGACCGGCGGCGCCGGCGCCGACAGCATCACCGGGGGCGACGGGACCGACACGATCGACGCCGGGCAGGGCGCCAATATCATCGATGGCGGGGAAGGCGGCGACTGGATCACGGCGGGCGATGGCCTGGACCGGATCAACGGTGGCGGCGGCAACGACTATATCGACGCCGGGGGCGGCGATGACCGGATCATCGCGGGCGACGGCGACGACATCGTGCGCGGCGGAACAGGCAACGCCCAGATCTATGGCAATGCCGGCGACGACAGCCTGACCGGAGGCGAGGGCGACGACGTCATCTATGGCGGCGACGGCGACGACGGGATCGGGGGCGGCGTCGGCCGGAACCTGCTGTATGGCGGGGCCGGAACTGACTCGCTGAACCTTTTCGGTGGCGTTGGCGAAGCTTTTGGCGAGGCGGGCAACGACAGCTTGATGGGCGCCGCCGGCACCCTGCTGGACGGGGGCGACGGCAATGACCAGTTGACGACCAGCGGCGGGCAGAGCCGGCTTTATGGTCGGGGCGGCGACGATCAACTGGTTACAGGGACGATCTGGTCGTTCGAGGACACCGTGCTGGACGGCGGCGAGGGCAATGACAGCCTTTCCTTCGGCGTGGATGTAGGACAGGGCACTTTCCGGATTTCGCAGGCGCCCATCGTCGGCATCGAAAATCTGTCGATACTGGTCTATGCCGGTGGAACGGTGATTATCGACACCTCCTTTGTCAGCGTGACGCTGAATGGCGGCGCCGGCGACAACCTGCTCGACATTGGCAATAACAGCGGCAGCATCCAGGGCCGCGAGGGCAATGACGTTCTGGTCGGAGGCAGCGGCACGGCTTTCCTGAGTGGCGGCGAGGGCAATGACATCCTGCGTCTGGGCGCGGGGGGCGGTAACGTCGATGGCGGCGTCGGCAATGACATGATCTACGCCGGCGCGAGTCAGGACACCATGAGCGGCGGCGACGGCGCGGACATGTTCGTCTTTTCCGGCGTGCAGAACGGCGTCGATTACAACAGTATGGACATCATCTACGATTTCCAGACGGGAATCGACAAGATCGACATTCGCGGCACGTCGCCGACGGACATCGTCATCAACACCTATGGCAGCGTCGGCAGCCAATATAGCTACATGAACATCACGACCACGACCGGCTCCTACATCCTCTACGCCGGCGGCGTGGTGGTGATGTCCGACCTGCTGGCGTTCGAGACGACCATCACGGGGTCGGCGGGCAATGACCAGCTGCGCGGCAATCCGGTCGCCAACCAGATGTTCGGGCTGGCCGGCGACGACGCGATCTATGGTCTGGGCGGCAATGACGTTATCGACGGCGGCGACGGCAACGACATGATCGACGGCGGCGAGGGCGCTGACCGGATGACGGGCGGCGCGGGCAATGACCTGTACACCGTGGACAATACAGGCGACGTGGTGATCGAGGCCGCCAATGGCGGGACCGACACGATCGGCAGCGTCTACAGCTGGACGCTGGGCGCGAACATCGAGAATCTACTGCTGCTCGGCAGCGGCAATCTGAGCGGGACGGGCAACAGCCTGGCCAACCTGCTGACGGGCAACAGCGGCAATAATCTGCTCGACGGCAAGGGCGGCGCGGACCGGATGGAGGGTGGCTTTGGCGACGACATCTATGTCATCGACAATGTCGGCGACGTGGCGTTCGAGCATCCGGGCGCGGGGACGGACACGATCCGCACCGTGTATAGCTGGACGCTGGGGGACCATATCGAGAATCTGGAGTTGCAGGGCAGCGGCAATCTCAATGGGACCGGCAATTCCCTCGCCAATGTGCTGACGGGCACGAGCGGGAATAACATACTCGACGGCAAGGGCGGCGCGGATCGCATGGTCGGCGGGCTGGGCAACGACACCTATGTCATCGACAATGTCGGCGACGTGGTGGTCGAGGCGGCCGGCACCGGCACGGATACGGTTCGCACGGTCTACAGCTGGACGCTGGCAGACAATGTCGAGAATTTGGTGCTGCTGGGGACCGGCAATCTGGGCGGCACGGGCAACAGCCTGTCCAATGTGCTGACGGGGACGAGCGGCAACAACACGCTCGACGGCCGGGGCGGCGCGGACCGGATGGAGGGCGGTCTCGGTAACGATACCTACGTTGTCGACAATGTCGGCGATGTGGTGGTCGAGAACGCCAGTGCGGGGACGGATACGATCCGCACCGTGTTCAGCTGGACGCTGGGCGCGAATGTGGAGAACCTCGTGCTGTCGGGCAGTGGTAATCTGAACGCCACGGGCAACAGCCTGACCAATGTGCTGACGGGCAACAGCGGGAACAATGTGCTCGATGGCAAGGGCGGCGCGGACAGCATGGCCGGTGGTCTGGGCAACGACACCTATGTCATCGACAATGTCGGCGATGTCGTGGTCGAGGCGGCGGGCGCCGGGACCGACACGATCCGCACGGTGTTCAGCTGGACGCTGGGCGATAATCTGGAAAATCTGACGCTGCTGGGGACCGGCAATCTGCGCGGGACGGGCAACGCTCTCGACAATGTCATCACCGGCAATACGGGCGCGAACAGCATCAGCGGCGGCGACGGCGCGGACAAGCTCTATGGCGGGCTGGGCGCGGATGTGCTGAGCGGCGGGACGGGGCAGGACCGCTTCTATTTCGACAGCACGCTGGGCGGCGGCAATGTCGATCGGGTGACCGATCTGGTGGTGGGCGAGGACCGGCTGTTCCTGGACGATGCGGTGTTTGGCGCTGTCGGTCGGCTGGGGACGTTGAGTGCGGACGCTTTGTTCATCGGTACGGCGGCGGCCGATGCGGGGGACCGCTTCGTCTACAACAGCGCGACCGGGGCGCTGTTCTATGACGCGGACGGCAATGGCGTGGGCGCGGCGGTGCAGTTCGCGACGCTGAGCGCGGGGCTGGCGCTGACGGCTACGCAGTTCGTGCTGTATTGATGAGGGGTGACGAATACGCCTGCGATGGTAGAATGCAGGTCTGATTCGGAAATATTTGGAAATATTCGTCTTATCGGGAGTGGATGACGGCGGTTCGGGACTTGTGCATGTCGCGCGATTGTCATGGTTCGACGCGCGGATGACGGGATGCCGGGCCTGATTATTCTTCTCCTGAAGTGGGTCGCACCACCCCTGTCGCGCTGAGAGGAAGCACGCAAAGCGGCTCCTCCGGCCCGAGGAGCAAGACTGATGACCAATATCGTAAGCGCAGACGCCACCGCCACTGGCACCGGCAGCGAAGACATGATCGTCGCGGTCGCGGGCGGCGCGACGCAGGTGCTGACCCGGTCGGGCGGCGCGGGCAATGACGTGATGATCGCCTCCGGGCAGCGCGCCGTGCTGGTCGATGCGGTCGCCGGTAACAACAGCATCGCCAATGCCGTGAACATCGACGCGGTGGACTACTGGTCGCTGTCCCGTTCGCCGATTGTCGGCAATTCGTCGATTCCGCATGCGCAGATCGTGGGGACGGGCGCCGGCGAGAAGGATTATTTCGCGGTGACGCTGGCGGCGGGGCAGACGCTCTCGCTGGATGTCGATTTCGGTATGAAGACTGGGGTTCCGCTGGGCGGCCCGAGCTTCGACCCCATGACGGAGATCTTCAACGAAGCCGGCCAGGTGCTGGCGCGGAACGACGATACCTATACCGATCCGGGCAGCGTCCATTTCTATGACAGCGCGCTCGGCTATACCGCGGTCACGGGCGGCACCTATTATTTCGCTGTCAGTCGCTATTCGGGCTATTCGGCCATCCCGACCGGCGCGACCTATCTGCTCAATGTTCTGGTGACGGGCCATGCCGTGGCGGACGGGGTTGTGGCCGGCCCGGTGGTGCTGAACGGCGAGGCCGGGCAGGACTATCTCTACGGCGCGGATGGCGACGACGTGCTGGATGGCGGCGCGGGCAACGACGTGCTGGAGGGCGGCGTCGGCGCGGACCTGATGATCGGCGGCGCAGGCGACGACCGGATGAGGGGCGGGATCGGCGACGACAGCTATTATGTCGACAGTGTGGCCGATGTCGTCATTGAGGAGGTCGATGGGGGCATCGACACCATCTACAGCAGCAGCAACGTGGGCCTTGTGCTGCCGAACTTTGTCGAAAATCTCGTGCTGACAGGGACGGGCTCGATCGGGGGGTGGGGCAACGTTCTGAGCAACCGGATCACGGGGAATGACGGCGACAATCTGCTGGACGGCGGGCTGGGCGCCGACACGCTGATCGGCGGTCTGGGCGACGACCGCTACATCGTGGACAATCTGGGCGATGTCGTCATCGAGGACGCGGACGCCGGGATCGACACGGTCCGATCGGCCACTTTCAGCCAGGTGCTGAGCGACAATGTGGAGAATCTCGAACTGCTGGGGTCCAGCGACCTGCGGGGGGTCGGCAACGCGCTCGACAACCGGCTGAGCGGCAATAACGGCGCGAATGTGCTGGACGGCGGCGAGGGCGCCGACTGGATGGCCGGCGGCCGGGGCAATGACATCTATTATGTCGACAATGACGCTGACCAGGTGGTCGAGGAAGCGGGCCCCTGGACTGACAGTGTCTACAGCGTCGTGAACTGGACGCTGTCCGCCAATGTCGAGAATCTGGTGTTGCAGGGCGATGGCGACCTGCGCGGCTTCGGCAATGACGGGTCCAACCGGATCACCGGCAATGACGGCGACAATGTGCTGGACGGGCTGCGCGGCGCGGACTGGATGGCCGGCGGGCTGGGCGACGACATGTATTATATCGACAAGGTCAGCGACGTGGTGGTCGAGGAGGCCGATGCCGGCAGCGACACGATCCATAGCATCTATAGCTGGACGCTGGGCGCCAATGTCGAAAATCTGGTGTTGCAAGGGGGCGGCAATCTGCGCGGCTTCGGCAATGATCTGGCGAACCGGATCACCGGCAATGACGGCGACAATGTGCTGGACGGCAAGAAGGGCGCGGACTGGATGGCCGGCGGGATCGGCAACGACGTCTATTATATCGATAATGTCGGCGACGTGGTGGTCGAGGAAGCCGGGGCGGGTATCGACACCGTCCACAGCATCTACAGCCTGTTCCTAGGCGACAATGTCGAGAATCTGGTGCTGCGCGGTGGCGGCAATCTGCGCGGGATCGGCAACGCCCTCGACAATGCGATCATCGGCAATGACGGGGCGAACGACATCTATGGCAAGGGTGGCGCGGACGTGCTGACCGGCGGGCTGGGGGCGGATCGCTTCTTCTTCGACACGGCGCCGGGCGAGGGCAATGTCGATGTCATCACCGACTTCGTCGTCGGCGAGGACCGGATCGTGCTGGACGACGCGGTGTTCGCGGGCGTCGGCGCGCCGGGCGGTCTGGGGGCCGGGCAGTTCCGCGACGGAGCGGCCGCCGATCCGAGCGACCGGATCCTCTACGACAGCGCAACGGGATCGCTGTTCTACGATGCGGACGGCGACGGCGCGGGCGCGGCGGTGCTGTTTGCGCGGGTGGAGGCGGGGCTGGCGCTTAGCCATGCTGACTTCGCGATCGTGTAGGGCTGGAACGGACAGGCTTTCGGGCTTGTCCGATCCGCCTGCCAATGCTTAGCTTGCTCATAAAGTGGTCATGTTGGCGGTTCATTATCGCCGCCGATTGAACCCGAAACGCTGGAGAGAGACATGGCCAATTTCGTCGGTGACACCAGCCCTGAGATATTCAACGGGACGGACGAGGATGACGTCGCTTATGGCAATGGCGGGTCGGACACGCTGAACGGCAATGGCGGGCGCGACTGGCTGGAGGGCGGCGCGGCCAGTGATCGGCTGACCGGCGGGCTGGGCAACGACGTTCTGGTGTCGAGCGAGGTGGACGCCGGATTCCGCGAGCAGATGCGAGAGCGATTGTCCTATGATTCGCTCTATTATGACGGCCGGTCGCTGGACAATGGGCTGGGGCGGGATGTGCTGATCGGCGGGGCGGGCGACGATGTGATCGCGGCCGGATGGGGCGACATCATCGACGGCGGGACCGAGCCGGGCGAAAGCCTGTACGACTATGACATACTGTATCTGAACGTCGAGAACGCCCCGACCGGCGTGGTGCTGGATTTCCGGCAGCAGGGCAATGGCCTCAGCATGGATTTCCATGGCGGGTCCATCACCGGGATCGAGACGGTCGGTTCGGTGTCGGGCAGCGCGTTCGACGACGAGATCGTGACGATCACGACTGATTGGGGCTTCGGATCGACGGTCTATGGCAATGGCGGCAATGACCGGATTATCGCTACCGGCCGCGCGACGCGGCTGTCGGGCGGCGATGGCGACGACTGGATCGACGCGCAGAATTACGCCTATCATGTGCTGGGCGATGCGGGCGACGATGTCATCCAGGGCGGCAGCTATGTGTCGGGCGGGGCCGGTGACGATCTGATCATATTCAGCGGCCAGCGCGCGCAGGGCGGAGACGGCGACGACATCATCCGCTTCGTCACCGGATATGAATATGAAGGATCGCTGGAGGGCGGCGCGGGCGACGACCTGCTGATCGGCGGCGACAACAGAAGCACCATCTATGGCGGGGAGGGCGCGGACCGCATCTATGGCAATGGCGGGAAGGACTATCTGAGTTCGGCTGATGGGTTCGACGCGGGGCCGGAGCAGGACCGGCTGTTCGGCGGGGATGGCGACGACGAGATATCGATCGGCCGCAACGACATCGCCGATGGCGGCGCGGGTTTCGACATCCTCAACATCAGCTACCGCGGCGCGACCAGCGGGATCACGCTCAATCCCGGCATTTTCATCGGCGCGACCGTGGCGCTGGCAGGGACCGGCAGCGTCGCCAATTTCGAGGCGATCGGCCGTATCGCGGGCAGCGATTTCGACGATCACATCATCATGCCGACCCAGACCGCCAGCAGCCTGTATCCGCAGGCTTATGGCGGGGCGGGTGATGACGTCATCGAGGCTGGCGGCACGCGGCTGACCGCTTATGGCGAGGATGGCGACGACTGGTTCATCGCCGGGCCGGGGCAGGACAGTTTCGACGGCGGCGCGGGCGTCGACACGATCGACTTCATCCGATCGACCGCCGGGGTGACGGCTGATGTCGGAACCGGCCGGGGACGCGGCGGCGGCGACACTTTCTACGGCGTGGAGAATATCAGCGGATCGGCCTTTGACGACCGGCTGACCGGCAATGTGAAGGCCAATGTGCTGAGCGGCGGGGGCGGCGCCGACATATTGATCGGGCTGGGCGGCAATGACGTGCTGGACGGCGGCGCGGGCGTGGACGTGATGCGCGGGGGCGTGGGCAACGACGTCTATTATGTCGACAATGTCGCCGACCGGGTGGTCGAGGATTCGCGCGAGGGGCTGAACGATACGGTCTATGCCTCCGTCAGCTACTCGGTGATGCGGGCGCATGTCGAGACGTTGATTTTGACGGGTACGGCGGCGATCGACGCGACGGGCAATAATTTCGCGAACGTGCTGACCGGCAATGCCGGCGCGAATGTGCTGAACGGCATGGGCGGCGCGGATGTGCTGACCGGGGGCGGCGGCGCCGATCTGTTCGCCTTCACGATCAAGCCGGTGGGCAATAATGTCGATACGATCACCGACTTCGCCGTGGGCGAGGACCGGATCGGTCTGGATGCGTTGATCTTTCGCGCGGGGCCGAGGGGGACGCTGCGCGACTTCAACTTCCATGTCGGCGCCACGGCGGCCGATGCGCAGGACCGCATTCTGTATGACAGCGCGACCGGGCGGCTGCTGTACGACGCCGATGGCAGCGGCGCGGGCGCGGCGGTGCAGTTCGCGCAGGTCGGCGCGGGACTGGCGCTCACGGCGGGCGACTTCGTGCTGATGTGATTTACCAACCGGAAGGGGCCGTGAGCGCGCCTCCGGGGCAGGAGAGAGAAGATGGCCAATTTCGTGGGATCCGAGGCGGCAGTCAGCGGCACGGCCGATGACGACATCATGGTGGTCGCCGGGGCTGTGCCGGGTCAGAGCTATGAGCGCTTTGGCGGCGGCGGCGGCGACGTGATGGTCGGCGCGAGCCAGAAGGCGGTCGTCGTCGACGCCGTCGCGGGCAATGGCGGCATGGCGACCGCGCGGAACATCGATGCGGCGGACTTCTGGTCCACGTCCGGTTCGCCGATTGTGTTCGACAGCGCCGTGCCCCATGCGCTGATCGTCGGCACGGGCGCGGGGGCGAAGGACTATTTTTCCGTCACCGTGGCGGCGGGCGAGACGATCACGCTCGACCTGGACATGGCGGCGAAGACCTATGCCCGGCCAGCGGGTGGACCGAGCTTCATCCCCCGGCTGCAACTGTTCGACGCCGATGGCACGCTGGTCGCCTTTGACGAGAGCCAGCATTATCCGCTCGACACAGGCTCCACCAATATCAACGACCGGCATTTCAGCTATGTCGCGGAAACGGGCGGGACCTATTATTTCGCGGTGACCGAGAACAATTACGAGGCGATCGCGCCGGGCGGGACCTATCTGCTGAACGTGTCCGTCACCGGGCATGCGGCCAATACGGTGGCGATCGGCGGCGTGACGCTGCATGGCGATGAGGGCCATGATTTCCTCTATGGCGGCGCGGGCGACGACCGGCTGGACGGCGGCGAGGGGCAGGACTGGATGTATGGGGGCCTTGGCGACGACAGCTACTGGGTCACCAGCTATGGCGACGACATCCGGGAATATGCGGGCGAGGGGACAGACACGGTCTACCAGCTGGAGGGCTATTATCCGCTTCAGGACAATATCGAGAATCTGGTGCTGGTCGGTTCGCTGGGGCAGACCGCGATCGGCAATGATCTGGACAATCACATCACCGGCAATGACGCCGGCAACCTGATCGACGCCAAGAAGGGTGCCGACATCATGGAGGGCATGGGCGGCGACGACATCTATGTCATCGACAATGCCGGCGACCGGGTGATCGAGCAGGCGGACGCAGGCATCGACCTCATCCAGAGCATCTATTCGCAGGTCATGAGCGCGAATGTCGAGAATCTGGAATTGCTGGGTCACGGCAATCTGCGCGGCGTCGGCAATGATCTGGCGAACCGGATCACGGGGACGACTGGCGACAATGTGCTGGACGGCAAGAAGGGCGCCGACTGGATGGCGGGGGGCCTCGGCAATGACAGCTATCATATCGACAATGTCGGCGACGTGGCAGTGGAGGAGGCCGATGCCGGGACAGATACGCTGACCAGCGTCTATAGCTGGACGCTGGGCGCGCATGTGGAAAATCTGGTGTTGCAGGGCGGGGGCAATCTGCGCGGGTTCGGCAATGACCTGAACAATCGCCTGACCGGCAATGACGGCAATAATGTGCTGGATGGCAAGAAGGGCGCGGACTGGATGGCCGGCGGGCTGGGCGATGACAGCTACTATATCGACGATGTCGGCGATGTGGTGGTGGAGGCGGCCGGGGCGGGCGTCGACACGGTCCACAGCGTCTACAGCTGGACGCTGGGCGCGAATGTCGAGAATCTGGTGCTGCGCGGCGGCGGCAATCTGCGCGGGATCGGCAATGATCTGGCCAATGCGATCAGCGGCAATGACGGGAATAACGACCTGTATGGCGGGCTGGGCGCGGATGTGCTGACCGGCGGCGCGGGGGCGGATCGGTTCATTTTCGACACGGCGCCGGGCGGCGGCAATGTCGATATGATCACCGACTTTGTGGTCGGGCAGGACCGGATCGTGCTGGACGACGCGATCTTCGGCGGGGCCGGCGTGCCCGGCACGATGCGCGCGGGGCAGTTTCGCGAAGGCGCGGCGGCGGCGGACCATAGCGACCGCATCGTCTATAACAGCGCCACGGGCGACCTGTTCTACGATGCGGACGGGGACGGCGCGGGCGCGGCGGTGCTGTTCGCGCGGTTGCAGCCGGGGCTGGCGCTGAGCCACGCGGATTTCGTGATCGTTTAGAGGCGCATGCGCTGTCGCGCGTGATCCGAAACCGACGGAAAATACGCTGACTGTCATGAAGACGTGATATGAGCATGTCGCATGACGGGTGGGCGGGGCTGTGCCCCGCAGGCCGGGGTTTTGAACGCCAGGGGGATAGATGATGGTCAATGCCGGAGCGCAGCGCGCGGCCGATGAGATGCTGGTCAATGTCACGACGGCGGGTCAGCAGTCCTACAGCTGGAACGCGGGGCTGGCCGGTGGCCGGCATGTCGTGACATGGATCGACAGCAGCAGCGGCAATGCGACCGTGCGCGCGCGGCTGTTCGACGCGGCGGGCGCGGCCGTGGGCGGCGAGATCACCGTCAACACCAGCACGCAGGCCGTGCAGTGGATGCTGCCGGTGGTCACTGCGCTCACCAACGGCAATTTCGTCGTGACCTGGCATGACAATGCGGGGACGCTGGGCGACACCAGCCTGAATGCGCAGAAGGCGCAGATTTTCACCGCCGACGGTGTGAAGGTGGGCAGCGAGTTCCTGGTCAACAGCTTCACCGCCAATGCGCAGGAATGGGGCAAGGTGACCGCGCTGGCCGGCGGCGGCTTCGTCGTCGCGTGGGAGGACACCAGCGGCGCGCTGACCGACAAGGATGACTATGGCGTCGTGGCGCAAGTCTTCAGCGCATCGGGCGCCAAGCTGGGCGGATCGTTTCAGGTCAACACGACCACCGCCGGGATCCAGTCCTATCAGTCGCTCACGGGCCTGAAGAATGGCGGCTTCGTCGTGACCTGGCACGACAATAGCGGCACCATGGGCGACACCAGCCTGAACGCGGTCAAGGCGCAGGTATTCACCGCGTCCGGCGGCAAGCTGGGCAGCGAGTTCATCGTCAATCAGGAGACCGCGGGGGATCAGCGCAATCCGATGATCGCCTCACTCGACAATGGCGATTTCGTCATCACCTGGCGCGACGGCAGCGGCGTCGGCGCGGATACCGAGCCGTTCGCGGTGAAGGCGCGCATCTATTCGGCCGCAGGCGTGCCGCGGGGCGGCGAGTTTCTGGTCAACAGCACCACGGCAGGATCGCAGTCGCTGCCCACCATCGCTGGCCTTGTCGGCGGCGGCTTCGTCGTGACCTGGCAGGATGTCAGCCAGACCCTGGGCGATGCGTCGTCCTGGAGCATCAAGGCGCAGGTCTACGATAATTTCGGCAGCCGGATCGGCGACGAATTTCTGGTCAACACCACCACCAACGGCACGCAGATTTCACCCGCCGTGTCGGGCACGGCCGATGGCGGCTTCGTCGTGTCGTGGGACGATTATGGCAATAATCCGGGCGACACTACAGGCGGCGCGGTGCGATCCCAGTTGTTCGGCCGGGCAGGGCTGACGCTGGATGGGACGACCAAGGCCGACAGGCTGATCGGATCGACGCTGCACGACCATCTGGATGGCAAGGCGGGCGCGGACATCATGGCTGGCGGGCGTGGCGACGACACTTATTATGTCGACAATGTGCAGGACAATGTCGTGGAAGCGGACGGCGCCGGCCATGACATCATTTACAGTTCGGTGTCCTACACGCTGGCCGGGCGGGCCGTCGAGGAGCTGATCCTGACGGGCAGCGCCCATATCAACGCGATCGGCAATGCGCTGGACAATGTGCTGGTCGGCAATGCCGGCCGCAACACATTGAACGGAGGCGCGGGCGCTGACGTGATGACCGGGGGCGCGGGCAACGACATTTATTATGTCGACAATGTCGGCGACAAGGTGGTCGAGGTGCTGCGTGGCGGCACCGACCAGATATTCAGCACCGTCAGCTACTCGCTGATGGGCACGCATGTCGAGAAGCTGGCGCTGACCGGGACGGCCGACACTGACGCCACCGGCAATGGCCTGGCCAATGAGCTGATCGGCAATGACGGTGACAATGTGCTGGACGGCGGCGCGTCTTCGGACGTGCTGCGGGGGCGCGGCGGGGTGGATCTGTTCAAATTCTCCACCCGCCTGGGCGCTGACAATGTCGATACGATCGTCGATTTCAGCGTAGCGGACGACACGATCTGGCTCGACGCGGCGATATTTCGCGCCGCGCCCAAGGGCGTGCTGCCCGCCGCCTATTTCCACGCCGGAACGGCGGCGACCACGGCGCAGCACCGCATCCTGTATGATGCGGCGACCGGCGACCTGTTCTACGACGCCGATGGTAATGGCGCAGGGGCGGCCGTGCTGTTCGCGCATGTCACCGCCGGGCTGGCGCTGACGCAGGCGGATTTCCTGGTACTGTAGCAAGTCATTCGCAAAAACGCGGCCAGCCGGTTCGTCGCGGCGACGAGTGCGGCTGGTCGCGAAGCAATTTCATGGCATTGTCACCGGCGCGCGATAGCGACGCAGGCAGCAGGGCGATGGCGCGTGGTCATCGTTCGCGGGAGGATAATATAGTTCGACAATAATCCGAAGAATTTCTGGTCTTGTCGGAGCGGGGTGGCACGCAATTCTGGCAGGAGATGCAGATGCCGACTGATTTCACCCTGAACGCGCATACCGACTATGGTCAGGATAATCCTGATCTTGCGGCGCTGCCCAATGGCCTGTTCGTCGCCGTGTGGGAGGATGCGGACCAGGACTATGGCGAGACCGGCTATGACGGCTTCACCGGCGTCTATGGCGCGGTGTTCAATGCGCAGGGGCAGCGGCTGACGCCCGAATTCAAGGTGCCCAACAACGACTATTTCCAGCAGTTCGACCCGAAGGTGGTGGCGTTCGAGGACGGCACATGGGTCGTCGCCTGGAATTCGGACGGCTATGACCGCAACGGCATTTCGACCGATATCAACGTCTATTTCCAGCGCTTTGGCATCAACGCCGCCGGCCAGGTGGTGCGGCTGGGCGCGCAGGTGCAGGTGTCGCCCGACCGGCCGGAGGATGACGACGAAGGCTTTTACGACCAGCGGTTGCAGGACCTGGTCCTGACCGAGGATGGCGGCTTTCGCATCATCACGGCGGGCAGCGATGTCGACACCGACTGGATGATCACCTCGCGCGAGTTCACCTCCACGGGACAGGCGGTCGGCCCCGAGCGGCTGATGGAGGATGCGGTCGAGACCTATCTCGCCTCCGCCTGGGTGCTGCGCACGCCCGGCTATGACACGGTGACGGACGGCAATGGTGGCATGTGGGCGGCCTATTGGGAGGGCATTCAGGGCCAGCCGGACGGCGGTTCCCATGTCTGGCTGCAACATTATGCCAATGACGGCAGCAAGTTGGGTGCGCGTATCTCTATCTCGGCGATGGGCGATCCGGCCGACAATGAATATCCCGTCATCGCCCGGCTGACCAACGGCAACATGGTCGTCGCCTGGGACTATGAGCATGAGGAGGACCTTCAGGACCACGACATCCACGCGCGGATCGTGTCGGCCAATGGCGCGCCGATCAGCACGATTTTCCGCATCAACTCCGACACGACCGAGATGCAGGAACTGGGCGAGATCATCCCGCTGGCGCATGGCGCGTTCCTGGTGGCGTACACCAGCTGGTACACCAATGATGGTCCCTATGATTATTATGACGTGCGCGCGCGGATGTTCGACGCCAATGGCAATGCGGTCGGCTCGATCCTCAGCCTCTCACAATATATCTATGAGGACGCGGCCTATCTGACCGCCGAGACGCTGACGGATGGGACGATCGTGCTCAGCTGGAGCGCGGGCGGCACGGTGGACGAGGATGTCTATGGCGTGTCGGTCGACCCGGACGAACTGCCCGCCATTCCCTGGGCCGGCACCGCCAATGGCGACGTCATGCGCGGCCTCGACATGGCTGAGCGGATCAGCGGCCTTGGCGGCAACGACACCATTCAGGCGGGGGGGGGCGCCGACCTGATCTTCGGCGATGCGGGCGCGGACCGGCTGGACGGGCAGGACGGCAACGACACGATCCAGGGCGGCAGCGGTGACGATATTATCAGCGGCGGGCGCGGATCAGACATCATGGCCGGCGGTACGGGGCATGACGTCTATCTGGTGGACAACCGGAACGATGTGGTGATCGAAAAGCCGGGCGAGGGCGTGGACCGCGTCAATGCCTCCGTCAGCTACTCGATCGCGACGAGCCATGTCGAGATACTGAACCTGATCGGTAACGGAAACATCAGCGGCACGGGCAACAGCCTGGCCAACGAGATTTATGGCAACAATGGCGACAATGTGCTGAACGGCATGGGCGGCGGCGATGTGCTGACCGGGCGCGGCGGGGACGATCTGTTCCTGTTCTCGACCGCTCTGGGGAACGGCAATGTCGACCGGATCACCGATTTCAACGTCGCGGACGACCGGATCGGGCTGGACAATGCGATCTTTCACACCTTGTCGGACGGCGCGCTGCTGCCCTCTGCGTTCCGGGTCGGCACGGCGGCGGGGGATGCGAGCGACCGGATCATCTATAATCCGAACAACGGCGCGCTGCTGTACGACGCGGACGGGACCGGGGCGGGGGCGGCGGTGCTGTTCGCGGTGCTGGAGCCGGGGCTGGCGATGACGCCGGGGGATTTCCTGGTGGTGTAGGACGCAAAGCGGACCTTTCGCTCCGTCGCCGATCATCGATCGTTAGGGATGTTCCGGCATAGCCCTGACGCGACGGAGCGGAAGGAAGCGTGGCATGGTGGACTGGACAGGCGGTTCGGGCGACGATGATTTCATCGGTACGGCTGGTGACGACTATGCGCGTGGCGGCGATGGGTGGGATGAGCTGTTCGGGCTGGAGGGCGCGGATGTGCTCTACGGCAATGGCGGGGATGACTGGCTGACGTCCGAAGGCGTCGATTATGTCGATCTGAACGCCTACATGGATCATGGCACCGCCTATGACCGGCTCTATGGCGGTGCTGGGAACGATAGCATCGCCATCGGCTATGGCGACTATGCCGATGGCGGTGCGGGCGATCGCGACTATCTGCTAATCGGCTTTGGAGGTGCCCCGGCCGGCGTTTCACTCGATTGGAGTGCGGGGATGGCGGGCGTAAGCACCCTGCCCGGTGGCGGCGAGATCAGAAATATCGAATATCTCGTCCAGCTGTGGGGCAGCGAGTTCGACGATCATTTCGTGCTTCCGGACCAGGTCACTTATGTGAGCGTCGATGCGGGCGGTGGAGACGATGTCGTCGAAACCGGCGGTAACGGTATCTATTTCAACGGCGGATCGGGCAATGATCTGGTCGTCGTCGGCAGTGAGTGGGCGGATCATATCAGCGGCGGTCCCGGATCGGACACGGTAAGCTATGCAGGCTATGCCGAGCGCGTGAGCATCTCGCTGAGTGGGACGAGGCAGTGGAACGGCGACGAGCTTACCAGCATCGAGAACGCTATCGGCACGGACTATAACGACTATTTGAGCGGCAATGACCTGGCGAACAGGTTGAGCGGCGGGGATGGTCGTGACTCATTATCGGGCGGGCTGGGCAATGACGTGCTGATCGGCGGCGCGGGCGATGACAGCATGACCGGCGGCCGGGGCAATGACATCTATTATGTCGACAGCGTCGGCGACACGGTGACCGAACGCTCGTTCGAGGGCGACGACATCGTCTACAGCACGGTCACCTATTCGATCCTGACGACCCATGTCGAAAATCTGATCCTGCAGGGGAGCGACGATATCGACGCGACCGGCAATAATTTCTCCAACGCGCTGGTCGGCAATGACGGCGACAATGTGCTGGACGGCATGGGCAAGTCGGACGTGCTGACCGGCGGGGGCGGGGCGGATCTGTTCCTGTTCACGATGCGGCCGGGCGTCAACAATGTCGACCGGATCACCGACTTTGCGATCGGGGAGGACCGGATCGGGCTGGACTCGGCGATCTTTGGCATAAGCGAGGGGGCGTTGCTGCCGTCCGCCTTCCGCGTCGGCACGGCGGCGCATGATGCGACCGACCGGATCGTCTATAATCCGGGCAATGGCGGGCTGTTCTACGATGCGGACGGCAGCGGCGCGGGGGCGGCTGTGCTGTTCGCGGTGGTGGAGCCGGGGCTGGCGCTGAGCAGCGCGGATTTCGTGGTGGTGTGAGGGCAAGATGGGATTTGAATCTATCCAGGGGCCGAATGGAGCCGATGCGACGGTGCTCGGCCAGGATGGCGGAGACGGCGGTGACGCGCGTCTGGAGCGGGAAGATCTCGGCGCGCTACCCTGGAATGCGGATGTCTATCACTCTATCAATGCGGTAGGCGGAAGAGGCGGTTTCACCATCGACATCATCCCGGAAGGCCCGCCGATTGATGGCGGCGATGGTGGCGACGCCGGGAGCGC
Organism: Sphingobium sp.; assembly: GCA_044237945.1. Classification (GTDB taxonomy): domain Bacteria; phylum Pseudomonadota; class Alphaproteobacteria; order Sphingomonadales; family Sphingomonadaceae; genus Sphingobium. The sequence continues at coordinate 41,401 of JBIIEH010000019.1, read as the reverse complement.
CTTTGCGCGGATGAGCAATGCGCGCTTCGATGTCCCGGCCGAGATTGCCGCCGACACGCGCAAGGATGTCGCGGTGATCGCGAACGGCGGCTATGGAACATCGGGTGGCCGGGGCAGGCAGGGCGTGGGCGGCGATGGCGGCAATGGGGGTGACGCCTTCGCCAGTTTCGACGGGTTCGATTTCCACACCAGCCTGACGATGAAAAGTCTCAACCTTGGCTCGGCGGCTATGGGCGGCTCTGCCGGTGATGGCCAGTCGGGGCAAAACTCGGTCACGGAACCGCACTCGGGTGCCGGCGGCAAGGGCGGCAGCGCATACGCAGAACTGCGCGGACTTGATGTTTCGACCGGAGCCTTGACCGACAGCCTCCGGCTGGATGTCATCGCGGTGGGCAGTCCGGGCGGGTCGAGCCAAGGTGCCTATGACAGAAACAACAGCCGCGTTCTTCCTGGCGACAATCTGGGCGGTGTGGGCGGAGACGCCATCGCAATTCTGACCGACAACATCATCGTCGGGAATGACGCGACCCAGAAGCTGGTGCTCAACGTCCATCTGGCCGCTGGTCTGGGAGGCGGGCAGCGCGGCGCAGACGGACAGTGGGAGCGTGCGGCGTCGGGATCGGCGGCAGGCGAGATCAGCGATAACCAGATCGCGCTGGGCGGCGGGGATGATCGGCTGGAGATCACGCTGACGCGCGGCTCTGACACGGTTATCCGCGACAATATATTCGACGGCGGCGATGGTTTCGATGTTCTCAACCTTTCGGCCGCGGATGCCGCCGGCTCGGTCTATGCATATGAAGACCCCCAGACCTGGTTCTCCATGCTGGAGAACAGCGTCACCGGCTTCGAGGAAGTCCGCGGCGGCGCGTCTATGGACCATATCCAGGGCGATCATGCCGCCAACCGGCTGTTCGGCGAGGCGGGCGATGACGTGTTGCAGGGCGAGGGCGGCAATGACCGGCTGGACGGCGGGGCCGGGAACGATCGGCTGGAGGGCGGCGCGGGCGATGACGTCTATTTCGTCAACAGCAGCGCAGATGTCGTGATCGAAAAGGCGCATGAAGGGACCGACATCGTGTTCGCCAGCGCCGATTTCTCGCTGGTGGGTGGCCATGTCGAGCGGCTGGTGCTGACCGGCGCGGGCGATATCGACGCGACTGGCAATGGCCTCTCCAATATCCTGTTCGGCAATGACGGCGCCAATGTGCTGGACGGCAAGGGTGGCGCGGATGTGCTGAAGGGCGGTGGCGGGGCGGACATGTTCCTGTTTTCCACCCGGCCGGGACCCGGCAATGTGGACCGGATCGCCGATTTCAGCGTGGCGGATGATATAATAGGGCTATCTTCGGCCGTGTTCGGCCTGCCGGTGGGCGTGCTGCGGCGGTCCGCGTTCCGGGTTGGGACGGCGGCGCATGATGCGACCGACCGGATCGTCTATGATCCCGCGACCGGCGCGATCTGGTATGACGCGGACGGGAGCGGCGCTGGGGCGGCGGTGCAGTTCGCTACGGTGACGGCCGGGCTGGCGCTGACCAATGCGGATTTCGTCATCATCTAGGAAGTGGGCGAGTTAATTCCCTGAAATCATAGTAAAGTCATCGACCTTTATTTCGATGACAAGATTGTCATGCAATAGATTGCGCCAATAGGATCGCGATTTATTGGGTGTCGTCCCGAAACATGGCATTGTGTTTCCCGATTGTGTCGCGGTCGATTCGCGACAATCGCGACAGGGGGATGTCATGGCGGTCTATGGGGCAAGCGGCGATCTGACGGCGACGGACGAGCCGGATATCATCGTCGGCACGGCGAGCAGCCAGACGATCAATGCGGGCGGCGGAACGGACTTCGTGATTGCGGGCCACGCGCCGGTGTTCATCGACACCACCACCGCCAACGGTACGCGGGCGACCGCGCGCAACATCGACAATGCGTCGCTCTGGTCCACCAGACCGGACCCGATGGTCGCGGACCCGACGGTGGCGCACACGACGATCGTGGGGACGGGGCAGGGGCAGAATGACTGGTTCTCGGTCACGCTGGCGGCCGGGCAGACGATCACGCTGGATGTCGATCTGGCCAACAGCGCCTATGGCAACACGACGCTGCTCGACAGCAAGCTGCAACTGACCGACGCGGCGGGCAATGAACTGGCGCAGAGCGACGACGCCGACACCAATCTGGGCGGACTTGGCTCCTTTCCCGACGCCAATACGACGCTCTCGCGCGATCCCTATCTGACCTATACGGCGACCACCGCCGGCACCTATTACATCAATCTGGGCCATAGCGCGGTCGGCGCGCCGACCACGCTGCCGCTCGGTCGATCCTATATGCTGAACGTGTCGGTTACCGGCCATGCCGCGACCGGCGTGGCGCCGGTGGCGGGCGAGACGGCGATCGATGGCGGCGACGGCAGCGACTATCTGGTCGGCGGCGCGGGCAAGGACGCCATCGTCGGCGGCAGCGGCAACGACACCCTGTGGGGCATGGGCGGCGACGATGTGCTGGAGGGCGGCGCGGGCGCGGACGGCATCTATGGCGGCGATGGCTTTGACTATGCGAGCTATGCGCATGCGACTGATGGCGTCACCGTGTCGCTGGCGATCCTGACGCAGCAGGAGGTCGGCGGCGGACAGGGCGGCGATCGGTTTCTCAGCATCGAGGGGCTGATCGGGTCGGACTTCGCCGATGTGCTGACCGGCGACGGGAACGCCAACGCGCTGCGTGGGGGGGCGGGTGAGGATTCGCTCTATGGCGGGGCGGGCAACGACCTGTTCGAGGTGCTGGACGGCACCGGCTATGACTTCATCGACGGCGGCGCGGACTATGACGTGCTCGACCTGTCGAAGACCACGCTGGGCTGGTCGTTCGATTTCACCAGCAACGTCGCCTATAGCAGCGGGACCGACAGCATCGAGATGGTCAATGTCGAGGAGGTGCGGGGTGGCGTCTACAGCGACCATCTCATCGCGCCGACCGAGATACTGGCCTTCTACGGCAATGGCGGCAACGACATCTATTATTCGGCGGGTATCGAAAACGCGACCTTCGACGGCGGCGACGGGACCGCCGAACTGAACTTCTCGATGGTGAGCTTCAACGGCAATTACGCCGCCGATTTCGAGGTGGGCTTCGACAGCTACGGCCTGATCCTGAACAATGTCGAGAATATCACCACCGGCGGCATCACCGCCGATGAACTCTATGGCGACTTCAAGTCGAATGTCTTCCGCAGCGGCTATTCCAACGACAAGCTCTATGGCCGGGGCGGCGGCGACACGCTGGAGGGCGGCGACGGCAATGACCTGATGGACGGCGGCGATGATTTCGACTGGGCGTCCTATGAGAGCGCCAGTTCCTATGTCAGCGTATCGCTGGCCATCACGAGCGCGCAGAACACCAGTGGCGCGGGGACCGACACGATCGTCGGCGTGGAGGGGTTGATCGGCTCCATTTATGGCGATGTGCTGACAGGTGACGGCAACAACAATCGCTTCCGGCCCCGCGCGGGCGCGGATGTGATTGTCGGCGGCGGCGGCGCCGACAGCCTGATCTGGGAAGAAGGTGGCGGGAACGACAATTTCGATGGCGGCGACGACTTCGACCTGCTCGACCTGCGGCGCGCGACCAGTGGCTGGAACGTCGATTTCCAGACCGGCGTCGCCGTCAACGGCGTCAGCGGCGGCGTATCGTGCACCAATGTCGAGGACCTCTATGGCACCGACTATACCGATTATGTCCGGCTGAAGTCGGGCGTGGCCGCCATCGTTTATGCCGGTAGCGGCGACGATGTGATCTATCTGACAGGCGGCGCGGTCGTCACTGTCGATGGTGAATTCGGCACGGACACGCTCGACCTGACGGGCATCACGGCGCCGCCGGGATCGCTCACCGTCAACATGGCGCTGGGATCGACCAGTCGCGGCGATGTCGTGGCGAATTTCGAGAATCTGCTGACCGGCAGCAGCACCGACATCGTCATCGGCACGGCGACCGCCAACCGTATCGAGACGCGGGCGGGCAATGACAGCATCGATGGCGGCGCCGGCGCGGACATCATGAAGGGCGGGCAGGGCGACGACAGCTATGTCGTGGACAATGCCGGCGACAGCGTGGTGGAGCTGGCCAGCGAGGGCACGGATACGGTCAAAAGCGCGATCAGCTACACGCTGGGCGACAATGTCGAAAATCTGGTGCTGACCGGGGCGCTGGCGATCAACGGCGTCGGCAATGCGCTTAATAACAGCATCACCGGCAATGGCGCCGCGAACACGCTGAACGGCGGGACGGGCGCGGATATACTGGCGGGCGGGCTGGGCGACGACATCTATATTGTGGACAATGCGGGCGATGTCGTGACGGAGGCGGCCAATGCCGGCGTCGATACGGTGCGCACGAACATCAGCTACACGCTGGGCAATAATGTCGAAAATCTGGTGCTGCTGGGCAGCGGGGCGATCAACGGCATCGGCAATGCGCTGGGCAACAGCATCACCGGCAATGGAGCGGCGAATACGCTGAACGGCGGGACGGGCGCGGATACGCTTGCGGGAGGCTTGGGCGACGATATCTATATCGTGGACAATGTCGGCGATGTGGTGACGGAGGCGGCCAATGCCGGCGTCGATATGGTGCGCACGAACATCAGCTACACGCTGGGCGCCAATGTCGAAAGTCTGGTGCTGCTGGGCAGCGGGGCGATCAACGGCATCGGCAATGCGCTCAATAACAGCATCACCGGCAATGGAGCGGCGAATACGCTGAACGGTGGAACGGGCGCGGACACGCTGGAGGGCGGACTGGGCGACGACACCTATATCGTCGACAATAGCGGCGATATCGTGAACGAAGCGGCCAATGCGGGCGCTGACACGGTGCGCACCAACATCGCCTATATGCTGGGCGCGAATGTCGAAAATCTGGTGCTGCTGGGCAATGGCGCGATCGGCGGAACCGGCAATGGCCAGGCCAACAGCATCACCGGCAATGGCGCGGCCAATATGCTGACGGGCGGGGCCGGCGCGGACAAGTTCATCTTCGAAACGGCGCTGGGCGGCGGCAATGTCGACAAGATCGCCGATTTCTCGGTCGTGGACGACACGATCGTGCTGGAAAATGCGATCTTCGCGGCGCTGACGACCACCGGCGCGCTGGCGGCGGGGGCCTTCGTGACCGGCGCGGCGGCGGGCGATGCGAATGATCGCATCATCTACAATGCCGGGACTGGCGCGCTGCTGTACGACGCCGACGGAACCGGCGCGGGCGCGGCGGTGCAGTTCGCGACGCTGAGCGCCGGGCTGGCGCTGACCAGCGCGGATTTCCTGATCGTCTAGATCGCCCTTCCCTAGCCCGAACCCCCGATGAACGTTCCGGCCACGGATCGTTCAGCCATGCTCGCGCATTAAGGCGCGGTCATGGGGGGTTAGGCTCGAAGGAGATAAGCCATGACTTTCATTCTGAAACGGCGCCTCGGTTGGGCCGGATTGTGCGCGAGCGCGCTGGCTCTGGCCGCCTGTGGCGCGCAGGACAAGGGCGACAGCCTGGCGCTGGCCGACAATATGGCCGACAATGCCTCGTGGAACGCGGCGCTGGGCGACAATATGGCGGGCCTGCCGCCGCTCCCCGATTCGCTGCCGATGGATGTGGCGGCGCAGGATGGCGCGCTGCCGTTGGCTCCGGCGGCCGACCGCCTGCCGGCTGCGCAGCCGATCAGCTACGCGCCGGCGCAGGGCGACGATTCCTACGCCTGGATCGAGCGGGCGGACCAGTTCAGCGATGCGCTGGGCGATGCGCCGCCGGACTACGCTTTCGATTATGGTGACGGCGGCGTGACGCCATGGGCGTGGCAGAGCGGCGACGATTATACGCGCTATGCCGAGCCGATCGATGGCGGATATCGCTATTATTATTACGAGCCGGGCGCGGCGACGCCCTATCTCGTGCGCGATCCGTGGAATAGCTATGGCTATCGCGAGAACCGGCTGACCGTGGTGTATGACAATGGCGGACGCGCGCTGCCATGGCGTGAGGCGCGGGCGCGCGAAGCCTATGCGTCGCGCTATTACTGGCGCGCGCGCGACATGCGGCAGGCAGCGCAGGCGCGTGATCGCCGGCGGATCGAGGCGCGGCAATGGGCGGCGCGGCAGGACGCCATTGCGCGAGACCGCATCCGTTGGGAGCAGGCGCGCGAGCGTCAGGCGGACTGGAGCCGCTATCGCGCGCGGCAGGAGCAGGTCGAACGCAACCACTGGGCGGCCGAGCGGCAGGCCCGGCAGAATGCGGCGCAGCGCTTCGCCAGCTGGCGGCGGGACGACTATCGTGGTCCCTCGCCCTATGAACAGGCGCAGCGTCAGCGCCAGCAATATGCGCAGGCGCAGCAGCGGGCGCGGGAGGCGTCGCAGAACCGGCGCGAGGCGGACCAGAAGCGCTGGCAGGCGGATCAGCGCGCCGACGCGCGGCAGGATCAGCGCCAGCGCGAGGCCGACCAGAAGCGCTGGCAGGCGCAGCGTCAGGCGGACGCGCGCCAGGACCAGCGCCAGCGTCAGGCCGACGTGCGACAGGATCAGCGTCAGCGCGAGGCGCAGCAGCAGCGTGAGACCGCAGCCCGCAAGGCCGACGCCCAGCAGCAGGCGCGGGCGAAGGAGCAGCAGGCCGAACGCAGCCGGGCGGCGCAGCGGGAGACTGCGGCCCGACAGGCGCGCGAGAAGCGCCAGCAGGCCGAACAGCAGCGCCAGCGCCAGTCCGAAGCGCGGCGCGATCAGGCCCGCGCGCAGGAGCGGCAGGCGCAGGCGCGCAAGCAACAGAGCGCTGAGCGTCAGCGGCAGGTTGAGGCGCGTCGTCAGCAAAGCGCGCAGCGTCAGCAGCAGGCCGAGCAGCGCAAGCAGCAGAGCGCTCAGCGGCAACAGCAGCAGGCGCAGCGGCAGCAGCAGGCCGAACGCCGCCAGCAGCAGGCGCAACGTCAGCAGCAAAGCGCGCAGCGTCAGCAACAGGCGCAGGCGCGCGCACAACAGGCCGAACAACGGCGCGCCCAGCGGGTCGCGATCAATGAGGAACGGCGCGGCGGCGGTCGGGACGAGCGGAACTGAGCCGCTCCACTGATCTGCGGGACTCTGGCCAAATCCGCGTGGTTCGGGCACAGGCGGCGGGATGACGCCGCCTGATCCCACCAGCTTCATCGCGCAGGGCGCGAGCGCGGAGGTGTTCGCGCTGGAAGGGGAGCGGGTGCTCAAGCTGTTTCACGCGGGCATCGACCCCGGTATGGTCGCGCGGGAATTTGCGATCGCCCGCGCGGTGGAGGCGACCGGCCTGCTCATGCCACGCGCGATCGAGCAGACGCAGGCGAGCGGGAGGCTGGCCATCATCTACAGCCGGGTGAGCGGGCCGACCCTGTTCGATCATGTGCGCGGCCGCCCGCACCGCATGCTCTGGGCGTTGCGGGCGATGGCGGATTTGCAGCAGGCGGTGCAGGCGAAGGCCGTACCGACGCTGCGCAGTCGCAAGTCGGTGCTGGCCGAGGATATCGAGGCGTCCGATCTGGGGCGGGGCTTGCGCGAGGCGGCGCTGGACCGGCTGGACCAGCTGGTCGAGGGCGACGCCCTGTCGCATGGCGATCTGCATCCCGGCAATGTCATCGTCACGCAGGGCGGGCTGGTGCTGATCGACTGGTCGAAGGCGGCGCGCGCCGCGTCCGCCGCGGATATCGTGCGCAGCGAGATGCTGCTGCGCTTCGGTCCCGGATCGCGCGAGAGCGGGATCGCGTCGGCGATGCGGGACGCGGGCGCGGCTTATTATCAGCGCGCCTGCCTGCGGGCGTCGGGACTCGATGCTGCGGCGCTGGGCGCATGGCGTGGGCTGGTGGCGCTCGCCTGGTCGCGGCATCGCTTTTCCGGCCGGGATTCGGCCTTCGCCGCCTATCTGGAGCAGGCGCTCAAGGACGCCGGACTGCCTTCTCCGGGCGCCTGAATGTCGTTCGTGGAACGCCACGGGCGGTTCGTCGCCACCAAGTGACGCCGGGCGCGCGACATGCGCCGATCGTCGAACCGTTACGCTGCCGTTCAGCTTCACCTGCTAAAAGTCGTTCATCAGCAAGTCATGACGGGAACGCCCCCGCCGCACCGTCATGATAGCAAAACCAGATCCTGGAGCGCCCGACAGCATCCTGGATACGCCCCCGGCCTTCCCTTGCGCCGGGGGCGTTTTATTTTGGCCCTTCGACATTCGGCCCAGGCGGGCCTGCAAAGCGCGTCTTGCTCGCTTCGGTGCTCACGGGCCTGAAGCCCGCTGCGCGCCGATGCTCGCAAGCCACGCTTTTCGGCTCCACCTGAACCAAATGTCGAAGGGCCAAAGTCATCTTCCCCTACGGAAATGTCGTTCGTTGCGGTGGCGGATGTCGTTCGTCCTGCTGTTCGTCTGTGCCTGTCGGCGGTTTGTCTGTTGGTTGGATCGGCCGCGCGGCCGGTCTCAGGGCGCGGGGCGGCGTAGATCGAAGGGGCGACGAGGTGCGGCAGGACAGCCCCCCGCTAGACAGAAAGCCTGCCGCGCCCGTCGTCCGCGCCGCCCGCCCCCTTGGGCCGGCCCGGACCCCAAAGATTCAGTTTAGGAGACAAGATCATGTTCGCCCCCATCAAGACCATCGCTTCGATCGCCACTGCCGCCGCCCTGATCGCCGGTGCCTCCGCCGCCTCCGCCGCGCCTGCGCTCAGCAAGAGCGTGGAGGTTCGCCATGGCGATCTCGACCTCGCCACCCCGGCCGGCCAGACGGCGCTCAAGAAGCGCATTTCTGCGGCGGCAGTGAAGGCTTGCACCGCCGACAATGGCAAGATCGACGCCGATTGCCGCGCCTTCGCCCTGTCGGGTGCGCGCGCACCGATCGAGCGAGCCATCGCCCGCGCCGAAAGCAGCGAGCGCTATGCCGACGCCGGCAACATGACCACCGGCGCGGGCCAGTAACGCCGGGTTGCCCGCGAAAATACGAAAGGGTCTGGCGCCTGCCAGGCCCTTTTTCGCGAGCGGATTGCGGAGCGCGCGCCCGCCTGCGACAAAAGCGGCATGACCGCCGTCGTCACCCCCTTTGTCTACATCGCCGCCGCGCTGGCCGAAATCGCCGGCTGCTTCGCCTTCTGGGCGTGGCTGCGCATGGGCAAGTCCGTGCTGTGGCTGATCCCCGGCGTGGCGTCATTGTGCCTGTTCGCCTGGCTGCTGACGCTGGTGGACAGCGATCAGGCGGGACGCGCCTATGCGGCTTATGGCGGCGTCTACATCGTATCGGCGCTGCTGTGGCTGTGGGCCGTAGAGGGCGCGCGCCCCGACCGCTGGGACGCGATCGGCGCGGTGGTGTGCCTCACGGGCGCGGCGATCATCCTGTTCGGGCCGCGTGGGGCATGAACAGGATCTGGGAGCTGCCTTCGGTATTCAGCCGCTTCGACAAGATGGGCGGTGTGCTCGACTTCGCCCTGTTCGAGGATACGGACGGGGAGGAGGCGGATGTCTTGTCGGCCATCGCCCTTCTGATCGAATGGAACGGTCCGGTCGATGTCGGCCGATTACGTCAACTGGGCAGCCGGCGGATCGGCAAGGCGGTTTTCTTCGGCGATTGGTATGACAACGAAACCGGATCGCTGCTGAAGGTCGGCGACTGGACAACCATTGACGGCCGGGAATTGCACAATCCCCGTCTCAAGAAACTGGAGGGTGTACACACCTTGTCCGGCGTGTCGGCGATGCCCGACATGGGTTCGGGCGGTCAGTTCGCCTACGCCTTCTCTTCGCCGCCCTATACGCTGACGGCGCGCCCCCGCGAAATACAGGCCGTCTTCGCCGAAATCCGCGACTTCATTCTTCCGCCCGGCGAACGGCATGAGATCAGCGACTGGAGCGCGCCCCAATTGCCTGAGGTGTCTCGCTATTTCGACGCTGGTGCCGAATATTGGGGCGTGTTCCTGTTCAGCATTTTCAGCCCAGCCCTTCGCCGCCTGATCGTCATCGCCGGATCGACAACCGACTGATCTAACGCCCCGCCATCGCCCGCGCGTTCGCCAGGAAGGTGCGGCCGATGCGGATTTCCCCTCCCGTCGCCAGCACCGCGAACCATACGCCGCTGCCGTCGTGGCGCAGGCGGGCGATCTGGTCGCGGCGGACGATGTGGGAGCGGTGCAGGCGCACGAATTCGCGCGGATCCAGGCGCTCTTCCAGCGCGCTGATGGTCTGGTGGAGAAGGTAGCTGTGGCCGGCGACGTGCAGGCGCATATAGTCGCGCTCGGCCTCGATCCGGTCGATCTGCATCGCGGCGATGCGGATCAGTTCGGAGCGATAGGGCACCCAGAATTCCTCGGCCCATTCCGGCTCCGGCGGGGCGGACGGCGCGGGCGGGGCTTCGGCGGAATGGCGCAGCGCCGCCTCCGCCCGATCGACCGCGCGGGCGAGTCGGTCATGCGCGACGGGTTTCAGCAGATAATCGACGGCGGCAAGATCGAACGCTTCCACAGCGAACCCCTCGAACGCCGTCACGAAGATCACTGCCGGGCGCAGGCCCATGCGGCCGATGGCGCGGGCGACGCCGATGCCGTCGAGCAGGGGCATGGCGATGTCGAGCATCACCATGTCGGGCTTCAATGCCTCGATCAGGCGCAGCGCCGCCTCGCCGTCATTGGCGGTGCCGACCAGAGCGATGCGTGGCTCGCGCGCGCACAGCATCTGCAACCGCTCGACCGCCAGCGGTTCGTCGTCGACGATCATCGTGCGTATGCTCATCAGCACCCCCGGCGCAGCAGCGGCAAGGCGAGCCGCGCTTCGAAGCCGCCGCCCTCGCGCGGACCATAGTCCAGCCGTGCGCTCTCGCCAAAGCGGGCCTGCAGGCGGTCGCGCACATTGGCGAGGCCGATGCCGCTGCCCCGGTCCGCGTCGGTCGGCGGCTGGTCGCCGCTGTCGGTCACGGCGATGCGCAGTTCATCGCCCTCCGCCCGCGCCGAAATGCGGATGGTGACGGGGCTGGAGGTGCGCGACACGCCATATTTGATCGCGTTTTCAACCAGCGGTTGCAGGATCAGGCCGGGCACGCAGGCGCTCATCAGCGCGTCGGGAATGTCGATATAGGTGGTCAGGCGATCGGGGAAGCGGACCTGCTCGATATCCAGATAGAGCTTCTGGAGATGCGCCTCCTCCTCCAGCGGCACGTCGTCCAGCGGATCGCCGGTCAGCGAGGTGCGGTAGAAGTTGGAGAGCGACATGATCATCTGCTCGGCCTCGTCGCGGCGATCCTTCATGACCAGCGACGACAGGGAATTGAGCGTGTTGAACAGGAAATGCGGGTTCACCTGATAGCGCAGCGAGCGCAGTTCCGCCTGCTGCGCCGCCCGCTCCAACCGCGCGGCGCGGCGTTCGGTGCGGCGCGCCTCGCTGGCGTAGGAAAGGGCGAGATACATGCCGGCCCAGGCAGCGAGGAAGAAGTAACGGCTGATCGCATCTTCGACGATCTGCATCAGCGCGAAGCCCTGCTGGCTCGTCATGTCCTTATAGGCCGCGTCGGGCGGAAAAAGCCCGGTCGGATCGTAGACGTTGAAGATATAGTAGTTGGCGGCCGACATCGCGAGCGCGAAGGGCGCGGCGAAACCAAAGGCGGCGACCACGCGCACCCAGAAACGCTTCGTGTCGAAGCGGCGCAGGCACAGATACAGGACCCAGGTGACGACGATGCCGATGACGGTGACGACCGCGCGGCGTGCGGCCATTTCGCCCTGCGCGGGAAAGCCCATCACGGTGGCGCGCAGGGTGACCAGCAGGCCGTAGAAGAACCAGAAGCCGAGAATGGAATAGAGCGCGACCGCCGGCGCTACGCCGCGATCGTCGGGGTCGGAAGCAGATGTCATGACCAGCCCTTACGGCAAGCGGCGCGCGCTGTCTGCCCTGTGGCGCGTTCCTCGTCGAACGGCCCCGGTTGTTGGTCGATTGATCGACCGGGCTGGAACCGGGGGAGGGCGCTGATCGTTTGAGAACCGTAACGCAGAGTATTCTGCGCCCGAGGAGCAAATCCCGAGGAGAGAGCGATGACGGAGAAGACCGACATCCGGCCCAACAGCCGCGAAGAGGCCGGCGATGAGCGTCCTAGCGACGCGCAGGACCATGTGCTGCGCCCTGAGGAAAAGGTCGAGGAGGCGTTGAAGGATTCGATGGACGCATCCGACCCGCCATCGGTCACCAAGCCGGGCGACAAGGGCGAGCCTGTGCCATCATCGGGGTTCAAGGAAAAAGACTGAACCTTCAATCAAGGGTTTAAACAGGGAGGGTGACATGCCGACTTCGACGACGCCAGCGGTGGAGCGCATCGCGCGGGTGCTGGCCGCGCGCCAGCTGAGCCTGAACGGCGGCGGCAGCGATCCGCATGCGGCGCAGGCGGTGGATGAGACATGGCGCGATCATGTGGAGGACGCCTATGCCATCCTGCATACGTTGCGCGAACCGGACGCCGACATGGCGCAGGCCGGCGATGTGGCGGTGTGGCGCAGCATGATCGGCGCCGTGCTGGAGCGGCGCGTGGGGGCTTAGGGCTTTTCCCGATGTCATGCTGAACCTGTTCCAGCATGACGGAAACGCGCGCCGGTCCCTTGTCCTCTAAAACTCGATATCCAACTCGACCACCTCGTCCGGCTCATAGCGCGCGGCGTCGATCCATTCGCGCATCAGCGGCCAGCTGTTGATGGTCGCGCAATAATTGGCGGCGGTCTGCGACACCGGGACGGCATAGGTCAGGAAGCGCTGGGCGACGGGCGCGAACATCGCGTCGGCCACGGTGGGCGCGGCGCCGAACAGCCAGGGGCCGCCATAGGCGGTGATGCATTCCGACCAGATCGTCTCGATCCGCTCGATATCGGGCTTCGCACCGGAGAAGATCGGGAATTTCTCGTGCCGGACCTTGAGGTTCATCGGCAGGGCCGAGCGCAGGTTCGAAAAGCCGGAATGAATTTCCCCCGAGACCGACCGGCAGTGCGCGCGGGCGATTCTCTCGTCGGGGAACATGCCCGCCTGCGGGTAAAGCTCGTGCAGATATTCGGCGATCGCCAGCGTGTCCCACACGCTCGCGCCCTCATGCTTGAGGCGCGGCACCAGCACGGAGGGGGACAGAAGCAGCAGTTCGGCGCGGTTTTCCGCGTCGTCCAGGCCCACCATCTTCTCGTCCACCTTCAGTCCCGCCAGGCGGCACAGCAGCCAGCCGCGCAGCGACCAGGAGGAATAGTTCTTGCTGGACAGGCTCAATTCTGCGGTCGCCATGGCTTTCCTTCTACCCTAAGACTTGTAGATTAACGACAGCTGCCTGCCGCATTCATGATGCAGTGCAGCATGAATCGGTATAGGGCATGATTAAGGCCGATTCGGCCGGGGGGATCAAGTCGCTTTGTTCGGGAACAAGTGGATGCTCTATAGCGGTTATCAGGCCATGGAGGACATGCTCGCTCCGGCCCGTTTCGGTGCGCGGGTCGCGCTCAGCCTTCGCGACAGTATGGGGCCGATCGGCGACTGGCCGATGCCGCGTCGCATGTTCGCGCTTATGGACGTGTTTCAGGGTGCGCGGCTGACGCATCATCGGCCGGATTACGGCATCGCCACGGTACAGAGCGGCAACAGCGAAGTCACCGTGCGCGAGGAAGTGATCCTCGACATGCCGTTTGGCAATCTGCTGCATTTCGCCAAGGACGATGTCCACACGCCGCAGCCGCGCGTGCTGGTGGTGGCGCCGATGTCCGGCCATTTCGCGACGCTCCTGCGCAGTACGGTGGAGACGCTGCTGCGCGATCATGACGTCTACATTACCGACTGGAAGAATGCGCGCGACGTGCCGCTCTCCGCCGGGCGCTTCGGCTTCGAGGATTATGTCGACTATGTCATAACCTTCTTCCAGGAAATGGGGCCGGGCGCGCATCTGCTGTCGGTCTGCCAGCCCTGCGTGCCGGCCTTCGCCGCCGTGGCGATCATGTCAGAGGAGCAGGACCCGGCGACGCCCAAGTCGATGACGCTGATGGGCGGGCCGATCGACACCCGCGTCGCGCCGACCGTCGTGAACGAACTGGCCAATGACAAGCCGATCGAATGGTTCGAAAAGAACCTCATCACCACCGTGCCGCTGCGCTATCCGGGGCGCGGGCGGAAGGTCTATCCCGGCTTCCTGCAACTCTCAGCCTTCGTCTCGATGAACCTGTCGCGCCATGGCGACCAGCATCGCGAGCTGTATCAGGCGCTGGCCGACGGGCGGGATATGGACGCGGCGAAGATCAAGACCTTCTACGACGAATATTTCGCGGTGCTCGACATGACCGAGGAATTCTACATCGAGACGGTCGATCGGGTTTTCCAGCGCACCTTGCTGGCCAAGGGCGAACTGGAGCATCGCGGCCGCATCGTCAATCCGGGCGCGATCCGCAAGACGGCGCTGCTGACCGTCGAGGGCGAGAAGGACGATGTCTGTGCCGTGGGCCAGACGGCGGCCGCGCACGGGCTTTGCACGGGCCTGCGCCCGCATCTGAAGCGCCACCATTTGCAGCCCGGCGTCGGCCATTATGGCGTGTTTTCGGGCAGCAAGTGGGAAAAGCAGGTCTACCCGCAGGTGCGCAACCTGATCCTGGCGATGAACTGAGGGCGGTTCACGGCGCGAACCGCGCCGCGAACCTATCCTTGGGTTCCTGAAAGCGCAGCCCCAGCGCGGTTCCCACCGCGCGATCCGACCGCAACGCCAGATGCGGGCGCTTGTAGATCGATTCGCGGTGGAAGCCGGCGAAGGTCTGCCATTTCGCCGCGCCGCTGTTGAGCGCGCCGCCGATGATCGGCATCGGCCACCAGGACAGCGGCGTCGCCTGTCCCGATTGCAGGCGCACCTCCTGGCCATCGGGCGCGCGCAGGATGATCTCCTGCCGCTGGGTGGTGATGAGGCCGCCGGCGGTCTCGACCCGCCCGGACTCCACCGTGACAAAGCCACGCGTCGGCGCGCCTTCGCCTGACCAGAGGCAGATGCCGGGAACGGACCGCATCTTCTCGCCCGTGCCATAGCCGCCGACGTGCAGCCGGTTCCACACCCGTCCGTCCTGCACGCCCGCGCCCATGCGGTCAGGGCAGTCGCCCTGTTCGATCCAGGTTGACCGCATCGGGTCGCCATTGTCCCACGGGCCTTTCTCGAAGGCGCGCTGCAACCCGTAATAAACGACCATTTGCCGCGCGGTCAGCGACAGGCCGCGCGTGCTGTCGTCGCGGCCGGGGCGGATCAGCAGGTCCTGCGTGGCAGGATCGAACGGCAGGGAAACGCCTGCATTGGCGCGCTCCATTCCGGCGATGAAGCGATCCGCCTGCATATGGCTGAACCAGGCCGCCAGCGCATAGCCGCCGAACCACAGCAGGGGCAACGCGCCGGCCCAGAGCGGCGCGCGCCCCGTCGCCGCCTCGAACGCCAGCACGACAAAGCCGAGATTGACGAGCAGCACCGACCAGAAGGGCACCATCGCGAACATCAGGATGACGCCGGTGATCGGGATCATCTGAAGCAGCGCGACCGCGCCCATGAACAGGAATATCTTGACCGACAGCAGCATCATGGCCCCCCGGCGGCGCTTTAGCAGAAGGGGGTTAACGTCCTCATGCTTCCGGCCGCGTCCATATCCATGTCCCGCCGATCGCTGCGGCGGCTATGGGGATCAGCCACCAGGGCCAGGGCGAAAAGAT
Organism: Sphingobium sp.; assembly: GCA_044237945.1. GTDB lineage: Bacteria > Pseudomonadota > Alphaproteobacteria > Sphingomonadales > Sphingomonadaceae > Sphingobium. Next base: position 25,696 of record JBIIEH010000019.1, on the reverse strand, counting down.
CAGCGCCAGCACCACACTGAACGCGAAGGCGGCGAGCGCCGCCTTCTTCCCCCGCCGGCTGATAGCGCCCTTTTCGCGCCAGCGGCGGATATGCGGGCCGAAATGCCTGTGGTTCAGCAGCTTCGCTTCCAGACGCGGGCTGGACCGGGCGAAGCAGAAGGCGGCGAGGATCATGAAGGGCACGGTGGGCAGCAGCGGCAGGAATGCGCCGATCGCGCCCAGTGCGACGGAGAGCAGGCCGGCGATTAGGGTGAGATGGCGGCGCATGGCGGCACTGTTCCATAGCTTGCGAGACAGGGCCAGTGTGCGTCGTGATGCCGTTGCCGGGGCCGACAAGTTCTGGCTGCCCGGGGGAAGACTGAGATGGGTGGGGAGCGGACATACTTGCTTCGCCGCTTTGAGCGCTACAAACCCAAACGGTGGAGCGTCCGTTGCCACCACGAGGCTTGTTCAATTGACGCCGCTGCCAACAGGCGCTTCGCCCGCGTTGTGGTTACACCTAGCAGAAGAGCTATCTCTTCCACTGAGATGTCGGGCCGTGCCTTTTGGAGGTCTTCAGCTGTCCAGACCAGCGAGGGAGCAAGTCGTTCTAAGAACACGCAGGGTCGAATGCCCAGGGCATGTCCGGTCTTGAGGACGCTCTCGTAGCTTAAAAACTCAACCGGCCACTCGGCATCGACGGAGATGCGATTGGCCTCATCGTCGGTCAACCTCCGCAAAAAGTGTTCATCGAAGATGCGTTCCTCCTGAGCAATCATCCAATGCTGATCGCAGGCGCGACACTGCGAGAGGTGTAGCCACCACGCATCTCCGCCATGATCGACGACATTCTCGACGGTCGCAAACACTCGTTCATCAAGGCCATCACCGCCCATTGGCACTGCGGCCAAGTCAGGCAAAGACGCGCAGCAACAAGGGGTTGGTGCTTCATTCATTGGAGCATGATGCGGTTAGCAACGAATGTCTGCAAGTGGTCGTCAGCAGTCATTCCACCTTCGTCATGCCGAGCTTGATCCGGCGCCCGCTTCTGGGCGTCGCGAGAAGGGAACGGCGCCGTGGTTCAGGGCTGCGACGACGCTGACAAGCGACAGCGAATAATCCCTGTCCTACAGCCCGCAGCACAGCCTATCCTGCTGCCGGCTCCTTGCAATTGTTTATCGGCACAAGCGCGGGCATCGCTGATGCGGCAGGCGTCACCCTGTCCGTAAACGCATCCGATAAGGTGACATAAGGTGACAAATTCAGGCTCCGAACGCGGTCTCTTTGTCACCTTATGGCGGCAAGCGGCCTGGCCATGGCGACCTCACCCTGCCGGCAGCTTCAACCGCACCAGCAGTCCGCCCAGGTCCTCGCTCTCCTCCAGCGCCACCGACCCGCCGTAGATTTCCGCCACGTCGCGCACGATCGCCAATCCCAGACCAGTGCCGGGCTTGCCCGAATCCAGCCGCGCGCCCCGGTCGAAGATGCGCGCGCGTTCTTCTTCCGGGATGCCCATGCCGTCATCCTCGACCAGTACTTCGATCATGTCGCCGGCGCGGCCGACCGTCGCGAACACGCTGCCGCCGCCATATTTGGCCGCGTTCTCGATGAGGTTGCCGAGGATTTCGTCCAGGTCCTGCCGTTCGACGCGAGCCGACGCGGTCTTGTCGCCGTCCATGTCGACGCGGGTGTCGGGATAGAGGCGGGCGACGGCGCGCTCGACCGCTTGCAGGCTGGCCCAGACTTCCGCGCGGCTCTGGGTCGCGCCGCGCCGGCCGACGGCGCGGGCGCGGGCGAGATGATGATCGACCTGCCGCCGCATCGTCGTCGCCTCGCGGATGACGGTGGGGCCAAGGTCGTCGGCCTGCGCCGTCGCGGCGTTCATGATGACCGTCAGCGGGGTCTTGAGCGCATGGGCGAGGTTGCCGGCATGGGTGCGCGCCTCTTCCGCCTGGCGCTCATTATGGGCGAGCAGGGCATTGAGTTCCTCGACCAGCGGCAGCACCTCGGTCGGCATCGGCTCGGTCACGCGGGTTTTTTCGCCGGCGCGCATCAGGATGATTTCGCGCCGCACCTTGCGCAGCGGGCGCAGGCCGTAGAGCGTCTGGAGCGTCGCCAGCAGGATCAGCCCCAGCGCCAGCACCGCGAAGCTGTTGAACAAAATCTGCCGCAGCGCCGCGATCTGCGCGTCGATGCCCGACCGTGCCTGCGCCACCATGAACATCCAGTGGGTGTTGGAGCCGGGCAGCACGATGCTGCGCTCCAGCACGCGCAGCGTTTCGCCGGGAAACTGCTTGCTGTCATAGACATGCGTGCCATCGTCGCTGTGCGGCGGCACTTTCAGCGCGCGGTCCCATAGCGATCGGGAACGCCAGTCCTCATGCCCCTTCGCGCTGATCTGGTAATAAATGCCGCTGCCCGGCTCCTCGAAGCGCTGGTCGGCGAGTGGGCGGTTGAAGCGGACTTCGCCCATCGGGCCGATTTCGGCGGAGGTTATCATCGCCGTCAGCACATAGTTCATGCCGTCGTCGAAATTGCGCGTGACCGCGTCGCTCAGCAGCCGGTCGAGCGCGACGCCGCCGACGATCAGCAGCACGCTGATCCACAGCGCCGCGATGCCGATCATGCGGCGGCTGAGCGATCCGGTGGAGCGGACGGCGGGGGGCGTCGCGTTGTCCATGCCCTGATGGGCTGGCGTCAGTGCGTCGGCTCGTCCAGGCTGTAGCCCAGACCGCGAATGGTGGTGATGACGTCAGCGCCCAGTTTCTTGCGGATGCGCGTGACGAACACTTCGATCGTGTTGGAATCGCGGTCGAAATCCTGATCGTAGATATGCTCGATCAGCTCGGTGCGGCTCACGACCTTGCCCTTGTGGTGGAGCAGATAGGACAGCAGCTTATATTCCTGCGCGGTCAGCTTCACCGGATCGCCCTTGAGCGTCACCTTGCCCGATCGCGTGTCGAGCCGCACATCGCCGGCGATCAGCTCGCTCGACGCATTGCCCGACGCGCGACGGATGAGCGCGCGCAGCCGGGCGATCAGCTCTTCCGACTGGAACGGCTTGGCCAGATAGTCGTCGGCCCCTGCGTCCAGCCCCGCCACCTTGTCCGACCAGCTATCGCGCGCGGTCAGAACCAGCACCGGGAAAGCGCGGCCTTCCTTGCGCCAGCGGTCGAGCACGGTGAGGCCGTCGATGGTCGGCAGGCCCAGGTCCAATACGACCGCGTCGTAATTTTCCGACGAACCCAGGAAATGCCCGTCCTCGCCATCATCGGCCAGGTCCACGGCATAGCCCGCGCCCTCCAGCGTGGCGCGCAGCTGCCGGCCCAGGTTCGGCTCATCCTCAACGATCAGAAGGCGCATGTCGGGAGTCTCCAGCCTGAAATATCGTAATGCGCCTTAGCGCGCCCAGCCGGTGATATCGCCCGTCCGGCCATCGGCATCAACCCATACCACCTTGCCGTCCTTCAGATATTTCAGGCGATAGCGGTTGGAATTGGCGTTGAATTCGCTGCCCAGATAGGTCGCGTCGCCCATGCGGCTGTCCACGCGGCGCTTGATCGTGGAAAAGGGCGTGCCCCCGTCCATCAGCGATTTGCGCGCGCCGTCCTGATCGCGGCGGCCGCCCTGCGCGTCGGAAATACCGGGCAACAGCAAGGCAAGCGCGGCGGTCGTCGCGGCAAGGCTTTTAAAGGTCATCGTCATGGGCATGGCATAGCTTGGGGGCATTGAACAGCCGGTGAATGGAGCAATGGGCGCGACGGGTGGCGAGCCGGGCCGCGCGGCGCTAGACAGGGTCGGATGAACGACATTCCCGCCCCCGCCGTCCCGGACCCCTCGATCTGGCGCGTGCTGCCGCGCTGGTGGCGCAGCCATGTGGTGAGCGAGATCGACCATGAGGAAGTGGTCGAGCGCGTGCGGGAAGATGACGGCTGGACGCCGCGCTATGCCTTCATGATCCTGATGTCGGCGGGCATCGCGATGCTGGGCCTGCTGCTCTCGTCGCCCGCCGTGGTCATCGGCGCGATGCTGATCTCGCCGCTGATGGGGCCGATCGTGGGGCTTGGCTTCGCGCTGGCGACCACCGATTCCCGCGAGATCAGGCGGACGCTGGGCGCGTTGATCGCGGGCGCGCTGCTGGCGGTGCTGTTCACCGCATTTATCGCGCTGCTCTCGCCCTTGCAGACAGTGACGCCGGAGATCGCCGCGCGCACGCGGCCCAATCTGTTCGACCTGCTGGTTGCGCTGTTCTCCGCGCTGGCCGGCACCTATGCGATGATTCGCGGCAAGGCGGGCACCATCGTTGGCGTCGCCATCGCCACCGCCTTGATGCCGCCGCTCGCCACGGTGGGCTTTGGCATCGCGACCTGGAACGGCACGGTGGCGGGCGGGGCCTTCCTGCTGTTCCTCACCAACTTCATGATGATCGCCATCGCGGCGGGTGGCATGGCGCGGCTTTACGGCTTCGGCCGGGCGCTTTCGCCGCGTCAGACCTGGGTGCAATCGCTGTTCATCGGCGCGATCTTCCTGGCGCTGGCGATCCCGCTCGGCCTGTCGCTCGGGCAGATCGCCTGGGAAGCACGCGCCTCCCGCGAAGCGCGCGGGGTGATCCGCAGCGAGTTTACCGGCGACGCGCGGATCAGCCAGATCGAGCTGGATTTCGATTCGGAGCCGCTGGCCATCACCGCCAGCGTGCTGACCGACCGCTATGAGCGCGGCGCGTCGGCGGCGGCGCAACGCGCGCTGGAAACGGCGCTGGGGCGGCCGGTGCGGCTTGACCTGGAGCAGATTCGCGTCGGCGCGGGCAGCGACACCGAAAGCGCGCAGATATTGGCGGCCCAGACGGCGCGGCGCGAGGGGCAGAGCGAGCAGGACCGGCTGGCCGACCGGCTCGCTCTGGTCGCCGGCGTCACACCCGACGCCGTGCTGCTGGACGCCGGGCACAAGCGCGCGGTCGTAACGGCGCGACCGCTGCCCGACGCCGGCCTTGCCACCTATCGGACACTGGAGGAGCGAGCGGCGGCGATGGCGCCGGGATGGTCGGTGGAAATGCGTCCGCCGACGCGGCCGCTACCGTCGATCAGCTTGGGACCGGACGGCACGGTGCAGGACGCGGCGGCGTTTGACCTCGTGTCCTGGGCTGCGCTGCGCACTGGCCTGCCGATCGACATCGCGATGCCGGCGGGGGAGGCCGCCGACGCGCTGGTGAAATCGCTGACCGACCGGGGCATCGACGCGCGGCGAACCGCCGCCAGCGGACGGCAGGCCGCCGTCCGCTGGCGCGTCGAGGAATAGCGCTTACTTGTCGAGCGCGTATTGCACCGTCAGCGTCACCGACGCGCTGACCTGACCCGGCTCGACCGGGGTCGCGGCGTCCTTGAAGCGAGCGGCGCTCTGCATCATCGGCATCGGCGGCATGCCGCCGCTGTTGCTCTCCGAAATGGAGATCAGCCGCGCCGAACGATAGCCCGCCGCCTGCGCATAGAAATCCGCCTGCGTCTTGGCGGACTTGAGCGCCGCGCCGCGCGCCTGCACCAGCAAAGGCGCGGGATTGTCGATCGCGAAGCTGGGCCCGCTGATGCTGGTCGCGCCGGCCTGCACCAGGCTGTCGAGCAGCGCGCCGACCTTCTTCACGTCGCGCAGCTTCACGGTCAGCTGGTTCGACGCCTCATAGCCGATGAAGCGCGGCCCGGCCGGCTCGCCGTCACGCTGGTTATAGTCATACTGCGCCGACAGGTTGATGCCGCTGGTCTGGATGTCGGTCTTGGCGATGCCCGCCTTGCCCAGCGCCGCGATCAGGCTGGCCATCTTGCCGGCATTGTCGGTCATCGCCTGCGTCGCGGTCATCGCGCGGGTCTGGACCCCGGTGCCCACGGTCACGATGTCGGGCGCGCCCTCGACGCTTTCGGTGACGTTCAGCGTCACGACCGGCGCGGTCTCGGCGATGGTCACGCTGGTCTGCGCCAGCGCCGCCACGGGCAGCGCAGCGGCGGCGAGAGCGGCAAGTGCGAAAGCGGATTTCATGGGGAAAACTCTCCTGTTGGTGGGCGCCTTATCGTCAGGCTGCGATGAACGGACGCTGATGCGCGCTGAAAGCCGTCAGACAGCTTTGTGGTTCCACCTATCGCCATACTTGCTCTTCGCCGCCGCACCCCCTAGCTGCGCAGCCATGCCCGCACCCATTCTCTCCTACGAAAATCTCGGCCTCTCCCAGGGGACGCACTGGCTGTTTCGCCATCTCGACATCTTCGTGGGGGAGCGGGACCGACTGGCGCTGATCGGGCGCAACGGCGCGGGCAAGACGACGCTGCTGAAGCTGCTCTCCGGCCAGATCGAGGCGGACGAGGGCACGCGCGCCGCGCGGCCGGGTTCGCGCGTCATCATGCTGGAGCAGGACCCGGACGTCAGCGCCTTCGCCACGCTGCGCGATTTCGCGCTGGCCGGGGAGTTCGCGCCGCCCGCGCATGAAGTGGAGGCGATCGCCAGCCAGCTTGGCACCGACCTCAATCGCGAGGCGAAGACCGCCAGCGGCGGCGAGCGCCGCCGCGCCGCCATCGCCCGCGCGCTGGCGAGCGAGCCGGACCTGCTGCTGCTGGACGAGCCGACCAACCATCTCGACATCGACGCCATCGCCTGGCTGGAAGGCTGGCTCTCGCGCTACAGCGGCGCCTTCGTCGTCATCAGCCATGACCGCGCCTTCCTGACGCGCCTCACGAAGCAGACCTTGTGGCTGGACCGGGGCGCGATCCGCCGCAACGAGATCGGCTTCGGCGGGTTCGAGGAGTGGATGGAAGCGGTCTATGCCGAGGAGGCGCGCGCCGCCGAAAAGCTGGACGCCAAGCTCAAGATCGAGGCGCACTGGCTGGAGCGCGGCGTCACAGCCCGGCGCAAGCGCAACCAGGGCCGCCTCGCGAAACTGTGGGAAATGCGCGCCCAGCGCGCGGCGATGCAGGGACCGCAGGGCACCGCCAAGATCGCCGTGTCGGCCGACGACAGCAAGACGAAGAGCGTCATCAAGGCGGAACATGTCACCAAGCGTTTTGGTGATCGCGTGATGATGAAGGACTTCACCCTGCGCGTGCAGCGCGGCGACCGGATCGGCATCGTCGGCGGCAATGGCGCAGGCAAGACCACGCTGCTGAAGCTCCTGACCGGCCAACTCGCGCCCGACGAGGGCAAGGTCGAGCAGGCCAAGACGCTGGACATGATCTTCATCGACCAGCAGCGCAGCCTGATGCAGCCCGACAAGACCGTGCGGGAGATACTGGCCGAGGGCGGCGACTGGATCGACGTGCGGGGGGTGCGCAAGCATGTCCACGGCTACCTCAAGGACTTCCTGTTCGATCCCTCGCTGGCCGAGGCGAAGGTCGGCACGCTGTCGGGCGGCGAGCGTTCGCGGCTGCTGTTCGCGCGGGAGTTCGCGCGCGAATCCAACCTGCTGGTGCTGGACGAGCCGACCAATGACCTCGATCTCGAAACGCTCGACCTGTTGCAGGAAGTGATCGCCGACTATGACGGCACGGTGCTGATCGTCAGCCATGATCGCGATTTCCTCGATCGCACGGTGACGGTGACGCTGGGTCTCGACGGCTCCGGCACGGTGGACGTGATCGTCGGCGGCTATGCCGACTGGGTCGCCAAGCGGAACCCCAAGGCCGCGCCGCGCGCCGAAAAGAAGGCGGAAGGTCCGACCGTCCAGCGCACCGCCGCGACCAAGCTCAGCTACAAGGATCAGCGCGAACTGGAACTGCTGCCGCAGAAGATCGCCGACATCGAAAAGGCGATCGCCCGCGACGAAGCGGCGATGGCGGACCCGGACCTCTACGCCCGCGACCCCAAGCGCTTCGACACGCTGACGAAGGCGATCGAGAAGGCCAATGCGGACAAGGACGCGGCCGAAGAACGCTGGCTGGAACTGGCGGAGAAGGCGGAAACGCTGGGCGGATGACCGACACCGACCGCGACTGGAAGATCTGGGCCGAAACGGACCCCTATTACGCCGTGCTCGCCGCGCCGCAGTTTCGGAAAGACCGGCTCGACCTCGACGAATTTTTCCTGACCGGCTCCGCCTATGTCGCCGACCGCCTCGATATGCTGGAACGGCAACTGGGCGCGATGCCGCGCGGGCGGGCACTGGACTTCGGTTGCGGCGTCGGCCGCGTCGCGCTGCCGCTGGGCGCGCATTTCGATGAAGTGCTGGGCCTCGACGTGGCGCCCGCGATGCTGGCGGAGGCGGAGGCGCTGAAATCCGCGCAGGGCGCGCGAAACGTCCACTTCGCCCTGTCCGACGACAGGCTGACCACCGCGCCGGGCCGGTTCGATTTCGTCCACAGCTATATCGTGTTTCAGCATATCCCGCCGCAGCGCGGCCTGCCGATCATCGACCTGCTGCTGGATCGCGTCACCCCCGGCGGCGTCGCCAACATCCATGTCGCCTTCGGGGGCGAGGAGCGGCCGCTGCGCAATTTCTATTATGCCGCCCGCGCCCGCTTTCCGGTCGTCCAGCGCATCGTCCACGCCCTGCGCGGCAAGAACCCGGACGAGCCGGTGATGCAGATGAACGCCTATCCGCTGCGGCAGGTCTTCGCCATGCTGCACGCGCGCGGCTTTGGTCAGGCGGTGGTGGATGTGGAACCCCACGGCAAGTTCCTGACCATGCATATCGCCGCGAAACGGAAAGGCGAGGGGGCATGACCGTACAACCGCATCACGCCGTCCATTACGTCAACCGCACCGGCTGGCTACGGGCGGCGGTGCTGGGCGCGAATGACGGCATCGTCTCGACCGCCAGCCTGCTTGCCGGCATCGCCGCGTCGGGCGCTGGCACGACCACGCTGCTGCTCTCGGGCGTCGCCGCGCTGGTGGCGGGCGCAATGTCGATGGCGGCGGGCGAATATGTCTCGGTCAGCGCGCAGGCGGACACCGAACGCGCCGACCTTGCCAAGGAAGCCCGCGCCCTCGTCCGCCAGCCCGAGGCCGAACATGCCGAACTGCGCGACATCTATGTCGAACGCGGCCTGACGCCGGCGCTGGCCAGCGAGGTCGCGACCCAGTTGATGGCCGCCGACGCGCTCGCCGCTCACGCGCGCGATGAACTCGGCATCTCCGACACCAGCGCCGCGCGCCCGGTACAGGCCGCGCTGGCCTCCGCGCTGAGCTTCGCCTGTGGCGCAGCGCCGCCGCTCGCCGTCGCTGCGCTCAGCCCGGCCGCGCATGTGTTGCCCGCGATCATCCTCGCCTCGCTCCTCTGTCTGGCGCTGCTCGGCTTCGTTGGCGCGCGGCTGGGCGGCGCGCAGCCGGCGCGGTCGATCATTCGGACGCTGTTCTGGGGGGCATTGGCGATGGCGCTCACGGCCATCGTCGGCGGGCTTTTCGGCGCGACCATATAGTGGCAAGACCCGTTCCATCTGCCCCGAAGGAGAGACAGGCATGACAGCTCTACAGGACATTGCGCTCAAGACCATCCAGGGCGCCGACACCAGCCTTGGCGACTATGCCGGCAAGGTGGTGCTGGCGGTGAACGTCGCGTCGAAATGCGGTCTGACCCCGCAATATGAGGGGCTGGAAAAGCTCTATGCCGACTACAAGGACAAGGGCCTCGTCGTCGCCGGCTTCCCCGCGAACGACTTCGGCGCGCAGGAACCTGGCTCCAATGAGGAAATCGCCAGCTTCTGCACCACCAATTTCGGCGTCGATTTCCCGATGTTCGAAAAGATCGTCGTGACCGGCGCGGACAAGCACCCGCTCTACGCCGCGCTCACCGCCGAAAAGCCGCATGCCGACGATGACAAGCGTCCCTTCCGCGAGAAACTGCGCGGCTTCGGCATGACTCCGACCGAAGCGCCCGAGGTGCTGTGGAACTTCGAGAAGTTCCTGATCGCCAAGGACGGTACGGTCGCGGGCCGCTTCGCGCCGACCACCGCGCCGGACGATGCCGCCCTGGTCGCCGCGATCGAGGCTGAGCTGGCGAAATGATCAGGCCCGCGTCGGCGCTCGCCGCCATATTGTTGATGACGGCGCCCGCCGGCGCGGCTCTGGCTCCGGCCGAGCAGAAAATGACCGACAGCGTGGAGGCGGGCTATGAACCCGCCATCGCGCTGCTCGAAAAACTGGTGAACCAGAACAGCGGCTCCAACAATCTGCCGGGCGTGAAGGCCGTCGCCGACATGCTCCGCCCGGAGTTCGAGGCGCTGGGCTTCACCGTCACCTGGAAGCCGATGGATGCGGTCAAGCGCGCCGGCCACTTCATCGCCACGCACAAGGGCAAGGCGGGCGCGAAGAAGCTGCTGCTGATCGGCCATCTCGACACCGTGTTCGAACCCGATTCTCCGTTCCAGACTTTCGCGCGCGATGGCGATTTCGCGACCGGCCCCGGCGTCGCCGACGACAAGGGCGGCGTGGTGACGATGCTGCTGGCGCTGAAAGCCATGCACGCCGCCGGCACGCTCAAATCCGCCAATATCGAGGTCGTGCTGACCGGCGACGAGGAGGATGCCGGCGACCCGGTGGAAACCGCTCGCGCCGACCTGGTCGCGGCAGGCAAGCGCGCGGACGTGGCGCTCGATTTCGAGGGGCTGAATGTCGAGGATGGCAAGGACATGGGCTCCATCGCCCGCCGCTCCTCCAACAGCTGGACGGTGAAGGCCACCGGCAAGTCTGGCCACAGCTCGCTGATCTTTGGGCAGGAATATGGCGACGGGGCGATCTACGAACTCGCCCGCATCGTCACGGCGTTCCGCAAGGAACTGCCCGAACCCAATCTCACCTTCAATGTCGGCCTGATCGGCGGCGGCCAGAGCGCGGACGTGGACAAGGACGGCGTGCGCATCGCGGTGACGGGCAAGACCAACATCATCCCGCCGGTCGCCGTCGCCAAGGGCGATTTCCGCACCCTCTCGCTCGACCAGACCGCGCGGGTGAAGGCGAAGATGGAGGCGATCGTCGCGCAGGGCAGCCTGCCCGGCACATCAGCCAGCATCGTCTTCGACCCCGGCAGCTACCCGCCGATGGCCCCCACGGACGGCAACAAGGCGCTGCTGACGAAACTGAACGCCATCAACGCGGACCTTGGCCTGCCCGAAATGCCCGCGCTCGATCCGCTGAAGCGTGGCGCAGGCGACATCAGCTTCGTCGCGGCGGATGTGGACGGGCTGGTGGGCCTTGGCGTCACCTCGACGGGCGACCATAGCCCGGCGGAAAAGGCGAACATCGCCAGTATGAAGCGTCAGGCCAAGCGCGCCGCCATCCTGATGAGCCGGTTGAGCCAAGAGAAGGGCGTGAAGTAGGGACCGCCCGGGAGCGAGGCGACGTTGGTCTGACCCACTCCGTCATTGCGAGCGCAGCGAAGCAATCCATAGTCCCGCCATGGTTTGTTTTGCTGCGCGGCCCCCCCAATGACGGGTACAACTGGAACCCCTAACCCTTTCCTGCGAACGACCCGTCATGCCCATCCCCCAACTCACCGCCATCAGCGCCCCCCAGATCGGCGCCGTCCTCGAAACGCTGAGCCTGGTCGGCACCTTCGTGTTCGCCGCCTCGGGCGCGCTCGCGGCCGCGCGGCTGCGCCTCACGCTCATCACCTTCGCCTTCTTCGCGCTGGTGACCGGGGTAGGGGGCGGCACGGTGCGCGATCTGCTGATCGGCGCGCCGGTGTTCTGGGTATGGGACCCCGTGCCCGCGATGGTCTGCATGGCCGCCGCGCTGCTGGTCTGGTGCACCCCCCGCGCGATGTGGAGCGACCGCGCGCTCGACTGGCTCGATGCGATCGGTCTGGCGGCCTTTGCGGTGTTCGGCGCGGCCAAGAGTCTCAGCGTCGGCGTGCCGCCCTTCGTCGCGGGGATGATGGGCGTGGTGACCGGCTGCGTCGGCGGCGTCATCCGCGATCTGCTCGCCGGGGAACCGTCCATCCTGCTGCGCCCGGAACTCTACGTCACCGCAGCCGCGCTGGCGTCGTGCCTGTTCGTCGCTCTGCGCTGGCTCGGGCTGGACCTGCCGGTCGCGGCCGTCATCGCCGCGCTGCTTGGCTTTGCCCTGCGCGCGCTGGCGATCTGGCGCGGCATCGCGCTGCCCGCCTATCGCGAGCGCGACATGCGGTCAGCGCCACAGCCCCGCGACGAAGCCGAATAGTCCCGGCGCCTGCGCCACCGCGATCACGCGCGGTCCCGCCATGCCCCGACATTCCAGGCAGTCCGCGCGAATGCCGCCGCCGCCCGCCAGCATGCGCGCATCCTCCACCGCCTGCATCGCCCACATCCGCTGCGCCAGCGCCTGCCGCGCCAGCAGGTCCTGCGGCGCGCGGGCGTCATCGCCTTCCTCGCGCTCGGCGATTGACTGGATGAACGCGGAGAAGGCGTCCGGCTCCTCCTCGATCCAGTAGGGCTTGGCTTTGCCCGGATCGATCTTCGCCCGCTTTGCCGCCTCGGCAATGGCGTCTTCAAGGCCCCCGAAACGATCGACCAGCCCGATCTGCCGCGCCGTGCCGCCGTCCCACACCCGCCCCTGCGCGATGCTGTCGATCTGCGCTGGCGTCTTGTGCCGCGCCTGCGCCACCAGCGTCAGGAAGCGGCGATAGACATCCTCCACGCCCAGCTGCGCGATCCGGTCGAACGCCGCGCCGGTCCCGCCGGTCAGGTCCGGCTGGCCCGACAGCGGCGTCGTGCCGACGCCGTCCGTGGTGACGCCGATTTTCGCCAGCGCGCCCTCGAAACTCGGCAATATGCCGAACACGCCGATCGATCCGGTGATGGTGGAAGGCTCGGCGAACACGGTGTCGGCCGGGGTCGAGACCCAATAGCCGCCGCTCGCCGCCAGATTGCCCATGGAAACGACCACCGGCAGTCCGCGCTTCTTGGCTTCCAATATGGCCGTGCGGATTTTCTCGCCGCCGGTCACCGCGCCGCCCGGCGAATCGACGCGCACCACGAGCGCCTTCAGGTCCTTCTCCGCCAGCGCGTCATACAGCAGGTTGGCGATCGTATCGCCCGCCGCCGTGCCCGGCCCGGCCTCGCCATCGACGATGTCGCCCGCGACCGTCAAAATGCCGATCTGCCCGTCATTGGCGGGCGTATGCGCCTTCACATAGGTCTTGAGCGCGATCGACGCGAAGTCGCCGCTGCGCCCGTCCGTGGCGACGCCCGCCAACTCCGCGACCCGATCGCCAAAGGCCGTGCGCGTGCCGAGCTTATCGACCAGCCCCTCCTGCGTCGCCGCCTTGGCGTAGTCGCCCTGCACCCGCTCGGCCACGGCGACCGGATCGGCGGCATAGGCGGCGATCTTCGCCTTGGGCCGCGCCTTGGCGACTTCTTCCTGCCATTGCCCCCACAATGCCCCGGCCAGCGCCTCGTTCGCCGCGCGCGCGGCATCCGACTGCTTGTCCAGAATATAGGGTTCGACGAAGCTCTTGTAGGTGCCGACGCGATAGACATGGACGTTGACGCCCAGCTTCTCGATCAGTCCCTTGTAATAGAGCCGCTTGCCGCCCGGCCCGGCGACCATCACGCCGCCCAGCGGATCGAGCCACACTTCGCTCGCATGCGACGCCAGCTGATAGCTGTCGTCCATATAGTAGCTGGCATAAGCCAGCACCGGCTTGCCCGTCGCGCGCACCGCGTCCAGCGCCTTGCCGACGCGCGCGATCGACACCTGACCGCCGCCCAAGAAGCCGTCCAGGTCCAGCACCACGGCCTTCACCTTGGCGTCCGTCTTCGCCGCGTCGATCGCGGTGATCAGGTCACGCAGCCGATATTCCTGCATCTGCGGCCCGCTGCCGGTCAGCAGCGCCATCGTGTCGACATCCTGCGGCTGCTCGACAATCACGCCGTCCAGATCGATCAGCAGCGCGCCTGACGTAACAGTGGTGCTGGGGGAGGGGCTGAAGGACAGCGCAGCGTAAAGCAGCCCGAAGAACAGCAGTAGGAACAGCAGCACCAGCCCGTCCTTGACCGCCACCAAAATGCGCCACACCGCCTTCACAAATGCCACTTGTCCGATGTCCTTACCGTTTGCGCCTCTGGCTATCGCATAGCGCGCGGCGGCGCAAACCTTGCACCTGCCGATTCCCGCGCTATGGCAGGGCAGCTTCAAACCGGGAGACCCGCCGAACATGCCCACGCTCGTCCTGATCCGCCATGGCCAGTCCGCCTGGAACCTGGAAAACCGCTTCACCGGCTGGTGGGACGTGGACGTGACCGAAAAGGGCGCGGCGGAGGCGAAGGCGGCCGGCGAGCTGATGGCGGCCAAGGGCCTCGACTTCGACCAGTGCTACACCAGCTTCCAGACCCGCGCGATCAAGACGCTGAACCTAGCTCTGGAGGCCATGGGCCGCCTGTGGCTGCCGGTCGAAAAGGACTGGCGCCTCAACGAGCGTCATTATGGCGGCCTCACCGGCCTGGACAAGGCGGAGACCGCCGCCAAGCATGGCGACGATCAGGTCAAGATCTGGCGCCGCAGCTTCGACATCCCGCCGCCGGTGCTGGAAGCGGGCAGCGAGTTCGATCTGTCGAAGGACCGCCGCTATGACGGCATCGCCATTCCGAACACGGAGAGCCTCAAGGACACCATCGCCCGCGTCCTGCCCTATTGGGAAGCGACGATCGCCCCCGACCTCAAGGCCGGCAAGCGCGTCCTCATCTCCGCCCACGGCAATTCGCTCCGCGCGCTGGTCAAGCATCTGTCGAACATCCCCGACGACGAAATCACCGAACTGGAAATCCCGACCGGCCAGCCGATCGTCTACGACCTGGCGGATGATCTGACCGCGAAGGACCGCTATTATCTGAGCGAGCGCTGAAAATTCCTCCGTCCGGCTCAAATGGGTAGGGCCGGACGGCAGAATTTCTCTATTTGAAGAATTTGCCGCATTGCCGCTCCAGCTTCCCCCCGTTAAAGCGCATCGCTTTCCGGGCCGGGGCCAAATAGCGGGGAAGCGCCTAACATGGGAACAGATGTCGGCATCATCATGGGGTCGCGCTCCGACTGGGAGACGATGCGCCATGCCGCCGAAACGCTCGAAGCGCTCGGCGTCGCGCATGAGTGCAAGGTGGTCTCTGCTCACCGCACGCCGCAGCGCCTCTATGATTACGCCACCAGCGCCGTCGCCAATGGCCTCAAGGTCATCATCGCCGGCGCGGGCGGGGCGGCGCATCTGCCCGGCATGACCGCCAGCATGACGCGGCTGCCGGTGCTGGGCGTGCCCGTCGAATCCAAGGCTTTGAAGGGCATGGATTCGCTGCTCTCCATCGTCCAGATGCCCGGCGGCATTCCGGTCGGCACGCTCGCCATCGGCAAGCCCGGCGCGATCAACGCCGCCCTGCTCGCCGCCGCCATCCTCGCCACCACGGACGAGGCGCTGGCCGCCCGGCTCGACGCCTGGCGCGCGCAGCAGACGGACGCCGTTGCGGAAACTGTGGAAGACTGATGAACAGCATCCCGCCCGGCTCGACCATCGGCATTCTCGGCGGCGGCCAGCTCGGCCGGATGATCGCCATGGCCGCCGCGCAGCTGGGCTATCGCACCCACATCTACGCGCCCGAAAGCAGCGGCCCGGCGGCGGACGTCTCCCCGCGCTGGACGCAGGGCGCCTATGAGGACGCCGAAGCACTCGCCGCCTTCGCCGACGCGGTCGATGTCGTCACCTATGAGTTCGAGAATATCGATCCCCGCGCGGTCGAGGTCCTCGCCACCCACGGTCTCGTCCGTCCCGGCGCAGGCGCGCTGCGCATCGCGCAGGACCGGATCGCCGAAAAGCGCTTCGTTTGCGATCTCGGTGGCCTGACCGCGCCCTTCGCCCCGGTCGAAAGCCTGGACGATCTGGAGGAGGCGATCGAGACGATCGGCTCCCGCGCGATCCTCAAGACCAACCGCATGGGCTATGACGGCAAGGGGCAGGCGCGGCTCAATGAACCGGGCGACGCGGTCGGCGCATGGAACGCGATCGGCCGCCAGAGCGCCATCCTGGAAGGCTTCGTCACCTTCGCCGAGGAATTTTCCGTCATCCTCGCCCGCGGGCAGGACGGCGAAGTCCGTTTCTGGGATTCGGCCGCCAACGTCCACAAGGACGGCATTCTCGACACCTCCACGGTCCCCGCCGGCCCGCTGATCGAAAGCCAGATGGAACAGGCCCGCGCGCTCGCAAAGCAGGTCGCCGACGCGCTCGACTATGTCGGCGTCCTCACGCTGGAATTTTTCGCCAGCGCCGACGGCCCCGTCTTCAACGAGATGGCCCCGCGCGTTCACAATAGCGGCCACTGGACGATTGAGGGCGCGCTCACCAGCCAGTTCGAAAATCATGTCCGCGCCATTTGCGGCCTGCCGCTGGGCGACACCACGCTGGTTGGCAAGCGTATCGAAATGCGCAACCTGATCGGCGATGACGTCGCCGCCTGGCATGACATCCTGGCCGATTCCGCCGCGCACCTGCACCTCTATGGCAAGCATGAAGCCCGCCCCGGCCGCAAGATGGGGCATGTGACCCGGCTGCTGTGGTGAGCGCTGTCAAAGAGGCGGGGGGCACCGAGATCGTCCTGATCCTGGCCCGCGCCGACAATGGCGTGATCGGCCGGGACGGCGATCTGCCCTGGCGACTGCCGGCGGACCTCAAGCATTTCAAGGCGCTGACGCAGGGCGCGCCGATGCTGATGGGCCGCAAGACCTTCGACAGTCTCCCCGGCCTGCTGCCCGGCCGCCGCCATATCGTGCTGACCCGCGACCCCGCATGGTCGGCGGAGGGAGCGGAAGTCGCGCAAGATGTCTACGCGGCCATCGCACTGGCCGATGGCCCGCGCCTGTCGGTCATCGGCGGCGCGGAAATCTACCGCCTTTTGCTGCCCTATGCCGACCGCATCGAACTGACCGAGGTGCATCTGGACGCGCAGGGTGACACCACCATCGCCTATCCCGACGCCGCCGACTGGATCGAAGCCGCGCGCGAAGATCATGCTGCCGAAGCCGGCCGCCCGGCCTACAGCTTCGTCACGCTGGTTCGGCGCTGATTGCGCGACATGGGCCAGCCCCCTATAGCGCGCCCCATGGAGCGGCTGGACAACAGCGCGCCGGTCCCTGCGCATCTGCGCGGGGCGGTGATGGCGCTGGGCAATTTCGACGGCTTTCACCTTGGCCACCAGGCGGTGGTCGGGCGCGCGGTCGCATGGGCCAGAGCCGAGGGCCGGCCGGTCATCGTCGCCACCTTCGATCCGCATCCCAAACGCTTCTTTCAGCCCGACGCGCCACCCTTCCGTCTGACCTCGCTCGACCAGCGGCAGCGGCTGTTCGGCGCGGCCGGCGCAGACGCCATCTATGTCTTCCGCTTCGACGCCGCGCTCGCCGCTTTGTCGCCCGAGGCGTTCATCACGCAGGAACTGCACGAAAAGGCGGGCGTCGCCGTCATCGTCACCGGCGAGGACTTCACCTTCGCCAGCCGCCGCGCCGGCACGGTCGAGCGCATGGCGCAACTCTGCGCCCCGCTTGGCATCCGCACCGAAGCGGTGCCGGCCGTCCGCAGCGACAATGGCGATCCAGTCTCCTCCAGCCGCATCCGCACCGCGTTGGCGACCGGCGATTGCGCCACCGCCACGCGTCTGCTGACCCGCCCCTTCGCGATCGAGGGGCTGGTGCAACATGGCGACAAGCTCGGCCGCACCATCGGCTTCCCCACCGCCAATATCGACATCGGCCGCTATCTGCGCCCTGCCTACGGCATCTACGCCGTGCGCGGGCTGCTCACGGATGGCCGCGTGCTGGACGGTGCGGCGAACCTGGGTGTCCGCCCCAGCTTCGACCCGCCCAAGGAACTGCTGGAGCCGCATTTCTTCGACTTTTCCGGCGACCTCTACGGCCAGTGCATCGAAGTGCAACTGATCCACTATCTTCGCCCCGAAGCGAAATATGAAGGTCTCGACGCGCTCACCGCCCAGATCGCGCGGGATTGCGACGCCGCGCGCCAAATCCTTGCGGCGACGCCCCACGTCGCCTAATGCACCGGCAGTTTTCTCTCCCCCGTTCGGGCTGAGCGAAGTCGAAGCCCTTCACTGAGCGGAGGCGAAGTGCCTCACTTCGTTCGGCTGAACCCTTCGACAAGCTCAGGGCGAACGGTTTCTGTTGCTTGACCGGACCCATCATGACCGACGCCCCCGACTACAAGTCCACCGTATTCCTTCCCGTCACCGACTTCCCGATGAAGGCCGGCCTCGCGCAGAAGGAACCGGCGATTGCCGCCAAGTGGGAGGCGATGGGCCTGTACGATCGCCTGCGCGAACGCCGCGCCGGCCGCGAGCGCTTCATCCTGCATGACGGCCCGCCCTACGCCAATGGCGACATCCACATGGGCCATGCGATGAACAAGGTGCTGAAGGACATCATCGTCCGCAGCCAGTCGCTGCTCGGCAAGGACGCGCCTTACGTGCCCGGCTGGGACTGCCACGGCCTGCCGATCGAATGGAAGATCGAGGAGGAATATCGCAAGAAGAAGCTGAACAAGGACGAGGTTCCCGCACAGGAATTCCGCGCCCAGTGCCGCGCCTATGCCGACAAATGGGTGGGCGTGCAGAAGGAGCAGTTCAAGCGCCTGGGCGTCATGGGCGACTGGGCCGATCCGTACCTCACCATGAAGTTCGACGCCGAAGCCACGATTGTTGGCGAACTCCTCAAATTCGCGGAAAGCGGCCAGCTCTATCGCGGCGCCAAGCCCGTCATGTGGTCGCCTGTTGAGAAAACGGCGCTGGCCGAGGCGGAAGTGGAATATGAGGACGTCACCTCGACCCAGATCGACGTGGCGTTCGAGATCGTCGAAGCGCCGAACGCGCCGGAACTGGTCGGCGCGCATGCGGTGATCTGGACGACGACCCCCTGGACGATCCCCGTCAATCAGGCGATCGCTTATGGGGAAGAGGTTGAGTACGGTCTTTACAGGCCGACGTTCAAGGCGGGAAGCTATGAAGGTGGCGCCCCGAATGGCACTAACCCAAGCCAGTGGGCGCATACCGCAATTCTTGTTGCTAAGCCGCTGGAAGCCAGTGTCCGTGCGCGCTTCCAAGCCGCAAATGGGTTCGAGCTTGAGTTTGAAGAAGTTTGGAGCGGCAAAGGCACCGACCTCGCCGGCGCCATCACCCGCCACCCGATGCACCATCTCGGCGGCTTCTTCGCCAAGCCGCGCCCGCTGCTGCCCGCCGACCATGTCACCACCGACGCGGGCACCGGCCTCGTCCACATGGCGCCCGACCATGGCGAGGAGGATTTCCTGGCCTGCAAGAAACTCGGCATCGATCCGGTGTTCGCGGTCAACGACGCCGGCTTCTATCGCGACGACTGGGACTGGCTGCCGGGGCAGGGCAGCGTCATCAACACCAAGTTCAACGGCCCGGATGGCCCGATCTGCGCCGATCTGCGCGCCGCCGGCGCGCTGTTGAGCGCCGCCGACTTCCGCCACAGCTATCCCCATAGCTGGCGCTCGAAGGCGCGCATCATCTACCGCTGCACCCCGCAATGGTTCATCCCGATGGATCGTCCGCACGGCCAGCTGGACAGCGAATATCCCCTCCCGCCGCTGGAGCCGGTGACCGGCGCGCTCGCCACGGCGCTGCCGGGCAATGGCCCGACGCTGCGCGAACTCGCCGCCGACGCCATCGACCACACCCGCTGGGTGCCCGAGCGCGCGAAGAACCGCATCGGCGCGATGGTCCGCGACCGTCCCGACTGGGTCATTTCGCGCCAGCGCGCCTGGGGCGTCCCCATCGCCCTCTATGTCCACCGCAAGACCGGCGAATATCTTGTCGACGCCGCCGTCAACGCCCGCATCATCGACGCCTTCAAGGGCGCAGGCGCGGACGCCTGGTTCGGCGCGGACCATCAGGCGCTGCTCGGCCCCGACTATGATCTCGCCGACTATGAGGTCGTGAACGACATTCTCGACGTCTGGTTTGACAGCGGCTCGACCCACAGCTTCGTCGTCGAAGGCCGCTATGGTGCGGACGTGCGCGCCGACCTCTATATCGAAGGCTCCGACCAGCATCGCGGCTGGTTCCAGTCGTCCTTGCTCGAAAGCTGCGGCACCCGCGGCCGCGCGCCCTATGACGCCGTCCTCACCCACGGCTTCGCGCTCGACGGCTCGGGCAAGAAGATGTCCAAGTCGCTCGGCAACGTGGTCGATCCGCTCAAGATCATGGCCGAAAGCGGCGCCGACATTTTACGAGTTTGGGTCGCCAGCACCGACTATTTCGACGATGTCCGCATCGGCAAGGAAGTGCTGGCCGGCTCGTCCGACGCCTATCGCAAATTGCGCAATACCTTCCGCTACATGCTGGGCGCTCTTTCCGATTATTCGGAAGAGGATGAGGCTGTCAGCTACGACGAGATGCCGGAACTGGAGCGCTACATGCTCCACCGCCTCGCCGAACTGGACGCCGAACTGCGCAGCGTCGTGGACAAGAGCAAGGGCAGCGAAAGCTGGCTGGAATTCTCCCGCTACACCCGCGCCCTGTTCGACTTCGCCAACAGCGACCTCAGCGCCTTCTTCTTCGACATCCGCAAGGACTGCCTCTACTGCGACGCGAAGAGCGATCCCAAGCGCCGCGCCTATCGCACCCTGCTCGACACCCTGTTCCACGCGCTGGTCCGCTACGCCGCGCCGATCATCCCCTTCACCGCTGAAGAAGTCTGGCAGAGCCGCTTCCCAAGCGACGAGGAAAGCGTCCATTTCCTCGAATGGCCGGAAGTCGACGCCCGCTGGATCGATAGCGACCTTGGCGACAAATGGGCGAACCTGCGCGACGAGCGCGACCAGGTGAACGAGGCGATCGAGCCGCTCCGCCGCGAAAAGATCGTCCGCTCCAGCCTGGAAGCCGATGTCACCATGGGCAAGATCGTGCCCAGCGACGGCGTCAACTTCGCCGAAATCGCCATCGTCGCCCGTGTCGAAATGGGCGTGGGCGACGGCATCGCCGTCAAGCCCAGCGACTGGCACAAATGCGGCCGCTGCTGGCGCCTTCTCCCCGAAGTCGAGGAGGACGGCACGCTCTGCCACCGCTGCGACGACGTGCTGAAGGCGTGAAACACCAACCTCCGTTCGTTTCGAGCGTAGTCGAGAAACGCCGGCACAGCGCCAGCAACTTCTCGACTATATTCGAAGCGAGCGGGGAGAGGCGATGCATCCACTTCTCACTGTCCTATGCCGCTCGATCCGGTCTATACGCCGCGCCACATCATAATCGGTTCGCCAACAGGATAAACATGACGCCGTTCCATCCCGCATCGCTCCGGATCGATCGCTGACGATGCCCGCCAAAAACCATCGCCCGCTCGGCCTAGCCGTCGCGATCATCATACTGATCGTCGACCAACTCATCAAATATGCCGTCACCTTCCCGCTTGCGCTCCGCGACCAGCCCGAAGGCATAGAGATCATCCCGATCTTCCGCCTGCGCTGGCTGGAAAATCGCGGCGTCTCGATGGGCTTCTTCCACGCCGACACGGACCTGATGCGCTGGGCCTTGGTCGGCATGACCATGCTGATCGCCGGTTTCGTCGCGGTGTGGATGTGGCGGGAGCGGGCGCGGGCGGATGTCGCAGCGCTCGGCCTCGTGCTGGGCGGCGCGCTCGGCAATATCATCGATCGGGTACGCCTTGGCTATGTGGTCGACTATGCCGACCTGCATTTCGGCAACTGGAGCCCGTTCCTCATCTTCAACCTGGCCGACGCGGCCATCACCTTCGGCGTGCTGATCCTGCTTGCGCGGGCGCTGCTGCTGCGCGAGAAGGGCGCAAAGACGGAGACTCTCAAGTGAAGCGCAAACTGATCCTCGCCGCCGGCATCCTGTCGACCCTGTCCGCCTGCGGCGGCGGCGGTGGCCTCCTCAACCGTGACCGCCCCGACGAGTTCGCCGTCTCGCGCTCTGCCCCGCTGGTCATCCCGCCCGATTTCGGCCTGGTCCCGCCTGCGCCCGGCTCGCCCTCGGCCAACAGCGTCGATTCGAGCCGCGCCGCGATGGAAGCGATGTTCGGCGGCCCCGCCGCCCGTAGCGGCGCGGAAAGCGGCGCGCTGACCGCCGCCGGTCGCGGCAACGCCTCGGCGGGCATCCGCTCGTCGGCCGGCGACCCGGGCACGGAAGTCGTGGAAAAGGGCGCGACCACCCGCGACATCATCGCCGCGCCCGAAGGCGACGGCCAGGACGCGCGCACCTCCGCGCAATAAGGATGGGGAGGGGGCCTAACCCCCTCCTTCCACAAAATCCTTGAGCCGGCCGAGCGTGCGGTCCCACTGCGCGCCGACCTGATCGAGCCAGCCGCGCGCGTCTTCGATCGCCTGTCGCCGCAGCGCGAAATGCACTTCGCGCCCCGTCCGGCTGCGCGCGACAAGCCCCACGCCATGCAGCACGTCCAGATGCTTGGCGACCGCCTGCCGACTGATCGGCAGACCCTCGCCCAGCACCACGATCGACCGCGCCTGCCCATCCGCCAGCCGCGCGATCAACCCGATCCGCGTGGGATCCCCCAGAGCCGCGAACAGCGGCGCGGGATCAACGCTCGACATAGTCACGGATATTGCGCACCTGCTCCGCCCATCCGCCGTCATTGGACCGCATGACATTGGTGCGTCGGGGTTCGGGCACATTCTCGAAACCGCTTTCCGTCACGGTCAGCTTCGTGCCGCTGTCTACCGACTCCAGCACGAATTCGCATAGGGTCCACTCCGGCACGGCGACGCCACTGTCCAGCAGGTCCTTGTCGCCGCCGGTCGCCGGCCACTCATAGGCGAAGCGCGTCATCGGCTCGATCGCTACGATCCGCGCTTCCCAGGCATAATGTTCATAGCCCGGATAGGTCATATGCCCGGTCGACAATTGGCCGACGACGAAGGGCTGTTCGATCCTGGCGCAGAACCATTGACCGAACTTTTCATAATCGGTCAGCGCGTCCCACACTTTCTCGACGGGCGCGGCAATCTCGATGATCTTGACGATGGCGTTGGTCATATCAGCAACCTCCTGGTTGCCTATCTCTGCCATCGCTATCGATTATATGCAACCATTAAGTTGCCTATTTTGCCGGTCGATACTGTATCTGCGCCTTGCCGCTCGCTTCCACCGGCAGATAGAGGCCCTGTCCATAAGCATGCAGCTCGCCGATCTTCGTCGAGTCCAGATCGCTGCGGATCACGAACGCACCCTCGCGCTTCTCGGCGATCGCGCGCCGGACCTTGCCCAGTAACTCGTCCAGATCGCGCGAAAAATTCTGCGTCAGCGAATCGGCGATCAGCGCCGCGAAGCCCGGCCCATTGGCCAGCCGGATCAGCAGGTCGCCGCCCATGCCGTCGGTATCGCCATCGACCGCCAGATCGGTAAAGCGCACCCGCGGTGAATTGGCCTCGTTGACCGGCCGCGCCGTCACCCAGATCAGCCCGTGCGTCTCCCCGATCCGCTCCGAAGCGGGCTTGGCCGCCAGCGTGATCCCCACCGCAATCCGCCCGTTTTCCGTGCCATAGACCACGACCTTGTCAAACCGTGCGGACACGTCGCCAATGCCGGGCAGGGCGAAGGGCCGCTGCGCCCGCTTGCGTAACGCCCGCAGGACCACCGGCTCCAGCTGCGCGTAATCCGCCGTCACCGGAATGAAGAAGCGCAGCCCTTCGTCCGCCGCGCCGCGTCCGGGCGGGGGCAGGGGCGTCGCCGCCGGATCGCCCGGCCGATCGCCCACAAACGTCTCCGTCACCGCCTCCATGCCCAGGTCCAGCCGCACCGCGCGCCCATCCATCCGGTAACCGTTGAACAGCAACCGCTTCGGGCTGACCCGCATCCACACCGGCGGATTGTGATCGTTGAGCGCCAGCACGGCAAAGCCCTGCCGCCACATCCCCTCGATCCGCCGCCGCACGTCCAGCCGCGCGAGTTGCTTCGGCAGATCGCGCTCCAGTTGGCGCACGATCGGCTGCAATTTGCGATCGGCCTGATCGGTGAAGGTGATCCGCTGCCCCAGAAAATCGATGCCCGGCGCGCGCGTCCAGTCATAGCTCAGCCGCACCGTCCCGCGCGGCGACCAGTCGGCATTGAGATCGAGCAATATCCGCGCATGCGCCTTGGCCGATCCGGTCGCCGTCTCGCCCTTCAGGATGCCCGCGACATCCTTTGCCGTGATCGTGGCGTTGAGCGGCACGTCGGCAATGATCTCCCGCCCTTGCCCCCGCAGCGTGATCGCCCCGCGCGTCACCTGTCCCACGATCGTGCAACTGATCGGCGGCGTGACCTTCACTTGTCGCCCAAAGACCTTCACCTTCTTCGGCGCGACGCAGCGCTCGCTATGCTGGTTGATGGTCCACAAGGTCCGGGGCAAGGCCCGCTCGATCGCCTGTCGGATGACCGTGGCGTCCACCTCCACCGGCACCGCAATGACGGAGGTTTGCTGCGGGTTCGGCACAGGATCGGTCGCGCGGGGAGGGACGACGACCTCGCGCTTCTGGTCGCAGGCGGAGAGGGCGACGGCGCCACCGACAAGGCACAGGATCGCTCGCAATCTCAACCGCTTCCCTCCCACCACTGCTTTGTGGCGGCATGACGCGCGGAAAGCGAGTCGGTTCCGTTCTAAGCCCGCGCCTCGCTCACACCAGCGCTGTTGTGCCGCAGCGCAGTCAGCACCGTCTCGACGATCCCCGCCGCGTCCAGCCCGGCCTGCGCATATTGCACCTCCGGCTTGTCCTGGTCCTGGAACATATCCGGCAACCGCATCGTCCGCAGCTTCAGCCCATTGTCGATCAGCCCCAGATCGCTCGCCAGCGTCAGTACATGCGCGCCCAGACCACCAATTGCGCCTTCCTCGATCGTCACGGCGACCTCATGGCTTGTCAGCAGCTTGCGGATCAGCGCCTCGTCCAGCGGCTTGGCGAAGCGCAGGTCGGCGACGGTGGTGGACAGCCCCTTGGCCTCCAGCGCGTCGGCAGCCTTGAGCGCTTCCTCCAGCCGCGTGCCGAGCGACAGGATGGCGACCTGCCGCCCCTCGCGCACGATGCGCCCCTTGCCGATCGGCAGGTTTTCCGGGACCGCCGGCATATCGACGCCCGTGCCATTGCCACGCGGATAGCGCACTGCGATCGGCCCGCTGTCATGCATCGCGCAGGTATGCACCATATGCACCAGTTCCGCCTCGTCGGCGGCGGCCATCACCACGAAATTGGGGAGAGTGGCGAGATAAGTGATGTCGAAGCTGCCCGCATGGGTCGCCCCGTCCGCACCGACCAGTCCCGCGCGATCCATCGCGAAGCGCACCGGCAGGTTCTGGATCGCGACGTCATGCACCACCTGGTCATAAGCGCGTTGCAGGAAGGTCGAATAGATCGCGCAGAACGGCCGCATGCCCTGCGCCGCCAGACCGGCGGCAATTCCGACGTCGAAGCTGCGCTCGGGGAACGCCAGCTCGAACTTGTCGAGGCCCGTGCCCGAAGGCATCGCCGCCGTGATCGCGCACACGCGCGGGTCGCGCTGCGCCTCGGCGATCAGCGCCTGCGCAAAGACATTGGTGTAGCTCGGCGGTCCCGGCGGGGCCTTGGCCTGCGCGCCGGTGATGACATCGAATTTCTGCACGCCATGATATTTGTCCGCCGCCGCTTCGGCCGGAGCGTATCCCTTGCCCTTCTGCGTCACGACATGGACCAGGCACGGCCCTTCCGCCGCATCGCGCACATTTTCCAGCACCGGGATCAACTGGTCCAGATTGTGCCCGTCGGTCGGCCCGACATACT
>JBIIEH010000003.1:0-204846 GCA_044237945.1 Sphingobium sp. | reverse complement strand
AGCTCCTCGAACAGGGTCCCGCCCATCGCCATACCGCGCGCGAACTCGTCGGTCTTGCGCGCCGCATTGTGCAGCGGCCGGGGCAGCTTGCGCGCCAGCTTCTTGGCGAGATCGCGCAGGCCGAGGAACTCGCGGCTCGACACCAGCCGCGCCAGATAGGCGGAAAGGCCCCCCACCGGCGGCGCGATCGACATGTCATTGTCGTTGAGGATCACGACCAGCCGGTTTCCCGCCTCCCGCGCATTGTTCATCGCCTCATAGGCCATGCCCGCCGACATCGCGCCGTCGCCGATCACCGCGATGCCCTTGCCCGCCGTGTCGGTCAGCTTGCTCGCGATCGCAAAGCCCAGCGCCGCGCTGATCGAGGTCGAACTGTGCGCCGCGCCGAACGGATCATAATCGCTCTCCGACCGCTTGGTGAAGCCCGACAGCCCGCCGCCCTGCCGCAGCGTGCGGATGCGGTCGCGCCGCCCGGTCAGTATCTTGTGCGGATAGCATTGGTGCCCCACGTCCCACACCAGCTTGTCGCGCGGCGTGTCGAACACATAATGAATCGCGGTCGTCAGCTCGACGACACCCAGCCCCGACCCCAGATGGCCCCCGGTCACGCCCACCGCCGCAATCGTTTCCGCCCGCAATTCGTCGGCCAGCTGGCGCAATTGCTCGGGCTGGAGCGTGCGCAGGTCGTCGGGCGTGATGACGGTGTCGAGCAGGGGCGTGGCAGGCGTGGTAGACATGGACGGGTGATTACTCGCTTTACGCGCCCAAGTCGAACGCTGTTCCGGTCGAAGGCAACGCATCGATGGCCGCAACGGCGCGGGCGAAGCGTTCGTCCCAGTCGCCGCTAATCGTCACATGGTCAACGCCCGCCTGCGCCAGCACGTTCCGGCAGATGCCGTCGAAGCGCGTGCGCGTAGCCGGATCGCCGTAGATGCGCGTGCCGTCATGCACCCATTCGGTGTCGGCATCCATCATCAGATACAGGTCCGCCTTGGGCGCCGCCATCAGGGCAGGGGGGCGATATCCGATCATCATCTCCGCCCAGGCGGCGGTCATCAGCGCGTCGGTGTCGGAAAACAGCAGGCGATTGGCCAGCCGCCGCCCCGCCGCGATGGTTGCGGTCTGCGCCTCGCCGATCAGCAGCAGGTCGGCCTCGTCCATCTCCAGCCCATGGGTTTCGGCATGGGCGCGGCCATATTCGGCGATCCACAGCGTGTCATAATGCCGCGCCAGCCGCTCGGCGAGCGTCGACTTGCCGGTGCTCTCCACCCCGTGCAGCACGACCGTCCGCGTGAAATGCGCCCGCACCGGCGTCGGCAGCCAGCGCCAGTTGGCGTCCAGATCGGCGCGGATCGCGCTGCCCGAAACGCCGCCCACGCCCTCACGATCGGCCGAAAGCACGCGCGCGCCCAGCGGCACGAAGCGCCCGCCGACCTGTCGCGCCAGCGCCAGCCCATAGGCTTCGCCGGCAAACAGATAGTCGATCGGCTCGGGATGCGCCTGTCCTACGATCTCGCGCCAGATCGGCCAGAAATCGTCTGATTCGTCCGGCGTCTGCGGCACGATGCCGTCATGCCCGATCACCCTGCACCCCGGCGCCATTTCGCGCATCCACCGCAGGCGCAGCGGCCCGGGTATCGGGTCGTCCGGCAGCCAGCAGACCAGGATCGTCAGCTCATCGACCATCGCCCTGGCGCTGTCGACCAGGAACTGATGTCCGGCATGGGGCGGCATGAACTTGCCGAGCAGGAAGCCGCGCGTCACTGTGCGGGGGTCGCCCTGGCGGATTTGAGCATGGTCTGCTGCCAGATGAACAGACCCCAGAGCGAGATCGCGAAGAACACGGCGTAGAGGATCGAGGTGGCGTGCAGCCCCCGGCTCCAGAACAGCACCGTGGCGATCGCGTCCACCGCGATCCACAGCACCCACGCCTCGAACTTGCGCCGCGACTGGAGGATTTGCGCCGCCACGCTCATGCCCGCCACGGTCGCGTCCATGAAGGGGGCAACGGCGTTGGTGTAGGACATGCCCTTGCCCCACAGGGCGATGGCGACGGCGGTGCCGACGATCCACATCGCCCGTTCGCGCGCCGTCAACCGCTCGATGGCGATGCGGTCATCGACCTGCTCGCTATGGCTCCAGTTCCACCAGCCATAGACCTGAATCACCAGGAAAAAGATTTGCAGCAGCGAGTCGCTGTACAGCTTCGCCTCGAAGAAGACGAAGAAGTAGAGCGCCACCATGGCGATGCCGAACGGATAGTTCCACAGGCTGCGGCCCGCGACCAGAGCCACGTTGATCAGCCCCAATGCGGCCGCGATCGCTTCGATATTGTTCAACCCGCCGCGCCGGTCAGACGCAGTCGGCGCATTTGCCGCGCACTTCGATCACCGGCCGCTCGGGCTGGAACCCGGCATGTTCGGCGGCGGAGCGGATCGACTTGCTGATCGGGTCATCGTCGATATGGCGGACCTGCTTGCAGTTGTCGCACACCAGAAAGATGCAGTCGTGCATGCAGCCGGGATGGGCGTTGGCGATATAGGCGTTGGCGCTTTCCACCCGCATGGCAATGTTGTTCGCCACGAACAGGTCCAGGATGCGATAGACGCTATTGGGGGCCACCCGCTTGCCGCGCGCCTTCGACACGGCGTCGGCGATGTCATAGGCGGACGCGGGCTTGTCTTCGGACGCCAAGGCGTCGAAGATCGCGGCGCGCATCGGCGTCCACTGTTCCTGACTGGCCTCCAGCGTTTCGCGCGCAGCGACGGCGAGCTTCTTGCCCGTCGGCTCGTGATGGTCATGATGATGGTGGCCGGACATGGCTCTAATCTATGAGTAGTACAGGCTTACGGCAAGTGCTTGAGGCGGTTCAACGAGTCCAATAGCCCCACGCCGCCCACAACCACCCGCCGATCATCACCGCGCCGCCGATCGGCGTGACCGCCCCCAGCCAGCGCGGCAAGCCCAGCGCCATCAGGTAGAGCGTCCCGGCAAAGACCGCCGCGCCCGCCAGCAGCAGCGCGGCGGGCGCCTTCATCTGCGCACCCAGCGCCAGCGCCGCGACGGCGTGGATCAGCTGATACAGCCCCCCGGTGCGCAGCCATTCCGCCGCCTGCGGGCTGGAAGCGCCATGCGCCCCGAATGCGCCTGCGGCGATGGCGAGCGCTGCGGACAAAGCCGCCAGTGCTGCGATCATGTCTTGTCCCCTCCGTCGCCGCGCGACGACAATTGCATGCGCCGGCCCGGCCGATACATGATGTCCTTGGCCGCCAGCAGATTGCCATGCTCGATCTGCAAGGCCAGCCGCTGCTCGTCATTCTGGCGATATTGCCGCTCGACCTCCTCGATCTGTTCGTCGGGCACGTCGAGCGCCTGCATCGCCTGCACGCCCATGCAGATCGCCGATTCATAGACTTCGCGCACCACGCCCGCGACATCCATTTCGCTGAGCGCCAACAACTGCCGCCGGTCGAACGCACGCACCAGCAGCGCCGCCTGCGGATAGGCTTCGGCGATGGGTTCCAGCTGCTTGCGGTCCAGGTTCGGATCGTCGAGGCAGAAGCAGATCAGCCGCGCCTCGTCCGCCCCCGACCGCCGCAGCAAGTCGATGCGCAGCCCGTCGCCATAGAAGACCTGCATGTCGAAGCGGCTCGACGTCTCGATCTGCGCCGGCTTCTTGTCGATCAGCACCACTTCGAAGCCATGGCCCATCAGCATCTGCGCCACTGTCTGGCCAAAGCGGCCATAGCCCACGATGATCGCGGTGCCGCGCGTCGACTCTTCGGGCGTTGGCAATCCGTCGCCCGACTTGCTCTGCGCGAACTCCAGCCGCCGCGCGAACAGCATCAGGAACGGCGTCGTCGCCATCGATATCGTCACGATCGCGCTGAACAGGCTCGCCGCCTGCGGGGCGATCAGATAGGCGTTCTGCGCCTGCGCGAACAGTACGAAGCCGAACTCACCGCCCTGGCTCAGCAGCATGCCCGTACCGATCGCCTGCGGCCAGCCCACCCCGAACAGCCGCGCCAGCCCGGTGATCAGCGCCGCCTTGGTCGCCACCAGCATCGCCGCCATGGTCAGTACGAAGAACGGGTTCGCCGCCACCGCGCGCAGATCCAGCACCATGCCCACCGCCAGGAAGAACAGGCCGAGCAGGATGGAGCGGAACGGCTCCACATCCGCCTCGATCTCGTGCCGATAGGGCGAATCCGCCAGCATCACGCCCGCCACGAATGCGCCGAGCGCCGTCGACAGATGCAGGCTGTGCATCAATGCGGCGGCCGCCAGCACGGTGAACAGCCCCACCACCACGAACAGCTCGCGCTCGCCCATCCGCCCGACCAGCGCCAGCAGCGGCCGCAGGATGAAGCGGCCGGCCAGCACCAGCCCGACGATCGCCGCCACCGTATAGGCCGCCATCAGCCAGCCCGGCGGCCCCGCAGCATCAGCCGGATTGCGCGACAGCGCCGCGACGATCGTGATCAGCGGCACGATCGACAGGTCCTGAAACAGCAGGATGGAGAAAATCTTCTCGCCAAAGGGCGAGTTGATCCGCCCGCTCGACTTCAAGCTCGGCAGCACCTGCGCCGTGGAGGAAAGCGCCAGCGGCAACCCCAGCGCAATCGCCGCGCCCCAGGTAAAGCCCGTGGTGTAGAAAATCAGCGCCGTCAGCATCAGCCCGCACAGCACCACCTGCGCCCCGCCCAACACGAAGATGTCGCGCTTCAACCGCCACAATCGCGCCGGATGCAGTTCCAGCCCCACCAGAAACAGAAGCAGCACGATGCCGATCTCGGCAATGGCGAGCTTCGATTCCGCGCCGCCGACCAGCCCCAGCCCCTGCGGCCCGACCAGCGCGCCCGCGACAAGATAGCCCAGCACCGCGCCCAGCCCGAACCGCCGGAACAGCATGACAAACGCCACCGCCGCCCCCAGCAGCACGACGCCCTCGGACAGCAATATGTCGGTGGCGCTCACGCTCGCTTCGTTCACCATCAGGCGTCGGCCATCCGCGCGGCTTCCGCGATGGCTTCAAACCCCAGCCGGATCGAGGCATGCCGCGCCGGATAGCCCCGCGCGGGCGCCAGCACCGCCAGCCCCGGCCAGAAATCCAGATCGTCGCTCTCGCCCGAAAGATAGGCCGTCAGCCTATCGCGCGCGTCCGCCAGTTCATCCGCGCTCATGCCCACCGCCTGCGCCGCCATCAGCGCCGCCGAAGCTTGTCCCAGCGCGCAGGCTTTCACGTCGAGGCCCATCTCCGCCAGCCGCCCGTCCGCCATGCGCACATCGGCCGTCACCCGCGACCCGCAGGTCAGCGACCGTTTCTCGACGCTCGCCTGGGGCGAGGGCAGGCGGGCATGATGCGGAATGCTGGCCGCCAGCCGAAGAATGTCCTGATTATAAAGGGGGGCGCTCATGCATGGCCATGTAGGGCAGGAACAGGGGAGCGGAAAGGCTCGGCGCACGACATAGGACCAATTTCCCGGCAGCGGCCCCTCGCACCGGGCGAAGTCGTTCCTATCTTTCCCCCATTCACGCATTGGGAGAAAGTGCATGCAGACGAGAAATCTGGGCGATGGCCTTGTCGTGTCCGCGATCGGGCTGGGCTGCATGGGCCTGTCCCACGGCTATGGCGCGGGGGTCGAGACCGCCGATGGCGTGGCGTTGATCCGCGCGGCGGTGGAGCGCGGCGTCACCTTCTTCGACACCGCCGAAGTCTATGGCCCCTACGCCAACGAAACCCTGCTGGGCGAAGCGCTCGCCCCGGTCCGCGATCAGGTCGTCATCGCCACCAAATTCGGCTTCAACGTCGTCGATGGCCAGCAGCTTCCCGGCCTCAACAGCCGCCCGGACCATATCCGCGCCGTCTGCGAAGCCTCGCTGACCCGGCTGAAGATCGACACGATCGACCTGCTCTACCAGCACCGCGTCGATCCCGACGTGCCGATCGAGGAGGTCGCCGGCACCGTCCGTGATCTGATCGCGGAGGGCAAGGTCAAGCATTTCGGCCTGTCCGAACCCGGCGTCGACACCGTCCGCCGCGCCCATGCGGTGCAGCCCGTCGCCGCGATCCAGAACGAATATTCGCTCTGGACCCGCGACCCCGAAAGCAACGGCATTCTGGATGTCTGCGCCGAACTCGGCATCGGCTTCGTCCCCTTCAGCCCGCTCGGCCGCGGCTTCCTGACCGGCGCGATCCCGACTGATGCGCAATTCGGCGCAGGCGACATCCGCGCCGGCCTTCCGCGCTTCTCGGGCGACGCCATGGCCGCCAACCAGGCGCTGGTAGACGCAGTCAAGGCGCTCGCCGCCAATAAGGGCGTCACCCCGGCGCAGATCGCGCTCGCCTGGGTCCTGGCGCAGCAGCCCTTCATCGTGCCGATCCCCGGCACCACCAAACTGCATCGCCTGGAGGAAAATCTCGGCGCGGCGGACGTCACTCTCAGCGCCGCCGATCTTTCCGCGATTGGCGACACCCTCAACGCGATCCCGGTCGAGGGCGCGCGGTACAGCGACGCAATGATGGGCATGGTCGGCCGATAAGCTCTCCTCTGGACTTCGCGATGCGTCGGGGACAGGATTTCCCGGCGGTCGCGAGTCCTGTGGGGGGTATTCATGCTTGTCCGAATGCTGGTTCTGGGTGCGCTCATATTGTCGCTGAGCGGTTGCCTCTATGCAAAGCAGGACGTGCTCGACAATCTGGCCGGCGACAGCTTCTGCCCGTTCCAGCCGAACGTCGCCTACGACATGCGCGAAACCTCCTTCAACGAACATGGCGTGCGGGTCGAAACATCGATCGGCAAGGCCCGCTTCGTCACGGATGCGGACAAGCACCTGTGCGTCCTGCGGGACGCCGCCGGCCTTACCCAGTCGGGCAGCGCGCTGGTTGCGAACATCATCAACTCCACCAACAAGCATCTCGAAGACGGCGTGGACGTCAGCTATGTCAACGGCGCGGCGAAGGACGGCCTCAACCAGATAGAGTTCACCATCGTCCATCCGGACGGCACAGTGGAATCGCGCGGCCAATGCAATGCGGCGAACGGCGCGGAAAAGCTCGTCATCCCCGACATTCCGCTCAATTCCGACGGCGAGAGTTGCACTTATTCGACCGAGGCGGAACTACGCACCGCCGCGCGCAACAGCCGCTATATCGGAGTCAGCCGCATATTCCGCCCCGCGCCGCTCTGATCCGCGCCGGCCCGATGTTCAGCGTCGCGCGACTTTGCGTCTGGACGACGTTCCGGCCGGATCGACCGAGCCACGCGCCCTAGTCAGCATGAAGAGTCCATGTAATTCTCGGTCAGGAACGCATCTGATCTTCATGACGGTATCGCTTGATCGGGGAGTTGCTTGTGGCGCAGTTCGGCATCGAATGTATCGGTCACTTTCCCAACGCCCGGGCGGCGGGAATTGATGCGGCGGACACGCCCATGTGCTTCAAACGATCGGACGAATTCGCGCGGGTGCTGAAGGACGCTGGTCACACGCAGTCCTTCTACTGGGGCGATACCGACTGCTACGAACTGGATATCCGCGGCGACATATATGGCGGCGACGACAAGTCATGGGTCGATCATGTCGATATCTGCTTCATCTCGACCCATGGGCGCTACGGCGCGAACGGCAATTCGGATATCCTGTTCGACTGCGATCAATATACCATGATTTCATCGACCGGCCTGTGGCGGCTGGGCGATACCAGCGGCGAAAATCTCGAATGGCTGCTCCTGTGGGCCTGCGATATCGTCGATATCAACAACGTCGCCGCACGGTGGAACGTCTTTGGCGGGCTGCATGTGTTCTGTTCTTCATGGGGCCTGATGAAGAACGGCACGACCACGGACGAATGTGGCGAGGATGTCGCGGAAAATCTGGTGGATGGCGATACCGTCAGCGAAGCCTGGATTGATGGCGTTTCGGATTGGTGGGTAGACAACTACCCGGTCACCATCTGCGTCGGCAATTCGGACACATGGAATAATGGCGACATTCAATGGTCCAAATCCTTCCTGAACGCGGACCATCTGTTCGGCCATGGCGGCTCGCTCACCGATCTACCCAATGATCGGCAGGCGTGTATCCTCTGGCGCTGGGCGGAGGGTTGAGCCATGGACAGCACGCATCTGAGCGCCAGCCTGGCCGACATGTCCAAATCCGCCCCCAAATCCGCCGACGTCTTCGCGCTCCGCAGGCACAGCCTGCGCGACCTGCACGAACGCGGCATTCAGGTGATCGACCTGATCGCAAAGCGGGAAACGGGCGTCCGGTCGCGCGGCGAATGGGCGCGGCAGGCGAACCGGACGCTGGTTCGCCTGCCAGAGCGCGCCCGTGCGGTCATCTATCACCCTTCCGGCGCGGTCGCGCTGAAATCCGGGCGAGCGCCGTTTGCCGACCTGTTCGACGGCATTCCGGAAAAGTCGAAACTGATCGAACTGGCGGAGGGCGTCGCCAAGGAACTCGATATCTTCGGTTGGGCGGCGGAGTCTTCGCTCCGCTTCGACCGGCTCTGGCAGATCAAGGCCGCCGCCGCGAACAAGGACAAGCGGATCGATCCGATATTATGTCGGGCGATCGGTACGTGGCGGCAGGAATTGCGCGACCTGCCCATCCTTGGGTCGCCCGCCGTCAGCATCAGGCTGGCCGGTGGAAAGCAGGTCGACGCCCTGTCGCAATTCATCTGTCGGTTCGATCCAAAGCCGGTCGACCGCTGCGAAATCCTGCCGGTGGATCACGCATTGCAGGTGATAGAGGACCAGCACGGACACGAGCCGGGCAAGCTGGAGCTGGTCGATCTCAAACTCGGGTATCTGAAACTGGGCAAGCGCAAGCAGCAGGGTTTCCTCGCGCCGCACTACATAGCATCGTTGGTTCAGCACGGGGATTTTCGCCAGGGGCGTGAACTCATCATCCCGGCCACCCGGCGCATCTATGAGCGCCTCTGCGAAGCGGATGGCGCCATGCCGATCGCATCATCGGCGCGACCGGGTCCACCACCCGAAAAACGTCTATAGGCGAAAGCCGTCTGCCCCCATCACGCTCTGACGCCGGCTATTCCTCCGCCGGAACCACCGGCCGGGGCGGCACGATCACCGGCGGCTGCGTCGGCTGCTCGGGCGGATTGCCGTCCGACGGCAGTCTGATCCGCGCCGGCCCGATGTTCAGCGTCGCGCCATCCGGGTCCACGTCCACGCTGATATTGCCCAGCACGCTCTCGGTCGAGACATTGGCGATGGCGTTGACCAGATCGGCGTCCTTGCTCTCCTCGGGCGCATCCTCGACCGGCTCGTTGATCGCCCCGCCCATGAAATTGCGCCAGATGCGCGCCGGCACGCCGCCGCCCGCCGCGCCGCCCGGCAGCGGCGTATTGTCGTCATTGCCCATCCACACCGCCGTCACCAGGCCCCCGGCATAGCCCACGAAGATCGCGTCGCGGCTGTCCTGCGTCGTCCCCGTCTTGCCGAAGGTGCTGGTGCGCAGCGCCGCCGCGCTGCCGGTGCCGCGATTGGCGGCTGACGACAGCAGATCGCGGATCATCTCCAGATCGTCCTGCCGGAACTGCCGCTGCCGGTTCATCAGCTTGGCGAACCAGCCCTGTTCTTCGGGCGGCAGGCCATGGGCGCGCACCGGATAGGCCCCGGCCGCCACCGCTGCATAGGCTTGCGCCAGCTCCACCAGCGGAATTTCGGACGTGCCCAGCGCCAGGCTCAGATCCTCCGTCAGCGGCGCCGTCACGCCCAGGTCGCGCGCCACCTTGATCACCTTGTCCACACCCACCTGCTGCGCCAGCCGCACCGCTGCCACATTGCTGGAGATCGCGAACGCCTGCCGCAGCGTGATTTCGCCGCGATATTTGCCGCCATGGTTGGACGGTCGATAGGTCCCGCTGGTGATCGGGCTGTCGTCGATCAGGCTTTCCGGCGTCATCCCCTCGCGAAAGGCGGCGAGATAGACGAACAGCTTGAACGTCGACCCCGGCTGCCGCTTGGCCTGCACCGCGCGGTTGAAATGGCTTTGCTCGTAATTCTTGCCGCCCACCATCGCCACGACCGTGCCGTCCGGCTTCATCGCCACCAGAGCCGCCTGCGCCCGGCCCAGCGGCGCGCGACGGATCGCGCTCTCCGCCAGTCTCTGGATGCGCCGGTCGAGCGTCGTCGCCACCTCCTGCGCGCCATAGACCGCGCCGGCCCGGTCGCGCGCCTCGGGCAGCACCCAGTCGGCGAAATAGGTGCCGCTGGTCGATTCCGGCTCCTCGCGCACGTCCAGCCGCGCCGGGGGCAAAGCGTTGCGCTCCGCCTGCGTCAGATAGCCCGCCTCCACCATCGCCTGCGTCACCAGCGCCGCGCGCGCCTGCGCGCCCTTCAGATTGGTGGTCGGCGCCAGCCGCGACGGCGCTTTCAGCAGCCCCGCCAGCATCGCCGCCTGCGCCACCGTCAGCCGCTCGGGCCGCCGGTTGAAATAATGCTGAGACGCCGCCCGCAACCCATAGACATTGTCGCCGAAATAGACGTTCGACAGATAGCGCTCGAAAATCTGGTCCTTGGTCAGCCACGCCTCCAGCCAGAAGGCGATCATCGCCTCCCGCGCCTTGCGGCCCATCGTCCGGTCGCTCGACAGGAACACGCCCTTGGCGAGCTGCTGCGTGATCGTGCTGCCGCCCTGCGACGCGCCGTCCGACCAGATATTGTGCCACATCGCCCGCGCCACTCCGCGCGGATCGACACCCCAATGGCTGTAGAAGCGCCGGTCCTCGATCGCCATGAACGCCTGCGGCACATGGGCGGGCAGGTCGGCGATGGCGACCGGCTTGTCGATCACCGCCCCGCGCCGCGCGATCAGCTTCCCGTCGGCCGACATCAGGCTGATGCTGGGCGGCGCGATCGGCTCCAGCGAGCGGGAGAGGGGGGCCGTGACCGCCAGCCAGCCGATCGCGACAGCCAGCACCGCCAGCATCGCCGCGATGATCCACCCGGTAATCCGCATCGCCCGCTTCCACGGCGGCGGCGCGCTGAACGCGCTGGGCGGCCCCATCACGGCGCCGCGCGGCGGAAGGTCGTCTGGCTCCGGATCGGCAGTCTGGTCGAACATCACCCTGTCACGCTGTATTATTCAAATGATACAGTCAAGCCCGTCGCATCTGTATCAGCACGGGACATGCCCGGATTAACCACCAATGTCGCTGGTCGAAATGGTAAAGAATGCGTTAACCCTCGCATCATGCTGAAACGTCGCCTCGTCCTCACCACCGAATCCGCCCGCCACCCCTTCCGGCAGAGCCTGCCGCCGCATGTGCTGGCGATGCCGACGCCGGAGCCGGAGGTGAAAGGCGCGATGCTGCGATCGACCGCGAGCGACGACAGCGACTGGAAGCTCTTCGCGCTGAGCTTCGCCGCCTTCTTCACGGCGTTCTACAGCTTTATCTACTGAAGCCGCTTCCCCTCTCCCCTTGGGGAGAGGGTTGCGAAGACTTGGCAGCTTGCTGCCTTAGTCGTAGCTGGGAGAGGGGGCGGCAACGCCAGCGAAAGCGCGCCACCGCTCCCCCAATTCTACTCCCCCGCAAACCGCCGGAAAAAGCTGTCCGCATTCCACGCCGGCCGCTCCGCCCCGTTCGCCACGCGCAGCGCCACCGCCGCCACATAAGCGTTCAGCTTCGCCGTCTCCGCCGGCATCACCGGCTGCTGCGGATCGTCGAACGGCGAGTGATACAGGTTCGCGCGCCACGCCTTCTCCACCTCGGCCTCGGGCGTCCCCGCCTTGAAGCCATATTTGAAGAACAGCGCCGGAATGCCCTCCTTGATGAAGGCATATTGGTCCGACCGGATAAACACATTGCGATCCGGGAAGGGATCAGGCCAGATCGGCAGGTTCATCGCCGCGCTGACCGCCTCGGCATCCTTGCCCAGCGAACTCTGGTCATAGCCGATCGGCGTCACCGCCACGAGCGGGAAGATCGGCAGCGCCATGTCGAAATTGAGGTCCGCGACCAGGCTCTCCTTGCGCACGGTCGGCTTCTTCGCGAAATAGCGCGCGCCCAGCAGGCCCTTCTCCTCCGCGCACACCACCGTGAACAGGATCGAACGCTTCGGCTTCACCTTGCCGGCCTTCAGCGTCCTGGCGATCTCGATCAGGCTGGCGACGCCCGACGCATTATCGATCGCGCCATTATAGATCGCGTCGCCCTTGACCGGCGTGCTGATCCCATAGCCGTCCAGATGCGCCGACAGCACGACATTCTGCGCCTTCAGCTTTGGGTCGCTGCCCGGCATCATGGCGATGATGTTGGTGCCGTTCACCGGCGCGCGCTTCGTCGCGACACTGGCCTTCAGCCGCAGCGCCAGGTCGAAACCCGCAATCGGCTGCGACGCATCGGCCGCCGCCGCGATGGCCGCGAAATCCTTGCCCGATCCGGCGAACAGCATCGCTGACTTCGCCGGGTCCATCTGTGCGCCCAGGAAAGGCGCGGCCGTCTCGCGCATCGCCGCATCGGCGAAATACAGCGCCGGCACGCCCGCCAGGTTCACCCGGCGCGGCCAGGGTATCTCGACCTGCTTGGGCGTCACCAGTCCGATCAGCCCCACCGCGCCCTGCTGCGCCAGCCAGGCCGCCCGTTCCGATCGCGCATGCGACTTGAGCGGTCCCGATATCTCCGCCGGCCCGCCGGACACGACCACGACGATCTTGCCCTTGAGGTCCAGCCCGGCAAAATCGTCATAGCCCGCCTCGGGCAGATGCAGGCCATAGCCGGCGAACACCAGAGGCGCGTCGATCGCTTCCGGCACAGGCCCGCCGCCGCCCGAAAAGATCAGGTCGCCCGGCACCGACAGCGCCGTTTCGCCGGTCGCGCCGACCAGCGCCGCGCTACTCTGGTCCGACAGCACGGTCTGCTCGACAAAGGCGACCGGCTGCTTGAACCCGTCGATCCCCGCCGGTTTCAGCCCGACTGCCTTGAACTGCGCGATCACATAGTCCGCCGCCTTGTCGAAGCCGGGCGTCCCGGTCGCGCGGCCCTCCATGTCGTCGGCCGCCAGTATCTGCACATGCTTCCACCACGCCGCGCCTGCGTCCACGGGTTGAGCGAAGGCCGCGATGCTGCTGCCCGCGCCGGCCAGCGCCAGAAGAAAATGTCGTGCGCGCATCATGATCGTCCCTTTCGCCTGCCGGCCGTTCTCTTGATGGCCTATCATGCCCAAAGCATCAGGACGAACAAGCCGCTTGGAACATCCATCCTCTTGCTGTATTAGATTAACAACACAGTTATGGAGAGAGCGATGACCCGTCCCTACCTGATCGCGCTGCTGCTCGCCACCGCCGCCTGTTCCGGGCACGAGGATCACCGCGAAGGCAGCGCCCCCTCCACGTCGCAGAACTGGTCCGCGCTCAAGGATTTCACCGCCATCGACGCGACCGGCCCCGACGACATTGTCGTCACCATCGGTCCGCAATTTTCCGTCACCGCCCATGGTGACGCGCGCCTGATCGACCGGCTCGACATCCGCACCCAGGGCGACCGGCTGGTGATCGGCCGCAAGTCCGACAAGGGCAGCTTCTGGGGCGATCAGGGCGACGTGACCGTGCGGGTCACCATGCCGCTCGTCAGTGCCGTATCGCTGACCGGCTCGGGCGACCTCGATCTCGACCGGGCGGAGGGCAAGTCCATCGATCTGTCGCTGACCGGCTCGGGCGACATGGCCATCCGCACGGTAAAAGTGGACGGCCTGACCGCCGACCTCACCGGATCGGGCGGCATCTCCATGGCCGGCGCGGCGAAGGAGGCGCGCCTCGCCGTCACTGGATCGGGCGATTTCGCGGCGGAGGGCTTGCGCGCGGACAAGGCCGGCGTCAGGGTTCTGGGCAGCGGCAATGTCGATTTCGCGTCCGACGGACCTGTCGATATCGACATATTGGGTTCGGGCGACGTCACGGTGAAGGGGAACGCGCAATGCAGGGTGAACAGCGCCGGTTCTGGCGAGGCGCATTGCGGCCGCTGATCGCGCTCGGCGCACTGCTGCTCGCCTTCCCCGCGCAAGCGGCGACACGCGGCTACACCATCACCAGCTTCGACGCGATCCGGCTCGAAGCCCCGCTCAACGTCGTCATCACCACCGGCCTCGGCCCCTCGGCGAAAGCGGAAGGCGACCAGGCCCTGCTCGACCGCCTGCGCGTCGAAGTGTCCGGCCGCCTGCTGATCGTCCGCGTCGACCGGCTGGAGGGCGCGGACCGGGGTGGCGGCGCGACGCTGCGCCTGTCCACAGCCGACCTGCGCCGCATCATCCTGGCCGGCGGCGGCTCCATCTCGATCAGCCGGATGAAGGGCCTGCGCGGCGAAATATTCCTCGGCGGCAACGGCAATGTCACCGTCGAATCGGTGGAGGTCGACCAGCTAGTCGGCGGCGTCGCCGGCAGCGGCCGCCTGACGCTGGCCGGCAAGGTCGGCGACGCCAACCTCCGCATCAGCGGCCCGGGCGCGCTGGAGGGCGACGCCCTGCACGCACGACAGGCGACCGTCAGCAACGAAGGACCAGGCAACATTAGCCTCACCGTCGACGTCGCCGCCAAGGTCGTCTCCTCCGGCTCGGGCGACGTCACGATAGCAGGACCAGCCGCCTGCAACGTCACCAACAGCGGCACCGGCCGGGTGCTTTGCGGCGGCGAGGAGCGGTAGGACGGCGGGGAGGGGTGGGGAGTGGACTGACCGCTTTTCTTCTTAGCCCTCTCCCGTTCTTCACGGGAGAGGGTTGGGTGAGGGTCTTTCTTCCTTCTGCCTGGCGCGGCCTCGACAAGAAGAAAGACCCTCACCGACTACGACTAGGCAGCAAGCTGCCAAGTCTTCGTAGCCTCTCCCGTGAAGAACGGGAGAGGGCAAAAAATGTCCGCAAGTGGTCGTTCATAGACAGCGGCGTGGACGACTGCATAATTCGCAATCCCATTATCGCCATGGCGGCTTGTGGCCCGGCGAGCGGTTTTCAGTAATGCCGTCCTTATAGAGCAGCCAGTATAGGAGCAGCGAGAGTGGCAGCGCCACTCCGCATTCCACCCACCATTTTGCATCGTCGGGTAGGACCAATGGTGGGACAATCAGCCCGATCGCTAAGGCGATAAGGAAAGCGTAGCGATGAAAAATATATGTGATCACACCAGCATCTCCTTCATTGACCAAATGTCACATTGGCAAAGACGCTGAATGGCCGCAATCGAGACGCACTAGTCCAACGCTGAACGGCAAAAAATGGTCGATTTTGCTCGTTCCGCTTTCCCGCCCCAAACCGGATGGGCGGCTGTCGCGACGGTTGAATGGACGTCGTGCTGCTGAAGGGTGGTCAGGGGTGGTTAGCACGGGCCGTGCCAAAACATGTCGTGGCCTAACTCCGACCAGCACTCCTCCAGCATGCCAAGATTCCGCTTGTCCGGTGCGAAACCATATCCCCAACCTCCATCGAAAAATGGCTTTGTGGTGATGTTTACCGCCCCATCATAAACGATAACAAACTCCGGATTTAAACTGGCGATCGCTGGCGGCCATTGATCTTTCGGAATGTGAGCAGATCGTTGAGTAGAGCCGAGCGGATGAGCGGCGATCAGACGCTGGGAGTCAGCTGCAATCGCCTTCAACGTGGACTGATTATGAGTGGGATGCGGAAAAGCGCTATATATGCCGAGCACTATTAAAAGGATGATCGGAACCAAAATGCGTAGGCATCCGCTCAATCCGGCTACTCGCTGCACGTCCATGGATTGAGCGTACACATAAGTAGAATGTCCGCAAATCGATCATCGAGGGCCGTCGTTCGCTGATTCAGTCTGGTCGTCAGCCGCTTCCCTCCTTCGTCATGCCGGGCCTGACCCGGCATCCCGCTTCCTTGCGTCGCGAGAAGGAAGTGCGATCCCAGCCCAAGCCCGCGATCACGAGCATAGAAGACCGCAACGGGCCGCCCCCAGTTCGCCTCCTTCATCCTGTCCTACAGAACCCTTGCTCTGCTATCGCGTCCATGGCTCTTTCCTGATCGTCCATATGCTTCCCCACCTCGACCTCTTCCAAAGGTGACATAAGGTGACAAATCCGGGCCGAAAACGCGGTTCTTTTGTCACCTTAAGCCCCTCGCTCGGCCGGCCGCCTGTCTCCACACGCTCCGGAACCCATGCTTATCGAAGTCTTTACCGGCCGGGCGTTAGGGCTGTGCGTCAAATCAGACCGGACCTTTCGATGCGCGCCTTTCCTGCTCTCGTCCTGACTTTCGCCTTCTCCGCCGCGCCCGATCCCGCGCTGGCGCAGGTCGCCGTGGCGGACAGTGGGGATACAGGCTGGATGGCCTTCTGCGCGCTGCTGGTGCTGCTGGCCGCGCTGCCGGGCCTGCTGCTGCGCCATATCGGCCTGGTCAATGTCCGCAACGCGCTCTCGGTCGCGTCGCAGGGACTCATCGCCGCCGCCGGAACCGTTATCGCCTGGGGCCTTGTCGGCTACAGCCTGGCCTATGGGCAGGGCGCGAGCTGGCTGGGCGGCGGCGAATATCTGCTGCTGACGAACCTTGGCGTCCTGCGCGAAGGCTTGACCGTGCCGGAGTCGGTCTTCGTGCTGTTCCAGATGGCGCTCGCCATTCTCGCCGCCGTGCTGGTGGTCGGCGCGGTCGCGGAGCGCGCGCGCTTCGGCTGGACGCTGCTGTTCGCGCCGCTCTGGTGCCTGCTCGTCTACGCGCCGGTTGCCCATTGGGTCTGGGGCGGGGGCTTCCTCGCCGACATGGGCGTCATGGACTATGCCGGCGCGCTGGTGGTGCAGGTCACCGCAGGCTTTTCCGCGCTGGCGCTGGCGCTCATCGCCGGGCGGCGCGGCGAGCGCAGCGGCGCGGGCCATGCGCCGGCGCTCAGTCTGGCCGGCGGCGCGCTGCTCTGGGTCGGCTGGTCGGGCATCGTTGGCGGCTGGGCGCTGGGCGCGACCGATGACGCCGCGACCGCCATCCTCAACCTGCATTTCGCCGCCTGCGCCGGCATGTTCTGCTGGGCCATGCTCGACCAGTTGCTCACCGGCCGCGTCTCCGCCACCGGCCTGCTGTCGGGCGCGATCGCCGGCCTCGCCGCCATCTCCGCCTCGGCGGGACTGGTCGGGGCGGGCGGCGCGATGCTGATCGGCCTGATGGCCGCGTTCATCTGTCGCTGCGTCAGCGCGGCGGTGCGCGGCCTGATCGACGATCCCGCCGGAGTCTTTGCGCTGCACGGCGTCGGTGGCCTGCTCGGCGTAATGCTGCTCGCGCCCTTCACCTTGCCGCTGCTCGGCGGCGTCGGCTTCGACCCGAGCGTGAACCTGGTCACGCTGCTGGTGTCGCAGTCGATCGGCCTGGGCGCCGTCGCCCTGTGGGCCATGATCGGCAGTTCCATCATCGCGCTGACCGTGTCACTCATCGCGCCGCTTCGCGCTGCGCAGGCCGATGAGGAGGACGGCCTGGACGCCGCCCAGCACGGCCAGCAAAGCTGGGACTTCCGTTAGTCGTCATGCCCGTCGCAGTCGGCATCTTCGCCCATCAGGAAGAGCGCCGGATCGGTCTGTGCCTGGCGTCGCTGCCGCTCGACCGCCCCGACACGATCTTCCACGTCCTCGTCAACGGCACGACCGACACCACCGTCGATCGCGCCCAGCAGGCCGCAGCGAACCGCCCCAACGTCATCGTCCATGACATTGCCCAGGGCGGCAAGTCCCGCACCTGGAACCGCTTCGTCCACCAGATACTCTCCGGCGAAGACGACGCCGTCATCTGCATGGATGGCGACGCGCAGATCATGCCGGGATCGATCGATGCGCTATTCGCGATGCTGGCACAGGACCCGGCACGCAACGCCATTGCCGGCCTGCCCGCCAATGGCCGCCACATGGCCGCCTATCGCGAGGGGCTGAAGCGGGAAGGGGGCCTGTTCGGCGATCTCTACGCCCTGCAAGGCCGCTTCGTCCGCGCCGTCCGCACGCAGGAGTTGCGCCTGCCCGACGATCTGATTGGCGATGACGGGCTGGTCGCCGCCTGGGCGCATAATGACCTGGGGCGAGACGATGATTTCCTGCTCGCCCGCGTCGCCACCTGCGACGAGGCCGAGTTCGTCGCCGAACAGGTCGATCTGCTGCATCCCGCCACCTGGCGCATGCAGTACAAGCGGATGATCAACTATTCGGTGCGCTTCTATCAGAGCCGGATCGTCGCCGACATCATGACCCGCGAAGGGCCGCAGGGCCTGCCGCCGATGCTCGCGACGCTCTATCCGCAGT
This sequence comes from Sphingobium sp., assembly GCA_044237945.1. Lineage (GTDB taxonomy): Bacteria > Pseudomonadota > Alphaproteobacteria > Sphingomonadales > Sphingomonadaceae > Sphingobium. The sequence goes on along the minus strand of JBIIEH010000003.1, from coordinate 186,602 downwards.
GGCTGCCCCGCTTTCGCCCGCGCGGGCCATTGATGGCCTGGTTCGACTACAAGGCGCTCGAACGAATGCGCGCCGCCGCCCGCTATTAGACGCTACCAGCTGTCCTCGTTCATCATCGCCCGCGCGGCCCTGTCCGCCAGCGCGCTGGCCAGCCGCTTGTGCGCAGCCGCCGCCCGCGGCGATGTCGCCGCTTCGCTCATCATGCGCTGCTTTCGGCATCGCATGGAATAATAGACGAAGTCCGATCCCTTCACCTGAACCACTCCTGCGCCGTCGATCTATTGCCGACTCGCCCTCCGCACGGCCGATGCTGGTCTCAAATATTTAACGACATGTTGCCGCGCCCGATTCGCGGTCGCGCTGATCTTGTCCATTTCGGAGCGATCTGGTGAGTCCAGCTGGGTTCGAACCAGCGACCTACTGATTAAAAGTCGGTGGAAACCTCCATGATTTCAATGCATCTTCCGACATGTTACACGTTCTGTTCACGGACGCTACCCTGCGGCGTTCAACAATTTGTCGGAATGGCCGGGCTTGACCGACTCGCGAACGAAGCGCGAACATGAGGCATGACCATGACCGACAAGATCGTGCCGCTTCCCCTCGATATGGCCGAGCGCCTGATCGACATCGCCGCTCGCGCCCAGGGGGTGAACGATAGCCCGACACTTCTCCTGTTCGCCGAGGTTCGGCGGCTCATAGAGCAGGCGAGGCGCGCCCCGCCTCGTGTCTAGTCCGCAACCTTCTGGATCACAGCCCGGCCGAACCGGATCGTGGCGCCATCGGTCACCGCCCCATCGGGATAGCTCTTGAGGTGCGCGAAGGCGAGCATCATCAGGTCCCCGCTATTCAAGGGAAACTCGGTCGGCAGATACAGGTGCTCGGGCGTCCGCAGCACGCCTGCGATAGCCTCGTTGGGCAGCTCGCCATGCGACGAGTGCATGTCCGTGTTGTAGTTACTCGACCCCTTCCAGCGCATCTGGAGTTGCGGGAAAGCGAGCCCCTGCTGCCCGGCGTCGATCTCGAAGGCGATCAGTGCCTCGATCCTATCGCCGGCCGCCAGCGCCGCCTGCGCCGCGCTCTGACGAATGCGGGAATAGTAGCCGAAGGTCGGGCCGGCGCTGGAGCCGGCGACCGTATGCGAGCCGGTGAAGGCAATCTGGTGCATGCGGGTGCCGCTGATCGCCGAGGTCACCAGCGAATGCGTCGCGGTCAATCCGGCCGCCAGATTGTTGTCGGCCGTCCAGCTCGTCGCCGCCTGCCCGGTCGCCGTGCCCGATGCCGCCGCGCTCACCACACCGCCCGTTCCCTCCATCATGCCGTTCACCAGCAGGTTAGCGGTGGGCGATGATGCCGAATAGGCCAGGTTGTTGTAGGGCAGCACGTCGAGCGGCGGGAACCACGCCGACAGGATGCGGGCGATGGCCTTGCCGATATAATAGGCGCCCCGGGTGCCCGGATGCGTACCGTCGTACATCATGCCCGTCTTAGGCTGCGCACCGACGCTGGCCGGGTCCGTCATCGGCTGGAGGCAATCCGACGCCACCGCCACCATGCTCGACTGCTGGCTGAAGTTCATCAGCCAGCGATTGCAGCGGTCCATGACGTTGAACTGCGCAGCCGTGAACAGCGTCGAGAAGCCGGCGCCGCGCGGCAGGATCGGCACGAAGATAACACGGATGCCAAGGCTGATCAGGTAATTGGCGATCGCCAGCCAGTCGCCGGTGATCGACGCGAACGAGCCGACGCCGGTGCCCGCCGCGTCATGATAGATATTGTTGGTGCCGCACTCGATGACCATGAAGCCCGGCTTGCGGGGCATGGCGGCGATCATCGCCGGCAGGTTCGCCAGAATAACGCTCGTCTCCTGGCTCGGATTGCCCTGCGTATACGCGGGGACCGGGCACTTCACGCGCTGGCCGCAGAGCACCAGCGCCCACGCCATATAGCCGTTGACGCCCTTGAGGATGTTCGTGCCGCCGCCGCCGGCATCCGGCGACGTGATGCTGTCGCCACACGCGCCGCCCAGCGGCAGGACGCGAGACGAGGCCCACTTGTTCGCTGCGCCCTTGGCGAAGCGCCCGGGATTGACCGTGCCCATGGATCAGTCCTCCAGCCCGATAGCGATAGACCCGGAACCCCTGACCCAGACATGATCAGACGTGCCGGTATAGGATTCGTCTGGGGCGAGCTTGAACCCGCTGACGCCGGCCGGGGCGCTTGCGCCGCCGAAATAGACGAGCGCGGCATAGCCGTATTTCGCTTGCAGCGTGACAGTCTGGTTGGCGATCGACGTGTAGCCGGCCATCTGCGTGATGTCCTGCCATTCGCCGGAGAGACTGATGTCGGGGAAACCTTGGGCCATCTATAGCACTCCTTCGATGGTTGCCGGGCAGGCCCGGTCGATGATGGCGACCGTGGCAACGGCGGCGGCGCGCACGCGGCTGGCGGTGACGCAGTCGATAGCGGGCGTCGCGCAGCCAGCGAGGCCGCACAGAATGAGCAGGGCGGCGGCGCGCCTCATCGATCGCGCCGCTTCGCGTAGGCGGCGGCGAGCCGGGTGTCGTATTTGTTCTCGCGGTAGGCGGTGCCGTTGTAGCCCTTGGCGAAGGCCGCCCAGTCGCCGCGCTGAAGGGCTCCCTTCAGGCTCCGGCCGACGACGAAGCGGACGAACGCCTCCAGCTGGTCGCCCTCCGTCTGCGCCTGGCGCCATGCGAACGACCACGGGTCGGGCGCGTCGCAGACGGCATAATTCTCGCCGAGGATCTGGAAGCCGCCATAGCTGGCGCTCGCAAAGCCGGCATCGACGTCCAGCGCCACCGCGTCTAGCATCTGCTGCCAGCGCCCGGCCTGCGCGCGCGGATAGAGCGTGCGGTTCCAGCTGCGCGACGACAGCGTCGGATGGCTCTTGTCGAAGCGGTGCCCGGTCGCCCGGCTGAAGCGGTGCGGCTCGAACAGGATCGTAGGCCGGCCGTCGCTGAACGGCAAGCCGGTCGATTCGACGTCATAGACCGCCCACACCTTCGCCGGCTCGACGCCCAGGTCGTGCGCTGCAATCGCGATGTCGTCGGCCGTGATCGGATGGTCAGGGCCGTCCGTAAGGCATGCGAGGATCGCTGCCTTGCTGATCGGCCCGATCTTGCCATCGAGCGCGCCAGCGTAATAGCCGAGCGACGCCAAGCGCCGCTGGAGCGAAACCTGATCCATGGTGATGTCCTTCAGGGTTTGACGTCAGTGCCGAGAAAGGCGTCCATCGCCTTCTTGAAGCGCCCGCCGACCTGCGATTTCGCAAAGCCGATCACGCCCGCGCCGAGCGAGCCGATGCCGATGCCGGTTATGCCGGCGGCGAGCAGCTCAAGGCCCTGCGCCTGTACCCACAGCACGGTCACCAGCAGGCAGAGCAGGGTGATCGCGCAGTCGAGCACCCACTGCGCGCGGCCCTTCGCCTGGAGGCCGATGATGACGCGGGTGATGATGACGGCGCAGATGCAGACGATGGTAGGACCGGCGTGAAAAGGCTCGCCGAATATCCACCAGATAACTGGTTCGCGCGATGCGATAGAAGTCATAGCGACGGCCCCCGCGCCGGCGAGCAGTCTCACCGCAGGCATACCGCCGCGAGCGCCGCAATGAAGCTGAAAATGATGACGAGAAGGGCGCGGGCGAGCGCCGGCCAGCGCGACCACATGTCCACCGGAAGCGGCGCCTTGCGCAGCTGATGTTCAAGGCCGGGCTCGCCCAGCACGACGAGAGACATCCACATGAGGCCGCAGCCCACGGCAATCGGATCGAGCCAGCGCTTCGCCATGCTGACGCGCGCGGTCGTGACGATGTCGTGCGGGCTCCAGCCCCAAAGGAACATCGCCTCGGCACCGCACCGCAGAGTGATGCCGATGCCGGCGAACAGCGTGATGGCCCGATAGATCGTGACCGGGTCGAGCGGATGGTCGTAATAGCGCTGCGACCATATCCGGCTCGCCTGCTTCCCCACCATCATCGCGCCGAGAAAGGTCGTAGCGGTCATGAGGAACAGGTTGAACAGGTAGAGCGATGCCCCGTCGTTGAAGGACGGAGGGACCGACGTTTCCGGCCCTTCCGCCACTGCCCGCGCCGCGACGCTCTGCGCGGCCCCGTAGATCGCTGTCAGCATGGTCGATGCTCCTACGATTGCACGCGGATCAGTTGAGACCGTTCCCGCCGAATTTCACGGCATGGGCATCAAGGATGGTCTGCAGTTCGGGCACATCGGCCGCGAATGCCGGGATCTTCGCGCGCATGAGGATCAGCGCCTGGCCGGCCTGCTGGATGCCGCCAACCGTGTTTGGGACGCCGCCGATCGTCTCGCCCGCGCCGCCGACAGACGCCGCGAAGCCGTTGGCCCACGTCGTCGATCCCGCAGGCGTCGCGTTCCGGCCTCCAATCAGCACCTGCTTGGTCGAAGCCTTGAAGCTGACCCAGAAGAGCGACCGGACGCCATTGGCGATGCCGACGTTCGCCTGCGCGTTCTCCGGGGTCGCCGCACCGTTATCGACCGCGACGACGCCCGTCGTGGCGATCTTGATCGCGACGCGATTGAGCGCCGGATAGGTGGCGGTCGAGAGAATGACCTGCGTGCCGCTCACGATCTGAGGCTCGATCACCATGAGGATCGTCCAGTCCTCGGTGGACGTGATGAGCGGCGTCGTCGCCACAATGGCATGACCCGCATCGTTCGCCAACGCCGCAGCAGTGAGGGTGCTGGTGCCGGACGCGGTCGCGGGAACCGACAGGGTGACCGTGGCGGCGGCGGCATCAATGGCGTCGATCGTGGCGCCGCCCGGGATGCCCGTGCCGCTGATGCCCTGGCCGATGACGAGATAGGCGATCGACGAGACGCCGGTAAGCACGTTCGAGCCGCTGGCGCGGGTCGCCGAGAAGCTGGTCCCCAGCAGCGAGCCGACGAGTGCCAGCTTGCCGTCCGCGCACTGCGTCAGCAGGCGCCCGGCGCCGCTGAAGACCTTGGCCGATGCGCCGGAATAGACCGCGTCGAAATTGTCGGTCGGCGCGCCGGCATAGGACGGAATGTCCTTACCCTCGTTCCGGCCCGCTTCCCAATAGAGCGACAGGTAGGGCGCGGTGGCGCGCGCGAAGCTGTCCTCGGCATCGGTGTCATACTTCGACAGGATAGGCACGCTGACGCCGGCCGTGGAAGCGCCGGCCCGGTGGTTAACGGTGAGAAGGCGGGACGCAACGAGTTCACCCATGTTCGGTCCTTTCAGGTAATCGGGATGGTGTCGCAAAGGAGCCACCCGGACACGATTTGCCCGGTGGCGGCGCACGGCCAAGCGCTGGCATCGCGGATGTTGAGGCGGGTCGCGGTGGCAGTCGGCAACTGCCCGGTGCCGCGCGTGCCGAGTTCCAGCTTCGGAGCCTGCCCCAGCGTTGTGGCGGCGTGGTTGACCATGAACTGGCGCTGCCCGCTCCACGTCACACTGCTGACTGCGAGAGCACCCGCATTGTCCTTGGCGCGGATGCCGTAGTTGCCATCGGCTGCGTTCGGGATCGTGGTCGTGTCGAAGTTGAACGGCCCGGTACCGCCGGTGATGGTGACGAGGGTGGAGGTGCCGCCGGGCTGGAGCTTGGCGTCCGTCTCCTTCACATAGACGGAAGGATTAACGCCGTTGATCCGCTCCGCCGCCGCATAGGCGAGGCTGCACCCGAGCGGCAAATAGGTCAGCGGCCACAGGTGCGTCGCGTTGCCGCCCGGCAGCATGGGATAGACCGGCACGGCCATCGCGATGCCTGTGCGGACCAGTTCAGCCTGACCGTAGGTCGCCATCCCGACCTCGGTCAGCTGGCTTCCGGGCACCTGATGGCACTGGGCGAAGATATGGCCGCGATAGGTGCCGCCCACTGCGGCTACCTTCGCTGCAATACCGTTGATGATGGCCGTCCACTGCGAAACGTAGCTCGCCTGGCTGGTGCCCAGGACATTGTCCTCCTCGCCCTGCTGGGCGTCCGAGATGACGTGCAATTCCATCGCATTGGCGGACACGGCGTTGTAGGCTGCGACCCGCGCGGCGGCGGCATCGATCGCCTTCTCGATCGACTGGAAATGCGCGCTGCCGGGCGTGAAGTAAGACACGCCGGTCGCGCCCGTGCCGATGACGACGAAAAGCGCCTCGTCCTGCCAGTGCGCGTGCTGCCCGAGGAACGCGAGGCCCATGGCTTCAGACGAGGTCTGCGCGTGGTTGAGGTTGCCCGCATGTGGCGCGCCATGCAGCGGCACGCGGCGGCTGAACTGCGCGTCGGCGACGACCAGATTACGGTCGAACACCACCTGCACGCGCGGGCCACGGTCCAGCCCGTCCACGGCAGAGCTGTCGAACATATAGGCGCGCTCATGGACGTTGCCGCGCCAAGCGGGCAGCGGCTCCTGCGCCGCGTCTGTATGGCCCAAGCGAAGGGACTGGCCCGTGCCGAGGAACAGATACAGCCGACGCGGACGGTCCTTCGCCGCAGAGCCGATCGGCGTCGCGCGCCACTTTACCGCGTTGACCGCCCCGCGCCGATAGAGCGTCGCCGCGCCGGGACCGCTGATGCCGATGAGGCTGGTGGCATAGGGGCCGTCCGTCAGCTTGGTATAGGCCCCCTCGGAACGACGGAGCCAGAGCTGGTTGAGCGACCGGCCGGTCTGCGGATCGATTACCGCGCGCGTTTCCACGCCACCGACCGGGGTTTCCGGCTCGGTGTTCGCGCCGCCCGAACCGCCGCCGCCCGAATTGATCGCCGCGCCTACGATCGTGCGGCCCGAGAGCAAGGTCGTACCACGATCCCATTCGCCCGACACCACGCCGCCGGCCGCGAAGATGGTGCGCGGCTCGCTGGCGCGGCGAGTGACGGCAGTGGGCCCGGTGATCTGGGCGCCGGCAATGGTCGAGCCGGTCATCAGCATGCCGTTGCCGAAGGTGGCGGTAGCGAGGCCCGCAAAAGGCAATACGCGGCGAGGCTCGGCCACGCCGATCGCCTTAGCGGTGTAGGCGCGATCTTCGCCCAGCTTGCGCCCGTCCAGCGTCGTGGCGCCGACCAGCGCGGTCCCAATCGCCACGGTGGCGCCGATCAGGCCGGCCGCTGCGAAGATCGCGTGCGCGGGTCGGCGTGACACGGCGTTGACGCCCTGTCGGGTGTAGGTATCCATCGCCGGCTGCGCCTGCTCGACGCCCGCCACGTTCTTGTACGCGCGGAGATAGTTGCCGGTCGGGACATAGAAGGACTGACCATTGGTGGTTGCGGCGAGACCATCCGCAATGCTGTCATAGCGCCCGACCGAAGCGGCGGCGGCCCCAACCTGCCCGGCAATGACATCAATTTGGCTCTTCGTCGCAAGCGCGCCGGTCGCGGCACCCTGTGCGATGCCGGCCTGCACGGCGGCTTGCGCCACCCGCGCGTCAGCTTCCTCCAGCAGTTCATCGAACTTGGACTGATCGATGCCGGGGATCAGTTGCAGCCAGGTGTCGCCGTCCCTTTCCGGCTCGACGCCAGTGCTGCTTTGCCGAGCCAGCCAGAGCGAGCCGGCATAGCGCACGACTGCTTTGCGCAGATACTCGACATCCGGATCCCAGTCCGGCGCCTCTTCGTTGAGCACCCAAGGCGTGGCGTCGGCGATCTTCTTCGCCTCGCGCGCCTCATAGGAGAGCGGGACGCGGCCATTGAGCCGCTCGGCCTTCACATAGAGGCCATAGTCCGACAGACCCTCCTTACCGCCGCCGGTCCAATCAAACTCGTTCATGCGTAATTTCCTCCCCGATGAGGATGGTGTCGGTTTCCGAGTGCGCGACCTCGTCTTCATCCTCGTCTTCGGAGGGGCGCGTTGCGCGGAGGTCGTATTGAGCGAGGGCCGCTTTCGGCCACGCGGCCTGCACGGATGCACGGATCGTCAGCCGCACCATGCCCAGGTCGCCGGGCTGACCGCCGCGCGTGCGCGGATCGATGGGCACGACGTCGAAGTCGTAGACCACGCCATTGACGCGCAGCGAGGCAGTGATGGTCCACCCTTCGGGGTCGAAGGGCAGCGGGCGGAAGACGCGCAGCGTTCCGCCGCGCTTGTGGCGCTTCAGCAAGGGCGATGCTCCGATGTGAGGCTTAGGGTTCGGCGGCGAACACGAAGACGGTGGCGCCCGCGAGCAGGGTCAGGACGCCGCCGACGAGGCCGAAGCCTTCGACTTTGATTTGCACGCTCGCCTTGGTCAGGGAGTTCGTGACCTGACTGGGTTTCACCGCCCCGATCGCGGTGGCCGGGAGCGCCCAGAAGCCGATATTCGGCGGGGCACTGGATGCGGTGAAGGTCGTGCCGAAGCTGACCGTGGCGATCCCCTGCGCGTTGCTGATGCCCTGAAAGATGCCGAACTTCTTGGCCACATTCAGGTTCGACGCCTGCGCTTTCGCGACGACGCCAGTGGTGCCGAGATAGCCGGTTGAGGGCTTCGTGCCCTCACCGCCCCACCAGTCCGTGACCTTGATGTAACGAGCGGCGCCATCCTCCTCGATCGCGAAGACGGGCGACCATCCGGTGTTGCCGGGCGGCCCCTTCGTCTCGGGCACCATGATCGGTGTGAGGTCGCCATCTGGCGCGCGCTCGGCAGCGATGACGGGCGGCTGCTGCGCACTCATGAGACAATTACCGATGTAGCCGCACGGTGCGGCGCCGCTGGCACATCAGATGCGCTGTAGGCCCGCGACCAGACGTACCATGTCCCCGCCGTGACGCCGGTGAAGGTCCGGGAGCGATATTGAAGAGCGCCCGCAGCGTCATCCGGCGTCAATGCGATCGGGCTGGTGAACGTTGTGCCGGCGGTGATGAAGATGCGCGTGTAATCGTAATTGGTGCTGCCCGGATTGCGCCACGACGCGGTGATCTCGCCGACGCCACCGGCCGCTTCGGTATTCGTCGTCGGGTTCGGCGCAGCCGGGTCGAGCGTGATCGGCGTGAGGACCAGCCGCTTCAGCGTGTAATAGCTGATTGCGACCTCATAGGTCTTGGCAGGATCCAGCCCGGTGATCGTCTGAATGATCGTTTCGGTCGTCGCCGGCACGGACGACCACTGTATCCAGTTGGTAGCGCCCACTTCTCGATATTCAAACGTGACCGATGTCGCGTTCACGTCCGTGACGGCACCGTTGATCGTGATGCTGCTGGAGCCTTCGATATGGCTCCAGTCGCTGGCCGAGGGTGCGTTGCGGGCGACCGGGACGGACTTGTCCGGGATCGGCGCAGCGACGCCCGTCTGGGCAAGCGCGATCGGATATTTCGACATATCCTCGGTGAGGAACGAGAGCGTCGGCACGCCGCTGACAGGATCAAGCGAGCGTTCGCGGACGAGGACGGTCTTGCCCGACAAGTCGCCCATGCCGGTCGGCAACGTCCAGCAGTCACCGAAACGCGCGCCGATCCAGCGCGGCTTAAGCGGGAGGACGATCGGCCCTGCCTCTCGTGCGGCGGCGGCGTCCAGATAGGCCAGCGCCGCCGCCTGGTCGGGCGTCGCGCCAACCGCGCACTGCACCAGCGGATAATCGATGCGGCGCGTGCGCTGATCTCCGTCCTGCGCGACCGCCGCCGCGATGACCACAGGCCCGGCATCGACCATCTCGTAATTGTGATCGGCTGAACGATAACGCGGAATGACCGCATTGATGCGGTCGCGGCGCGTCTGCATCTGCGGCAGCGTGATATCGCCGACCACGTCGCTGCGCGGGATAACGCCGAGGGACACGCGCGGCTTGCGGACAAGGCAAGCGAGGCGTGCGCCCTGCCAGACCGGCTCGCATCCGACGGCCTGCAGCATTAGCTTGAGGCTGTTCCACTTGCCGCGCGCGAGATCGACCTGCCCGTCGCTGGTCCAGCCGTTGGCGTCCGCATAGTTCGCGCCCTCGACGAAAGACGCGATGTCGATTGAATCAAGGGGCGAGCCGATGCCGCCCATACGCTTGCCGTTGTACCAGCGGCCTATCGCCCAGGTGAGCGCCTGGATCGCGCCGTTGCGGGTGAAGATATAGGTCGGCTCGTCGAGCGCGCGGCAAGGGCCGCTGCCGCCAGGATAGGTATCGTCAAGGCGGGGGTCCCAACCCTTCACGAACTTCCCGCGCATCGCCATCTTCGGCGTGCTGACGAGCGTATGGTCGCCTGCGCCGTCATATTTCATCGTCAGAAGTGTGGCGGCGAGGCTTGGTAGCGTGGAGGTAGAGCCCCATGCCGGTGGCGATCCGACGGGTGATACGAGCGCGGTTGCCATGGCGATGACGCCCACTTGCACGTCCTGCCAAATGCGGTTGTGGCCGTCGATCTGGTGGACACCCTCTAGCCCGCCCGAGAAGTTTAGGGGCTCTGCGTCCATGATCGTCTGCGTGTAGCCCTCGATCGGGCCGCATCCACTGTGGACCGTGACGAGCGTCTGATAGGGGTTCTCGTTGCCGCCGTGGCTATTCCAGTAGACGATGTTTCCGCCTACCTGCGTCTCTCCGACGACATAGGGCACAGCGCCATCAGGATCGGCCTTGAAGGACGTCTGGCTCCCGCCTGCGCCCGGCATCTTCGGGCGGCTCGCCGCGAGCGTGGCGACCAGACCCGCGACCGATGCGATGGTGGCAAGGGTGCTGACCGAGAGTGCGCCTAGGCCGGCGATGCCGACTGTATAGCCGCCCACCGCGCCCAATGTCGCGCCCATGCTCAACGCGCCGATCGCGCCAATGCCGGTGGCAACCAGCGCGACGGCGCCGACGACCATGGCTGCGGTTCGGATGATCTTGCTCATTTCGGGACCACCTGCCAGCAAGCGGTGGCAGCAACGATGCGCAACGCAGAGGCGCCAATCATATCCTCATGGAAGCCAAGGATGGCCTGGTTGCCGAGGTAGATCCCGAGAGCATCGAACAGCCCCTCGCCATCGAGCATTATAATGTCCCCCTCGACAGCTGCAGCCACGGGAATGCGGGGTAGAAATTGGGCATCCAATCCCTCGGCGAGCGAAGAAAACCCGGCGCGCCGAAGTGCGCGTTGCGCGCCGAGCGCGGAACTGTATGCGCCGGCCTTGGCGAATTTCACCCGATGGCCCATGCTCCGCAGGTGCTGTGCTGCGAGCTTGACACAATCGTGCCGGCCCCACTCGAAAGGCTTTCCCTGCCAATGGTCAAATGTCGCCTGCGTGATCGCGACGCGGCGATCCATCACCCCCATGTCACGTTACCTTTCGGCGCGTTCTGGCCCCAATAGACCTGATTGGTTACGCCGGTGACCTGATCCAGGCCGCCCGCATCCGGGAAATGGGTTCGCAGCCAGCTGGGATTGAGCCTGATCCACTCGTCATCCTCGAACAGGCGCTCGAACGACGAAACGCAGTCGATATCGACAGACAGCGTTCTATCGCCCAGCCGCAACGTGACGATATCGACCTCTCCATCGAAGAGGGCATAGGGATCTGGCACGACGAGACCCGTTTGCATGGAATAGCAAGCGATCCACAGCCTGAAGCGAAAGCCCTGAAATGTGGACCATGCGATGCCATCGACAGACTCGTCGGGAATGAGCAGCGATACACGAAGGGACGGAGCCGCTTCGGCTATGCCGTCCGATATGGCCCGCATCGAACCAATCGAGCCGAATTGCGGATGCCGACCAGAGTAAATGTCACCGCCCCATTTCAGCACGCCCGCCCCGTCCAGAAGCATTACTGGCCCATGATCGATGGTATCCAAGCGAAGCAGTCCAGCCATAGGGATGCGATCGCCGCTGAGCGCGACGTCCATTGCTGGTGTTGTTTCCATGGATCAGTCCCGTTCCTCGATCGAGAACGTCAGGCCATCGTTACGCACGCGCTGAAGCGTCCAGCCACTCTCTTGGCCGCTGAGAACGCCTTCAATCTGGGGTACCCAGTCTATGGCGTCGCCATCCGACGGCAAGACGCGGAGCATTGGCCAGAAGGGCACGGTCATCGTCCCGCCGCCATCCGCGATCGTGTCAGCCGTTACCATCTTGAGATATCGACGTCCGCCATGGATCAGGTTGAAGAACTGCCCTTTTCTTGCGGTGTAGCCTGCTGCGCCGCCAGCCATCGCAAGGCTGGACCCCTGTTGATCGTCCCCATTGACCACGAAGCCGCCAGGCGCCCCGACGGCGAGGCCAAATTGCGGCCACATCATACGAACGTCCTGCCCGATCGAGATGATCAGGTCGGCTATCCATAGGCGTCCATCCGGCTCCTCTGCCATTTTCGCCGTGATGACATCAATTGCCCATCGGTCGCCCAGCCGGTGCAGGTCGATCGAAGGGCCGCCTAGCACCGCCTTCAGCGTGTCGCCGTATCGCACCGGGCGGGGCTTCGTACCGGGCGCGAAGGCATTGGTGGTCGGCAGCAGCAACGACATGCGTCAGCGCCCCTCCAGCGAGCGGAAGCCATTATAGCGCGCCTCGGATGCCGCGAGGTTGGCGCCTTGGGTCGATCCCCGTTCGATCGCGATCGCGACACCTTGCGCGACCCATCCCCGCACGGTTTCAGCCAGCACCGCGTCGTTCGCATAGACATTGACGTTGACCGGGCCGCCGCTCCGATTGTCATTCGCGGCCATGCGCCGGCTCTCGCTTGCCGTGAAAACCTTCGCGCCGGCGGGCATATCGACATATTCGGGACCATTTTCCCCGATCAGCATCCGCCCGGCAGGGGTAGATTCATGACCTATCGCGCTACCGCCCTTGCCACCCAAGAAGCTGAGCAGTCCGCCGCCGCCGAACAAGGTCGGAAGGCCGGATCCGAAGAGCATGTTCTTCAACGGGTTGATGGCCGCCATGCGCACCATCTCGTTCAACAAGTCGTTCAGCACGCCCTTGATGCGCTGGCCCCAAGTTTCGGCGCTGGACGGGTCAAACAGCCGGTCAATGGCATCTTCGCCGGAGCGGCGCAGGTTCTCGAAATACGAGCGTTGCATCTCGACCGTCTGCGCCCAATCGAGTTGCGCGCCCTTCGCCTTAACCAGCTCTTCGACCTGTTCGGCGGTGAGACGAGGCATGTCCCGCTCGATATCCAGCTGATACTGGCGCAGTGCCAAGGCGCGCTCGATTTCCTGCCGCGACTTTCCGCGCATCTCCCATTCGACATTGAGGAGGGCAGTGTTTGCAGCGGTATCCGCACGCTCCTGCCTCATGAAGTCGCTGACCTCTTTCATTTTCGCGACTTCGTCCTTGCCCCAATCCGCATTCTTCTTGCGGATGTCGGCCATCTGGTCGTTCAGCCATTCGTTGCGCTTGATCTCGGTGCGCTCGGCCTCGCGATCCTCCTTGGCCTGAATGCCGGCCGTGATGCGTCCGCTGGCTATGTCGGTCTTCCCGCCCTGCCAGGCGAGGTGGTAATGGTCACTGTGGTTCTTGTCGCCGGGCCCCAGGATTTCCTTGACCGTGAGGCCAGCCGCTTCAGCTACCGCGCGGATCTCGTCCTTCGTGATCGACCCCATACCGCCAGCCGGCACGAAGTCGATGGCCTGTCCGCGCAGATGATAGGACGTCTTCGAGCCACCAGCACGGGCATTCTCATCGGCATTGCGCTTGCCGGACGTGACCGTGCCGCCGAAGGCTTCGACGATCAGGCGCGTCACCTGGCTGACACTAGCAGCTTCCTGATCGCGAGCGCTGCCGGACTTCTTGAGGGCGGCCTCGGCCTCGTCGATCCGCTTCAATTCCGCCTCGCGGGCCCGGGTAAGGCGGGCAATGGCCTCGGCGCCATCGCCATTGGCGATCGCCGCATTGATCTGGCGATCGAAATTGCGCTCCGCTCGCCCGCGCGGCGTCATCATCTGATCGATGATGGTGCGCTGATACTGGCCCATCATGATTGTGGCGGTTGTCGTTTGGGTGGCTACGCGCTCCTGCGAAGCGCGCAGGGCGGCTTCGAGCTGCTCGATCTCCTGCGTTATTCTGACGAACGCCGGGTTGATCACGTCGCCCCGCGCCGTGACCCTAGGGGTGTTGATCTGCTTCTTTTCCGCCTCCGCCTTGGCTGCCGCCAACTGGGTCTGAAAATTGCGTTCCGCAGCGACGGCATTCTGCCGTTCGGCCTCCGCAGTGATATAGAGAGCGCGCGCCCTATCCTCGGCGGTTTTGATCGAGTCTCGCGCGGTCTGGTTTAGCGCGTCGATGGCATCCTTATGCTTTTTCGTAGCCTCCTCCGCCTTTTTATGGGCGTCGCTGGTGTCGAGGAGCTTTTCGACGAGCATGGCCGCAGCAGGGATTGCGATGCCAAGGACTACGCCTTGCCAGCCGCCCATAATGCGAGCGAAAGCAGCAAATTTGCCGGTGCCCTGTTCGGCGCCGTAGGTCATCATCTGCAGGCTGCCGATGAACTGCGGCGCCTGTTGCGAGAAGGCGCGCAATGCCGATGTGCCGCCCTGAACCTGGACAAGGAAGTCCTGCACTTGGAAGCCGGCCGTCTGCATTCCAGCGCGCATGGCGCCATAGCTGGCGGTGTTCTTTAGACGCTCCTGCGTGGATTGATCGAGCAGCTGCCGTTCCTGGCGCAGCTTGCCGCAAAACTCATCGAGCGTGATCGTGCCGGACGCGATCAGCGTCTTCGCGATGCTCATTTCGGCATTGTAACGCTGCTGTGCCGCGCGTGCCGGGTCGAGAGACGAACGCAATGCCTCCGCCTGCTGGCGATAGAGGGCCTGCTGCGCCTGGAAATCGCGGAACATCTGCGTAGACGGCATACTTGCCGCGTCGCTCATGAAACCAGCCTTGCTGCGCTGATCAGCGGGCATGAGCGCGACAAGCTTATTTGCGGCGGCGGTCTGGCGGCGCTGAGCCGCTTCGATGTCCTGTGCAGCCTTCTCATAGGCGCGCGTCGCTCGGCTGGCGGACGCTTCCCCGGCCGCCCCGACGTCCGCGAAATCCCTCTGGAGCTCGGCCTTGCCCTCGCTGCCGAGGCGCACTGCGACTTGGGCTTTAGCCATCGCTCACCTCACATATCTGGGTTCTCGCGCTTCCAATTGTCCATCGAGCGCCTGGAATCTCGGAGAGCCGCAGCGGTTGCAAAGGTATCCGCTTTCACATGCAGGCCGGCACGCAGATTGCGGCATATCATGCGGTCCATGTCGCCGTCTTCTTCGCATGGGCAATAATCTTGCCAACATCCCGGCTCGTTAGGAGCAGTATCTTCGTTCGAGGGGCTGCTAACAGCGACGGGGCGCTCGCCGCGCAAGGCCGCCGCTGCGATGTCTTCTGCCTCTCGCTCTGCCTTCATCACATTGATCTCGGTCTGCGCCTTCACGGCACGCGCCTCTGCTGCGTTGACCTGATCTTGAAGGGCGGCAATTTTTTCGGACTGGGCAGGATTGTTGCAACCGGACAAGGCCAAAACGATCGCCGAGATCAATATGAAGCGCATAGAACCCTCCCTCACCGGGTCCCAGCATCTCCATCATCTTCCAGCCTGTCCAGCAGAACATGCTCCACCGTCGGCAGCGCAGACGCCAGCATCGCCATGTCCGCGCCGCCATGCTCGCCCATCGCCAGCACGGCACCGAAGTCGAGACCGATCACGCCGGACATGGTCGTGCGCAACTGGCGCGCGCAGCCGGCAATCACCTCCCAGGCGGCTATTCCTCCGTCGGTTTGCGGCTCGTAGCAGACGTAGGGGCAGCCTTTGCGGCCTTCTTCTGTTTCCGCTTCGGGGTCGGGCTTGCACCGGCCGTTGAGCCGGGGATTGCAGTCGCGGCAGTAGTCTCCTCCACCCTGGAAATGCCATTCGCAGAGGGAGATGAGACGTTTTTTTCCAGCTGAGCCTGGATGTAGGGATGCACATATTCGGCATCCAGCTTCTCGAAGCGGTCGGGGTCGGCAAGGAAGATCGTCAGCATATCCTCATCGACCGGAATCGGCGTCTCATCCCAGCCGACGCCCTCCCAGTCGATGATCCCGGCCATCAACAGTGCGCGGGAAAGCGCGTCGCCAGCCTTCTCGATCAGTTCCATAGGCAGGTTGTCGTCATCGAGATCACCAGCCTCGGCGTAGTGCTCGCCAGCCGCACGCTTGGCCGCGCGCAGCGCGACGCGACCGATCGGCGCCAGCAGCACGCGAACCGCAGGCTCCTCCTCGGTCGCCTCCTCCACCGAAAACCAATATGGCTCCAGCTTCTTCTTCTCGGCGGCCAGGTTCACGCGCGCCATATCAGAAGCTGCCCTTCTGGTTGCCGGTCGTCCATTCGATGCGGACGGGGCGCTCTTCCTCGATCGTCTTGAACCGATCGTTCTCCAGCACCAGCGCGCCGCCTGCGACCTCATAGCGATGGACGATGCCGGCCGCCGCGTCGGCCTCGATCACCTTGGCGATCACATCTCCGGTGGCGACGTCGATGACGCGGATACGGCTCAGCACCGACGCCGGCGTCTCGCTGAGCTTCACGTGCGTCGGGACCGGTTCCTCCTGCACATCGGGCTTCTCGACGGCGGACGGGGCGGCGATTTCGTCGGCCACCTCGGGCGAGGGCGCCTGCGGCTTCTTGGTCATGGATGGTCTCCGATTACGAGGTGTAGGTCGCGACGGCGTTGACGAGCGTGGCGATGGCCTTGTTGCCGCCCTGGCCCGACGCGATGCAGTTGATCTCCTGAATGATGCCACGCGGCCCCTGGATCGGGCGCTTGACGCGGGGGAGGAAGACGCGCGGGAGGGCGAAGCTCAGGCTGTTAGAGCCACGGCTCCATCCGATCTTCGTCAGGTTGACCGGCGTCTTGTCGGTGGCCGCGTTGTAGAGCGCCAGTGTGTCGAAGCGCGCGCGGATGCGCAGCGCCACAGCCAGCGGCCCCGGCACCACGCCGCCGATCCGACCGTCTGGGCGGATGACCTCGATCTTCTCGAAGCCGTTCGACAGCGACAGGTCGGCATCGACGATATTGCCGAGCGCGACGCCGTCGCGCTCGATGACGCCGGTGGCCTGCTCGAAGCGCTCGCCCCGGAAGTCGGTCGGGGTGCCGGCGACGGACGAGGCCACGATGGCCGTCTCTCCCTGGGCGATGAACGACAGCACCGCATTGAGCATACCGCCGCGCGACATCGGGATACGGATCTGGTTGAGCGCCGCGCCATAGTCCACGCTGAAGGCCGGCACGTCGGGGTTGCCGCGCTCGATCGACCGGCTGGGCAGGGCCGCCGCGCCGGAGGTGAAGACATGGGTATAGGGGCCGGCGCCGGTCGTGACCGGGTTGCCGAAGAAACTGCGCAGCCAGACGCCAAAAGCACGGTCGTCCACAGGGACCGTGATGTCACCGTCATTGGCTGCTACATCATAAACCGGGTCCAGACCCTCACGGCCGAAGCCCAGCTGATCGTCCTCGATCAGGCCACGCTCTTCGCCCATGGAATGACTGACGAAGGGAAGGCGACGAAAACCGCTAGCAGGCGTAACGCCATAGCTTGCCTCGTCGACCACATACATGACAGCATTTGCGCCCATGCCGTGTGCCATGGTTCGTCTCCGATTTTAAAGGGGGGTGTCGGTTGAGTAGGAAGCGATGATCTCGAAGGTCGCGCCTTTGATCGTCTGAGCGCCGGGGCCGGCTATGCCGACGAGATCAGCCATGGAGAGCGCGGTCACCTCGATGTAGCCCACGAGGTCGCCCAGGAAGCGGTCGGCGGCGATCAGCGCGCCGATCTCCCTGCCCATACGGTCGAGAACAATGCGCAGGTCCTGTTCGGTCGGCGCCGATGCGGCGATCTCGACGGGGATGCTGTGCCGATAGTGGTAAGTGACCGGCGACAGGTCGATCTCGGGTTCACCCGGTTCGCCGTCGCGCATGACGACGCTGCCGATCGGGTTGACGCGCCGTGCGCGCTCGTCGCCATTTTCCAGACCTGCGACGTCATAGTTGGGCAGGCCGGCCTTCAGCAGCGCGAACACTGCCTGATCAACCTCGTGGCGCTTGGACATCGATCAGCTCCATCGAGCGTTCATGCGGGCGGCAACGCGCTGCGCGGCAGCGTATGCCGGCTGCTGCAACTCGAACAGGCGAGGCATCTTGACGCCCTTGACCAGCGTAAACATGAGGATCGACTTCATCGGCCGCGCGGCCTGGCCCTTGCGGCCCTTCAAACGTCCGGCCGTTGCCTGGCGGTATCCGCCGCGCACGCCTCGCACGACATCGATGAAGGCGAGGCCGTGGCCGCGCTCGAACACGAGGCGCAGTTCGGCGTTGAAATGAAGCTCGACCTCTTCGGGCCCCATCGCTGATCCGGCGCCGCGCTTGCGGGACAGGTTCGACTTATAGGCACCGCCACGCCGCGCCCGGGGCACGTTCTTGGTCGGTATCCATAACCATTTCGCGCCGCGCACCGGACGGATCACGGCGCCGCGCGTGAAGCTGTCGATGATCAGCGGCGCGTTGGACCAGATATAGCCGGCGGGGTTCAGTGCGCGTCCGCCCTTGGGATAGACCTGCGAGCGCCAGGTGTTGGCCAGCCGCGTGCTCATACCTGCGCCGGTAACCTGCCGGCGATAGACGAGGGTGAGGTCCCGCGCCTCCTCCTTCATGATGCCGGTCATGTCCTGCGCGATTTGTCCCTCGATCTCCGCCAGCTGGGTGGCGAGCGGGGGCGAGATGCGCTTGGCGCTGATCTTCACAGGTCGGAGCCGACCTCTTCTGCGTCCATGTTCCAGGTCATGTTTTCGACATCGGAGCGCGGCTCGCCGCGCAGCGCGATCTCCAGCCCCTTCACCCGCTCGCCGTCGCGTTCGACCCAGAATATCAGGCGATCGCCGTCGCGCAGGCAGTGCAGTTCGGACATGCGGATATCGATGGACATGGTGCCGGCGACATAGCGGCCCTCGCCCATGTTGAACTCGCGATCGGGCCGGGCGCGGATGACGCGGACGCCTTCCGTGATCGTGCCGTCGAACGTGGAAAGATGATCCGCCGTCTCGGAGCCAGGCGCGTGAAACAGCGCGTCCAGCGCCGAGGCGTGCGGATCAGGCATGATCAGGCGATCTGCCCGGTGAGCAAAACGCCGCCCGTGGTGAGCCCCGCGCCGGCGCCGACCGCGACCGACGCCACGCCGCACAGCGTGTTGCCGCCGGCGGTGGAGGTGAATACCTTGGCGGTGTTGTCCCAGTAAATCTTCGTGGTCCACGCGACCCACGCCTGACTGCCCGGCTTCTTCACGGGGTTGAAGATGCCGACACGCACCCAGGCGATCTCCTCGCCGCTGAGGGCGGCGGTGGAGGCGATGGCGACGATGCCGCCAACAAGTGCGGCATCGCCGCTGGCGACATCATAGGGGGCGGGCGCCTGGAAATTGTCGCCCAGCTGCTGATAGTTCTTCATGATCGATCTCCTAGCCGGCGGGGCCGGTCACAGGCGGGTCAGGCCGACGCCTTTTCCTCGCGGTGCTTGATGATGGCGGCGATGATCTCGTCCTTCTTCGTCACGCCGTTGAGCGGGACGCCCTCCTTCGTGACAAGGATGTGGAGATCCGGAACCGAGAGCTTCTTGAGGTCATCGGCGTCTTCTTCGGTGTCGCCACCGTCGTCATCGCCGTTCGCCGGAAAGTCGGCGGGCTCGCCGTCCAGCAGGTTGTTGTCGAACAGGCGCTTCGCTTCGGTGTCGGAACAAGTGATCTCGCCCTCGACGGGATAGCGAAGTTCGTCATTGATGGTGGCGGGCTGCGCCAGCTTCACGGTCTTCATGGTAACATCCTCCGATTACGGGGCGGCGATGGCCGCCCCGTCAGGTCGCGCAACTGGTGGATCAGGCCGGCGCCGCGCCGGGGTTCTTGTAGAAGCCGCGATGGTCCAGAACCTTGGCGGTGACATCGAGGCGCGCCTTGAACTTGATGCCATCGACATCGAAGCTCTGGTGCGTATCGGTGAACAGCTCCTCCTGGCCTTCCAGATGGGCGAGCAGGATGGTGTCGAAGGCGTCGGGATCGGCCGACAGATACCAGCTGTAGTCGGTGATGCGCTCGTCCACGACCAGTTCGAGCTTGCCCGGGAACGGATTGACGTTGCTGGTCTGAACCGCCGCGACAGCGGTCAGGAACTGCTCGGCAGCGGTCTCCTGAAGCGGCCCGACGATCAGATAGCGGGCGCGAACCGTCATGTTGTTGCCCTCCGCCGTTTTCTGCTGGCGCATCGCGGCGCGACCAGCGCCGACGGCGGCGACGTTGATGATGGTGCCCGACGCCGCCAGATTGCCATGGTCGGCATGGAAGAGCGGCGTCCCGTCCGGCATGGTCGGGTTGCCGATCAGCTGGCTATAGACAAGGTCCGATTCGAGGTCGGCCGCCTTGTTGGCGAACTGGGTCGGAATGCGCCCGAACAGGCCCTTGTCGTCATTGATGATGGCCTGACGCGAGATCGGGATGATCCTCGCATAGGTCGCGAGCTTGTAAGTATCGCCGGTGTCGGTCAGGGCCCCGTGCTTGATCTCGCCATTCTCCTTGACCAGCAGCAGCGCGGGCGCGTCGCCCATGCCGATGATGCTCGCGGGGCGGAAGTCAGGCAGGCTGCCGGTCGAGACGAACGGACGGAACGACTGCGGGGCTACCTCGAAGGCGCGACGCACGCGGCGGTTCGCGGCATTGCCCAGCGCGAAGGCGAAGTCGCTGGTGGTCAACGCGCCGCCGCGCATACCGAGCGCTGCGCCCGCGACCTCCAGACGGTTGGTCGGGGGGCGAATGCCGGTGCGCTGGAGATAGTCGCGCGACATTTCCATGAGCGTCAGGCCACGGAACTCGCGCGCAGCCTCGACGCGCCGGGCATCGATGCCGAAGTCCTCGGCGCGGGACGAAGGATTGGCTGCCAGCAGCAGTGCGTCTTCGACGGCCAGGCGGTAGCCTTCGTCTTCCGTGCCCGAGCGCCCGGCGCGGGTATCGGAGGTCGGACGCTGGCGGGCGTTGATCAGGCGGTCGGTCATGCGCGACTGAAGGTCCGCTTCGGTGAGGGGGGTGGTCTCGTTCGCGCGGATCAGTTCGGCGGCAAACTCGCTGCCGAGATCCTCCGAACGGGCGCACAGGTCGAGGATGCGCGAAGCGGAGATGCCGGCGCGCTGCTCCTGCGCCGGCGCGGGGGGCGCGGGCGAGTGCGGCTCGGCGCGGGTTTCGCCGTTCGGTTCCACCACGACAGTGGTCTCCGACGCGGCCGGCGCGGCCCCGCGATTTGCATTGGGATGGGCGACTCCGCCGCCCGGGAGGTTACGGTTCATGTCGTCGTCCTCATCATTGGAGCCGTGAGCAGGAGAGCCCGGATTTGATCGAACCACGGCGTTCGGATCGGCGGGAACGGGGACGAGACTGGCTTCGAGAAGCTCCCAGGCGACAGCGCGCCATGTCTCATGTTCATTTTCGTCGGTGGACGTGATCTGCCAGCGCTTGACGTGGTAGCCGATCGAGATGGCGCGCAATTCACCGGACACGACGCGCGCCTCGATCTCGCGGCCCCGCTCATTATCGGAGAAGGCGATCGTCCCGATCAGCTGGCCGCCCTCGATACGGACGGAGAGGATGCGGCCGATGACCGCGTCCACCTCATACTGATTATGGGTGTCGAGGAGCGGGCAGACGCCCGATGCGACGCGGTTGAGATCGATCGCGTCGTCGCTGATCTCAAGCTCTTCGGTGAAATAGTAGCGGCGCACCGGCGACCCGGCGGACAGAACGGCCTCCACGGTGCGCGCGCTCGGGTCGTAGCTGGCAGACCGGACGTCAGCGCTGCGCGTCCCGCGCCCGCCGACCTGGGGCTGCCGGCGCTCGGCGGCGTCGCCGTCCGGGGCGGGGGACCGCGTCATGATGGCGGTAGCGTCATCGATCGGCGGCGCGTTACGCGGCTTCTTCTTCTTGGGCGTCTTCCCGTCAGGGGTCAGCGGCGCAGATACGCGGCTGTCGGCCTCCGCAGGGGGCTGCGGAGCCGGCTGGGGCGTGGTCATCTTGGGAACTCCTATCGGGAGGCCATCAGCCGGCGCGCCAGCGCCAGCATGACCATGCGAGTGGGGTCATTTTCGGCCCCGGCATTACCCCCACCGTCTTCGGTCTGGCCGGGCGTCATGGGATCGCCCTTGAAGGCGAGTTTCAGCTTGGCGCGGAAGTCGCGGTCCCGCGCAATTTCCGTCATCATCCCGTCATGGTCGTAGCCGCGAGAGTTGAGCAGGTTCGCCAGGCTCTCCAGCCCGCCTTCCAGCTCAAGAATGTCCGCCATCGCATCACCTTCGCGGTCGATCGACTCAAAAGGCGGCGGAGTCCATTTGATCGGCGATGTCGGCTTGTTGAGATAGCCGCTTTCCCAGCCGATGCGGGTGAACCATGCGAATACCCGATCGAGGCAAATCGGAATGAAGGTCAGATACTGCAGCCGGCCGATATAGCGCTTGTTCTCCAGCGCGCCGGCCTTGTAGCTGGAGAAGTTGACGTTCGAGAGGTCGCCCGTCATCTGTTCATAGGTGACGCCGACGCCCGCCGCCGACGCCAGCAGGGCGATGCGTGCCAGGTCACCGATGCCGCCGGTCTTAGGCGGATTGGAAAAGGTGATCTGCTCGCCATCGTCGAGCGTTTCGATCATGCCGGGGACGAACTCTTCGATCGGCGGCCGGTCATGATCCCCCTCGACCGGGATCCCGATATTGCTGTCTTCGCCGTCCTGGCTGGGTGAGCGATAGCGGAAACCGACGAGGCAGGCGGCAATGTTCGCCTTCACGACCTCGGCCTCGATCCCTTCCTCGACGTCGCCGAGCCGCTTCACGATCGGCTCGAACAGGCTGACGCCTTCGGTCTGGCCGACCCATTCGCTGTCGAACAGGTGGATCACCTCATCGGCGGGAAAGCGGATCGTCTCCGTCGAGGACCAGCGGTAACCTCGCCGACCGCGATAGAAATGATAGGCGACGACGCGGCCTTCATCGTCATATTCGATACCGCGCTCGATGTTGTTGCCCCACTTGTCGGCGGCGAGCATCCCCTTGTCGAACGTCTGGAGGCGGAGGGGGATGACCCCTGCCAGCTTGGCATAGCGCTGGACGATGAACACCTCGCCATCGCGCAGCATGGAAATGGCCCACAGCTTCTGGAGGCCATAAAAGTCGTGGCGGCCCCAGTAATCGCAGTTCTTGATCCACGTCGCCCAGTGGTCCCGTAGCGCTTTCGAGCCGGTCGGCGCGCCGGTGATGCCCCAGCCGATCAGGCTGTTGAGAAGCGCGTTCAGCGCTTTCCGCGCGAAGGGATTTTCGGCGATCAGCCTCAGGATCGTCATCCGATCGACGTAGCGCTTTGGGCGCGCATCGTTCGGATTGCCGCTCACCGTGTCGAAGTCGCGATCCTTGCCGTAGAAACGCCGGCCCGAGCGCGGGCGGGGCGCCGATCGCTCAAGCATTTTGCGTGCAGCCTGACGGCGGAGGCCAGACACAGGGGAGAAATAGCCTACGGTGCGGTCAATCCAGTTCATCGCCGACCAATCCGTCCGACAATGAAGCGGCGGCGGCGAGACGAACCCGAAGCCGCCTTGGCGAGCGCATTTTCGATCGTGGTGCGCGCAGCGACCATATCGGACAGGTTCTGATACTCGGTTGCGCGGCCATCCGCGAACGTGACCTTGCGGATGCCGCTGGCGATGGCGGTGTCGAGCCGGTCGAGGTCGGACTGCTGAAATGCCATTTGTCAGCGCCTCCTGTTCATCCAGCTGCCGCCGCGATTGGCGAATTTACGCGGCTTTGTCGGCGCTGGAGGGGGCGAATTTCCCTCAGAAGCCGCTATTTTTGTCGATTTACGGGGCGCTTGCGCTTCCGGGGCAGGAGAAACCGCCTCGACCACCGCATTGAGCCGCATGCCACGCTGGATCAGGGCCATTAGCGCAGCGAAAGCATAGACGCGGCAGTCAAGCGCCTCGTTCGCTTTGCCCTTGGGCAAATCCCAAACCGTGAAGCGACGCCCCCCGACAACCTTGGTCAAGAGGCGCTCGGCGACCAGCTGCACATACCATCCCAGGTCGCGCTTGGCTGGGAAGTGCATGTAACCGGGGCCAGGCTCTTCGATGCCGAGCCGCCAGCGTATCGAATCCTTCGCCGAGTTCGTCCCTATGATCGTCGGCTTATACTTTGTCCGGTTCGCGGCGCTGGGCCGGGCGATCGGCCAGACAGGCGTCCGATCTCCATTTCGGGCGCTCTGGCCCTTGATGGCGAAAACCAGACGACCAAGCCGCGCCTTGGCGAACGCATAAACCTTTTGCGTATGATGGCCGCCCGAATCGATGCAGGCGGCCATGACCGTGAACTCACGCCCGTCGCTGCGGCGAAAGGTCCGCAGCAACTCGCGATCGACCCGCTTCCACAGTTCGTCGGTAGCTGGGTCACCATCAACTACGACATGATCGAGCGACCAGCTTTCCTCCCCATGGCCCCAGCCTACGAACTCGATCTCCACGCGATCGTCCTGGGTATCCAGGCCGGCGGTAACGACCCCGACACCGAACGGCACCTCGCCGGGCCAGTTTTCGGCTCGGCGCATGAGAGCCTCTGCGGCGATGTCCTTGGCCGCCTGCCGCTTATGCGGCTTGCCCAACTGGGTATTGTCGAACGTGACCCGCTTATCCGGGTCATCCTTGGCCGCAATCCACTTCTTCGCGATCTTTGGCGGGGCGTCCTTAGGCCAAGGGCTGAACAGCTTAGACGCGGTGAACGATGCATGCTCGTTATCGACTGCCCAGCGACCACACTCGGGACAGGCCGCCCGGTAAACCGCCCAGCGATCTGACGCCCACCAGTCCCAGACGACATCTACGGGGTCAGCCGCCCCCTCCGCGCGCTCCGGGTCGCTCCATGTGCGGCGATACACCTCCAGCGGCTCATGGCGCCGGCCGCAGCAGTGAAACGGCCTGGTCTGATGCCATCGGGTGGTCTGCAACGCCATCAGGCGTTGACCTTCTGACCACGCGGCTCCGCATGCCTCGCAATGAATTGCCGCGCGCGCCGTGAAATGCTCGCCGCTATCCTCGTCCTTTTCCCAATGGACGTGCTGGAAGAAATCGAGAAACTGACGGTGCCGGCAGTGGGGGCACTCTACCGATGCCTGCCGCTGGTCGCCATCGTTATAGCTGGCCTCGATCAGGCATTCGTCGGCGATCGTCGGCGAAGAGGTGCGAATTGACAGCCAGTTCGCGAAGGTTGCCATACGCTCGTCAACGAGGTCGCCGGGGTTGCCCTCGCGAGTGATCGGATATTTCGAGAACTCATCCATCATGCCGACGCGGATCGGGCGGCGGGCGAGGTTGTCGGGGCTGCCCGCACCAGCCATCGCGAGGAAGCCGCCGGGGAATGCCTTGTACAAGAGCGTCTCGTCTGCGTTTCGCGTCTTGCTGCGGCCGAAGATCTTTCGCAGCACCGGCGTGGCGCGGATGAGGGGAGTAATGCGCTCCTTTGAGAATTGTTCGGCCGCGTCTTCCTTCGGCTGGGTCAGCAGCATCGGGCACGGATCAAGATGAACGAAGTAGCCGACCGTATTCTCGATGAAGGCCGTCTTCATCAGCTGGGTGCAAACCATCAGACTGATACGGTGAACGCCCGGCTCGGTGACCGACAGCATCGCGCCGCGCGCCACCTCCACCGTCGAGGTCCGCCAATTGCCAGACGTCGAGCCCGCCTCCTTCGCGAGCTTGCGGTAACCGTCCGCCCAGTCCGGCACACTGATACGCGGCGGTGGCGTCCAACCCTTCCGCGCAGAAGCGCGGAGACGATCAACCTTCGCGCTGAGCGACGAAGTCGGCTTCAGGGTCGCCGAGATCGACAAGCTGTTGGTGGACATGGATCGTAAGGGCCTCCACGACCTTGTCCGCCTCCAGTCCCAGTTCTGCCGCCAGCAAGGGCCCGATCCGTGTCGGGAAATTCATCCAGGCGTCACGCTGGCCCCGCTGGGTCTCGAACAGCACGTCCTCTGCTTTGCCGATCTCGATCAAATGACCAGCGTCGCGGCGGGCTGCGAGTAGATGCTTGGCCGCCAGAGCGTTCTCTTTCACGCGCTCGGCGGTCGCGGTGTCGGCGTAGGTGCCGGCGAGCACGTTATCCAGGAAGCTCTCGGCCTCTTCGGAGAAGAGTTCTTCGGCCGCTTGCTCGGTGCGTTCAGCGGTCGGGGGCGGCGCCTTCTTCCGGCGCGACGAGGTGCGGACATCTGGTGCGGACATTTTCGGCATGTCCGCACTGCCGGCCGCACGGCGATTTTGCTTCCGCCAGCCGCTGCCAGCCAAGTTCGCATCGACCTTACCGTCGGGCAGAGACGGCAGTTTTCCGTTGGCTATGGCTCGGCGCACCAGCTTGTCATTGCAGCCATCAAGCCGGGCGAACTCGCGGACAGAGACGGGTTTTGGAGGTGCGGACATTTCAGTGCGGACACCTTTCACACCTTGGAGCTGGGCTTTTAATGCGCCTTTGCCCCCCGTACTTGGGGCCGGCGGGGAAGGACCCGAGGCCCCGGGGGTCGTAAATGGCGGAAAACCGTGGGTTTCGGGCCTCGCTCGGTCATCTCGATGGCCGGGGCGGGGGTGGGCCGCCTCGATCCTCCCCGAAATCGCTTCCGTCGAGCCATCCCTCGTCGGGTGGCGCAGCCATCCATCCCCGAGGCCGGGGGATGCGCTTGACGATCCGCTCCCCGGTCTCCCCATTCTCCATATAGCGCCATTGGTTGCAGCGGCGGACCTCCCGCCATGCGAACCACGACCGGATGATGGTCAGCAGGCTGGGGGCTTTCAGCGGCCAAGGTGCACCAGTCTGGGTCGTGCGGTGCGGCATCATTGCCATCCTGACCTCCAGATAGATGCCGCCGCACCCAGGAGCAAGGACCGGGCGCGGCGGCTCCCGTCGAGAACAGGCGGCGACGGAAGGGATGGCGAGGGCGACAGGGGTCGAACCTGCAACCTCTGGTTTTGGAGACCAGCGCTCTACCAGTTGAGCTACGCCGACAGATGGATTGCAGGATGCCTTCGGACGCCCGCGAAAGCAGGGTCACACCGCATATGGAGAGGGGTCGATAGCGAGGCCAGGGTGGTACACTGCTAGTCCGGCCCGGCTGACGATAGACCCTCAGCGGTGAACCCTATTAAACCCACCGAATCGGCGGCGTCAAGCGGCGGCGCGCAACGGCAGCAGGTCGCACATCTCGACCTTCACCTCCAGCGATCCGAAGCGCACGACAGCATGGCGGCGATGCGACGACTGCACGACACCGATCATTCCGCCGAAGATCAGCGCGGGCGATCGCACTTCATCACCGGCCTTGTACGACGGCACAAGATCGCGCGGCCGGGCCCGGCGCTCGAACTGGCGCAGCGGATCGAGCGAGCGGTCGGCCACCATCGGCACCTTGCCCTGATGGCGGAAGACAGAGAAATGCGGACAGCCGCGTATCTCCATCCGCTTCGTCTCGCCGTTCCACCGCTGATAGGTGGCGGCGGGCGACCGCGACAGCGCGAGCAGGTCGTGCAGCCGCTCCGCGCGCGCGAACACAATGCCAGGCGTGATCGGCAAGCTGATCTCCTGCACCTCGCGCCGGCGGCCTATCCGGCGCTTCTGCATCTCGGTCGGCGTCCACACGTCGTGACCGGTCTCCCGGAGCGCGTCGGCGACGAGCAGCGTCGACCCGGCCGACATCCGCAGGATGCACCACATGTCAGCCCTGTCCCTCATGATGCGTCTACCTCTTTCATAATTGAGTGAGCCCGCCTGCCAATGGCTAGGCTGTCCAATGCTGCATCACGATCGGTCGCTCGGTATCGCGTGCCGGGCAGCACGGAGAAGTTGAGAT
The DNA here is from genome assembly GCA_044237945.1 of Sphingobium sp. Classification (GTDB taxonomy): domain Bacteria; phylum Pseudomonadota; class Alphaproteobacteria; order Sphingomonadales; family Sphingomonadaceae; genus Sphingobium. The sequence continues at coordinate 158,824 of JBIIEH010000003.1, read as the reverse complement.
CGGCCAATGCGGCGCGGGCGAGACTGCGCTGCCAGTACCAGTCTACCGCGACATAGGCCGGCGCGCCGATCGACCACTTGACCCGCTCCCAAGTGTCGAACGCTTCAATGAATGCATCGCGGCGTCGCTGCTCGAAAGCGGCAGGAATGGCCGCCATTGGGTTGCTCATCCATGCGTGACGGGCGTCGCGATATCCATGGCCCGGCGCAACGCCCAAAACGTCGCTGCGCTCGAATCCCTCGAAATAGGCGGCTTTGACCACGTCTCGACGCTGGATTAGGTCAGTCGGCTTCATCAGCGCGACCCCAGACCAGTGCAGCGCGACGGACAACAAACGTCCCGTCGGCCATGAGCCGCAGGGCCCCGCGCTCGACCGCGATGCGGCGCCACTGCTCGGGCACGGCGTCAATATCGGCCTGCGTTATCACCTTATCCGCCCGCACGACGTTGGAGAGGAAGGCGTCGAAGCGCTCGCCCCAGAAAGCGCCACAAAGGCGCAGCGCCGTCTCCTTCTCCGTTATCGGGGCCTGATAGTCCTTAAGGATGTCGAGGCATTGACGCGGCGTCGGAAACCAGTCCAGCGTTTCGCATGCGCGGCGGGACATGTAGGCCAAGGCGCTGTTGCTGTAGCTCGCCAGGAACCGGGCATATACCGCCGCCCGCATCCGCCCGCTCTCCGCGTCGGTGGCTTGGCGAGGCAGGGTGGAACCGAGGAAGTCGAGATGGCGCGCCAGCTCGTCCACGGTCGCCAACGGCCAGCCGTCGGGCTGCGCCTGGGCCCAACGCATGAGCACACCACACTCTTCAGCCGTGGCGGGCATCTGGATTGCCGGCTTGACCACCAAGCTGCAGCTCTCGGAGGGCGGCGGTGAATCCGTCAGGCTGTCTACCGCCTCCCCGATTGCCGTTCCGATGTCCTGAAACATTTCGCTGATCCTGTTCGCGGGGGTCGTAAATCGCGGCCCATCCCTTGGCCGCCGCATGCTCGATCAGCCGGCCGGGCGGCCATTCATCGTCCGACAGCCGCGCCAGGTCGGCGAGCAGCCGTTTGTGCGCCGTGGGCGTGTTCGGCAGGCTCTTGCGCTTCCTGTTGGCGAGGAAGTCGCGCCAGTGGCCGACATCGACCCCTTCCGGCATCGGAAAGGGCTCGGCCTTACGCGTGCGCGGGATATCCCCCTCGGGGGTATGGGTGGGGGGGTTAGAATTATTATCATTGGGGGGGTAGGGAAAGGGGGCGGCGTCCGCATTGTCCGCTGTGTCGGCGGACTCCGCCGATGTCGTCGGATGTCCGGTGGACACGCGGGCACGTTCCTCCCGCTTCCGGTCACGGTCATAGGCGCGTCGGCGCTCGGCGACCGGATCGCGGGCGATCCCCGCTTCCATCTCGGCGACAGCGGCGATGATGGCCTCGTGCGGCATGCCCGCCGCGAGCATATGCCTCAATGCCGACGCGATGACGCTCACGCGATCCACCCCCATGCACGGACAGCGGCCAGCGCCTCCTCGGGCTGTCGGATCATAGCCCAGGGGAAGCCACGGACGGTCAGGATGTCGCGCCAGTCCTCCTGATCTTCCGACAGGTCGTTGCCGATCTCGCGCTTCACCTCGATGAAGCCGATCTCGTCCGGCTGGCGCCCGAACAGGATGAGGTCAGGGAAACCCGGCCGCAGCCCGTCCTTGCGCAGCGCCGCCATCTGCTTGGCTCGCGCCACGCGGTCGCCGGCCAGATGCGAGCCGTTCGGGACATGCACGGCCTCGATGCGGTGCATCGCGAGCAGGCGGATGGCCCCGCGCTGCACCGGCCGCTCGGTCATGCCGGCGGCGCGGCGACCGCCACCCTTGCGGGGCCTGTACCACGCACCGCCCATGTCAGAGCATCCCCGTCGCCACGCCGCCCAGCGTGAAATCATGATTCGTGGACGGCTTGAACTTCTCGACGAGCCCGGCTCCGGCCTGCACCGCGCGCAACTGCTGCTCGAATGTCTTGGGCTTCCCGCGCTGGGCGCGGGCACGCTCCATCTCATTCTCGACAAAGGCGCGGGCCTCGGCGCCGGTATAGCCTTTGCTCCGCACAAGCTGGCGATAGAGGTCGCGCAGATGCTCCGGGCACCAACCCAACCGGCGATCGGTGTTCTGCCGTCCGACCAGAACGCGCGGCTCCGATCCCGGCCTTTGGGCGGCATGGCCGAGGCCAGTAGCCGCCAGAACCCGCCCGGCCTCGCGCAGGCGCTCCATCGCCGCCGGGTCGCGCGCCAGCATCTCGCGCTTGCCTTCCGCAGTCCGCCGGGCATGCTCCTGGGCGAACTCGGGGTCGCGGAACTTCCTCTTCATCGAATAGGACCGCTTCACCTTGCTTTCGGGACTATGGGTGTGCGCGAGCGCGCTGCACCGACGGCACAGGTCGGTTTTCCGGTGCGGATAGCGCTTGAGGGTCCGGCCGCACCCGCCGCCACAGGGGAAGGTCTCCAACATCAGCGCCGCACCTCCGCGCGAAGGCGCTCGGTCATGGAGCGCACGGCGGCGCGCTGGGCGGCAACCTTTGCGTTTTCCGTAAAGGTTGCCTTCAGGGCGACGCGACGCCGCTCGCGCATGGCGATGACGGCCCGGTGCGGGAACAGGCGGCGCCAAGCGTTGACCATGCGCGCGCGGATATAGAGCCGGGCCATCACGCCTTGGCCCACTTGGCGCTGATCTCACCCAGGCGCGAGCGCAGCGATGCGATCTCGACGCCGATGGACGAATGATTGTCCCGCGCCAGCCGCTCCAGCGTGCTGATGTCGGCGCGCAGCGCGGCGATCTCCGTCGGCTCCTTGATCACGCCGAAGACGGCTTCGCGGTACTCGGTGACGATGCTGACCGCCAGGCCGGTATCGGCCGCGATGCGCTTGTCGTCCCAGCCCGCCGCGAAGGCGCCCTTGTCGGCGTCGAAATGGGTCTGCAGCGCAGTGAGCATCTGCGCCTGCGCGCGCATCGCCGTGGGCGAGGGTTTCGCCGTTTGCGTCATCTTCTTTTCCTTGGCCACGGCGCGCTGGCATGCGCCGCACATGTGCGGGTCGAGCTGCCAGCCGCTCTGTTTGAATTTCTTGTCGATCTGATCGGGCGGCAGGCGAACGCTGAGGTTCACCGAGCCGACCCGGGGACAGCGGGAGCACTCCAGCCGCGCGACGAGCCGAGAGCCGCCGGCGTCATCCGCCTGATGGGCGAAGGACCGGCCGGCAATGCCGCTGCGATAGGAGTGCTCCCGATGCTTCACGAGCGGCTCGCCTCCGGCGCGCCGAGCAACAGCGGGAGGTCGGTCTCGATCGAGGCGCGCTCGCACGCTTCCTTGAACGCATGGTCGAAGGTGCGGTCGTGGCGCCACAGGTCGTACCAGAACACGATGCCCGTCGGCGTCTTGCGATAGCGCAACCGGGCGGCGAGGCGGTAGATCGGACCGTTGCGGAAGACCGGGATGCCGATCAGGAACAGGCTGGGCACGCGGAGCGGCTCGCCGTTGCCGTCGGTATGCTCGGACGTGAACAGGATCTGCGCCTCGCCGCTGTTGAGCCGGTTGACCTCGCGGATCGCCGAGTTCTCGTTCACCTGCAGCCCGCGCGACAGCTCGACCAGCCGCTGCGGCGTCGCGATCAGAGCTTCGCCGCCACCGGCGTTGATGAACTTCTGCAGGTCCTCCGATAGCTCGTCCTCTTCGGGGATGAGGTGCAGCACGTCGATGACGCGGTCTTCGAGGAATTCGGCGAACTCCACCATGCGCAGTTGGGTGCCATTGTGCTCCATCCACGCTTTCCATTCGTCGGAGAGCGGGAAAGCGAAATGGCCGCGATGCTGGCCGAAGCGCGGGTCTGCGTCGTGGCCGATGCGGTGATAATCGACGACGACCGTCAGCGCCGGCCGGGTACGGTCTTCGCAGGCGAAGATGACGCTGTCCTCGTCCTTGAACCGATTGGCATGGTCGATCAGGCTGTCGAGCGAGGTGAGCGTGGCCGTGCCGGTGCGGCTGATCGGCGTGACGCGATAGTCGTCGAACGCCGACGCCGGGATGATCTTCGGCCCGGCGGGCGTCAGCGTCGCCGGCGCATCGACGCCGCTGATCGGGTCGGTGAGAGTGATGACCTCGGCGGGCCGGACGTAATCCTCGACGAGCGACCGCACGTCGCGGACGATGCCGACGATGCCATTATCTTCGATATCCATTGTCATGGTCTCCTATGGTCGATCAGGCATCGCGCATGCGGGCGGACCCGCTGCTCGCGTCACGAATGCCGAAAAGCTGCTGTTGACCCGGGCGCGTGCGGGTGAAGCGGTGATCCTCGGTCGTCCACAGGATCGACTTGGCGCGGCGGTCGGCCGGCTCCGTCACCTTGTAGGCGGACTTGATCTCGGTGACGCCGCCATCCTGCGAGATGTCGAGCGTGATGGTGACCTTGCCCTTGGCCTTGCCGCCGTTCGCCCAGGCGGACTCGTTCAGCTTGGCGGACAGCCCCTTGATCGCCTGATAGCAATCGGCGTCGAACTGCCCGTCTTCCAGGGTGCGGACGAACTCGCCCAGCGTGTTGCAGGCGCCGGGCACATGCCCGCCGTCCGCCGCGCGCTGCGCGACATAGGGATCGTCCGCCGGGGCGGTCGCGTCATTCATCGGTCTTCTCCTTGAACAGGGTGGGGTCGGCGTCGTGCAGGCCCTGCTCAACCTGCTCGACAAAGGCTTGGACACGGACGGTCAGGAGCGAGCCGCTTTCGGCATCGACCCGGCCGGTCGCGATCATGTTGGTGACGCCGGCCGCATGCTCGCGGCCGAACGCGGCGATGCGCGCGCGCTCGGCCGCGACGGCCTGGGCAGTCACCTCGGCGAAGGTCCGGCGGCGGTAGCGTGGCATTACGCGGCGCGCTCCTGATCCTGCTCGATATCGAGGAGGTCGAAAAGCGACGGCACCGCGCGCTGATCTTCGGCTTCGCGCAAATAGCTGACGCTATGCGCCCAATATTCGGGGTTGAGCTCGCTGCCCGCGCCGCGCCGGCCGGACAGGATCGCGCGCATCGGGACGGTGCCCAAGCCACAGAAGGGATCGAATACGAGGTCGCCCCGTGTCGAGTAGCGCTCGATCAGGCGATCGACGATATCGAACTGGAGCGGACAGACGTGCTTTTCCCGGCCCTTCTGCACCTGATCGGCGTTGAGGGTTCGCATCCGCACGACGTCATCCCAGACGTGGGGATGATGGCTGCCAGGGTCGAGCGCCATGAAGGTGCGAGGCAAGTGCCCGCGCGCATCGTTACCGGCTCGCGCGTCGATCGCGTTGCCGATATCGACATGGGCACGGAAGCTGTAGATGAGCTCGCGGCTCTCCTCACGGAACCGTTTAGCGATCCGACCGACGGCCATTTCGGTGTAGCGCTCGCCGACCTCCCATAGCTCTTCCCAGATGAGGGCGCGTTCGCCGCTGGATCGCCAGAAGGCGTGCGCATCAAGTTGCCACTGCGCCAGGCTGTAGCCCTCTGCGTCCTTGACCACCGGCGTATCGGCATAGCCGCGCGAGCGATCGGTCTGGGGCTTGCGCATCAGCAGCACATATTCCGGGCTTCCCACGCCCATCTTCGTGCCGTCCTTCAGCATCTCGCTATACGAGAGCCGATAGGTCTGGTTGTTCTCGCGCACCACGTCGGTGACCACGGTGATCATGCCGAGGAACTGGAAACCGTGCGCCATGTAGTGCGCGATGCATTTGGCGTGGAAAGGATTGACCGTCGGGACGCCCTCGCCGGTCACAGAGCCGAACAGGATCCGGTCCTTGACGTGGATGCAGGCAAGCCGGCCGGGCGCGAGGGCGCGCAGCAGGTTCGGCGTCAGATAGTCCATCTGCCCGAAGAAGTGAGCGTCGTCGTCGGTATGACCGAAATCGTTGTAGCTCGGCGTATATTCATAGTGGTTGCTGAAGGGGATCGAGGTGACAATCAGGTCGATTGATCCCTCCTCCAGCCGGGCGGCTTCATCGACGCAGTCGTTGTGGGCCAAGCGCCAGCCATCGCCAGACATCTCGCGCCGCTCGCACCCGATCGAGCGCTTGACCAGCTCCGCCGCCGCGCCATGGATCAGGCCATAGCGGCGGATGAGATCGGACATGGTCGCCCGGAACTCGTCGTCGCGCGCCCATTTGGCCTGAAGCTCGCGCACGACCTCGGCTTCCGTCTCGGCATGGATGATGTCGATCTCGACCGGGTGCGCCTGGCCGAACCGCTGGATGCGGTGGATCGCCTGGATGAAATCCCGGAATTTGAAGCCGACGCCCGCGAAGATCGCTCGGTGGCAATGGCGCTGAAGGTTGACGCCGCCGCCCAGCATCACAGGCTTGGCGGCGATGATGCCGAGATCGCCATCGGCGAAGCGTTCAACGATATCCTCACGCTCGGCGAGCTTCTGCGATCCATAGACCGCTTCGGCCATGGGGAGCGCCGCCTCGATCGCGCGCCGCTCATCCTCCAGGTCGTGCCAGACGATGAAGTGATCGTCGGGCGCGCCAGCAACAATCTCGGCGACCTTGGCGATGCGCTCGCCCAGCGTTCGCCGCTTCTCGCGCGATGCCTCCACAATGCCCAGGGCATTATCGCGGATCAGCCGGCGCTGGCCGTCACGCTCCTCGCCCTTGTCCGAGAGGTCGGCCTGCACGCTGTGCCAGCGCACGGTGATCGGCGGTAGCGCGTAGCCGTCATCGGAAAAGCCGAGGTCGGACGGGCTCTGAATGCACACCGCCCAGCTGTTGACCCACGTCCAGAACTCATCGACCTTGTGCGGGTAGAGGGTGAGATCGCCCGCTTTCTCGCTGTTGCGCTGGAAGAAGCGGGTGAGCGCCTGGCCCGTGTCCATGATGCCGAGGAAGCCGGCATAGTGGATCATCTCCTTGTAGCGATTCGGCGCCGGCGTCGCGGTGGCGACGTGGCGATAGGGGATGGCCTCGAAAAGCGGCAGAAACTCCTGATAGGTCTTCGACCCGTAGGACCGCAGCACGTCCGCCTCGTCGAGGCTGGCCCAGCCGAACCGATCGATGGAGATCTTGCCCTCGCGAACGCTCTCGTAGTTCGTCAGGAAGATCGGAGCCGTCCGGCTCTCCGTGCGCCGCGACGCGGCGAGCGCCGTGTCGATCTCGTCGTCGGACTGGACGAACGCCACAGCGATGCCGAGCAGCGCCGCGTCTCGAATGAACTCGCGGCGGACATTGAGCGGCAGAACGATCAGCCCGTAGACTTCCGCCTTCCGGCAAATGATCGACCCGATCAGCAGCTGCTGCATGGTCTTGTGCAGGCCGAAGCTCTCGAACAGGCCGCGCCGGCCGCCCTCGACCGCCCATCGCACGACATGACGGACGTGCGGCTTCATCTCGCGGCCATCGGTCAAATGGGTGGGTATCTCGTCGAGCGAGCAGGGCAGGCCGGCCGGCAACGCCAAAGGCGCCTTCGCCTCCAGAAAGGCGCGATAATCAGGACGCAGAAATTCGATCGCGGAACCGGCATCGACCGGCGCCGCGCCAATGGCGCTCAGCATGGTTCACTCCTGGGCGCCCGGCGCCCGCTCAAATTATCAGACCGCGTCGTGCAGCCTCACCTCGTCGCGCCGCCGCTCCAGCATCGCCGCAGCCTTGATGATCTTGTCGATTGCGCCGGCCTGATCGAGCGTGCGGACATCCCTGTCGCAGCACACGCCGTCGCCCAGCGTCTCCATCAGCAGCGGCAGGACCTGCGCGAAATCCATCGGCACCTGGCCCATGCCCGCATAGCAGACAGCGCCGGCCGGCACCGCCTTCGCGCCGATAAGCGCGAGGACGGTGCCCAGCGCATCCGAGCCGAAAGACTTGCCCAGCGCGAGCATAGCCACCGCGCCAAGGCCGCCCTTCTTGTTCCGGGCGTTGCCGACCGTCGCCGCGCTGATGCCCAGCACGTCGGCCATGTCCTGATCGGTCAGCCCCTCGCGCGCCTGGCATGCCGCCATCGTGCGGCTCACCGCCTCGCGATAAGAATTCTGTGTGAGCCGGGGGATATTGCCCACAACATTGGGCGCGCCTGCGCGTAGGACGGGATCATGATCCAGCAAGCCCGACATCACGCCGCATCCTTCACAGCATGGGGGCAATCACTGATCGAGCAGGCCCGGATGCCGACGTCGTCGAGCCTATGGTCGCAGACCGTGCAGAGCGCGGCCTCGTGGCCTGCGCCGGTAATTTCACCGGAACTGCGAGCGAGACCGTCGAACTCGGTCAGTTCAACCCGGCGGCCGGCGGCAGCGAGATCAGAAACGATCTTGATCTGCCAAATCGCAGGCACGCCACGCTGCCGCCATTTGGCGCGTGCGGCTGACGAAGCGCCCAATTTCGCTCCCAAGCGATCGACCTCGGGCCAACTGATATGCTGATGGGTCATGCCCGATTGATGGGACAAATCGTCCCCTTGGTCAAGGACAATATGTCGCCTGATTGTATGCTGCGTGCGCGTCATAATGTCGGCATGAATGAAGCGTTCGATGAAGCGAAATTTAACGATCAATTCTGCGCTCGCGTTCAGCGGCTGCGGGTCGAGCGTGAATGGACGCAGGCCCAGATGGCGACGGCGCTTGGCTTGCCGTTGGAGAGATACAAAAAATACGAAACTCGTTCTCCGCTGCCAGCCTACCTAATTCCCCATTTCGCTCAGCATGTAGACCGCAGTGTGGCCTATGTACTGACCGGCAAATCTGAAGCGGCTTCCAGAGGGCCAAGACGTCTTGTTCGCACCGGCGCGGTAGGATGATCGACTCTCCTTATGGCTCATTGATTGATTTCGTCGATTGGTTCGACGACGATCCCGACTGGATAGTCTTCCAGTGGAAGAGCGAAGCTGCTTATATTCTCCCCAGTGAACGTCACTGCTTCCAGTGCGGGCATCTCCATTTCATCGGTCCCGATAATCCAGCCAAAGATAGCTGGGTCGAGTGCGAGAAGTGCCGCTCTCGGGTCGTCAGCCTGGCGGAGCTGAAAGATAGGATGGATGCGGCGCAGGAAGCGCGCATCGGGGAGAAATGGAAGGTTCGCGAGTTTCTGGAAGCGCGCCGGATCGACCCAGATTTCAGAAAACGATAGGCGCCGATCACTTGTATCGCGCTCGCGTCGGCTGTTGATGCCGACTGGCTTTTGCTCGTTCATTTTTCAGCTTTCCTACAGTGCCGGCGCTCTGGCATGGAAGATAATTCTTGTGGATATCACGGCGGCAGTAAGGGGACAAATCGTCCTTGACAGCAGGGACAATATGTCCCTAATGCTCTCCCCATCACCTGATCTGCCGCGCATCCCGCCGGCACGAAGACGGTGGGGGAGAGCGCAATGCTTAACAGCATACTCACGGCCAACGCGGCGGCGCCCGATGCGCTGACCCAGCTCGACCGGCTGGTATCTCGCGAGGATTACGAGGCGACCTATCGGGTCGTCGATCTCGTCAATATCGGCATCGACAATAGCCAGATGGCGCACGCCATTCTGGAGCGCGATCCGGCGCGTGCGCGGGAGCTTCTGATCCACGGCGCGAGCCGCCTGCTGGCTGCTGCCGAAAGGCTGTCGTGATGGCGAAGCGTAAATTCACGAACCTGCCGCTGCGGGTCCGACAGCCGGAAAATTTCGAGACGGCGAAGGAGCGCTTTAATGCGTCGGTCTTTGATTGCGGCTGGATGGCCCGGCACAACGGCGAGCCGTTTGACGGCACCAAGGGCGGCATTTGGGCGGCTGGTTGGTTGGCAGGCAACGCGGCATGGTTGCAGCGTCATATCGCGGTCTACGGCTCGTGATGGCGCTCCATGTCCTCGCCTCGATCGCGATCGGCGCCGCCGCGCTCTACGTCATCGGCATCAGCTTGCACCGCTATGCGGATCGCATGATCGCGGCGCTGAGCGTCGAGGTGGACCTGTGACCCGCGTTCGCAGCTTCGCCACCTTCGCCATCGCCATGGGCGCAAGCGCGGCCTGCCTGTTCGCCTTCAAGGGCATGGCGCTGCTGTGCCGAGCGATCGGAGGCGCGCAGTGATCGACCATGCCGCCATCCGTGCCCAGGCGGTGCGCACCTATGAGGCGCAGCACCTCGTCGTCGAGCGCGCCATCGCCTTTCTCAAGCAACCCCCACTGCATGCGTGTCGCGGTCGCCCCCTTGCCGCGCGCCATGCAGGAGCCTCGGACGCTGGCACGCCCCCGCCTGCGTCACGCTCCCCCAGCGGGTCGGCCGTCGAGGCAGGCCGGCCCGCCAACCTCTCCGACCAATCCGATCCGGGCGACGAATGCACCTGCCCGGCCTGCACCAGCGACTGCGCCGGCATCGTGCCGTGCCTGAACGAGGAAACCGACGATGTCGACGATTGAGCAATTCACTGAGGCGCTCTACCGCGCCGGCATCCCCTACGAGCGCGATGGCGACGCGATCCACGTCCGGGGACATCACGTCTATCTGAGCAGCCTCACGACGCTGCCCGAGGGCGTGACCTTCGGCAACGGCGGCAACGTCGATCTGCGCAGCCTCACGACGCTGCCCGAGGGCGTGACCTTCGGCAACGGCGGCAACGTCGATCTGAGCAGCCTCACGACGCTGCCCGAGGGCGTGACCTTCGGCAACGGCGGCTACGTCTATCTGAGCAGCCTCGCGACGGAGCAGCAGCTCTATCAGGGGAAGTCGATCCGTCTGCGCCATGTCGATGGCTATACGATGCTGATCCTGTCCGAGCGCGCGCAGCACGGCACGACGATCTCCCATGCCGCCTATTTCGGTGGCGGCGATCTCGACAAGCTCCGGCGCTGCTATGTCGCCAGCAATGGCGAATACAACGCACACGGCCGGACCGTCGAGCAGGCGCTGCGAGATCTCCGCTTCAAAACGATGGAGCATGACTTCGATGAAGGGGAACTCGTTGCCGACATCAAGGAGCGCGGGACCGTCCACATTAACGACTTCCGCCTCATCACCGGCGCATGTGAGGCCGGAACGCGCGAGGGCATGGCACAGGCGGGCCTCGATAGCGAAGCCGATGAGCTTCCGCTTGCCGCTGTGCTGGCAGCCGTCCACGGAAGTTATGGCGAGCGGTTCAAGGCCCTGTTCAAGGAGACCGCCTCGTGAACCTCGAATACGCAACCTTACCTGATCTCCAGGCGTGGGCGGCCAGCATGATGGAGCGGTCGCCCGACGTCATCATCGGCGAGCCGGTCTATCTCCGTCGCTGGTGGATCATCCCGCGCAATGAGCAGCAGAACGTCTATCTGCATCACATCCTGCGCGACGATGATGACCGGGCGATGCATGACCATCCGTGGCCGAACACCAGCTTCCTGATCTCCGGCTCCTATCGCGAGATCACGCCGGCCGGGACATTCCTGCGGGAAGCGGGCAGCATCGTCACCCGCGAAGCGACTGCCGCACATCGGCTCGAGTTGATCGACGGAGCGCCGGCCGTGTCGCTGTTCTTCACTGGGCCTAAGGTCCGCGAGTGGGGGTTCCATTGTCCGGCCGGATGGGTGCATTGGCGCGACTTCACGGCCGGCGACAATGGCGAAACCGTCGGTCGCGGATGTGGCGAGATGGAGGCGATCGGGTCGCACGTTGGCAATAGCGGTCAGTTCGATCCGGATCTGGAAAGGGCCGGATCATGAAGGAGCGCCCCAGCTTCGGCTACACCACGAAGGACACGGTCGAGATCGACTGCTGGCTCTCCGTGCATCCCGGCGGCGCGACGCACTTTAATCGCCGCCCGGCCGTTCGGCTTACGGCCGGCGAACCCGCCCTCGATCGCGGCGAGCGGTCGATCAACATCAAGATGACGCTGCCGCTCGCGCTGTTCGAGGCCCCCAGCATCGTCGCGCGCACTGATGTCGCGCATCCGACCTCGCCGATCTCGATCGACGCGACCGCGTTGGCGCAGGCAGTTCGCTCGGCGATCGGCATGGATGTCGACCTGCGCGTCGTGGAACCGGGTGAGCAGCCATGATCGCTGAGGAAAAGCCCTACGTCATCGTCAAGACGAAGTACGGCCCGGCGCATGGCCTGCCCCAAGGCGATGGGCGCATCGTGACCTGCCAGCGCCGCGCCACTCTTTGCAAATATTGCAAAGAAGACGGCGTGCCGCTCCAGGCACCAGATCCTTTCGACGCCCTGGCGGATCGCCTGCGCAAGCATTGGGATCAGCGCTGGTTCGAGATGAACCGCCTCCCGGTATCGCAGCCCGACAACGTCATCAACGAGGGCGTTGGCGTCCACATCGTCGCGCGTGATGCGGAGTGCCGCAACAGCACGGTTCTCGTCAGCTTCGGCGATGATCCGGCCGTCATGCTCGCGGTCAGCGCGCTCGTGCATATTCACAACGAGATGGTGGGGCAGGGCGCATGACCTGGCCGAACCTCACCGAACCGCAGTTGCGCATGCTCGTGGAGAGCGGGCCAGACGACGTCACCGGGACCGAGGGCCTCGGCGTCGAGCTGCGGACGGGCGCGGACTATGCGGTCGCGAAGGCGCTGGAGGCGCGCAAGCTCGGTCACCGACAGGGGCTGGGCGGGTTTCTGCCGGGCATGTATTGGAACAATGCGACCGGGCTGGCCGTGCGTGCTGCCATGAAGGCGGCCGGCTGATGGGCCGCGTTCTCATCGCCTGTGAACGCAGCGGCGTCGTGCGTCGCGCCTTCGAGGCGCGCGGACATGACGCATGGTCGTGCGATATCCACCCGGCCGACGACGGCAGCAACCGCCATATCACGGGCGACGTCCGCCATCATCTCGATGACGGCTGGGACATGCTGGCGGTCATGCATCCGCCCTGCACCATCCTGTGCAACAGCGGCGTGAAGCACCTGTATAACGGCGGCCGGAAAGAGAACGGCCGCAACGAAGCGCGCTGGGCGGAGCTGGAGGAGGCCGCCGCCTTCTATCGCCATTTGCGCGATGCGAAGCAGATCCCGCGCCGCGTGGCCGAGAACCCGGTCATGCACCGCTATGCGATCCAGCTGACGCGGCGCGGGCGCACCCAGTTCGTCCATCCTTATTTCTTCGGCGAGCCGTACTTTAAGAACACCGGGCTGGAGCTGATCAACCTGCCACCACTGGAGCCGACCGATATGCTCAAGCCGCCCCGGCCGGGCACGGACGAGCATAAGGCATGGTCTCGCTGCCATCGCGAGCCGCCCGGCCCCGACCGGGCGCGCCGCCGCTCTGAAACCTATCCTGCCATTGCCGAGGCGATGGCAGATCAGTGGGGCGCACTGCTCCCCAATCCGCAATTCGATCTTTTTCAGGAGGCCGCATGACCACCGAACTGGCCGCGCGCGTAAAGGGGCTGATCGGGCCTTGTCGGGAGGTGGATGACATCACCTATTGGCGCGCATCCCTACACCCTGAATGCTGCGCTGAATTTAGCGCAGAGCCTGAATGCGCGTGCCCGCATGAGCATTGGCACATCGCCGCTGCTGCAAACTCATGCCTGGATGTTCATCTGGAGGAAGATGGGTCCGCGCACATCATCTTCGATTGCGGTGATTGGGACCGCGAACTGACGGTGCAGGGTGTCTCCGGCATCGAAGAAGCGAGAGCGTGCGCGTTCGGCTGGCTGTCCAGCTTCATACAGCCGACGAAGCCCGCCCTGCGCGCGCTGGCGAAGGGGTAGGGCTGTGACCGATCTGACACTTCTTTCGTGCCTCGACTTCAACGCAATCCATTGCGGCGACCCGGTTGCTCGCGCATATTTCGAGCGGGCTGCAAAGGCGATCCGGCTGCTGGAACGAGAGGCAGAGCATTGGCGAATGATGGCCGCTATTGAGCGGGGCGGGGCACATGCCGCCCGTGCGAATAGCAGTGAACTGCGGAAGAAACTTGCTGCACTCGCCACCCCCACCGAAGCCGAAGGGTAGGGCGGGATGAACGCGCTGGCACTCGAGCGGCTGCCGGACTGGCCGGCCGGCATGAGCCGGGACGTCGCGCTCGCCTATACGGGCGTGTCGGCCGAGCAGATGAAGGAATGGGAAAGGGTGGGGCGCGTGCGCTTCCGGCCGCGGGGGCCGCGTGGGCAGATGCTGGCCCTGCGCAGCGATCTCGACACTGCGCTGCGCGATCTCTTCGGCGACGCTGGCGCGGCCGGGATCGACTTCTGATGGCGAAAACCGTGATCCGGCTGCCATCCTATACCCGTCGTGTCCCTCTCGCGAAGGGCTTTGGCTATTTCTGGGAACTGCCACCCTGGGCGCGACCTACCAAGGATCCGAAGACCGGGAAAATGATCCCGGCCGTGCGGCATGGTCAGCCATGTCCCGTCGCGTCCAGCCCGCTGGGCACGAATCACGATCAGGCGGTCGAGAAGGCCGAAGCGTTGAACGAGGCGTTGAAGGAATGGCGTCTGGGCGCGGAGCGGCGCACGCTCAAGCCCGGCTCGATCGCCTGGCTGTTCCTGTGGTATCGCGGGCAAGAGCGCTTCACGAAGAACCGGCCGAAGACGCAGCGCGACTATAAGCGCCTGATGGACATGCTCTGCGTGTACCCGACCAAGGCCGGCTTGCTGGGCAACCGCCTGGCCAGCGCCATGGACGGTGAATCGGCCGACGCGCTCTATGCCAAGCTGCGCACAGAAAAGGGGGAGCGCGAGGCGTCCTATGCGATGCAGGTTTGCCGCCTCGTCTGGCGCTGGGCAGTGCGGCACAAGCGCACGACGGGAGTGAAGGACAACCCGTTCGCCGGCATGGGGATCAAGAGCACGGCGGCGGGTGAGAACCGGCCGACGACGCGGGCGGAATATGACCTTTATCGTGCGACGGCGAGGGCGCTGGGCTATCAGAACATGGCCGCCGCCGCCGCGATCTGCTTCGAGGGCTGTCAGCGCGTCAGCCAGGTGTTCGGTTTCTGGGCAGAGGACAATGAGAAGGGGGTGGGGCTGGAGTGGTCGATCTGGAAGCCGGGGATCGCCATAGCCCTGATCCAGCGGAAGACCGGGAACCCGGTATGGCTCGAGCTGTCGATCGACGTGAACGGCGAAGCCGTCTCGCTCTATCCCGATCTGGAGGAGGAGCTGCGCGACCTCGCGGAGCGGGCAGCGCGGGACGAGTTCGGCCGGCCGACAGGAGCGATCATCCTCGACGAGCGCAATGGCGAGCCGTTTACGCAGCGGTGGATGTCGACGCTGCATCGGCGGATTTGCGATGAGGCAAAGCTGCCCAAAGAGATGACCTTCACCGGCTTCCGCCATGGCGGGATCACCGAGATCGGCGATGCCGGCGAGGAGGATGTCCGGCCAATTTCGGGCCATAAGACGCTGGCGCAGACGCGGACCTACAACAAGGCGACGGCGGAAAAGGGCCGGCGAATTGCGCTCGCGCGCCGCGAACATATCGAGCAGCTGGGCGCGCGGGAGCCGGGAAAGCCAGACCATTTGTCGGAATGACGGTCGGAATAGATGTCGGAAAGGCGCAACTCTCCCGTTAGGAAAAGTGCGCCTTTTCAAGGATTTCCGATGGTGAGTCCAGCTGGGTTCGAACCAGCGACCTACTGATTAAAAGTCAGTTGCTCTACCGACTGAGCTATGGACCCCCGTCTGGCGGTGCAGACCCCCTAGAGAGCGGATGGAGCGGGGTCAACCTTGCCGGCGCGGCTTGTGCAGGCGTGCGGCGAGATGGCGGATCGAAAGACTGCTCACAGGATCACGCCAGTCCGGCGCGATCGCCATAGCCGGGCGCAGCACGAAGTCGCGCAGCCTATAGGCCGGGTGGGGAATATGCAGCCTCTTCGACCGCACCACGCCGCCGGACCACAGGATGATGTCGATATCCAGCCGCCGCTCGCCCCAGCGCCGGTATCGCTGGCGGCCGAAATGCCGCTCTATGCTTTGAAGGCGGCGGAGCAGGGCCATCGGTTCAAGCGTGGTGGCCAGCAGGAGAGCGCTATTGGCGAAGCGCCGACGCGAGGGGCCGAGCGGCGCAGTGCGCAGGACCGGCGCAACCGCGACGACCTCTCCGGCCTGCCGCCCGACCTCCTCGAGCGCCGCCGCGATCAACTTGTCAGGCGTCAGCGCACACGAGAGCGGCCGATTGGACCCGAGCGCCAGCAGATACAGATACTCGCCGCGGTCAGCCGCCCGCATCAGCGGAGCCTTGGGCCTTCGCAAAGTCCTTCATCTGCGCATAGGCCGCCTCCCGCTGGTCGCCATCCAGCGATAGAAGATATTTCGCTGCCTGCTGATAGGTCAGGAACGGCCGGTCATCGGCGATGATCGGCACCGTCCGCCCGTTATAGATGCGCCGCAACAGCCGCCTCTGCGGCCGGGCCAGCGCGGATGCGTCTTCGTCCGCCACGCTGGTCAGATGTCCTGCGCGATCCGGCCGTACAGCTCCGGCCGGCGATCGCGGAAGAAGCCCATGCCGGCGCGGTGCGTGCGGGCGCGCGCTAGGTCCAGCGTGGCGACCAGCGCGCCGACATCTTTCGCGTCCGCTTCGCTGGCGAAGTCGCCCCATTCGTCGCTGATGAAGCTGTGGCCGTAGAATTTCTGACCCTCTTCCGTGCCGATGCGGTTGGCGGCGATCACCGGCATGCAGTTGCTCACCGCATGGCCGATCATCGCGCGCCGCCACATCCGGCTGGTGTCGAGGTCCGCATCATAGGGTTCGGAGCCGATCGCGGTCGGATAGAACAGCATTTCCGCGCCCATCAGCGCCATGACCCGCGCGGTTTCGGGATACCACTGGTCCCAGCAGATGCCGACGCCGATGGTGCCATATTTCGTCGGCCACACCTTGAAGCCCGTATTGCCGGGCCGGAAATAATATTTCTCCTCATAACCCGGCCCGTCCGGAATATGGCTCTTGCGATAGACGCCCATGATCTCGCCCGCGTCGTCGATCATGGCGAGCGAATTGTAATAATGCTGCCCGTCCCGCTCGAAGAAGCTGGTCGGGATGTAGACGCCCAGATCCTTCGCCAGCTTGCGCATCTCCTTCACGGCGGGATGCTCGTCGGTCGGCATCGCATTGGCGAACAGTGCCTCATCCTCGACCCGGCAGAAATAGGGGCCTTCGAACAGTTCGGGCGGCAGAATGATCTTCGCGCCGCGTGCGGCCGCCTTCGTCACATGATCGGCGACGAGCGCGATATTCGCGGCCATATCGTCGGTGAAGGCGAGTTGCAGCGCGGCGATGGTGACTTTGGTCATGGGCCTCTTCCGATGATCGGCAAAATGGGGATGTCGCGGCGTCCTATAGGGATGCCGACGCCGTCATGCCAGATCAGAGGAGGCTTAAAGGAACGACTTCGCGTGCTTGAGCACCATGTCGCAGGCCATCGTCTTCACGCGCCCTTTCAACCCACCCAGCGAAAAGCGATCCTTGCCGGTCTGAAGCACGCCCGTCTCGCCCAGCTTGAAGGCGTCTGACGACTGCACGCCCTTCTGTCCCGACAACTGACCCAGCACGGACGATACGCCCCGCGTGCTGCTGAGGAACTTGTTTTTGACGCAATAGCTCAGCACGCCGGTCGCATTGCTCGCGCCCACCGAGGCGATATCGGGCAATCCGCCGCCCAGCAGCCCGCCCAGACCGCCCAGCCCCGACTGCGCGCTCGCCGGTGCGGCCGCTATCATCAGCCCCGCAGCCATCGCCATGACATATGCCTTGCGCTTCATCGCCATCCTCCGCTTGCTTGCGCGCAGCATGGGCCTGCTCGGAGGCTGGCGCAAGCCGTCAGATCGACGGCATCTGCTGGCTGCAACAATGGAAGCTGCCGCCGCCGGACAAGATGCCGTCACTGCGCAGCCCGACAATGTCCCGCCCCGGAAAGAAGGGCGCGAGCGAGTTCAGCGCCGCCTGATCGTTCGGGCGGCCATAGATCGGCACGATGACCGCTGCATTGCCAATGTAGAAGTTCATGTAACTGGCAGGGATCGCTTCGCCGTCTACCTCGACCCGGCCGGGGGAGGGCATCAGCGCCACCTCCACCCCATGCGCCTTCGCCCGCGCGCGCGCATCGGCATAGATCGCGGCATTGGGATCGTCCGCGCCGTCCGCCTCCGGCAGCATCAGCACGCCCGGCGCGACAAAGCGCGCCAGATTGTCGACATGCCCGTCGGTATGATCGTTCAGCAACCCGTCGCCCAGCCACAGCATGCTCGATAGCCCCAGGCTCCCGGCCAGCAGCGTCTCGATCTTGCCGCGATCGAGGTCCGGGTTGCGATTGGGGTGGAGAAGGCATTGCTCGGTGGTTACGAACAGGCCGGTTCCGTCTGTATCGACCGCGCCGCCCTCGAACACCCAGTGCTGCGTCGCGGTCGCCATGCCGGTGCCGGACGCCAGCCTTGCGCCGATATCCTCGTCGCCGGCCATCTCATACTTGCCGCCCCATCCGTTGAAGCCGAAATCGACCAGCGCCCGATCGCGTGCATCGTTCAGCACCGCGATCGGCGCAGTATCGCGCAACCACACATCGCCCAGTTTCTGCACGATGACCTGTACGCCCGGATCGACCAGCGCGCGCGCGACATCGGCGTCCGCCTGCGTCGCGGCGACGAGGCGCACTTCTTCGCCCTTGCCGCCGGCATGCACGGCGCTTGCAAAGGCGGCGATCTGCCGCCGGGCGTCGTCGAACGCGCCGGGCCATTCGGCCGGATCGGTGGGAAAGCCGATCCAGACCCAGTCATGCTTGGCCCATTCGGCGGGCATGCGGAACGTCATGGAAATAGTCCTTGCTCGGCGACGACGCCGATCCGTGATAGTTTCAGCGAAGATCGGGCGCTCCATAGCGTGGCGCGCCGCGCATGCACAGGGGGAGAAGGGCGATGATGTGGAGGTTGATCGGGCTTGTCGCAGTAATGACCGCTTCGGCCGCGCAGGCCGGGGAATTGCCCGGCTGGATGGCGGGGGCGTGGCAGCAGGCAGGCGGCGAGAAATGGGCCGACGAATATTGGACGGCTCCGCGTGGTGGAGTGATGCTGGGCGCGGCGCGCATGGGGAAGGGCGATCGGTTGAACGTCTGGGAGCAGACCCGCATCGAGCAGGCTGCGGATGGCACGATCACTTTCATCGCCTCGCCCATGGGCGTGCCGGCGACCCGGTTCGCGATGCTGTCGCAAAATGAAAGCGAGATAGTCTTCACCGCTCCCGACCATGATTATCCCCAACGCATCCGCTATTGGCGCGAAGGGGCATTGCTTAAGGCCGAGATTTCGAAGATCGACGGCTCCGGTGCGCAAATATGGAGTTATACGCCCATCGGCCAGTAACCCGTCAGCGCCGTCCGATATCCGGCCGGCCGCGCTGCGCCTCGGTCAGGCTCTGGAGCGCGCGGCCGCGCATATCCAGTTCGCGTCGCTCGGAATAGGACAGGCCGTCGCGCGCATAGCGCTCCGCCAGCACGTCGTTCATGTCCGCCTCCCGCCGCAGCCCGCGCGCCTGACTTTTTGTGAGCGTGCCGCCGCGCCGTCCGTCGCGGATGCGATCCCGCGCGACATCATTTTCATAACGGCCGGGCGTCGAATCGATCCGTACATCGACCGGCCCCTGTGGCGGAGTCGGCGGCGGGGGAGCAGTCTGCGCAAGGACGACCGTCGGGGCCATCAGCAGCAGGGCGGCAAGGGCGATGCGCATTGAACCTCCTCTTTGCGAGCGGGAAGTTTCCCGCCCAGCCATGGCGCCGAACTGCCGATGGCGGCTCATTGTTCCGCCCGGCTCTTGTCCCGGATCGCCCGGAACTCGTCGCCTTCGGTCCAGTTCGGCCAATCACTCGTCACCGCCAGCGCGCGCCCGACGTCATAATAGAGCTTCAGATCCTGCCCCACGCCGGTCCAGTCCCAGGTGGGATCGAACTCGTCCTTCGGCCCATGATAGCGATGTTCTTCATAATCCTTCGCCGCCGCCGATCCGGCCTCCGCGCCGCCGTTCACCAGGTCCTGCCCATTTTCGAAATAGAGCATCGGCAGGCCATGCTTGGCGAAGCTGAAATGGTCCGATCGGTAATAGAAACCCTTTTCCGGCGTCGGCTCGTCGCTCGCAACCCGGCCCTGCGTGGCGAGCGCGCGGTCGAGATAGGCGTCCAGCCCCGATTTGCCCTTGCCGATGACGACGACATTCTTCGCCGGGCCGAAGAATTGCATCGCATCGATATTGACCCCGCCGACCGTCGAGGCGAGCGGCACGACCGGGTTGTTGCCGTACCAGGCGGACCCCAGCAGCCCCGATTCCTCCGCCGTGACCGCCAGGAACAACTGGCTGCGCGGCGTCGGCCCGGCCTTCACATTGGCCTCGGCAATGGCCACCAGCGCACCCACGCCGGTAGCATTGTCCACCGCACCGTTGCAGATGTCGTCGCCATCCGGCGCCTTCTCGCAATGGCCCAGATGATCCCAGTGCGCGGTATAGAGCACATAGTCGCCCGGCCGCTCCTTGCCGGGCAGCAGCGCCACGACATTTTTCGACATATGTTTGCGGATGGCATTGTCGAACGAGACCGACGCTTTCACGCCGGTCAGAGGCACCGCCTTGAACCCCGGCCGCTTGGCCGCCGCCGTCAGCGTCGCCAGATCGAGACCCGCGCTATCGAACAGCGCCTTCGCTTTGTCGCTGGTGATCCAGCCGATCGCCTGGCTTTGCCCGGCATTGGAGTCCGCGCTGTCGGCGACCTGCTGCGTGCCGGTCCAACTCGATTGCACCACGTTCCATCCATAGGCGGCGGGCCGCGTGTCGTGGACGATGATCGCGGCGGCTGCACCCTGCCGCGCGGCTTCCTCATATTTGTAGGTCCAGCGGCCATAATAGGTCATAGCGCGACCGTTGAATGGTCCCGTCAGCCCCTCCGCCTCATAGTCGGGATCATTGACCAGAATGACGACGGTCTTGCCCTTCACATCCAGTCCGGCATAGTCGTTCCAGCCCTTCTCAGGCGCATTGATGCCATAGCCGACGAACACGACCGGGCTATCCTTCAGCGCGATATGCGGCTGGTTGGTGCGATAGGTCGCGATCACCATTTCCGGCCCATAGCTGGCCGACACCGTCGTCTTGCCGCCGGTGAAGCTGAGCGCCGAGACATTTTGCGCGGTGATCTCCACCAGCGGCACGTCCTGGAACCAACTGCCCTTGTTGCCGGGTTTCAGGCCCAGCTTCTGAAACTGCGCGACCAGATAGGCGAGCGTCTTCTCCTCCCCCGCCGATCCCGGCGCGCGGCCCTCATAGGCGTCGGAGGAGATTTCCCGCACCACCGCTTTCATCGTGTCGGTGGACGGGGTGACAGGCGCGGCGGCGCTGGAGGAGGCCGGCGGCGGCGCGCCATCGGTTGCGCAGGCGGAGAGGAGGGCGGTGCTGGCGAGCAGCAGGACGGGCAGGCGGGCAATGGTCATGGCGACACCTTTCTGATGTCGCGCGACCTTGGCACTCCCCGGCGGCGCGGGCAAGGCGATCGCGTTGACAGCAGGGCGTCGGTCAAGGCACCTTCCCGCACGGGGGGCTTTGATCATGCGACTATTTACGGGCGTAGCGCTGGCAGCGCTGATGCTGTCGTCGGCACCAGCGGCCATGGCGCAGACCACACTCGGCATGGAGCAGCGCTTCGGCCTGCGGGAAGCGGTGGCGCATGCAAGCCTGTCGCCGGATGGAAAATGGATCGCCACGGTGCAGCCCGACACCGGGCGAGGGGCGGCGCTGATGGTCGCCGCGCTGGACAGCGGCGGCAAGCTCCAGTTTCGGCGCGTCACCGCCGCCGACGGCAAGCCGCAGCGGATCGAGGATTGCCGCTGGACCAGCAACATCCGGCTCCTCTGCACGGTATCGGCCAATGTTCCACTGGCGGGTGGCGAGCGGGCGACGGTGACGCGCTTCGTCGCGATCGACCGCGATGGCGCGAACCAGCAACTGCTTCAGACGCCCAAGGGAATGGGCAATGCGCTCAACTACACGCTGTTCGGCGGCAGCATCGTCGACCTTTCTCCGGGCGAGGAAGGCCATGTCCTGATGGCGCGGCGTTACGTCCCGGAAGAAAGCGTCGGCACACGCGCGGCGCAGACCCGGGACGGTCTGGGCATCGACGACATCGACACCGCCACGCTGAAAGCCCGGATCGTCGAACCGGCCAACAGGAATGCCGGTTGGTACATCTCCGACGGTGCGGGCACGGTCCGCGTCATGGCCACGCGCCGACAGGATGGCGAGGGCTATCTCAAGACCGACGAAAATGACTATGTTTATCGCAGGAAGAGTGATCGGTCCTGGTTGCCCATGCCCGGCACGGGGGGCGTGGAGGGGTTCGATCCCGAGGCGATCGATGCAAAGGCTGACATCGCTTATGGCCTGATGAGGCGGGATGGGCGGGTCGCCGCTTATTCCTACGCGCTGGACGGATCAGCGAAGATCACGCCGGTATATGCCCATCCCCAGGTCGACGTGGACGGGTTTGTGCGGATCGGCCGCAACCGGCGGCCGGTGGGCGTCAGCTACGCTACCGACAAGCGCGAGGCAGTCTATTTCGATCCGGCTCTGGCCAAGCTGGCGTCGTCGCTGGGCAAGGCTCTGTCAGGCAAGGCCATCCGCTTCGTCGATTCCAGCCAGGACGAGCAGCGCTTGCTGATCTGGGCCGGCAGCGATCTCGATCCGGGCGCATTCTATCTGTTCGACAGGGCCAGCAACACGCTGGACCTGCTGTTCGCGGCGCGGCCCGAACTGGCCGACGTCCCGCTCGCCGCGGTCCAGCCCGTGACCTACAAGGCGGCCGATGGAACGATGATCCCGGCCTATCTCACCTTGCCGCCATCCGGCGCGCGCAAGGGGTTGCCGGCCATCGTCCTGCCCCATGGCGGGCCGAGCGCGCGTGACGAATGGGGCTTCGACTGGCTGTCGCAATATCTTGCCGGGCAGGGCTATGCCGTACTCCAGCCCAATTTTCGCGGATCGAGCGGCTATGGGGATGTCTTTTTCCAGAAGAACGGCTTCCAGAACTGGCGCACCGCGATCGGCGATATCGATGACGGCGGCCGCTGGTTGATTGAGCAGGGCATTGCCGACGCCGATAGGCTGGCCATCGTCGGCTGGTCCTATGGTGGCTATGCAGCGCTCCAGTCGGCCGCGACCGAACCCGGCCTGTTCCGCGCGGTTGCCGCGATCGCGCCGGTGACCGATCTCGGCCGTTTGAAGGAGGATCACCGCAACTGGTCCGATTTCCGCCTCGTCAGCCGCTTCGTGGGCAGCGGACCGCATGTCGAGGAAGGCTCTCCCGCGCGGCAGGCGGCGAAGATCAAGGTTCCGGTGCTGCTGTTCCACGGTTCGGACGACCGCAATGTGGAATATGGGCAATCGCGCCTGATGGAAGAGCGCCTGAAGGCAGCCGGCGCAAAGGCGGAACTGGTGCGCTATGACGGGTTGGACCATTATCTGGACGACAGCATCGCTCGCGCCGACATGCTGACCCGCCTCCGGGACTTCCTGAAAGCCAGCCTGCCGCCGCAGTGATCCACGAAAAAGGGCGGCCCCAACGGGACCGCCCACTTTTCTTGCGAATGTCGCTAACCGATCAGCGCGAGTAGAACTCGACGACCAGATTCGGTTCCATCTTCACCGGATAGGGCACTTCGTCCAGCGTTGGAACGCGGACATAGGTGATCTTCGCGGCGCCATCCGGCGACACATAGTCGGGGATGTCGCGCTCGGGCAGGCTCTGCGCTTCCATGACCAGCGCCATTTCCTGCGCCTTCTTGCCCAGCGTGATTTCGTCGCCCGGCTTCACCAGACGCGACGCGATGTTGCACTTCACACCGTTCACATAGATGTGGCCGTGCGAAACGATCTGACGGGCCGAGAAGATGGTCGGCGCGAACTTGGCGCGATAGACGACCGCGTCCAGGCGGCGCTCCAGCAGGCCGATCAGGTTCTGGCCGGTGTCGCCCTTCATGCGGCTCGCCTCGAAATAGTTCTTCTTGAACTGCTTCTCGGTGATGTCGCCATAATAGCCCTTCAGCTTCTGCTTTGCGCGCAGCTGGATGCCGAAGTCCGACACCTTGCCCTTGCGGCGCTGGCCGTGCTGGCCGGGGCCATATTCACGCTTGTTCACCGGGGACTTGGGACGGCCCCAGATGTTCTCGCCCATGCGGCGGTCGAGCTTGTACTTGGCGCTGGTGCGCTTCGTCATAGATAATTCCTTCGATTTGCTAACAACGTTGATCCCGGTATCCGCCTGATTTCCGTGTTTCAGGAGCAGGGCCACCGCTTCACCGGGGTGCAGGGCCAATCGCGAAGCGGGGCCTATGACGAAGGGTTTCGCGCAAGTCAAGCCTCGACAGCCCTGCGCGCTAGCCCTAGTCAGCGCGTCCATGAACCCGGAAAGCTATAGCAGCATGGCGCAGGTGCGCGAGGGCGTGGACGATGTCGATCGTCGTCTGGTCGCGCTGCTCGCCGAACGCTTCGCCCACATGCGCGCGGCGGCGCGCATCAAGCAGGACCGCAACGCCGTGCGCGACGAAGGTCGCAAGGCGACGGTGATCGCACAGGCGAAGGCGGAGGCGGAGCGGCTGGCGCTCCCGGCCGACGCCATCGCGCAGATGTGGGAACTGCTGGTCGAAGCGTCGATCGCCTATGAAATGGACGAGTTCGACCGCCTCAAAGGCTGAGCGGCTTTTATTCGTCCGCAATCTCGAAATGCTGGCCTTTGAGCGTGCAGACGTTCAGCGGCTGCCGCGCGGGCGCGGCCTGCGCGATGCAGACCAGGCCAAGGAAAGCGGACAGGGTCATCAGGGCGTAGAGTTTCATGCCCTCCATGACGGACAAGGGCGCGCGATCCGCCACTGGCGCACGCGCGGACAGGCCCCTATAGCCTGACCATGGCGTCCAATGACAAGCACAAGCCCTCGAAAGTCCGTCCAGCGGGCATGCCCAATCGCGATCAGGTCATGGCCTTCATCGCCGAATCCGATCAGCCGGCCGGCAAGCGGGAAATCGCGAAAGCCTTTGGCCTGAAAGGGCAGGAAAAAATCCTGCTCAAGGCGTTGCTCAAGGACATGGCGGACGAGGGGCTGCTGGACATCGGCCCGGCCCGCGCCTTCCACAAGATGGGCGGCGTGCCCAAGGTCACGGTGCTGCGCATCGTCGATGTCGACGACACCACGCTGATCGCGACGCCCGAACGCTGGGAAGCGGAGGGCCAGCCCGCGCCGCGCCTGCGCGTGGTGGAACGCGGCAAGCGTGGCGCGCTGACCATCGGCGACCGCATCCTTGCACGCACCGAGGAGGCCGGGAAGGGCTGGGTCGCGCATCCGATGAAGAAGCTGGCCAAGGCTTCGGAGGAATTGCTGGGCGTGGTCGAGGAGACCGAGGGCAAGCTCTGGCTGCGCCCGGTCGACAAGCGCATCCGCCGCGACACGCCGATTTCCGATGTGGGTGACGCCAAGCCCGGCGATCTGGTGCTGGCCGAGCCGGTGGGCCGGCCGCCGCGCATTTCCGCGCGCGTCACCGACATATTGGGCGATCCCTTCGCGCCGCGCAGCTTCAGCCTGATCGCGATCCACAAGCACGGCATTCCCCACGTCTTTTCCGAGACGGTGGAGGAGGAGGCGGTCATTTCCGCCAGCCAGCCTTTGCATGAGGAGAAGCGCGAGGATTTGCGCCACCTGCCGGTCGTCGCTATCGATCCGGTGGATGCGCGTGACCATGACGATGCGGTCTGGGCTACGCCCGACGAGGATCCTGCAAACGAGGGCGGCTTCCGCGCGATCGTCGCCATCGCCGATGTCAGCTACTATGTCCGCCCCGGCAGCGCGCTCGACCGCGAGGCGAGGAAGCGCGGCAACAGCGTCTATTTTCCCGACCTGGTCGTGCCGATGCTGCCGCATCAGCTCTCGTCCGATGTCTGCTCGCTGCGTGCGGGGCAGGACCGGGCGGCGATGGCGTGCCATCTCGTCATCGACAAGGACGGGAAGGTGACGGCCTGGCGCTTTACCCGCGCAGTGATCCGCGTGGCAGAAGTGCTGGCCTATGAGGATGCGCAGGCGGCGATCGACGGAACGAAGTCGAACGAACTACTTGAAATTGCACTGAAACCTCTCTGGGCTTGCTGGGCGCTGTTGCGCAAGGCGCGCGAGAAGCGCGACCCGCTCGCGCTTGACCTGCCCGAGCGGCGGGTGGTGCTCGACGAATGGGGCAAGATCGTCAGCGTCGCGGTTCGCGAACGCCTTGATGCGCACATGCTGATCGAGGATTATATGATCGCCGCCAATGTCGCGGCGGCCAAGGCGCTGGAGGCGAAGAAGGCGCCGGTCATGTACCGCGTCCACGAACCGCCGAGCCGCGACAAGCTGGTGGCGCTCAAGGACTATCTCGCGACTTTCGACATCGAGTTCGCGCTGGGACAGGTGGTGCGTCCCTCCACCTTCAACGCGCTGATCAAGCGGATCGGCGAGGCGGAGGAAAAGCCGCTCATCATGGAGCAGATCCTGCGCAGCCAGACGCAAGCCTATTACAGCCCGCAGAATATGGGGCATTTTGGTCTCGCGCTCGGCTCCTACGCGCATTTCACCTCGCCGATCCGGCGCTATTCGGACCTGCTGGTGCATCGCGCGCTGGTCGGCACCTATGGCCAGGAACTGCCTGCGCCAAAGGGCAATATCCCGCCCAAATCCTCCCTCAGTCAGGAGGATTACGAGAATATGGGCCGCGTCGGCGAGATGATCAGCCAGCATGAGCGTCGCGCCATGGAAGCGGAGCGCGAGACCGTTGATCGGTACGTCGCCGCCTTCCTGGCCGCGCATGTCGGCGATCTGGTCGAAGCGCGCATCACCGGCGTCCAGAATTTCGGCTTCTTCGCCACCGTCGATGGCCTGGGCGGCGACGGGTTGGTGCCGGTATCGACATTGGGAGAAGAACGCTTCTTTTACGACGAAGCCGGCCGCGCGCTGGAGGGCGTCGAGACGGGCGACCGCTACACCGTTGGTCAGCGGTTGCAGTTGCGGCTGGTGGAGGCGGACCCGATCAACGGCGCGCTGCGCTTCGCCCTGCCGGACGCGCCGGGCGGATCATCGGGCGCGCCGATCAAGCGCGACCGCACCCGGCCCGGCGTCCGGCGCGGGCGGCCGAGCAACATCCGCCACATCGGCGGCAAGCGCGGCCGGCACAAGCGCTAGGGGCTAGGCGAGGCAGGGCGCCAGCGCCGTGACGAAAGCGGGAATGCTCTCCGGCGTCAGGCCGGCGATGTTGATCCGTCCGTTGCCCGCCATATAGACGCCATGCTCCGCCCGCAGCGCGCTGACCTGCGGCGGCGACAGCGGCAGCATCGCGAACATGCCTCGCTGCGTCGCGATCGGGGCCAGCTTCGGATGCGCTGCGCCCAGCGCCGCGCGCAGCCCGTTGATCCGTTGGCGCATCGCGGCGAGTTCGTCGCGCCAGTCCTGCGTCAGTTCGGGCGATTCCAGGATCGCGCGCACCACCGCCGCGCCATGATCGGGCGGCATCGACCACAGCACGCGCGCCAGCGACAGCATGTTGGACCGAATCGCCGCCGCGCTTGCCGCCGTTGCGCCCTGCGCCCACAACGCGCCGACCCGCTCCCGGTAGAGGCCGAAATTCTTGTCGCAACTATAGGCGACCAGCACCTCCGGCAGCGTCTCGATCGCCAGCCGCGCCGGCCCGGCGTCCGTGTCCAGCCCGTCGCCCAGCCCCTGATAGGCCAGGTCGATGAACGGGATCAGCCCGCGTTCGCCGCACATCGCCAGCAGCGTGCGCCATTGCGCCTGGCTCAGCGTCGCGCCGGTCGGGTTGTGGCAACAGCCGTGCAGCAGAAGGATGTCACCCGCCGCAGCCTGCGTCAGGTCCGCCAGCATCTCGTCGAACAGCAGCGTTCCGCTGGCGATATCGAAAAAGCGATGGGCGCGGCTCGCAAGCCCGGCAGCGCGAAAGATCGGCGCATGGTTCGGCCAGGTCGGATCGCTCAGCCATACCGTCGCGCCCGGACGCGCCCGCGCCAGCAGATCGGCCCCCAGCCGCAACGCGCCGGTGCCGCCCGGCGTCTGCACGCCCGTCAGCCTTTCGCTTCCGGCCGCTTCACCGAACACAATGTCCGCCAGCAGATCGGTAAAGCGCTGGTCGCCCTCCGGCCCCAGATAGCTCTTGCTTGGCTGCGTCGCCAGCAGATGCGCTTCGGCCGCCTTGACCGCGCGCAGGACAGGCGTGCGCCCCTGTTCGTCGCGAAACACGCCGACCCCCAGATCGATCTTGCCCTGCCGGGGATCGGCCCGGAACTGCGCGATCAGGCCCAGCAGCGCATCGGGCGCTTCGAGCGCCAGCGACGCGAACGCCGGCTCGGGGGCCGGTTCGATGACGCGGGGCGGGCAGGCGATCTGATCCATGGCAGGCTCCTTGAATGCGCGGGCCGGCCTTATCGCACGCCACGCGCGCAAAAGCCGTTCAAACTGCACGACGACCAACCACCGGGTGAAACGCCGGTTTCATCCTTGCATGAAAAGTGATCGGGATGATCTGCGCGCGCGTCGTCGCCCGATCGCGCCGGTTGACGCCTGCCGTCAAGCCGCGCCAATGCAGGAGCGATGGATAATTTCACGCATAGCCTTGCCGGATGGGCCTTGGGCCAGGCGGGCCTGAAAAGCCGCACGCGCAAGGGGCTTGCCGCGCTGGTGCTGGGCGCGAACCTGCCGGACATCGACGTCTTCTTCGGCTGGGCGCCATGGGCGCCGCTTGCGACGCATCGTGGCTTCACCCATGGGCTGGTCGGCGGCGTCCTGATCCTGCCCGCGCTGCTTGCCGGCCTGCTCTGGCTGCTCGATCGCTGGCAATGCGCGCGCGGCGATCGCTTCGCCAGCGGTCTGGCCATGAACCCGACATGGCTGGTCCTGCTCTGCTATCTCGGCGCGCTGACCCATCCGCTGCTGGATCTCCAGACGACCTATGCCGTCCAGCTTCTCTCGCCGTTCAGCACGCGCTGGTTTCACACCGACACGCTGTTCATCATCGACGCGGTGATCTGGACCGTGCTGCCGCTGGCGATCTGGCGGTCGCGCGTAAGGGAGCGCCAGGGGCGGCCATGGCGGCGGCCCGCGATCATCGGGCTTGTCGCGGTCTGCCTCTATATCGCGCTCAATGGCGCCATCTCGCTGGCGGCGCGGCAGGCGCTGACCGCGCATCTGGGGCAGAAACCTGAAGCCGTGTACGCTGGCGAGGAACCCGTGCTGTTCTGGCGGCGCACGATCGTCTGGCGGCTGGGCGGCAGGATAGGGCAGGCGCGTTACGATCCGCTGCGCAGCCTGACGAAGCTCGACGCCGTGCGCCCGATGGTCAACGACGGCATGGGCGATCCGCTGGTCCGCCGGGCGATTGCGGCGACGCCGGCGCTGCGGCCTTATCTGCGCTGGTCCACCATGCCGATGGCCTTCGTGCGCCGGGGGCGGTGCGAAGCGGATATACGCTTCGCCGACGCCCGCTTCATGCCCGACATAGCCGATCCGGACGCGCTCCCCGGAGCGCGCCCGTTCGGAAATCCACCCGTCATCCTGCCGATCGGCGGCAAGGACTGCCCTTAGGACTGCCCTCAACCCTGGATGAAGGCCAGTATGTCCGCGTTCAGCACGTCGGCATTCACGGTCAGCATGCCGTGGCTGAAACCCTCGTAGATTTTGAGGGTCGCGTTCGGCAGGATTTCCGCCTGCAACAGGCCCGCATTCCTATACGGCACGACCTGATCGTCGTCGCCATGCAGCACCAGCGTGGGCACGGTGATGGCTTTGAGGTCGTCGGTCTGGTCGGTCTCGGAAAAGGCCCTGATGCCGTCATAATGAGCCTTGGCGCTGCCCATCATGCCTTGCCGCCACCAGTTGTCGATGACGCCTGGCTTCACGTCCGCGCCCTCGCGATTATAGCCGTAGAAGGGGCCGGCGGCGACATCGCGGAAGAATTGCGCGCGATTGGCGGCAAGCGCGGCGCGCAGGCCGTCGAACACGTCGATCGGCAGACCGCCGGGATAACGCTCCGTCTTCACCATGATCGGCGGAACCGCGCTCACCAGCACCGCCTTGGCGACGCGACCTTCGGGCAGGCCATGGCGGGCGACATAGGCCGCGACTTCGCCACCGCCCGTCGAATGGCCGATATGGATGGCGTTCTTCAGGTCCAGATGGCGGGCGACGGCGGCGGCGTCGGCGGCGTAATGCACCATGTCATGCCCCTCGCTCACCTGCGCCGAGCGGCCATGGCCGCGCCGGTCATGGGCGATCACGCGATAGCCCTCGCCCAGGAAGAACAGCATCTGCGCGTCCCAGTCGTCGGCCGACAGCGGCCAGCCATGGTGGAACATGATCGGCTGGGCGTCCTTGCTGCCCCAGTCCTTGTAGAAGATGTCGACGCCATCGTCAGTGGTCACGAAGCTCATGGGATCATCCTTTGCATCAGGGGTTTGGGCAGCCTCTCGCTGCGACAGGACCCTATCTACAGGCGGGACGAGATTCGAAACATCCGGATAAAATCGTCACTATTCGATAAAATGGAAAAGATGGATCAGACGTCGCCCAGTCCGTCCGCTGCGCGATCGCCCCGACCCAGCGCCACGAACTGCTCCAGTAGCCAGGACGCGGCCGGGCCGGGCGGCGTATCGCGCCGCCATATGCCGGAAAAGCGATAGGAGCCGCCCGGATGATCGGGCATCGGCAGCCGCACCAGCGTGCCCGCGACCAGATCGCCCTCCACCATCGGCAGCGGCATGTTGCCCCAGCCAATGCCCTCCCGCAGCAGCGCATGTTTTGCGCCCAGATCAGCGAGCCGCCAGGTTCGGGGGCTGCTGACCGAAAAATCCCGCCCCTCGGTAAAGCGCGACCGATCGGTCAGCACCAGCTGCACATGGTCGCGCCCCGCGCCGGGCGGCATGGTCGTCATGCGCCCGAGCGGATGGTCCGGGGCCGCGACGGGGACCATGGTGACCAGCCCCGCCGCCATGCCCTCTATCCCCTCGACGCCGGAGGAGAGCGGCCCGGAAATGCCGATGACCGCTACCCGGTCCAGCACCATGGCGGTGATCGCGCCCAGCGCTTCGGCATGCAGGCGCAGTTGCACGGTCGGGAACTGCCGGGCGAAGGCGCGCAGCACCTTGCCCAGCCGTTCGGCCGGCAGCATGACGTCCACCGCCAGATTGACCTCCGCCTCCAGCCCGTCGAGCAGCCCCTTCACCTTGGCGCGCAGTCCGTCCACGCCATCGGCGACGCCGCGTATCTCCGCCAGCAGGGCGCGGCCCGCCACGGTCAGCTGCGGCTTCTTCGTGCCCTCCCGGTCGAACAGCAACAGGCCCAGTTGCGCCTCCAGATTGGCGACGCCATAGCTGATGACCGACACTGCGCGATTGAGCCTGCGCCCGGCAGCGGCGAAGCTGCCCGTGTCGACGATCGCCAGAAAAATGCGCAGCTGGTCGAAGGTCGGCGTGCCGGGCGTATTCACTTTTCCATTTCCTCGAACGTTTCGATGCACTTTATCCATCTGATCGGAAATGCCGGCAAGCGCTAATCAGCTCTTCGACCGGGCGGCTCCATGATGGATGCGCCGCCCGCAAGGAGATATGACATGATCGAACTGCGTCCTTTCGATAGCCTGGGCGGCGCCAATCACGGCTGGCTGAACGCGAAGCATCACTTTTCGTTCGCCGGCTATCATGATGCGGCCCGCGTCCACTGGGGCAATCTGCGCGTCTGGAATGACGATGCGATCGCGCCCGGCACGGGCTTTCCGCCGCACCCGCACCGCGACATGGAGATCATCACCTATGTCCGCGAAGGCGCGATCACCCATCAGGACGATCTGGGCAATACGGGCCGCACCGAAGCGGGCGATGTGCAGGTCATGTCGGCCGGCACGGGCATCACCCATTCGGAATATAATCGCGAGGATGTGACGACGAAGATCTTCCAGATCTGGATCATCCCGACCCGCAACGGCGAAGCGCCGAGCTGGGGCGCGCGTCCGTTTCCCAAGGGCGATCGCGCCGGCCAGTTCGTGACGCTGGCGTCAGGCTACGAGAATGACAAGGACGCGCTGCCGATTCGCACTGATGCGCGGGTTGTCGCCGCGACGCTGAAGGCCGGGGAGAGCGCCGACTATCCGATCGGCCGGGACCGCAAAGCCTATCTCGTCCCGGCTACCGGCGCGATCCTGATCGACGACGTCAGGGCCAATGCCCGCGACGGCGTGGCGATCAGCGACCTCGACATGATCCGCGTGACGGCGATCGAGGATAGCGAGATCGTGCTGGTCGACGCGGCCTGACGACAAAGAAAGGGAGCGTGGCCCGCCGCGCTCCCTTTTCAGGAATATCGAACAGTATCGCTGATTTTATTCGCCTGATGCCGATGCGCGATCTGCGGTAATCAGGGTCATCGACACGAACAGGGAGCCTTCTCATGCTGAACATCGCCACCCCGCGCCTCAGCGCCGCCGAATGGCGGGACGTGCAGGCGACCCTGAACGCGGTCGCCGATTGCGGCTGTGGCGATCGGCCCGCGCCCGGCCGGGTCCGCGCGCGGATCGGCCATGCGCTCGACGCGCTGCTGGGGCCGAAGAAGGTGCCCGCCGCCACGCTCTCCCCGCATCTGCGCCCGGTGCGCGATTTCCTGTGCGAAACCGGCCGCGCCCGTCGCATGGCTGAACGGCATGTTCCCGCGCTCGCCGCGCAGGGCTTTTCGCGCGCCCAGATCGAGGCGATGGCGCTGCTCGGCGCCTGACCCGCCCTTCGAAAATCCGGAACATCGTCCCACCCCCCTTCCGGCAAAAGGAACCTGCATCATGGCTCAGGGAAGCGCGCATATCGGCAAGGACCGCTATCGCACCGAAATCATCGTCGGCGGCCATGCCTTGGCCTCCGACGAACCCGAAACGCTGGGCGGCGGCAATGCCGGCCCTGCGCCCTATGACCTGCTGCTGGCGTCGCTCGGCGCCTGCACGGCGATCACGCTGCGCATGTATGCGGACAGGAAAGGGTGGCCGCTGGAATCGCTGGACGTCGCGCTGCGCCTGTCGGGCAGGGAGGAGCGGCGGATCGACCGGACGCTCACTATCGTCGGGCTGGACGACGAACAGAAGGCGCGGCTAGCCGACATCGCCGAGCGCACGCCGGTCACGCTGACGCTGAAAGCGGGCCTGCCGATCGCGACGACGCTGGCCTGAGCGGGGTCAGACCCGCTCGACCGCCAGCGCCAGACCCATGCCGACGCCGATGCACAGCGTGGCGATGCCGCGCTTGCCGCCGGTCTTTTCCAGCTGATGCACGAGCGTCATCGCAATGCGCGCGCCCGACATGCCGAGCGGATGGCCGAGCGCGATCGCGCCGCCATTGGGGTTTACATGTTCCGCATCGTCGGCGAGGCCCAGCCCGCGCATCACCGCGATGCCCTGGCTCGCGAAGGCTTCGTTGAGTTCGATCGCGTCGAAATCACCGATTCCAAGGCCCAGTCGCGCCAGCAGCTTCTGCGTGGCGGGCAGGGGGCCGATGCCCATTACCCGCGGTTCCACACCCACTGACGCCATGCCCAGGATGCGGGCGCGCGGCGTCAGCCCGTTCGCCTTTGCCGCCGCCTCACTGGCGACGATCATCGCCGCGGCGCCGTCATTGATGCCGGACGCATTGCCCGCCGTCACCGTGCCTTCGGGGCCGAACAGGGGCTTCAATTTCGCCAGCGTCTCGATGGTCGTATCGGCGCGGGGATGCTCGTCGGTGGTGATGTCAATCGTCTCGCCGCGCTTCTTGCCCGGCACGGTGACGGAGATGATTTCTTCCGCAAAGAAGCCGCTCGCCTGCGCAGCGGCGGCGCGTTGCTGGCTGCGCAGCGCGAAGGCGTCCTGGTCCTCGCGGCTGACAGCATAGTCCACCGCCACATTCTCGCCGGTGCGCGGCATCGTTTCCGTGCCGTACAGCGCATCGAGCGCCGGGTTGACGAAGCGCCAGCCCATGGTCGTGTCCTCAAGTCTCTGGTTGCGCCCGAACGCCCCGTCCGACTTGCCCATCACGAAGGGCGCGCGCGTCATGCTCTCGACGCCGCCGGCAATGGCCAGCGCCATCTCGTCGCTGCGGATCGCCCGCGCGGCTTCGCCCACCGCTTCCAGCCCCGAAGCGCACAGACGGTTCAGCGTTACGCCCGGCACCGTATGCGGCACGCCCGCCAGCAACAGGCTCATGCGCGCGACGTTGCGATTGTCCTCGCCCGACTGGTTGGCGCAGCCGTAGAACACCTCCTCGAGCAGCGCCGGGTCCAGCCCCGGATTGCGCGCCAGCAGCGCCTTCATCGGCAGCGCGCCCAGATCGTCGGCGCGGATATTGGCCAGGCCCCCGGCATAGCGGCCGATGGGCGTGCGCACGGCGTCACAGATGAAGGCGTCGGTCATGCGAAATTCCTTGTAGTCGGACGGTCAGTTCAGCCCGTCAGTTCAGGCGGCCAGTTCCTGCGGATCATAAGCGAGCGGCACGCCCGTAAGCCGGCGGAGTTCGTCGATCGTCAATCCCTCGACCATCTCGATCACGGTTGCGTTTTCTGGCCCCACGTCGAACACGGCCAGGTCGGTATAGACCCGCGACACGCAGCCCAGACCCGTCAGCGGATAGCTGCACGCCTCCACCAGCTTGCTTGTCCCCTGCTTGGTCAGCAGGTCCATCATGACAAAGGTCTTCTTGGCTCCGATCGCCAGGTCCATCGCCCCGCCGACGGCCGGGATCGCGCCTTCTTCACCCGTGTGCCAGTTGGCGAGATCGCCGTTCACCGCCACCTGAAACGCGCCCAGCACGCAGATGTCGATATGCCCGCCGCGCATCATCGCGAAGCTGTCGGCATGGTGGAAGAAGCAACCGCCGGTCAGCAGCGTCACCGCCTGCTTGCCCGCGTTGATCAGTTCCCAGTCCTCCTCGCCGGCGGCCGGCGCAGGCCCCATGCCCAGCAGGCCGTTCTCGCTCTGGAGGAATATCTCGCGCTCGGCCGGCAGATAATTGGCCACCTTGGTCGGCAGGCCGATGCCCAGGTTCACATAAGCGCCCTCTGGGATGTCGCGGGCGACGCGGGCGGCCATCTGGTCGCGGGTCATGCGGTTCATATCGATTTCTCCCGGATCAGGCTGCAAGGGCGTGGTTGGTGGCGGACGCGATCTGCACGACGCGCTGCACGAAGATGCCCGGCGTCACCACGACCTCCGGGTCGAGCGCGCCCAGCGGCACGATCTCGCTGACCTGCACGATGCTGGTGGTCGCCGCCATCGCCATGATCGGGCCGAAATTGCGCGCCGTCTTGCGATAGATGAGGTTGCCCCAGCGATCCGCCTTGTGCGCCTTGATTAACGCAAAGTCGGCCTTGATCGGATATTCCAGCACATGGTGGACGCCGTCGATCTCGCGCGTTTCCTTGCCCTCCGCCAGCAGCGTGCCATAGCCGGTCGGCGTGAAGATGGCGCCAAGGCCGGCGCCCGCCGCCTGGATGCGCGCGGCGAGGTTGCCCTGCGCCACCAGTTCCAGCTCGATCTTGCCGGCGCGATAGGCTGCGTCGAAATGATGCGAGTCCGACTGGCGCGGGAAGGAGCAGATGATCTTCCTGACCCGGCCTTCGCGGATCAGCGCGGCCACGCCTGCTTCGCCATTGCCGGCATTGTTGTTGATGATGGTGAGATCGCCCACGCCGCGCGCGATCAGCGCGTCGATCAACTGGTCGGGCATGCCCGCCGTGCCGAAGCCGCCGATCATGACCGAAGCGCCGTCCTGAATGTCGGCGACCGCCGCTTCGGCGCTCTGCTGTTCCTTGTCGATCATGCGCGACTCTCCTGCTTCTCGTTCCGTGGAGCGCTTCTTCGCTTGGTCGATGCTTGCGTCAACCGATAAACGTGATATTGTCCGATTATCGGTTACAACAAGGTGCAGCGATGCTCGAAGCCAATGGCGATCCCGAATTCATGACGTCGCTGGCGCGCGGCCTTGCGGTGCTGCGCTGCTTCGCCGACGAGCGGCAGCCGATGACGATCGCGCAGGCGGCGCGGTTGACGGGTCTCAGCCGCCCGGCGGTCAAGCGCTGTCTGCATACGCTGGTGCGCCTGGGCTATGCCGCGCAGGACGGCACGCATTATGCGCTGCGGCCAAAAGTGCTGGCGCTCGGCTACGCCTATATGTCGTCGAGCACGCTGGCGATGCGCGCGCAGCCGCTGCTCGACCAGTTGCGGGACGAACTGCACGAAAGCTGCTCGATGGGCGTCATGGAGGAGGGCGAGGTCTATTATGTCGCCCGCGCGGAAATCTCTCGGATCATGTCGATCGCGCTGCGTGTCGGCAGTCGCCTGCCGCTCTATTGCACGTCGATGGGCCGCATTCTGCTCGCCGCGCAAGGCCCGCAGGAACAGGCGGCCTATCTGAAACGCACGGAGCTGATTGCCCGCACCGATCGCACCGTCACCGATCGCTCAGCGTTGCTCGACATCTTCCGGCATGTCGCGGAGGAGGGCTATGCCATCGTCGATCAGGAACTGGAACTGGGCCTGATGTCCGTTGCCGTGCCGGTGATGGGCCGACACGGCGTCGTCGCCGCGCTCAATATCGGCACGCAGAGCGCCCGCGTGCCGATCACCGAACTGCGCACCCGCTTCCTGCCCGCGCTTCGGCGCGCGGCGCAGGAACTGAGCGCGATGGGCATGGGCTAAGACCTATAATCCCGGAATCGGCCGCGCTGCGTAGACGAAGCGCCAGTCTTCCAGATCGTCCTCATAGGTCGTCTGCACTTCCAGCGCGAGGTCGACCAGATCCTCGATCAACGGCGCCTGTGGCCCGGCGCAAAAGGGCTGACAGGTCCGGGATCGCCGGGTGATCGCGTCCAGCCTTTGCAGTATGCGCTCCAACTGCCCCAAAGTCTTGTGCGATCGGTGCGCGAACCGTTCGAAATCGCCCTGAAACCTTATGCCCGCCAGACCCGCCGCGATCGCCGGCCCCACCGTGCCGCAGGCGACCGACCCATAGATCATATATTGCAGCCACCCCGGATAGCCGCCATGCGGCCCGGAATGGGCGAAGCCCAGATAGGCGACCAGCGTCAGAAAAGTGACTGCCGCCGCCGCCCCGACCGCGACCCAGCCGATCCGGTCCAGCCGTTCGTGAATGTGCGACAGGCGCAAATGGTTGATGCGATGATAGTCGAGCTGATCCTTGAGCGACTCCGATATCCGCCCCGCCAGCGCCGCCACCTCCTCCGGCCCGATCCGCGTGTCGGGCAGCGCCGGCAGCGCCGCCGTCGCGTTGGAATACCAGGCGGTCCACGGCGAATCCGCGCTGACCTGCCGCCGTCCCGACAGCCCCAGCCACGCCAGTATCCGCACTCCGCGCAGGCTCTCCGCGACATGCCGCGCGTTCATCAGCCGCCGGTGCCAGCACAGGCGCAGGCTCAGCCGATACAGGCCGAAGGCGGCGCCCAGCGCAACCAGCTCCGCAATCAGCAGAAAGGGCTTGGCCCCCTTGGGCAGCAACAGTCCCAGCGCCGCCAGTATCACCGCCAGCGTCGTCAGCATGATAATCATCAGATAGCCCGACCGATAGGCGTGCCCCAGCCGCGTCGCGACCAGATCGCTGGCCAGCGCGAACGGGCCGATCCGCCTGTCCGACGCATCCATGAAGCCGTCGCCATCGCCCCGCGCGACCCACACCTCGCGCTCATGGTCGACCCGCAGGCTGAAGCTGGGCGCTGGACGGTCCGGCGTGCCCAGCAGCATCGCCCAGCGAAACAGGTCGTAGAAGCGCCACCAGGTTGTCGGCGCGACCTTCTCGTTGCAGCGCTCGGGCGCCAGTCCCGCAAAGGCGGCCAGCCCGTCATAATCCGCGTCGCCGCCCCGCGTCTTGCCGGCGGGAACCAGCACCATCTCCACCGCCTGATCGATCGCCGCCCTGACCTGAGCGGGCGCCGTGCTCTCCGGCTCCAGTTGCAACTGTTCGGCCAGCGCCAGCAGCCCGCCGCCATGATGCTCGCCCGTCGCCAGCACCGCGCGCACCTCCAGCGTATCGGGATGGACCCACAGCACCGGCACCCCCGTGCGATAGGCGTCCGCCACGACATCGGCCGTTCCGCCCAGCCCCTCCGCCGGCCCGCCGCGCCAGATTGCGATCAGCAGGTCCGCGCGCCGCGCCAGCATCTGCCCGATCAGCCAGTAGCGGCGGTTGCGCCAATGGTCCTGCAACTTGTCCGTCGCGCCCGGCACAGGCGACCAGTCGGCCAATTCCAGCGTTCGGGGCCGGGGGCTTGCCGCCAGAAAGGCCCGCGCCGTGGCCGACGGCTTGTCCCCGCCCGGCGCCGCCTTCGCGTCCATTTCCGCCAGATAGGCGTCGCGAGCATAGGGCAGGATGACTTCGAGCGACCATCGCTCGCCCTCCGCTCGCGCCGCCGCCGCCGCGCCGATCTGGTCCGCGCCCTGCGCCAGCGCCGAGAGCAGCCGCAAATCGACGGGCCTGTCCCTGTCGAGCGCCGATTTCGACCGGGCGTCCAGCAGCGCGCCTGACATGTCGGACAGCAGGCCCGCGACGATTTTCGTCAGCCTATCCACATTGCCCTGCGCTATCGCACGATGGCCGGTGATGGCGGCGGTGAAGGCAAGGCCGGGAACAGCCAGCTGAACAGGCCCGGCACTGTCGGCAGATGTCGAATTCATGACGCCCCGCTGATCTGAACTCGTTCCGTTGGGCGAGATGTGGCGTGAATGCCTGCTTCTGGCCAGTCGAAATCGACTCTTCTACATTTATTCGTGAACAGTCGGCCGATTCGACTATAGCCTGACGATCGAACCGCCGGCCACAAAGGGGGCAGCGTGACCGCATATCCTGAACGCCTGACTGCGCCCGGCCCCAAGCGCGTGCTGTCGATCGACGGCGGCGGCATGCGCGGCGCGCTGGCCATCGGCATCCTCCAGGTGCTAGAACAAAGGCTGCGCGAACGGGAAGGGCGGCCTGACCTGCGACTGTGCGACTGGTTCGACCTGATCGGCGGCACCTCCACCGGCGCGATCATCGCGGCGGGTCTGGCGCT
Source organism: Sphingobium sp. (assembly GCA_044237945.1). Lineage (GTDB taxonomy): Bacteria > Pseudomonadota > Alphaproteobacteria > Sphingomonadales > Sphingomonadaceae > Sphingobium. Next base: position 119,837 of record JBIIEH010000003.1, on the reverse strand, counting down.
CGGCCATGATTGCGCGGAGATCGAGCGGCTCTACCGCACGCTCGGCCCGCGCGTGTTCATCGGCGGCTATCGCATCCCGTTCCTCCAGTCGCGCTTCGATCCGCGCAAGCTGGAGCGGGAGATCGCCGGCTATCTGGGCGACGTGACTTTGGGCAATGCGCCGTGGAAGACCGGCTTTGCCGCGCTGGCCAAGCGGGTCGACACCGGCAGCGCCTGGGTGCTGACCAACAATCCGCGCGCGCGCTACTGGCTGGGCGATCCCGAAGAGATCGCCGCGCAGCCCGACGCCGCGCTGCGCCGGGTCGTGCCCAATCACGAATATCGCCTCGCCCGTATCGTGCAGGCGAGCGCGGCTGCGCCCTTCTATTTCGACATCGTGCCGATCGAGGTGGAGAAGGGCAGCCCCGGCGCTTTTCTCGATGGCGCGATGACCTCCCACAATAATCCCGCGCTGATGCTCGCCATGGTCGCGGGCGTACCGGCTTACGGTTTCGCCTGGCCCTATGGCGCGGACGAGCTGACCGTCGTTTCCGTCGGCACCGGCAGCGCCCGCCCGCGCAGCCCGGCCTGGCTGCGGCGTCGCCTGACACTGCCTGCGGTAAAGGCGGTCGCGGGCCTCACCAGCGCGCTCTATGACAGCTCGCAACAGGCGAATGCGCTGATGCAATGGCTGGGCAGATCGCCGCGGCCCTGGTCGATCAACAGCGAGATCGGCACCCTGGCCGGCGCGCGTCACGGTTTTCCGCCGATGTGGACCTTCCAGCGCTATGACGCCCCGCTGGAGGAGGCGTGGCTCAAGCGCGAACTGGATCTGTCGCTGGGCGAGGCGAAGTTGCTCCGGTTGCGCCTGCTCGACAATGTCGGCGACATCGATCTGCTGCTGAAGATCGGCGCGCTGGCCGGTGAACGGCAGGTCGATGCGCAGTTGTTCGGGTAACGCAACGCTATTACCTTGATTTAAACCCCGATATGTTCTTCCTCGCGCATCGGGAGCCGGTTGCGGCTTTGAAAGAGACGACAAGATGAGCGAGACCAGTCCGAACCGCGCCGCCCGCCTCGCGCGCGGGGCCATGCGCGCGGCATGGCGGGACTCGCGCGCGTCACGCTTCGCCGGCGCGTTCATCGTCATCCTGGCGCTCAGCCTGTTCACCATGTGGGCGTCGTGGCGGCACAGCATGGCGGCCAACGCCTCGCCCGGCCCGGTCATGTTCGTCTTCGACCTGCTCTACGCCCCATTCACCTATCTCGCGCCGCAATCGGGCTATGCCTATGGGCAGGAGCTTTACTGGCAGCAGGCAGTGGCCCGTGTCGTGGGCCCCATGCTGCCGCTGCTCGGCCTGTTCTGGCTGCTGCGGCGGCGGGTGCTCATCGCCTTCGCGGCGCTGTGCCTGCGCCGGCTGGGCGATGGCCATGTGATGATGCTCGGCAGCGACGGCAGCGCGGACGTGCTGGCGATCGCCACCAGCAATGGCGGAACCCCGGTGGTGCTGCGCGATCCCACGCTGGCGGGTGATCTCAAGCGGCAGGCGGCGCTGGGCGCGGCGGGCGTATTGTGGTTCCACGACGCCGCCGAACCGCTGGAGGTCGCCGCCGCCCGCCGGGAGGCTGCCCATGCAGCCGTTCACGCAGTCTGGCGGCACGCCGACGTCGACAGCCTGGTCGACGCGATCGGCTGGCGCGACGCCTTGCAGGCGGAGGGGCGCGACATCCTCGTTTCGGTGCGCTCGCTCGATGCGCAGCATGCCCTGCGGCATTCGCCCGGCCTGCTCCAGGTCTCGCGCAGCCGCTTGCGCCCCGTCTCGCTGGACGGCGTCGCCATGCGCACCGCCTTCAACGACGCGGCGCTAGTCGTCGAGGCGCGGAAGCGTGGTCAGCCGGCCGTGACCGCCTGCCTGTGGGGCGGCGGGCCGTCCCTGTCCTGGTGCGCGGAAATGCTGCTGCGTCAGAACTGGTCCATCCATCTCGGCGCGCCGCGCCTGCTGCTGGCGGAGGGCGCGGAGGCCGGGCTGGCGGAGGGCGTGGAAGGGCTTGTCCGCCATGGCGCCGCCGTGTTCGATGCAGAGCATGTGCCGCTGATCGAACGGATCGCGGGCAGGGGCGACACGATCGACCGGGACGTGACGCGCCATATCGTCGACTATGGCGACGACGACCGGACCCTGTCGGAGGCTTTCGCGCTGGCGACCTGGCTGTCGCAGGCGATGCCGCATCCGCCCGCTGTGCAGGCCGTTCTGCGCACGGAAGCAGGCGTCGCGCAGTTGTTCGCGCGCACCGGCCTCAGCTTCGCCGCGCCGATCCTGCCGCTCCAGCGCCTCAACATGGACGCGCTGGTCAACCGCCCGCAGGACGCGCGCGCCGCCGCGCTGCACATGGACTATGAGCGCCGCCATGGCGGCGACGGCCTGCCGGCGAGCGGCCGGTGGCAGGACCTGTCGGAAACCTATGTGCAGTCCAACCGCGCTGCGGCCGATCACATCGCGGTCAAGCTGCGAGACGCAGAGCTTGCCGAGCTTTCAGGCAGGCAACTGGTCGATCGACTGGCGCAGGCGGAACATTGGCGCTGGTGCGCGGAACGCCTGCTGGACGGCTGGATACCGGGCCAGCCGCGCGACAATGCGCGGCGCATCCACCCCGATCTCACGCCATGGGCGATGCTCGACGAAGCGGCCCGCGACAAGGATCGGGCGCAGATACTCGTCCTGGGCATCGGTCAGGACGCTTAAGGGGGCGGATCAGACGATCCGGCGCTGCGGCAGATAATGCACCGGCTGGGCGACGTTCGGCGCGCCCTCCGGCTGCTGGGCGAAACCCAGCAACAGGTCGGTCATCGCATGGCGATCGACCGCCCTGGAAAACAGCCAACCCTGTCCCAATGCGCAGCCGAACGCGCGCAACTGCGCCGCCTGCTCCTCATGCTCGATCCCCTCGGCGACCACCTTCATGCCCAGTTTCTGCGCGGTCAGGAACAGTCCCTCGACGATGGCGGCGCTGGCGTTTTCCGGCGCGAGCCGGGCGACGAAGGACTTGTCGATCTTGATGATGTCGACCGGCACCGTCAGCAGATGCGTCAATGAGGCAAAGCCCGTACCGAAATCGTCGAGCGCGATCTTCAGCCCATTCTCCCGCAATGCGCCGATGGCCGCGGCGATGCTTTCGTCGCGCTGGCCCATATAGACGCCTTCGGTCACCTCGACGATCAGATGCTCCAGCGGCACGCCCTGCTTCAGGAAGGGGGCGCTCAGATGCTCGTGCAGCTTGCCCCGGTGGAAATCGGCCGAAGACACGTTGACGCCGACATGCTGGAACGGGATGCCCATGTCGAGCCAGCGCCGCACGTCCGCCGCGACCCGCGCGGTCATCAGGTCGGTCAGCGCGCAGGCGATATGCGCGTCCGACGTCGCTTCGCAGAACTCCGCCGCCGGGCGGATGCGGCCGTCCTCTCCGGTCATCCGGCAAAGCGCCTCGACGCCGACAATGTCCCGCGTGTCAAGCCGCACGACCGGCTGATAGTGCACGTCGATCCGGTCGTCGCGCAGCGCGGCGTCGACCTCACGGATGGCGGACAGCCGCCGGGTGATCGACGTGCCGATACCCGGCCAGTAGCGCACGAAGCCGCCGCGCCCGGTCTCCTTGGCATGGTACAATGCGAAATCGGCATTCTGCCGCACCGCCTCCGCGAGCCGATCGCCATGCGCCAGCACCGCGCCGCCAATGGTCGCGCGTGGGTAGAGCACATGGCCCGCGCCCTGCACCGGCTGGCCCAGCCTGTCCAGAATCCGTTCCGCCGCGCCGTCCAGATCGCGCAGGGTCTCGGGCGACTGCACGATGATCGCGAACTCGTCGCCGCCCAGGCGGAAGGTGCGGTCGGGCGCGCAGGCCGCCGCGATGCGGGCGGCCACCTCGCGCAGCAAGATGTCGCCGGCATGATGGCCGAACGTGTCGTTGACGACCTTGAGATTGTCCAGGTCCAGCGCCAGCAGCGCCCAGCTTCCCGGATCGGCGCAGTCCAGTCCACCCAGCGCCGTGTTGAAGCAGGCGCGATTGGCCAGGCCCGTCAGGTCGTCGATATTCGCCAGCCGCTCGCGTTCCATCACCCTGTCGTGGCGCTCCATGGCGATGACGCACAGATGGACGCAGGCGGCGACGACCGCCCGCTCCGTTTCATTGGGTTCGCGTGGTTCGCGATAGTAGAAGGCGAAGGTGCCCAGCACCTTGCCCCGCGCATCCAATATCGGGCTGGACCAGCAGGCCAGATAGCCCAAGGGCAGGATCAGGTGGCGATAGCGGTCCCACCGCTCGTCCTGCGCGATGTCCCGACTGGCGATCGGTTCGCCCAGATAGGCGGCGGTGCCGCAAGAGCCGACCAGCGGCCCGATGCCCAGACCGTCGATCGCATCGGAATAGCTGGTCGGCAGGGAAGGGGCCGCCAGCGGCCGCAGGCAGCCGGCATGGTCCAGCCCCACGATCGAGCAGGCGATGTCCGGCATCATCGCCTCCACCTCCCGACACAGGCGGTCAGCCGTCTCGATCAGGCTTTCGCCCTTCGCGACCATCTCCAATATGATGTTCTGCAAGCGCAGCAAGGATGGTCGACCTTCCCCCGTTCAGGCCCGGATTGCGACGCGCGGCGTCACGCCGTCATGTCATGTTTGATCGCGCTGATGGCGGCATGGCCACGCGCTACCGACCGATAGGCGCTTTCGACGGCGCTGCGGGTTTCCGCACTCATCGCGTCATCGTTCCGCACCCGCTCGAACTCTTCCTTCAGATAGTCCTCGCCGCGCTCGATCTCCTTCACGATCGCCCGGTCGCCGCCGCCCAGCGCGACGCGCAGATCTTCCACGCGCCGATGCAGCGTCGCCGCCGCCGATCCGAAGTCGTTGGGCTTGCCGCCCAGCGCGCGACTGGCCGCCTGCAACACTTCCACCGCAGCGCGCCTTTCGGCCGCGAGATCATGAAACAGGCTCTTCATCGCGGGCGATTCCACCTTGTCGGCGGAATGGTCATAGCCTTTGACGCTGTCGATCAGGGTCGTGACAAGATCGTCGATCTTGCTCAACATGTGTCCTGTAGACATGATCTTCTCCTGTACTATTGTGTGCAGGATAACATCGCGTATCCAGCAATGTTTCATTACATTCATGCTTAAAGGCGCGTTAACTTTGATTGGTTTGCACCGTTTCGGACTTAAGTCCTGTAAAGACGCGCTAATCTCGCAATCGAATGATTGCCAACTGCGCGGATCACCGTGCATCTTTGTTGCATCGGAAGGCGGCGCATCATCGCGACTCGTCGCCTGACAGCTTGGGGGAAGGGGCTATGGCGCGGTTCTGGATGCTCATCATGCTGGTCGTCGGCCTCGGCGCCTGCGCCACGGACCGGCCGCTGGCGCTGCGTTGCGAGCGGTTCGACCAGTTCCGCATTCTTCTGCCCGAAACACCCGGACCCACGCCGCGCGCCGCCATCGCCTCACAGCGTCCATCGCCGTTCGCCGCCTCGATCGCCGAAACCTTCGTGCGCCCCGGCGTCGGCCCGGCATCCCGGCCCACGACCGACACGCCGTCACGCTTCCTCATATTGTCGGGCGGCGGCCAGTGGGGCGCGTTCGGCGCCGGCTTCCTGAAGGGCTGGAGCGGCCAGCCCGCGCTGGACCCGGCGCGGCCGGATCGGTTCGACATGGTCACCGGCGTCAGCACCGGCTCGCTCCAGGCCACCTTCGCCTTCCTTGGAAAGGGCTATGACCAGCAGCTGATCGACGCCTATTCGATCACCGACGAGCGCCAGCTGCTCAAGCGCCACGGCTCGCTCTTCTTCATCCGCCACGCCTCGATGGCGGACACCGCGCCGCTTGAAACCTATGTGCGTGATCGGCTGCGCCCGCTGATCGATCAGGTCGCGGCCCCCGAAAATGACACGCGGAAACTCTATGTCGGCGTCGTCGACGGGCTGGACGGCCGGATGTACGCCGTCGATCTCACCCGCATGACCCGCGAACTCGCCGGGCGGGAACGGGAGGACTGCTATATCGGCGCGCTGCTGGCGTCGTCGGCCGTGCCGCTGGTGTTCCGACAGGTGCGGATATCGGACAAGCCCTATCTCGACGGCGGCGTGCGCCAGTCCGTGTTCGTCACCGAGTTCCAGAAGGGCGCGCATGAAGCGTTGAGCAGCGCCGGGCGCAAGGGCGACATCTATGTCCTCATGAACGGCGACGTCACCCCGTCGAAAGTCGCCACGCTGCCGCCCAAGCTGCTGCCGACGCTCAATCGCCTGCGATCGATCACGTTCAACCAGGTCGAACTGGCGTCGATCTATGGCGTGGCCAGTAGCTTCCCGGACATGCGCACCTATGTGGCCACCGCTGCCGGCAATGAATGCAACGCGCCGTCGGATGAAGAGGAGGAGATTTTCAGCCCGGCCATGATGCGCTGCCTGCGCGCCTATGGCGAAGCGCGCTGGACGACCGGCGCGTCTCCCTGGCAACTCTACAGCGCGCCTTCAAAGCCTTAGCCTGTTGAAATCGGGGGAACAGCCTCGCTTGTTCGCTCGTTCATCCATGCGGGCGGCCAAGGAGTGCGTATCATGGGTAAGGGAATATTGCTTTGGCTGCTCGGCGTGCCGATCCCCGTCATTCTGGTCCTGTGGCTGCTGTTCCACTGAACCCGTCCGCCGTCGATGCGAGTTGACGCGCGCCGCCTAACGTCGCTAAGGCCCCTCCCGACGGGGAGTAGCGCAGTCTGGTAGCGCGCCTGCTTTGGGAGCAGGATGTCGCAGGTTCGAATCCTGTCTCCCCGACCATAAATCAATGGCTTAGCCATGATTGCGGCGCGGGGTTTGTAGAACAGGCCGGAAACACGCGGCGATCAGATTCACCGTTAGGTTCGATGAATCACGGAATAGTCACGGACTGTTCCGCACCTACGGCGCTGTCGTGCGCACGACGCACCCACCCCCACGCCAATCGGGAGGGGGTGGTATGAGCACGGCCCTCGCACCCCAGCGCAGCGTCGCGGACCTCATCGCCGAGCATGACGAAAAGCACGCAGGCGCGCCGCGATGCTCTCGGCCTGCTTCGTGATTGTGGAGGCGAAGGTTGAAAGCATGCTGGAGACGGGTCCCGCGCTGACGGGCCAATAGATTGACGAGATTTTCGGGCTGGCGCTCGAGAACGAGCTGAACAGTCTACTGGATGACGCCTATGTGCGCTCACCTGAGAACGGCACTCGACTCCAACCACATGACCTCCATTTTATTGTCCTCATAAGGACTATATATTGTAAAAACCGGGCATTTCGTCCATATATGGACAATGCTCCGAACACCCCTTGAAGTCGCCGCCTCCATAGGTCAGCGGATCAAGCGCCGCCGGCTCGACATGGGCCTCACCCAGACCGATGCAGCAGCGCGCGCCGGCATCGCGTATCGGACGTGGCGTCGCCTCGAAGCCGAGGGCAAAGCCTCAATCGAAGACCTCGTCCGCGCGGCGGTCGCGTTGCGCTGCGAACAGGATCTGGCCGGGCTGTTTCCCGCACCACCGGCGACCTCGATGGACGCATTGCTTGAGCAGCAGAAGGCGGCTGCCAAACTAAAGTCGCGCATGCGCGCGCCGGCATCGCGGTCGTCATGAAACTCGCGCCCGGCACGCCCCTCGAAATTGGCCTGATGCTCGACGAAGGCGAGGCTGCGGATACCGTGGGCCGTCTCGCGATGGCGGATGGATTGGCGCAGGTAGAATGGTCGACGGCTGTCGTCGATCAGCGGCGGCGGATCGACCCCCTGCTTTATCCCCCAGAACCCGGTCTACACGCAGCACGCGGTCGCAATTTTGATGGCCTTCCTGGCTTTCTGGCGGACAGCCTGCCCGACGCGTGGGGGCAGATGCTGATGAAACGGAGGCTGGAAAAGTTGGGCGTCCGTATCGATACGCTCAGCCCGGTCGACCGGCTAGCCCTTGTCGGCCGAACAGGGCGCGGCGCGCTGGTTTATGAACCGGCGACGACCCCGACCGAGGATGTCGGCGCGATCGATCTCGATGCGCTGGCCGAGGAGTCCCGCGTTCTGCTGCTCGGCGACGATCCCGGACAGATCGACACGCTTGCCCGGCTTGGCGGCGCATCTGGCGGTGCGCGGCCCAAGATCCATCTGGGCGTCGCGCCGGACGGGGCGCTGAGTGGCGAAGGCGACACCGGCCACGAAGACTGGATCGTCAAATTTCGCGCCACCGTCGACCCCATCGATATCGGCCCCGTCGAAGAGGCGTATGCCCGCATGGCCCGCACCGCTGGCATCGATATGGCCGCGTCCCGTTTGCTTTCGGCCCAGACCGGGCCGGGCTATTTCGCGACGCGCAGGTTCGACCGGCCGGCGCCGGGCCGACGCCTCCACATGATTTCGTTGGCCGGTGCGCTGGAGGCCCGTGCCGACATGCCGTCGATCGACTATGACACGTTCCTCCGTGCGACGATGGCGATCACCCGCCATGCCGCTGACGTAGAGGAAGCCTTCCGTCGCATGGTGTTCAACGTCCTCGCGCACAATCGCGATGACCATACCCGCCAGCACAGCTTCCTGCAGGATGCGGCCGGCGAGTGGCGCCTCGCCCCAGCCTATGACCTGACTTTTTCCAGCGGACCCGGCGGCGAGCATTACCTCGCGGTAGAGGGCGAAGGGCGAGCGCCAACGCGCGCACAGGTGATGACGCTGGGGCGACGGCACGGCCTGTCCGACCGGGCGATCGCGTTGATCATTGACGAAGTACGTGCCTCGCTCAGCGATTGGCCCAAGATCGCAGCGGAGGCAGGGGCAACGGTGTCGGTCGCCGAGATCGCCGAACGCCATGCCGAAGTGGCAACCCATTTCGGTGATCGATAGCCCTCCCCGCTATCGATCACTCTGACCGCAAACCGTGATTTATAGCGGTCCGGGATCGAATACGGGGTTTGTCGCTGCACATGATCGCCGGAAACCAAAACGAGACGTGGTTCAGCGGAGCCAGCGCTGCCCGTTCCGTGCCACCCACAAGCGCGCGTATTCGCATAACTTATAGCGCGACGCGGATGGCATCCGAGGGCCATTGCTGACCCGTTTCAGGATGGCACTTGACCAACACACACAACCCACACACAAGGGCTTCGCGATCCCGCAAAAACTGCGGATTTCCGTGGGTCGAAGGGGCAGCTATTCCAGTCTGGAATCCTGTCTCCCCGACCATTCCCCAATCCTGACAAGCTGCGCGTTTCACGCTGCCAGATCCGAAACTCACGCGCCTGCTATCTTTTGATCCGCATATCAGCGGATAATCGGGATATCGTGCTTCGGGATGCGCGTGCACATAGAGTAGCCCTCTTAATCCTTGGCGCAACGCGCACCGCCTCTCCGATCCCAGCTATCGGAAGTCACAGCGTGCCCTCCCATCCCTATTCTGAAACAGTGCCGCACGAACGGCGCGGGTCACGCCTGCGGCATTGAGGGGCTTAACGCCCCGATGCGCGGCGTCCGCGACCATAAGATGCAGGAGCGGGACGGCATGTGGGACTATATCATCATCGGTGCGGGATCGGCCGGATCGGTGCTGGCGGAGCGCCTGTCCCGCGACCCGAAACATCGCGTCCTGCTGGTCGAGGGCGGGGGCGAGAACCGTAGCGCCTTCATCACCATGCCCAAGGGCATCGCCAAGGTCGTGACGAAGCCGGAACATGTGCTGGCCTATCAGGTCGAACAGCCGCGTATGCCCGGCAGCAATGTGCCCGAAGTCTGGATCCGGGGCCGGGGCCTGGGCGGATCGTCCGCTATCAACGGCATGATCTGGAGCCGGGGCGAGCCGGCCGACTATGACGCCTGGGGGGCGCTGGGCTGCACCGGCTGGGATGGGGCGAGCATGACCGCCGCCTTCCGGGCTTTGGAGGATCATGGCCTGGGCGCGAGCGACCGGCGTGGCGCGGGCGGGCCGGTGCATATCACCCCCGGCGGCAATTTCCGCTACCCGCTGACCGACGACATCATCGCCGCCGGCCAGCAGATGGGCATGGCCAAGACCGACGACCTCAACGAAATCGACGGCGACCGCATCGGCTATTACAGCCACAATGTCCGCAAGGGGCGGCGCGAGAGCGGTGCGGTGGTCTTCGTCGACAAGGCGCGCAAGCGACCCAATTTCAGCGTGCTGACAGGGACCTTGTGCCGCCGCGTGCTGATGGAAGCGGGAAGGGTGACGGGCGTCGAACTCTCCCATCCCGAACACGGGACCTGGGTCGAACAGGTCGCGGGCGAGGTCATTATCTGCGCGGGCACGCTCGAAAGCCCGCTGGTGCTGGAGCGCTCGGGCATCGGCAATGGCGCGGTGCTGCAAGGAGCGGGGATAGAAACGCTGATCGACAGCCCCGATGTCGGCCGCCGCATGCGCGAGCATCTGGCCTTCGCCATGCCGTTCCGCCTGACGAAGCGGGTCGGCATCGGCCATCATTTCTACGGGCTGGGGCTGATCCTGTCGGTGCTGCGCTATTATCTGACGCGCAGCGGGCCGATGTCGATGGGGCCGTTCGAGGTGGGGGCCTTCGTCAACGTCGCCCACCCCGACAGGCGCACCGACCTGCAACTCTATATGAGCGCCTATACCTTTGCGCTGAGCGACGACAATCACCCGGTGCCGCTCAGCGACATCGACCGGCAGCCGGGCATGTCGATCTACGGCCAGTTGCTGCGCCTGACCAGCGAGGGCGAGGTGCATGTGAAATCGTCCGATCCGGCCGCCAATCCGCAGATCATCCCGAACTGGCTGACCACCGATTACGACCGCGCGGCCGCCATCGCGACCGTCCGCTATATGCGCCGCTTCATGGCCCAGCCCGCGCTCGCCTCGGTCATGGGCGCGGAGCAGATACCCGGCGCGGCGGTCGAGAGCGACGCGGACATATTGGACAGCTTCCGTCGTCTCGCCACCAGCGGCCTGCACGGCACCGGCACCTGCCGCATGGGCGGTGACGATCGATCCGTGCTCGACCCGCAGTTGCGTGTGCGCGGCGTCACCGGCCTTCGCGTTGCCGATTGTTCGGTGATGCCCGACCTCGTCACCGGCAACACCAACGCGCCCGCCATGGCGGTCGGCTGGCGCGCGGCCGATATGATCCTGAGTGCCGCGTGATGAGTTTCACCAGGGGCCAAGTGGCTGCGGTCACGACGATGGCGGTGGTCGCCGGCTGCGTGCCCGCGCTTCAGCCGATCCTGCTCGGCGCGCTGCTCGACGCCGGCCGCATCGGCGCGCATCAGGTCGGGCAGGCCGCCACGGCCGAGGCGCTGGGGATGGTCGCGGCGACGCTGACCGCCGGCGCGCTGCTGCCGCCGCGCCATCTGCGCCTGCTCGCGGCGCTGTGCGGCCTCGCCATGCTGGCGGCGAACGGCAGCACGCTATATCTGGCGGCGCAGGGCATCATCGCCGCTCGCTTCGTCAACGGCTTCGCGTCGGGCATCATCCTGTGGATGCTGGTCGGCCTGCTGTCGCGGGTGGCGGCGCCGGGGCGCCTGTTCGCCGTCTATGTGACGGCGCAGTCGGTCCTGGCCTTCCTGCTTTCCTCGGCGATGACGGCGATATTGCTGCCGAAGCTGGGCATGGCAGGCGGCTATGGCGCGCTGCTGGTGCTGAGCGCCGTGCCGCTGCTGCTCGCCATCGCGCTGCCGCCTGCCTTCGCCCCGATCGAGGGCGGCGGTGGCGCGAAGCGGCCGACCGCTGCGGGCTTCGCCAGTCTGGTGGCGGTGGCGCTGTTCATGGCCGGGGTGTTTTCGGCCTGGGTCTATGTCCTGCCGCTGGCCCGGCAGATGGGTCATGCCGACAGCAGCATCGGCACCGCGATCAGCATGGGCATCGCCATCCAGATCATCGGTGGCCTGGCGGCGATGCGGCTGGCGGATCGGTGGAACGGCGCGCTGACCACTGCCGTCGCCGCGCTGGTCGGCGCAGGCGCGGCGATGCTGCTGCTGCTGCCGGCGGGCTGGGCGCTCTATGCGGCGACTGGCCTCATCGCCTTCGTCTGGATGTTCACGCCGTCCTTCCACATCCCGATGCTCATGACCTTCGACCCCAGTGGTCGATCGGCGATCTTCATCGGCACGGCGCAGATCGGCGGCGTGGCGCTGGGGCCGACGCTGGCGTCGATGACGATCGGCGGGACCGACTATCGCGGCGTCGTGGCGATCAGCGCAAGCGCCTTTGCCTGCGCGATCCTGCTGCTCGTCGCCCTCACACTCACCCGAAAGGAGAACATGAATGCGGATCATAGTGGCCGGATGGCTGACCTTCGAGGATAGCGACTGTAGCGAGATCATTCGCGGCGGGCGCGACCATATCCTCGCCAGCAGGCAGGAAGCGGGCTGCGTCGCCTATGACTGGGCTGTCGATCCGCTGGAGCCTGCCAAAATCAACGTCTACGAGGAATGGGAGTCGCCCCAGGCGCTGGGTCAGCATTTCCGCGACCCCTCCTATGCGGCGATGCGCGACCATCTGGGCAGCTATTCGATGAACGGCTTCGACGTGAAGCTCTACAGCGTGGACGGGGTCGAGCCGGTCTACAATGAGATCGGCGTGCCCCGCGACGAGATTTTCAGCATCCGCATCGCGGAGCCTGCGCAATGAGCATTTTCGAGGACCGCGTCGCCATCAACGATGTGCTCGCCCGCTATGCCGATGGCGTGAACCAGCGCGATGCCGATCTGTGGGGCGCGACCTGGGATGTGGACGCGCAGTGGCAACTGTTCGATCCTGAGCCGGTCCGGGGCCGCGACGCCATCGTCTCCGCCTGGGGAGCGGCGATGGCCGGCTTTCCCTTCGTGGTCATGATGGTGTCGCAGGGATCGGTCGAGATCGACGGCGACCATGCCACCGGCCGATCCTATTCCAGCGAGACCGCCACCACGGCGGACGGCAAGCGGGTGCGCGTGCAGGGCTGCTATCGGGACGAATATCGCAGGCGGGACGGGCAATGGGCCTTTTCCTCGCGCGTGTTCACGGTGCTCGCCAGCGAAGAATATTGAATATTTTCAAGGAGTTTACGATGGGACGTCTGGACAACAAGGTCGCGGTCATATTGGGCGCGTCGGACCCCCGCAGCATGGGCGCGGCGACCGCGCGCCGCTTTGCGCAGGAAGGTGCGAAGCTGGTGCTGGCCGCCCGGCGCGAGGCGGCGGTGAAGGCGATCGCCGACGAACTGGGCGCGACGGCTATGGCCTGCGACATCACCGATGAGGCGCAACTGGCGGCGCTGGCGAAGGCGGCGGTCGACACTTATGGCAAGCTCGACATCGCGGTGAACTATGCCGGGGTGGAGGGCAGCGCGATGCTGCTGGAGACCACTGCGGAAACCTTCCGCCAGCAGGCGGAGGTGCATTTCGTGGGCACCGGCCTGTTCCTCAAGCAGATGGCGCTGGCGATGACCGGCGGTGGGTCGATCATCACCGCATCGTCGCTGACTGCGCTGGTGCAGGCGCCGGGGCAGGGCGCTTATGCCGGGTCGAAGGGCGGGGCGGACGTGCTGGTCCGCGTCGCCGCCAATGAGTGGGGCGAGCGCGGCATTCGCGTCAATTCGCTGTGTCCGGGCTTCACGAAAAGCGCCATGACCGAGGGCTATTTCGCGGTGGAGGCCGTGACGAACGCCTTCATCAAGGAAATGCCGCTCGGCCGGTTCCCGACCGTGGAGGATGTCGCGAACACCGCCTTGTGGCTGGCCAGCGACGAGGCGTTCATCACCGGCCAGAATATCGACGTCACCGCCGGCCAGTCGCTGCGCCGCACCCCGCGCGCCGACGAGTTCGTGTGAACGCCATGAGCCGGCGTCATCCCATCGCCATGGCCTCCGGCATCATGCCAGAGGCCACGCCGGTCCAGCTGGTGGAGACGGCCGCCGCCGCCGGCTTCGACTATGGCGGCATGTGGATCGAGCCGGCCGACTGGACCGATGCGATCACGCGCGACGTCAAGGCGGCGCTGGCGGCGAGCGGCCTGCCGCTTCTGGATGTGGAGGTCGTCTGGATCAAGCCGGGGCCGCTCGACCCCGATCATCTGCGCATCGTCGATATCGGGCGCGAACTGGGCGCGCGCAATGTGCTGTGCGTCAGCAGCGATCCCGACAGCGGCGCGACCCGCGACAAGCTGGCGGCGCTGATCGCCCATGCCGGTGGCGACATCGGGGTCAATCTCGAGTTTGGCCTGTTTACGGAGGTCAAGACGATCGGCGCAGCCAGCGCAATTTTGCGGGAGATCGATGCGCCGCAGGTGGGATTGCTGGTCGATGCGCTGCACTGGATGCGCTCGGGCGGGACGGTGGCGGATGTGGCTGCGCTGCCGCGCGAATGGCTGAGTTATTGTCAGTTCTGCGACGCGCCACTGGTGGGCGCTGATCCTGCCGATCCGCAGGCGATCATCACAGAAGCGATCGACGGGCGCGTGGCGCTGGGGCAGGGCGGTCTCGATCTGGCTGGTTTGCTGAATGCGCTGCCCGATGGCCTGCCGATCGGCATCGAGGAGCGGTCGAAGGCGCTGCGGGACGGTTTCCCCGATCTGTTCGAACGCGCACGCGAATTGATGCGGACCAGCAGGGCCTGGTTCAAAGCCTGACTGACGCCCTCTTCCCCCCTCCCGCAGGCAGGAGGGGGGAAGCGTTCAGCTCACGCCAGTTCCAGATCCGCCAGCGTCGAAATGTCGTCGCGCAGGCGCACGATGGTCTTGCCGGTGGTCTGGCCCGACATCAGGCGGATGAAGGCGTCGGGCGTGTTCTCGATGCCGGTGGCGACATTCTCGGTCGCCTTGAGCTGGCCGGACTTCACCCAGCCCGACAGCGTGGCCTCCGCCTCCTCCAGCATGTCGAGATGCTCATAGGCCAGGAAGCCGCGCATCGTGACGCGATTGACCAGGATCTGCCAGAGATTGCCGAATTTGTAGACGTCCTTGCCGGCATTATAGTCCGCCACCATGCCGCACACGACGATCCGACCAAAGGCGTTCATCAGTGGCATCATCGTGTCGAGAATCTCGCCGCCGACATTGTCGAAATAGACGTCTGCGCCCTGGCCGTTGCACGCCTCGCGGATCGCGGCGGCGAGTTCGGCCTGAGACTTGCCCCGGTAATCGACGGCGGCCTGATAGCCGAGCAGGTCCTTGCACTCGGCGATCTTGCCGGTGCTGGCGATGCCGACCGCATGGCAGCCGCGCAGCCGCGCGATCTGGCCCGCAACGCTGCCCACCGCGCCGGCGGCGGCGCTGATGACGACGTTATTGCCTTCCTTCATCTCGCCGATCCGCTCCAGCCCGATATAGGCCGTGATCCCCGACCAGCCGAGCGCGCCCATATAGGCGGTCAGCGGCACGCCGGGGTCGATATGGACATTCTCGACCGCGAAATTGTCGGCCGGGATGATGCTGTTTTCCTCCCAGCCGATGAAGCCGCGCGCATAATCGCCCGCCTTGAAATTGGGGTTACGTGATTCCAGCACGCGGCCGAGCACCATGGCCGGCACCAGCCCGCCGATCGGCACGGCGGGCAGATAGCTGTCCTCCGCCTCGTCCAGCATGTTGCGCACGGCCGGGTCGATGGCGAAGACCATATTCTCGGTCAGCACCTCGCCATCCTTGAGCGGCACGATCTCCTGCTCGACCAGGCGGAAATTGTCGGGGACGGGCACGCCGGACGGACGCGATTCCAGCAGGATGCGGCGGGTCTTCATGCGTAATAACCTCTCTTGGTATTTTATAGAACTGGCGGCTGGGCGTCCGCATCATCGGACAGCAGATAGTCCACATAGCGGTGGAAATACTGGTTCCCCCGCTCGTTGCGGCCGAAGATCACATTGGGAACGGCGCCCGAAGCGAGGCCCTTCTGCACCTGCAGGCCGACGCCATAATCCTCGTCATTCACCACGTCGCGCAGCCAGTCCATCATGCCCTCGATCGCGGCAGAGTCCGCCTCGTCCTTGGGCGGTTCGCGGCGGATGAACAGCAGGTTGGTCGTGTTCTGCCCCGGCGTCGGGCCGGGGATCAGCTGCGCGACCTGGGTGATTTCCGGCGCGAAGAAGATCGAGATATTGGGGAAGATGGTGCGGACGAAGTCATAGCCCGTATTCTCGATCTCGCCCCAGGTCTCGCGCGGCGCGGCCTCCAGCTTCTCCTTGATCGTCACCTGCGGATAGCCGACGCGCATATGCGGGCCGAAGGCGGTGAAGTGCATGATGTTGCTGAAGGTGCGCGGGTGGATCGTCTCCGGGTGCGCGGCGGCGAAATGATAGCCCTCCAGATAGCCGTCATAGGCGATCTTCCAGTTAGGGCCATAGATGCGGCGCGATCCGCAAAAGTGCCACTTCTCCAGTTCCTGGATTTCCAGATCCTTGAGCATGCCGCCCAGATGCGAGACGATGTCGATCTCCTCGCCCGGCGTCAGGCAGACCCAGACGATGCCCGCCGCCTCGACGCAGGGCAGGGCGGTGAGGTTGCGCTCCTCCTTGCAGACGGGACCGAACTTGCCCGGCTCCGCCACGCCCAGCAGCTTGCCGTCGTTCAGGAAGGTCCAGGCGTGATAGGGGCAGGAGAAGCGCTTCTTGTTGCCATGGCCTTCGGCTTGCAGGATCATGCCGCGATGGGTGCAGACGTTGAGCATTGCGGCGACGCCGCCGTCGCTCCTGCGGGTGATGAGGATGGGCTTGCCCATCAGGTCCATCGCCTTGAAGTCGCCGGGCTTGGGGATTTCGGCGGACAGCGCGGCGAGCAGCGGCAGCTTCAGGAAGATGTGCTGCATCTCCCGCTCGAAATAGGCGGGATCGGTATAGGCCGTCGCCGGCACCTCCATGCTCGTCTGCGCGCTGTCGGTCGTGCCGTTCTCGACGAACTCCAGCATCCTGGCGGCTTCGTCGCCGATCGTCTCATGATAGCCCATAAGTGATCTCTCTCCTCGTTGGGCGGGAGGCTAGGCCGATCCCGCCGTCCAAGAAACTCTGGATCGTCATAGGTGCGGCGTTTTCTGTGAGTATCCATAGTTGCCCTTCGGAGCGCCGCTCGCCAGCTTTGGCTCCGTAACCCCGTCGCCTGGAGCCGCGCGATGCGCTAGGCTCGAGCGACAAGATAAGCATCGGGAGCAAGGGTATGGCTGAACGTGATCCGCTGATTAAGGGCAAGCCGCTGCCGCGCTGTCCCGGGCCGGGCGTGCGGGAGCTGATGGCGGCGGACACCAACCATGTCCCCGAATTTCTCTATGAGGATCAGTACGAGAATCTGGGGTCGGAACCGATCCCCGCGTCGCGCTACACCGACCCGGCCTTCTTCGAGGAAGAGAAGAAGATGTGGTCGCGCACCTGGCAGTTCGCCGCGCGCGAGGAGGAGCTGCCCGAACCCGGCGACCATGTGGTCTACGAGAATGTCGGGAAATCCTATCTGCTCGTCCGGCAGGAGGACGGATCGATCAAGGGCTTCTACAATGTCTGCCTGCATCGCGGCCGCCAGTTGAAGACGGAGGCCGGCTGGTCGTCGCAGCTGCAATGCCCGTTCCACGGGTTCACCTGGAACAATGACGGCAGCATGAAGAACATCCCCTGCCGCTGGGACTTCCCGCACCTCAAGGACGAGAACATGTCCCTGCCCGAAGTGTCGATCGGGCGCTGGGGCGGCTATATCTTCCTGCGCGAGGCGGAGGATGGCCCGACGCTGGAAGAATTCCTCGCCCCCATGCCGGAGCATTTCAAGCGCTGGAAGCATGAGGAATGCGCGACCGCCATCTGGGTGGGCAAGGTGTGCAAGGCGAACTGGAAGGTGGTGATGGAGGCTTTCATGGAAAGCTGGCACACCGTCGTCACCCATCCGCAACTGCTGCCCTTCACCGGCGACGCCAACAGCATGTACAATGTCTATGGCGACTATGTGAACCTTACGGTCACGCCGTTCGGCACCATGTCCCCGCACATCGACCCCGAAGGCAAGTCGCAGCAGTGGATCGTCGACGAGTTCGTGAAGTATAACGGCCGCTCGTCCGACAATTACGAAGGCGAGGAAGCGCCCGAGGGCGGCTATAACGTCAAGGTGCCGGACGGCCGCACCGCGCGCGAGGCGCTGGGCGAAAGCCTGCGCAAGACGACGACCAGCATGTTCGGCCATGATGTCGGCTTCGCGTCCGACGCGGAGATGATGGACGCCATCCTCTACAATGTCTTCCCCAACTGGTCGCCATGGGGCGGGTTCCAGCCCAACATCGTCTATCGCTGGCGGCCGTGGCACGATGTCGACCACTGCCTGATGGAAGTGCGCATCATCACCCGCGTGCCGCCGGGTCAGGACGCGCCCAAGGCGCCGCCGATGCATTTCCTCTCGATCGACCAGAAATGGACCGAAGCGCCGGAACTCGGCATCCTGGGCGATGTGTTCGAGCAGGACATGGCGAACCTGCCGTTCGTGCAGGTCGGCCTCAAATCCAGCCACAACGGCAAGGTCGAGCTGGCCAACTATCAGGAAATCCAGATCCGCCAGTTCCAGAACACGCTGATGAAATATATCAACGGCGAGCTGTAAGAGCTTGTCTTTCTAGCCCTCTCCCGCTGTTCGCGGGAGAGGGTAAAAGTCACCGGCCCGAAGTGCCCGAAGCCCAATCGCGTGTCTGGCTGAAATCAGCGCCGCCCCGACCGCTCAGGTGGATCGTCACCTGCTCGCGCAGGATGCCGTCGCTCGACCCGTCCTGCTTTGCCCAGTCAACCAGTTCGCGGCGCTTCTGGATCGCCCATTTGCCATCCTTGCAGGCATATTCATCGACATAGCGGCCCGCGATGATCAGGTCCTCGCCCTCGGCCGTCTTGTGCCAGGCGAAATAATAGACCTCGCCGGTGGCCGTGCCGGCATCGATATCCACGTCCAGATCGACCTGCCCGATCAGATGCTGCGACCCCTGCATCTGCGCCAGAAAGCCCTGCGCGAAATCGGTATAGTCCTGTCGGTTGCCGCGCAGCAGCCCGCAGTCGACATCGGCGTCCTCATGGAAGGAGGATAGCTGCAATGCCGGATCGAGCCGGTCCTGTCCGCGCATATAGGCTTGCACCGCCTTCATGATGTCGCGCCGCGCGGCGAGATCGCGCACTTCCCGTTCGAAATCCATCGTCATCCTCTCCTCAATATTGGTCTGTCGCGGCCGTTCTGCCGTTGCAGAAAGGCCATAGTCCCCTGTGAGAAATGACAGGGACGGCGAGCGCGATGAAAGAACCTGCGGCTTTTCACAGGCGACGGTTCGGGCGGCCGTAGCGCATGAGGCCCTGACATGCCCGGGGGTGGGCATGGATGAACAAGATCAGGGCCGGGAAGGCCCCCAAATCGGGTGAGGACAAATGCATAATATTGCCCTGAAGCGCGAACTGCTGCGCGGTGTCGCCGTCATCGCCAGCCTTGCCGCCGCCGTGCCCGCCATCGCGCAGGACGCGGTCGCTCCGGCGCCACAGGCCGAGCCGCAGGCCGGCGGCCTGGAAGACATCGTCGTCACCGCGCGCAAGCGGCAGGAAAGCGCGCAGACCGTGCCGGTCGCCGTCACCGCCCTGTCCGCCGACCTCATCGTCAAGCAGGACCTGACCTCGATCGAGAAGATCGCGGCGCGCACGCCCAACCTCAATGTCGGCCGCGCCTCCAACGGATCGGGCGCGCAGCTCACCCTGCGCGGCATCGGTTCGTCTTCGACCTCGATCGGCATCGAACAGTCGGTCGCGGTGGTCGTGGACGGCGTCTATTACGGCCAGGGCCGCATCATCAACGAAGGCTTCTTTGACCT
This sequence comes from Sphingobium sp., assembly GCA_044237945.1. GTDB lineage: Bacteria > Pseudomonadota > Alphaproteobacteria > Sphingomonadales > Sphingomonadaceae > Sphingobium. The sequence goes on along the minus strand of JBIIEH010000003.1, from coordinate 100,071 downwards.
GGGCGGCGTGGAAATCCTCAAAGGCCCGCAGGCGCTGTTCTTCGGCAAGAATGCCACCGCCGGCGTCATCTCGCTGACCAGCGCCGATCCGGGCGACACACAGGAAATCAAGCTGCGCGCGGGCTATGAATTCAACGCGCAGCAGGTGCAGCTGGAGGGCGTCTATTCGACCCCGCTGACCGATACGCTGGGCCTGCGCATCGCGGTGCGCGGATCGAAGATGTACGAGGGCTATTACAAGAACGTCTCCGTGCCCTTCGACTATCCGACGCTCGACGTCGCGACCGGCGTGGCCGGCACGTCGCGCTCCAACCCCGCGCCGGAGGATCAGCCGGGCGAGAAGGAACTGCTGGGCCGCGTGACCCTGAAGTGGGAGCCGACCGACCGGCTGACCGCGACCTTCAAGGCGTCGGGGACCTACAACAAGACCAACAACAACAGCTGGAACTATGTCGCGTTCAACTGCCCATCGGGCGCGAGCCAGCTGAACGGCTACACCTGCGCCCGCGATTTTGTGAATCACCAGAACAAGATCCCGGTCGATTTCGCGCGGCAGACGCCTTTCGCCAAGGAGGATGGCAGCCTTTACAACCGCTACAAGAGCTGGGCGGTCACGGCCAATTTCAACTATGAGCTGGACGATGTCACGCTGACGTCCGTCACCAACTACAACTGGAACAACAACCAGTGGGCCTGCGCCTGCGACTTCCAGTCGAGCACGGCGGGCAACTGGGCGACGGAAAACTCGACCTATCACGCCTTCTCGTCGGAATTCCGGGCGCTGACGACGTTTGACTCGCCCGTCAACCTGATGGTCGGCGCGCTCTATCAGAAGACCAAGCGCGACTTCGACCAGTATATCATTCTCGGTGGCCTGACCAACAGCGCCGCCGCGCCGGAGGACGAATATCTCGCCACGCGCAAGACCAGCTTCACCGATGGCGAGACGATCGCCGCCTTCGGCCAGGTGACGTGGAAGGTGATCCCCACGGTCGAGATCGCGGGCGGCGTGCGCTACACGCATGAGACGAAGGACAGCTTCTTCGCGCAGCCCTATAACAATCCCGGCCTCACCACCATTTTCCGCCCGGCGGATGACCCGGACGGCCTGGGCATCGTCAATGCGGCGCAGACCTTCAACGACTGGTCGCCCGAAGCCACAATCACCTGGAAGCCGTCGAACCAGCTGCTGATCTATGCGGCCTACAAGACGGCCTACAAGTCGGGCGGCTTCTCCAATGGCGGCATCAATTCCAAGCTGTCGGCCAATCCCTATGACGACCTGACCTTCAACCCAGAAAAGGCGCGCGGGTTCGAGGGCGGCATCAAGTCGACCCTGCTCGACAACCAGCTGCGCCTGAACCTGGGCCTCTACAGCTATGGCTATTATGACCTTCAGGTCGACTTCTTCAATTCGCCGATCTTCGCCTTCCAGACGCTGACTGCCGACGCCCGGACCAAGGGCGTGGAGCTGGAATTTGAATATGCGCCGCGTTCGGTCGATGGCCTGAACCTGCACGGCTCGATCAACTACAACAAGGCGACCTACACCAAATTCCCCGACGCGCCCTGCTATGCGGGCCAGAGCCAGGCGGAAGGGTGCAATGTGCTGGTCGGGACCGCCTATCGCCAGAACCTGAAGGGGCAGCCGCTGTCGGTCGCGCCGAAATGGACCGGCACGCTGGGCGCGTCCTATGACATGACGCTGGGCAACGGCATGCTGTTCGGCATCAACGCCGACGCACGCTACTCCGCCTCCTATCTGGCGTCGGGCTTCGGCGCGCTGGACTCGCGGCAGAGCAGCTATGTGACGCTGGACGCGGGCATCCGCATCGGCAGTGAGGACGAGCGCTGGCAGCTGGCGCTGATCGGCAAGAACCTCACCAACCGCTTCTACGTCACCGGCGCGGTGGACGGCCCGTCGACCGGCGGCGCGTCGGGCGGGCTGACATCGGCCCATGCCGATCAGCTGGGCTTCGGCACGCTGCCGCGCACGGTCATGCTGCAGGCGACGACGAAGTTCTGATCCCCTAAGGATCAGTCAGGGTTGGGGGGAGCTTCGGGTCGCACCGCTCCCCCCTTTTTTGCGTTTGAAGGAGGTCGATATGCGGCAATGGACTTTGGCTGAGCGACCGACCGGCAGGGCCTTGCGCGACAGCGACTTCGCGCTGGTCGATGCCGCCGACCCGGTCCCGGCCGAGGGCGAAATGCGCCTCGCGCTCCGCTGGCTGGGCTTCGAGCCGGCGCAGAAGGGCTGGATGGAGAATTTCGGCGGCTATGTCGCGCCGATGGAGATTGGCGAGGTCATGCGCGGCATGGGCGTCGCCGAGGTTATCGAGAGCCGCAATGGCCGCTGGCCGGTCGGCACGATGGTCTGCGGCATGACCGGCTGGCGCGAGCAGTTCGTCAGCGACGGCGCGGACCTGGATGTTTGCACGGACGGCCTGCCGCCGCAGGCGATGCTGGGCGCGCTCGGCATTCCGGGGCTGACGGCGTGGCATGGCATGACCGCGATCGGGCGGCCGGTGGCGGGCGACGTAGTCGTCGTCTCCGGCGCGGCCGGCGCGACGGGATCGATCGCGGGGCAACTGGCGAAGATCGCCGGCGCGCATGTGATCGGCATCGCCGGCGGCCCGGAAAAATGCGCCTGGCTGACCGATGTCGCAGGATTCGACGCCGCGATCGACTACAAGGCGGGCGATGTCGCGAAGGCAATCAAGGCCGCCGCGCCCAAAGGCATTGATGTCGTCTATGACAATGTCGGCGGCGCGGTGCTGGACGCGATGCTCGGGCGGATCGCCCTCAATGCCCGCGTGGTGCTGTGCGGCGGCATCAGCCGCTACGAACAGGGCGGGCAGATCGCGGGGCCGGGCAATTATTTCAACCTGATCCTCAAGCGCGCCCGGATGGAGGGCTTCATCATCCTCGACCACCAACCGCAATGGCCCGCTCTGCGCGCCCGGATCGCCGCGCTGCTACAGGCGGGACGGCTGGTCGCGCAGGAAGATGTGGTCGAGGGCTTCGAACAGGCCCCGGCGGCGCTGGCGCGGCTGTTCACTGGCGCAAACCGGGGCAAGCAGCTGCTGCGCCTGTAAGGATCACCACCTATGCCGATCGTCCATCATCATGCCGACCTCAACATACTGGTGTCGGTGCGGGGGCATCCGTTCGACCGCACGGCCTTCGACGCGATATTCCAGGACATGGCGGGCGTGTCCGCGACGATGGTGGACCAGCCCGCCGCCGCGCGGCTCATGAACCCGGAGGGCATGCGCGGGTTCGACGCGCTGCTGCTCTACGACATGCCCGGCCTGGACTTCGAGCATCCGACCGATCGGCCCGGCATCCTGTCGCCCCCGCCGGCGGTGAAGGCCGGCTTTCGCGCGCTGCTGGAGCAGGGGACGGGCGTCGTGGCGCTGCACCACGCGCTCGCCGGCTGGCCCGACTGGGATGACTATGCTGGGTGGCTGGGCGGCCGCTTCCTCTACAAGCCGGCCGATCTGTGCGGTCAGCCCTGCCTTGACAGCGGCTATGCCCATGATGTCGCCTATGAAGCGCTGAACGTCGCGCCCGACCATCCCGTCATGGCCGGCATCCCGCCGCGCTTCGCGATGACGGACGAACTCTATCTGGCCGAGATATTCGAGGGAGAAGTGACGCCGCTGCTGCGATCGACCGCGCCCTTCACAGCCGATCATTTCTACAGCCCGCAGGAGGCGCTGGCGGGCCGCATGAACAGCCGCGAAGGCTGGGACCATGCCCCCGGCAGCAACCTGATCGGTTGGGCGAAGCAGGCATTGGGCAGCCGCCTCGTCACGCTCCAGCCCGGCGATGGCCCCAGCGCCTATGACCAGCCCGACTATCGCCGCCCGATCCGCAACGCGCTCTTCTGGGTTGCAGGCCGGGGCTGAACGCCCCGGCCCGAACTCTTCAGTCGTGAATCCCGCAGGCGTCGTTCAGCTTCTCGTGGAAGAACTGCACGCGCTTTTCCTGATTGGGCAGGATGCCGCCGCGGAAGCCCTTGCTGTGCAGCCCCAACTGCTGGCCGATCGCCACCGACATGTCCTGGTCCGCAACCTCGCCCAGCGTCTTGGCGCCGAACACGATATGCTCGCGATCGACCTGCTCGAACGGGGTAGGGCCGTTGGGGCCGATCACGACATCCTCGTCGCCGATCTGATGCGCCATGAACCAGTGGTCGAACACGCATTTTTCCGGGTCGGTCGGATGCGGTTCGGAGCGCAGCAACTGGCAGCCGTCCGGCCACATGGTGAAGGTGATGTTGGGCCACAGCGTGAAGTGGAGATAGTCCACCGTCTCGTCACTGCCCATCGTCTCGTAATGAGCATAGCCCTTCTGCGTGCCGATCGCCCGCTTCTGGGCGATGATGGCGTCGCGCGCGGCCATGGCGTTGTCGCCATATTCGGCCGGGTCCAGCTCCCAATATTCCAGCGCCTGCGCCAGCGGCACGTCCAGCTGGTTGTGGGTGGGATAGCGGGCGGAAGGTTGCAGCCCCTTCATCCGCATCATGTTGTGCCCGGTTGCCGCGTAGATGTTGAATTCGCAGTCGGTATAGTCGTCGTTGATGACGGTCGCGATCTGCGGGTGCAGCGTCGGCAGGTGATAGCTCTCGTTGAAATTATCGCGGATGATCTTCCAGTTGCACGGGATTTCGGAGGTGACGGCGTAGACGCGCGTCATCTTGTCCATCTGCCATTCGTCGAGATGCGCGGCCATCTTCTCGCCCAGCCATTCGCGCAGCGGCAGCGCTTCCTTGTCCAGGTTGAACCAGACGAAGCCGGCCCATTCCTCGCACGCGACTTCGGTCAGGCGATGCTTGCCGCAGGGGGAGCCACCGGGGAAATCGTCCGGGTCCTGCACATGGGCCAGCATGCCATCGGGATTGTAGCGCCAGCCATGATAGCCGCATGCCAGCTGCGGCGCGCCGCCGATCTCGGTCCAGGCCAGGCGATAGCCGCGATGCAGGCAGGCATTGTAGAAGGCGCGGACGGAGCCGTCTTCCTGTTTCAGCATCACGACCGATTCACGGCCCAGATTGTGGGTCAGGAAATCGCCGGTATCGATGAGGTCGGCCGACATGCCGCCGATATGCCAGACCTTGGTCCAGACATTGCTCCATTCGGCGTCGGCCCAGCGCCTGGCGTGATAGCGTTCGCCGGTGATCGGGTCGCCGCGCACCGGGGCGTCATAGTCCGCCATCTGGCGATTCATCAAAGTCTCTACCGTCACGCGCCCTCTCCATGGCATTTGTTGAACGATCGACTAAATAATATGCCGGGCTTGCGGGGAGTCAATCATTGGGCCACAGACGAAGGGGTTATGGGCGCTAAGCTATCAGAAACGACAGGTCCGCAGGCACCGGCGAATAAGCCGAAGGTCGACCGCAGGCGCGCGCCGGAAACGGCGGCGAAGATACTGGATTCGGCCGAGATGCTGTTTTCCTGGCGCGGCTTCTACGGGACCAGCCTGCGCGACATCGCGGCCGATGCCGGCGTGCCGGTGGCGCTGTCGCATTATCATTTCGGGTCGAAGGAAGCGCTGTTCAGCGCGGTGATCGAGCGGCGGGCTGGGGAGCATGCCGGTGGCATCGCGGCGGCGCTGGTACAGGCGCAGAAGGTCGAGGGCGACCGCAGGACCCGGCGGCAGGCGATCATCCGCGCCTTCATGAGTCCGATCGCGGAGCGCTCCATGCACGGCGGGCCGGGGTGGAAAAACTATATCCGCCTGCTGGCCTTCGTCGCCAACCATCCGCAGGAAGAGGATTATGTCGCTCCCTTCAAGACCCATTACGACCATCTGATCCACGCCTTCATCGGTGCGCTGGCGGCGCTGCACCCGGAGATGGAGGAACTGGACGTGGAGTGGGGCTTCTTCTTCTACCAGGCGGCCACGACGCACATTCTGGTCGAGAGCGGGCTGCTGGACCGGCAGACCGGCGGGCAGCTGAAATCGGCCGATCTGGACGCGATGGTCGACCGCATCGTGCCGTTCTTCAGCGCCGGATTTCTGGGGTTGGGCGCGCAGGATTGACGATCTAGCAAAAAGGACCGTTCGTCCTGAGTAGCCATTGAGCTTGTCGAAATGGCGTATCGAAGGATGCTTCGATACGGGTCTTCGACAAGCTCAGCCCCTACTCAGCACGAACGGGTGTTTGTGCAAGTCAGTCTTCAACCCACCAGCAGCTTGGGATCCTCGATCAGCCCCTTCAACGTCCGCATGAAGTCCGCGCCGACCGCGCCATCGATCGCCCGGTGATCGCAGGACAGCGACAGTTCCACGATCGTCGCAAAGGCCAGCGCGTTGCCGATCTCGATCGGTTGGCGGCTGCCTGCGCCCACGGCCAGGATCGCGCCCTGCGGCGGGTTGATGATCGCGTCGAACTGGTCGATGCCGAACATGCCGAGATTGCTGATCGAGAAGCTGCCGCCCTGGAACTCGTGCGGCTGCAGCTTGCCGGTGCGGGCCTTCTCCGCCAGCGCCTTCACCTCGCGCGAGATGGCGGCGACGGACAGCGTGTCCGCCCCCTTCACGATCGGCGTGATCAGCCCCTTGTCGGTCGCGACCGCCACGGCGATGTCGGCGCTGCCGAAGCGGTGGATCTCGTCGCCATGCACCTGGATGTTGACGTCGGGATGCTTCGCCAGCGCCAGCGCACAGGCGCGCACGATGTAATCGTTGATGCTGGGCGCTTCGCCCGTCGCTGCCTTCGCCTGCGCGCGCAGGCCCAGGATACCGTCGATCCGCACCTTCGCCCGCAGGTAGAAATGCGGGATGGTCGACTTGCTGTGGCTCAGCGCCTTGGCGATCGCCTTGCGCATCGACGACATCTTGACGATCTCCGCCGTGCCGGCTGCGGGGCGAGCGAACTCGACCGGCGTGGCCGGGGCCGCCGCAGCGGGAGCCGGGGCAGGGGCGACCTTGGCCAGCACGTCCGCCTTGCAGATGCGGCCCTTGGGGCCGGTGCCGGTCAGGCTCGACAGGCTGACCCCATGCTGCACCGCCAGACGCTTCGCCAGCGGGCTGGCGAACACGTCGCCCAGGCTGTTGCCGATCGGCGTCAGATCGACGACCGCGCCGCCGCCCACCGCGACGGCGGGCAGGCTCGCCTGCTGCACATCCTGGAAGGTGATGCGACCCTTCGGCCCCGATCCGGTGATGCCGGATATGTCGACGCCATTCTCTTCCGCAAAGACGCGGGCGGCCGGGCTGATATTCGCGTCGGCGGCAATAGTGACGCTCTTCTTCGCCGGCGTCGCGGCAGCAGGCTGTCCATAGCCGGCTGAAGGCGTGGGCGCAGGCGTCGGCTCAGCCGCAGCGCCCGCCTTCGACGCGACCTTGGTGTCAGCGGGCTTGAAGCCGGCGACAAAGGCGTCGACCTCGTCAGCGCTGGGCGTGTCGTCGGCCCCCGTCAGCACGGCGATCAGTTCGCCGACCTGATAGGTGCCGCCGGTTTCCGCGACCAGGCGCGGGAACATGCCGTCGGCTTCCGCCTCTATCTCGTTGGTGATCTTGGCGGTCTCGATGAGCGCGAGCAGATCGCCCTTCCTGAACGGCACGCCCTCGGCGACCTTCCATTCGGCGACCACGCCCTCGGTCATTTCTATGCCCCATTTGGGCATCGCGAATGCACGCAGATTGGCCATGATATGCTTATCCCCGCCGATAGGACATGAGCTGCACCGCCGACGCCACGATCTTTTCGGGCGAGGGCAGATAGGCGGATTCGAGTTCGCGGGCGAAGGGCACCGGGCTGTGCGGCGCGGTGACCATGTCGATCGGCGCCTTCAGCGAAGCGAACGCCTTCTGCGCCACCAGCGCCGACAGGTCGGTCGCGAAGGAGCAGCGCGGCGGCGCTTCGTCCACGATCATCAGACGCCCCGTCCGCTCCACGCTGTCGAGGATCGCTTCGACGTCCAGCGGGCTGGTGGTGCGCAGGTCGAGCAGGTCGCAACCGATGCCGTCCTGCGCCAGGTCGGCGGCGGCCTTCTCGGCAAAACCGACCATCATGCCGGTGGCCAGGATCGTGATGTCGTCACCCTGCGTCACCTGCCGCGCATGACCGAAGGGGATCACATAATCCTCGTCGGGCACTTCGCCCTGTACGCCATAGAGCGCCTTGTGCTCCAGGAAGATGACCGGATCATCGTCGCGGATCGCGGCCGCCAGCAGCCCCTTGGTGTCGGCGGCCGTAGTCGGCATCACCACCTTCAGCCCCGGCATGGCGGTCACGAACTGGTGGATCACCTGACTATGCTGGGGCGCGGCGTTGTAGCCCGCGCCATAGGGCATGCGGATGGTGATCGGGCATTTCGACTTGCCGCCGAACATGTAGCGGAACTTGGCGACCTGGTTCCAGATCTGGTCCATGCACACGCCGATGAAGTCGGCGAACATGATCTCCGCAATGGCGCGCTTGCCGGTCAGCGCCGCGCCCGCCGCCGCGCCGATGATGGCGCTTTCGGAAATCGGCGTGTCGATGACGCGGTCAGCGCCATATTTGGCCCACAGGCCACCCGATGTGCCCCAGATTCCGCCAATGGCCTCCGGCCCGCCGGGCGCGCCATTGCCGCCGACGATATCCTCGCCCAGCATGATGACGCTGTCGTCCCGCGCCATTTCCGCGTCGATCGTGTCGCGAATGACGTCGCGGATCATCTTCTTTGCCATGATGGTCTAACCCCGCGTCAGTAGCTGATATAGACGTCTTCAAGGACGTCAGCGGCGGTGGGCCGCGTGGATGTCTTGGCCGCTGCAACGGCCTCCGCAATCAGGTCGGAAACCTCCTGGTCGACCTTGTCGAGGTCCGCGCCTTCCAGCAGCTTGGCCTCCGTCACCTTGGTACGGAAGGTCTTGAGGCAGTCGCGTTCCTCACGGATGCGATCGAGTTCGCCCTTGCCGCGATAGCGCTGCGGATCGCCCTCGAAATGGCCGTAGAAACGCTCGCAATCGAGTTCGATCGAGGCGGGGCCATTGCCGGCCTTACAATATTCGATGATCTCGCCCATCGTCTGATAAACGTCAAAGAAATCAATGCCGTTGGCCTTCACCGCCTTCATGCCGAAGGCCGCCGACCGGGCAGTCATGCTCTCCGCGCCGACCGCATAGGCCTCGCCGGTATGTTCGGAATAATGATTGTTCTCGAACACGAAGATCACCGGGAGCTTCAGCACCACGGCCATGTTCATCGCCTCGAAGGTCGTGCCCTGGTTGCACGCGCCGTCGCCGGAAAAGGCGATCGAGACGGTGCCGTTGCTCTTGGCCGTGATGCCCGCGCCCACCGCGATCGGTGCGCCCGCGCCGACGATGCCGTTCGCGCCCAGCATGCCCACGCCCACATCGGCGATGTGCATGGAGCCGCCCTTGCCCTTGCACAGGCCGTCGCGCGATCCGTAGATCTCCTTCATCATGTCGATCACGTCGCAGCCCTTGGCGATGCAATGGCCGTGGCCGCGATGGGTCGAGATGATGTAGTCGGTCGGCCCCAGATTTTCGCACACGCCCACGGCGCAGGCTTCCTGCCCCGCATAGAGGTGGGTGAAGCCCGCAATCTCGCCCAGCGCGATCTCGTCGTGCAGCAGTTCCTCGAACAGGCGGATCGTCTTCATCTGGCGATAAGCCCGGATCAGGGCTTCGCGGCTGAGTTGCATAGGTCTCTCCGTATCTTCCTGTGCGGGGTCAAAGCCCCAGGACGGTCTTGGCGATGATGGTGCGCTGGACTTCGTTCGTACCACCGAAAATGGTCCAGGCGAGGCTGTTGAGATAGCGCGGCGCGGCGAGCTGCGCGGCCTTGCCATGAATGGGGGCAGGGGCGCCCTCGCCATAAAGCGGCCGCTGCCGCTCCAGTTCGAGGCCCGCATAGCCATAGAGGCGCACGGCCAGGCCATCGACCTGCTGGCGCAGGGTGGAGGCGACCATCTTCGCCAGCGATGTCTGCGGGCCGGGCGGCAGGCCCTTGGCGATTTCCGCCAGCACGCGCAGCTCGGTCATTTCCAGCGCCTGCGCGGTCAGTTCCACGCGCGCAAGATCGCCCATGAACGCGGCGTCGTCCGCCATGGTGCCGCCTTCTCCATCCGGCTCGCTGGTCGCCGCCTTGCGCAGCTTGCCGATGTCCGACAGCAGCTTGGGCGCGTGGCAGGACCCGCCCCGCTCGTTTTCGAGGAGGAACTTGGCGATGGTCCAGCCCATGCCTTCCTCTCCGATCAGATTGTCGGCGGAGGTGACGACATCGTCCAGATAGACCTCGTTCACCTCATGGTCGCCGGCGAGGCCGATAATCGGTCGCACCTCGACGCCCGGCTGATCCATGTCGACCAGCAGGAAGCTGATGCCCGCCTGCGCCTTAGCGCCCGCGTCGGTGCGGACGAGGCAGAAGATCTTGTTCGCGTGGTGCGCGTGGGTCGTCCACAGCTTGCGGCCATTGATGACATAGTCGTCGCCGCGCCGCTCCGCCCGTGTCTTCAGGCTGGCGAGGTCGGAGCCGGAGCCGGGTTCGGAAAAGCCCTGGCACCAGTAATCCGACCCGTCGAGGATGCGGGGCAGGATGCGCGCCTTCTGCTCCGCCGTGCCGAAGCGGCAGATGACGGGGGCGAGCAGTTTCAGGCTCAGCACCGGCAGACTGGGCGCCTCGGCCAGCGCGCATTCCTTCTCGAAGATATAGCGCTGCACCGGCGTCCAGCCCGTGCCGCCGCAGTCGGCCGGCCAGTTATAGGCGAGCCAGCCCTTCTCATAGAGGATGCGCTGCCACTCCTGGCTGATGTCGGGTTCGGCGAAGACGCCGGGCGTCGCCGCCGTGCCCTCGCGCAGATGGCCGGGCAGATTGGCGTCGAGAAACGCGCGGACTTCCTTGCGAAAGGCTTCGTCTTCCGGGGTGAAATTCAGGTCCATGATCTTATCGTTCCAGGATGGTCACGCCGGAAATGCCGGGCGCGCCATAGACGTGGGTGTAGGCGGTCTTCGGGTCGCCGGGCACCTGCCGCCCGCCGCCCAGTCCCCGCAATTGCACGGCATTTTCATAGACCTGTCGCAGGCCCGACGCGCCGATCGGCTCGCCGCACGCCAGGCAGCCGCCGTCCGTATTGATCGGCAGCTTGCCGTCGATCCGGCTCCAGCCTTCGGCGAGCCATTCCTCCTGCTCGCCATCCTTGCAGAAGCCGTTTTCGGCCATGTGCATGATTTCCGCGCCGGACTCGGTGTCCTGCAATTGCGCGACGTCGATGTCCTCCGGCCCGATGCCGGCCATGTCGAACGCGGCGGCCGACGCCAGCAGGGTCGGCGCGCCGCCCCGCTCGATCGACAGGCTGGGGGAGAAGACCTCGAACGAGCCGGGCGGGCGCGTGCGCGTCACCGCCGCCTTGATGCGGACATTGGCGCGGCCCAGTTCGCGCGCCTTCTTCTCGCTCGCCAGGATCAGCGCCACGCCGCCCTCGGCCGGCGAGCAGAACATATATTTGGTGAGCGGATCGGAGATCATCTGGCTATTGAGGATCGTCTCCAGATCGACCGGCGATCGCCGCCAGGCATGGTCGGCATGGACGCCATTGTCGAACGCCTTCTGCGCGATCCGGCCCAGCGTCTCACGGCTGATCCCGTAATGCGCCATATAGCGTTGCAGCTTCATCGCGAAGAACTGCGTCGTCACCATCATGCCGCATTCGCCATACCAGTCGGGCAGCGAATATTCGGACGGCATGGCGTTGAACGCGCCGCGCGGATGCTTGTCGAAACCGAAGGCGAGGCCGAGGTCATATTGCCCCGACGCAATGCCCTGCCACGCCCCGATCAGCGAGGAGCCGCCGGTCGCGCAGCCATTGCGCACGTTGATGATCGGGATGCCGGTCAGGCCCATTTCGTTGACGATGGTGTCGGCATTGCCCGAACTGTCGGAGCCGCCGAAGCCGAACTGCATGTCGGCCCATTCCAGCTGCGCATCGGCCAAAGCCTGCCGGATCGCATAGGCGCCCTGCTGCAGGCCCGACAGGCCATCGGTACGACCAAAGGGATGGATGCCGATGCCGACGATGAAGACGTCCGCCATGGCTTCAGCCCTCCTTCACGGGGGCGAAGGCGAAGGTGCGAATGGTCCGCCCCTGCGCATCCTGGTTGAGGGGGACGAGGACGGTTTCCATTTCCATGCCGATCTTCAGGTCCTCGAACGCGACATCGGTGAAGGGCGCTTCCACGATGACCGCGCCGGGCAGCTCGACATAGCCAAGCGCAAAGGGGGTGAAGGCTTCCGGTCCGGCATAGGGCGGCGTCTTCGGGCGATAGCGTTGCACCGTCCACGACCAGAGCGTGCCGCGATGGGGCAGGACGACCGGATCATGATCCGCGCTGCCGGTGGGAAAGGGAAAGACCGTCTGGCCCGACGCGCGATGCCGCCCGCCGATCAGCGCCGGCTGCGGGTCCGCGACGAACAATCCCTCTGCAATATCGACTTCAGCCATTGCGGCAGCCCTCTCTCTTCTGATCGCACTATGGGAAGGCGGCGGATCGCTGGCTTCTGTAAGAAACCATAGGTTGCGAATTTTTCCTGATTTTCCGGGACTTCCCGCGCACAAAAAAGCCCCCGCCCGGTGGGACGGAGGCGATTTTGGGAGCAAGGGGGATTTGCTCAGGCGTGATGATGGGCCGACGATGAAGACACCGCCGCGACGCTGCCCAGATAGCCCAGCTGCGTCGCCTTGAAGACGGTCTGGCTGCGGTTCACCGCCTCCAGCTTGATCGCGGCATTGTGAATGTGGAACCGCACCGTGGCGCAGCTGCGCGCCAGGATCATCGCGATCTCGACATCGGTCTTGCCCAGCGCCGCCCAGCGCAGGCATTCGACCTCGCGCTTGGACAGGCGGCAGTTGCGCGGGATCCATGGACGCTGGCTGGTGACGCGGGAATAGCCGTTGATGAACCGCCGGCCCTGATATTCCAGGATGTCGGCATAGGCTTCGAATTCGCGCGACAGGTCGTCGCGGCCTTCGTCCAGCGGCGAAAAGCTGATCGCGCCGATCTGGCCGAAGGGCAGGTGGACGGGGACGACGATAACGGCGTCGGCATTCACTTCGCTGTGGAAATGCGACATGTCGATCTGGTCGAGCAGGGGGTTGGGCGCACGGGTGTAGATGCCGCGACCATTGGCCCAGAAGGGTTCGCTTTCATACCGGCATGCAAAGGTGAGGGGGGAGCTGAGCGCGAGCAGCGGCTTTTTCCACCACTGGTTCTTGGATGCGGGCCATCCGAATATCTCGGACGCCAGCGCATTGCCGTCTGCATCGACCATCGGCATCTTCGACGCGATATTGGCGCAGGCGGCAACGCGGAAGTTGCCCAGTTCCTTTGCCAGATCGCGTATCGCCTGCGCGGCTGGCCGCACATCGTCGATCGACGTGATGAAGGTTGTGCCCTGCTTGCGCGTCCTGATTTCGACCGGGCTTGTGCTCTCTTGGTCGAAGCGGTCCATGCAAGCGACGAGTGAGTCGCCTGTTCTCTCCATGGGCCGATGCTACGCCGCTCCAGAAGGTTGGACAAGTGTTCAAAACCTGTGACTAGTCATAGGATGAATTCTCGGGGGAGAATGGCCTCGGGCAGCGATCCTATTGAAAAGCGCAGTCGGCGGAGGGGGCGTCACAATGCTTTAACATGGCAGCACAGGCCGCGCCGTCACCGGAGCTGCCACATAAACGCATGTTAGGACTGGGGACCGCCGGGGTGAATTTCGATCTCAACGAAGAGCAGGCCATGCTGCGCGATCTGGTCGAGCGGTTCGTCGCCGACCGTTACGATCCCGTGCGCCGCGCCGCTTATGCCGCCGAACCCACCGGCTTCGCGCCGCAGGGCTGGGCCATATTGGCGGAGACCGGCCTGCTCGCCTTGCCCTTCGCCGAGGAAAATGGCGGTCTGGGCGGGCAGGCGGTCGAACTCATCACCGTCGCAGAAGCCCTGGGCAAGGGCGTTGCTACCGAGCCTTTCCTACCCGTCATCCTGATGGCGGCCGCGCTGATCGAGCGCGGGGGATCGGACGAGATGAAGGCGCAATTGCTGCCTGCGATCGCGGCGGGCGAGTCCCTGCCGGCGCTGGCCCATCTGGAGCGCACGAGCCGCTTTCTGACGACCCGCCCCCAGACCGTGGCGAAGCAGGCGGAAGGCGGCTGCCGCATCGATGGCGCCAAGTCCTGCGTGCTTGGTGGCGCCTTCGCCGACCCGCTGCTGGTGACGGCGACGGACGAAGCCGGGGAAGTCGGCGTCTATCTGGTCGAGGCCGGCGCGGCTGGCGTCGATCGCACCGACTATCGCCTGGTCGACGGTTCGGTGGCGAGCGACATCCGGTTCAGCGATACGCCCGCGCTGCTGCTGCCCGGTGGGCGGGATGCGCTGGAGGGCGTGCTCGATCTGGCGCGGCTCGCCATCATCGCGGAGCTGGTCGGGCTGATGGCGCACATGTTCGACGCTACGGTGGATTATGTGAAGACGCGGCAGCAGTTCGGGCAGCCGATCGGCCGCTTCCAGGCGGTGCAGCATCGGCTGGCGGACGGCTATGCGATGCTGGAACTCTCCCGCTCGCAACTGTTCCGCGCCGCTGCGCAGGAGCCGGGCACGCCGCAGGCCCATGCCGCGATCATCGGGGCCAAGGCCTATATCGGCCGCAGCGCCAGGGCGATCGCCGAGGAGGCGGTGCAGCTGCATGGCGGCATCGGCATCACCGAGGAGCTGATGGTGGGGCAGGCGTTCAAGCGCGCCATGCTGCTGGTCTCGCTGCTGGGCGACGCGGAATGGGATCTGCGCCACTATGTCCAGCTGACCGCCGCCGCCTGACGCCCATGTTCCGGCGGATCACTTTGCTGAAGCGGCGTCCGGGCATGAGCGTGCAGGCCTTTCGCGACTATTATGAGACCCACCATCGCGTGATCGGCGAAGAGGTGCTGGCAGGCCACGCGCTGCGTTACGTCCGCCGCTATGTCGAGCCGATCGGGGAGGGGGCGTTGCCCGATTTCGACGTGGTCATGGAAATCGACTTCGCCGACCAGGCGGCGCATGACCGCTGCATCGCCGCCCTGTCGCAGCCGGCAGTGGCGCAGCGCATCGCACAGGATGAGGCGCAGCTGTTCGATCGCGACGCCATCTTGTGCTTCACCGTCGATGAGTGTGAAAGCAGCATGCCGGTCCCCCGTTAGAGGCGGACGCACTCAGGATAGAAATCTGGCAGGATAGAAACCAGAAATGTCGCATACTTATCATCGTGTGGTTCAGGCGCAGGAGATCGCCGACAAATCGCTTCAGGCTTTTGTCGTCAACCGCTGGCCGGTGCTGATCGTCAAGGACGAAGGCAAGCTGCACGCCGTCATCAACCGCTGCACGCATCAGGCCGCGAGCTTCGCGCCCGATGGCCGCGTGCGCCGCGGCGCAATCATGTGCCCGCTGCACGGGGCGCGGTTCAAGCTCGACAATGGCGAGTGCATGGGCGCGGCCGGATACAAGCCGCTGATGCGCTTCGACCTGCGTCAGGATGCGGAAGGCTGGATCGAGGTGGCGGTGCCGGACGAAGCGCCTGGGCATGAGCATCTGCCGGTGACGCCGCTGGCCTGATCTCCCGGCCGGCGGGGTTCAGGCCCCGCCGCTTTTGCCTTCCTTCGCCCAGCTGATTCCCCGCCGCAGCAGGTCGTAAAAAACCGGCAGGTCCCAGGCGCAGCGATCGACCTGCGGCCACCAGTCGAGGAACGGCTGCATGTCATAATGCCCCCGGCAATGGCCGAGCGTATTGTACAGCACCGCGCCGTCGCCCTGCGCCTTGATGTAGAGCACCGGATGGCGGGCATGTTCCCATGCATGCTCGTCGAAGCCGGTCGCGTCGCCGCCAAACTCGGTATCGAGCAGCACATGCAGGTCGCCATGCCGTTCCACCAGATACAGCTCGTCAGTGGTCTCGAACGGCTCCACGCCCTGGGTCAGCGGGTGGTCGGGATCGGCCACCTCGACCTGGTAGGGCGCAATGGGAGGATGGGCGATGAACTGCGTGCCCAGCGTCTCCATCATCAGCGGCGCCCAGCGCGGGCTGCCGTACAGGCCGTTGTCGAACAGCCGCAGCACCGAGTTGGTGCCGTGCAGCGCATACCAGCGCCCGCCGCCCTTCACCCAGTCGCGCAGCGCCTCCTGCACGTCGAGCGGCGGCACGACGTCGCAGGTATAGGTGATCAGGAAGTCGGCCGCCTTTATCGCCTCGATATTCGCATAATCCTCGAAGACCCGCGTGCGCACGCGCGGGTCTTCGCCCAGCAGCTTCAATATCTCCAGCCGGGCGAAATCGAAGTCGTGATACAGCCCGCCGGCGATGAAGACGCAGTTGATCCGCGCCGGTTGCGCCTCGCTCATGGCCTTTCCTTCCGGTCCGCTCAGAACTGCACGCGCTTGGTCAGCGCGCCGTCGACCACCAGGCTGGCGCCAGTCATGAAGCGGCAGGCAGGGGAGGCGACGAAGGCGATCGCCTTGCCGATTTCTTCGCCGGAGCACATGCGCCCCATCGGGATCTGGCTCAGGATGCCGTCATAGAATTCGGTCATGTTTTCCTTGATATACGCCCACGGGCCGTCATCGGTGTAGATCGGGCCGGGGATCAGGCAGTTGACCCGGATACCCTCGGGCGCATGCTTCTGCGCCAGCGCGGCGGAATAGTTGATCACCGCCGCCTTCAGCGCATTATAGGGCTGCGGCCCCATGAATTCCTCGACCGCGCCGGTGGACGACAGCGTGACGATCGACCCCGCGTCCGACTTCTGCAGATAGGGCAGGACGGTGCGGATGCCGCGCGACAGCGGCAGGATGTCGGCGTTCAACACCGTCAGCCAGCCCTCATCGCTGTCCACGCCCGGATTGGTCGACACGAAGGAGATGAAGATGTCGCAGCCGCCCAGTTCCGCGGCGGCCTCCTCGATGAAGGCGGGCAGCGCGACAGCATCGCTGGCGTCCACGGCCTTGCCGAAGCCCTGTACGCCAAAGCCCTTCACGGTCTCGACCACGGCGTCGACCTTCTCCTGCGTGCGGCCGCACAGCGCGACGGCGCAGCCTTCGGCGGCCAGTATTTCGGCGGTGTGGCGGCCCACGCTCGCATTGGCCGCGATCAGAATCGCTTTTTTGCCCTTCAGACCCAGATCCATGATTCTCTCCGACAACAGGATTTTGATGGGCAACGATAGGCCCGCCCGGCCCGAAAGGGGACTGATGTTTCCTTGAGGTCGCGGCCCATAGGAAGTGACAGGAGGCGAACGCGCTTTCCTGCCCTAAAGGGAGGGCATGAAATGTGGAGGATGGCCTGGCATGACGGGTGAGTGGAAGACGATCGCCGACTATCTTCGCGGTCATGGCACCGAGCGGCCCGACGCGGTGGCGCTGGTGTTCGAGGGCAAGGAAACCAACTTCGCCGACCTGAACCGCCGGGCAAATCGCGTCGCGAACGGACTGCGCGCGATGGGGCTGAGCGCCGGCGCGCGGGTTGCCTATCTCGGCAAGAATCGCGACGTCTATTTCGAATATTGGCTGGGCGCGATCCGCGCCGGCATGGTGCTGGTGCCGATCAACTGGCGCCTCGCGCCGCCGGAAGTCGCCTATATATTGGGCGACAGCCAGCCGGCGCTGCTGCTGGTCGATCCCGACTGCCTGGCGCGGCTCGACCCCGCGCCCGCCTGCACCGTGCTGCTGACCGAGGCGGCGGGCGAGGGCGCCCTGTTCGCCGACTGGCGCGACGCGCAGGCGGATGGCGATCCGATGGCTGAGGGCGGCTATGACGATGTCGTGCTGCAACTCTATACGTCCGGCACGACCGGCCATCCCAAGGGCGCGATGCTGACCAACCGCAGCCTGCTTGGCCTGCGCGATTCCGTGGCGGCCGACGACCTGCCGCCCTGGTATCGCTGGAGCGCGCAGGATGTTGCGCTGGTGGCGATGCCCATCTTCCACATCAGCGGATCGGGCTGGGGCCTGTGGTCGTTGCAGCATGGCGCCAAGGCGGTGATCGTGCGCGAGTTCGATCCGCATCAGGTGCTGGACCTCATCACCCGCTATCGCATCACCAAGATCATGATCGTGCCGACCGCGCTGCGCATCGTGTGCGACGATCCCAAGGCGGCGGAAACGGACTTCAGCTTCCTCAAGACCATCTATTATGGCGGATCGGCGATCCCGCTCGACCTGTTGCGGCAGGCGATCGGTGTGTTCGGCTGCGGCTTCGCGCAGATGTACGGCATGACCGAAACGGCCGGCACGATCCTGGGCCTGCCGCCGGAAGACCATGATGTGGAAGGCAATGCGCGCATGGGCGGCGTCGGCCTGCCATTGCCGGGCGTCGAAATCCGCGTCCTCGACACCGAGAGCGGCGAGGAACTGCCGCGCGGCGAAGTCGGCGAGATCGCGGTGCGCTCCGTCGCCAACATGACGGGCTATTACAACCGGCCCGAAGCGACGGCAGAAACGATCGACGCCGATGGCTGGCTGCGCACGGGCGACGCCGGGCGGATGGACGCCGACGGCTATGTCTATCTCGCCGACCGGATCAAGGACATGATCATCACCGGCGGCGAGAATGTCTATCCCGCCGAAGTCGAGAATGTGCTGTTCAGCCATCCCGACATCCATGACGTCGCGGTGATCGGCGTGCCGGACCCCAAATGGGGCGAGGCGGTGAAGGCCGTGGTCGTCCCGGCCGAGGGCGCAGCGCCCGATCCCGCCGCGATCATCGCCTGGGCGCGCGAGCGGATCGCCGCCTACAAGACGCCCAAGAGCATCGACTTCCGCAGCGAATTGCCCCGCAATCCTTCGGGCAAGGTGCTGCGCCGATTGCTGCGCGACGAATATCGCTAAATGGTCTTTGAGCGCCTGACGGCGCATTGCGGCTCCAGCCCGCTCCCCCTCCCGACCTCCCATAGAATACTATCGTTGGAGGTCGGGAGGGGGAGCGGGCCGGAGCCGACCTGAAAAGCGACATTACCTGCGACTTCCAAGAGTAGGGGACGCCACAGAAGCGGCCTAGGCTCCGGTCAAACAGCCAAGGAGAGTGAGGCGTGAGCCGCAATTTTACCGGACCGCTCGAAGATCGCATCGCGATCCGCGAACTGATGGAAAGCTATGCCGACGCGGTCAATCGCGGTGACCGCGACCTGATGACCAGCCTCTGGGCCGAGGATGGCCATTGGGACCTGTCGCATTATCCGCAACTGGGCATCGTGTCGGGCCGCGACGCGGTGATGGAGCTGTGGGCCAGCGCCATGCCGGCCTATCCCGAACTGTCCTTCATCGCCATGCCGGGCATGATTCAGGTGGACGGCGACACGGCGGTAGCGCGGACCTATTTCTCCGAAGTCTATACCGATCCGGAAAGCGGCAAGGATAAGCGCGCCCGCGCCTGCTACAACGACAAGCTCGTGAAGCGCGACGGCCAGTGGCAGTTCAAGGAGCGCGTCTTCGGCATCCTCTCCCAGACCTGATCCGTCCCCGGAACCGACAAGGAAACCCAGCATGATCGTCCTGACCGGGCATATCCACACGGACCCTGAAATCCTGCCGTCGCTGTTCGCCCGGCTCACCGAATTGTGCGCGCCGTCGCGGGCGGAGGATGGCTGCATCTTCTACCATATGGGCGTCGAGGATGCCGATAAAGGCGTCATCATGGCGATGGAGGGCTGGCGCGACCGGGATGCGCTGATGGCCCATCTGTCACTGCCGGCGATCGCCCAGTTGCTGGCGGATTTCGATGGCAAGGTCGAGATGAACGTGACCATCCACGACGTCAGCGAAAGCAAGCCTTTCGGGCTTTGAAAGTCCTTTCCCCAAGCCATCGGTCACATCTCTCCATAACGTGCCGATGACTGGGAAAGCCCGGATCGCTGCAGCGGTCCGGGCTTTCTTGTTCGTGCCGGGGATGGAGGAGCGGCGTGGGGATACCAAAAAGGGTGGGAAGCGGACTGGCGGCTTTTGGGCAAAACTCGATAAGAAGAACCGTTCAGTGCTTGTCACTGCCCATTTAAGCCTCCAGATATCGACCCTCACGAAGCCAAGAGAGCGAGGCTTTCGCTTCGACGTCAGCAGCTTCCATGCTGTCGTGCAGCCCCGACAAATGCCTGCAACTCCAGTAGGTCGTGCCCTCCTCGAAAAACTCCGCGTCCGGTTCGATTATAAGTTCGACAATGGATTCTTCGAATTGGAAAAGGCCGTTGGACTTCCTAAAAATCTCGAGCTTCCTTGAACCGTCTGGACTCAAGTAGCCCTTAACCCGCTCCATCGCGTTTCTCCGGCTCTAAATGATGCCATACTCAACGACCGCTTGTCTGCGGTGTCAATCCCGACCGGAATGACCATAATTGGTCGTTATCCGCCGCGTGAGGGAACGTGGAAGGCATCAATGATCTGTCGCTCGGTGACCCCTTGCTCCCGCGCCCAACCAATTATGAATTCGGCCAGATACCAGTCAATGGCCTCATTCGGCCGTGTCAGGCAAATCGAAAGTCGCATCCCGCTTTGGTCTTCCACCGCAAGTTCTCGGATTTTCGTCCACATTGCACTTTGCAGGCCCGTGTCGGCTGATTGGTCGCTACGATCAAAAGCTGCAAGCGCCTCACGCTGTAGGTCGTCAGCGGGATTAATGTGCTGATGGAGGGCACGAACGACCAGATGCGTCGTCGGATGAAGCGATCCGGCGTCGATTTCCTCGATAATGCTATCTGCCGCCAAATTCATGGGGCCTATGCTGCCCGATAAGCAGAATGTCTGCAATTGAGCATCCATGTCAGCCGGATGAACGACGAAAACTGGTCGTATCTGCCATTCCACTTTTGTCATGCCGTGCCTGACCCGGCATCCCGCTGCTGGGCGTCGCGAGAACGACACAACACCCCGGTTCAGGGCTACGATGACGATAACGAAGTCGGCGATATTTGTCCTCAACCGACGGCGCATAACCGCTGTCCTACAGCCAGCAGGAAAGGCTATCGCACTGCCGGCTCCTTGCAATCGTCTATCGGGACAAACGTGCGCATCGCTGTTGCGACATGCGTCGCCCTGTCCGCAAGCGCATCCCTAAGGTGACATAAGGTGACAAATTCAGGCCGCAAACGCGGTCCTTTTGTCACCTTATGGCCGACTTCCGAGAGCCTGAACCTGTCCACGCAGCCTAATGCGCGGTCATGCCGCCGTCGATCACCAGTTCGCTGCCCGTCATGAAGCTGGCCGCCGGGCTGGCCAGATAGGCAATGCCCTCGGCAATCTCGCCGGGTTCGCCCATGCGGCCCAGCGCATGGCTGGCCGACACCGTTGCGCGCGCCGTCGCCTCGTCGGGAAAGACGCCCTCCCGCACATAGCGCGCGTAGATCTCGTCCATCATGCCGGTGTCGATGCCGCCGGGGTGGACGGAGTTGCAGCGGATCGGCTGCTTCAAAAGCGCGAACTCCATGGCCGCCGACTTGCTGTACAACTTCACCGCGCCCTTGCTGGCGCAATAGGTCGACATCCATGCCGCGCCGCGCAGGCCGCCGACTGACGACAGGTTGATGATGGAGGAGCCGCCCGCCCGATCCGCGCCGCTGCGCGCCAGCAGGTCCTGCGCGGCTTTGGTCCCCAGGAAAATACCCTCGACATTGATCGCCATGCATTTGCGGAATTCGGCCAGGGTCGTCGCCTGAATGCTGTTGGTGACCGAGATGCCGGCATTGTTGACCAGGATGTCGAGCCGGCCGAACTCCCGTTCGATCCGCTCGATGATCGCCGGCCAGGCGTCCTCGCTGGTCACGTCCAGCGGCGCGTAGAGCGCCGCGCCCGCTACCTGCGCCTCAGCTGCGATGTCGGTGGCGATCACCTTCGCCCCGGCTTCCGCCAGCGCCGCCACGGTGGCGCGGCCAATGCCGCCGGTCGCGCCGGTCACCAGTGCGACGGCGCCGGTCAGGTCTGTCTTGCTCGTCATGCTCTGTCTCTCCTGGATTATCGCGCGGTCCAGCCGCCATCGACGACGACTTCGCTGCCGGTCATGTAGCTGGCGTCGTCGCTGGCAAGGAACGCCACGACACGGCCGATCTCGATCGGCTGGGCGAGCCGCTTCACCGGCGTCGTGCCGGCCATCTGCTCGATCAGCGATTCGACGGTCACGGACGGATCGCGATCGGCCCAGCGCTGGAAGCCCTGGCGCAGCAGCGGCGTCTCGACGAAACCGGGATGGACCGAATTGACGCGGATCGGCACGCCGTCATCGGCAAATTCCAGCGCGTTGGACTTGGTGAACAGCCGCACCGCACCCTTCGACGCATTATAGGCGGACACGTCGCCCATGCCGACAATGCCCATGATCGAGCTGATGTTGACGATGCTGGAGCCATAGGGCGTCGACGCGCCCCCCCTCGCGAGCAGCGGCTGAAACGTCTTGGTGCCCAGGAACACGGTGTCGAGGTTGAGCGTGATCAGCCGACGCCAGGCTTCCAGTTCCAGGTCCTGCACCTTGCCGGTCAGGTCAGCGCCGACATTGTTCACAAGGATGTCGAGATGGCCGAAATCCCGCTCCACCTGCGCGCGCGCCTCCTGCCACGCCGCCTCGCTGGTCGCGTCGAGCCGGATGTAGCGGCTGTTCGCCAGATCGGCGAGAATGGCCTGCACCGCTTCGGAGTCGAGGGCATCGAGATCGGTCACATAGACCGTGGCCCCGTCCGCGCTCAGGCTCTCGCTGATGCCGCGCCCGATGCCGCGCAATCCCCCACTGACCAGGGCTATCCTGCCGTCCAGCCTGCCTGCCATGTTCCTCGTCCTCGTTGTTGTTCGTGCAGTATCTCACCATGCCCTTTTCTGCGCACCGGACGGAACGGGCTACCTGCGGTTTTTTGCAGGGTGACGCGGCGGTCCGCAGGCCCCATTCCTGCATGAAGATCAGAGAGAGGATAAGCGTCATGGACATGCAGCGTTATGACGAGGTCAAGGCCATGGTGCAGCGCATCTACCAGCTGACCGGCACCGGCCAGTGGGACGCGGTCGAGGCGATGCTGACCGACGATTTCGAGATAGTGGAGGCCGACAGCCTGCCCTTTGGCGGCGTCTACAGCGGCAAGGGCGCACTGCAGGAACTGTACGGCAAGGTGTTCGGTTTCTGGAGCGATCCGGCGCTGGAGACCGGCGACATCTGTATCGGCGAGGATAACGCCATCGTCTTCGTGACCGTGACGGCGACGTCGCAGCATAATGGCGAGCGGCTGAAAATGCCGCTGACCGAGGTGTTCCACCTGCGCGGCGACAAGTTCAGCGGTATCACCCCCTATTATTTCGACACGGCCGCCATCGCGCGCGCCACGGGCATGATCCCGGCTTGAGGAATTTGAGAACATGGCGGATTTGAGCGGCAAGGTTGCGCTGGTCACGGGCGGCACGGCGGGTATCGGCCGGGCGGCGGTGAAGCGGTTCGTGGCGGATGGGGCGAAGGTGGTGTTCACCGGCTCCAATGCGGAGAAGGCGGCCAGCCTGACGGCGGAGACCGGCGCGACCTTCGTGAAGGCGGCGGTGCAAAGCCCCGAGGACTGGGCGAGCGTCGAGGCGCTGATCGCCAAGGATTTCGGCCGGCTCGACATCGCCTTCGCCAATGCGGGGACGGAAAGCGGCGACGGCAATATCGAGACGGTGCCGCTCGATGCGTGGAACAGCATCGTCGGGATCAACCAGACCGGCGTGCTGCTGACGGTGAAGACCGCCATTGCGCTGATGAAGGCCAATCCCGAAGGGTCGGGCGGGTCGATCATCGTCAACAGCTCGATGAACGCCAATCGCGCGCTCAGCAACTATATCAGCTATTCGGTGACCAAGGCGGCGGTGGTCGCGCTGGTCAAGTCCACTGCCATCCATTGCGGTCTCAACAAGCTCAACATCCGCTGCAACGCGATCCTGCCGGGCGTGGTCGAGACGGAACTCATCACCGATATCATCGCCAAATGTCCCGATCCCGACGCGGCGCGCGGCATGTACAACAGCATGTCGCCGATGGGCCGGATGGGCCGGGTGGACGAGATCGCCGGCCTGCTCTCCTATCTCGCGTCGGATGAGGCGGCGTTCGTGAACGGCGCGGAATATGCCATCGACGGCGCGTCGACGGCCGGCATGACCGGGGTCTGACGATGATCGATTACAGCAAGGCCTTCCACACGGGCGTGCTGACGCCCGACCTTGACGAGGCGATCGCCTTCTACAGCCGCACGCTGGGCCTGACGTTCGCCGAGCCTCAGCAACTGAGCAATTTCCCGGTTTGGACGCCGGCGACCGGCCTCATCCATGTGGAGGATCGCTTCACCTATTCGATCGACGGGCCGATGCATCTGGAACTGCAGTGTGGGACGCCCGGCAGCATCTTCGATCCCGCCTTGTCGCGCGGCGATCATATCGGTTTCTGGGTGTCCCACCTGCCGCAATCCGTGGCGGACCTGACCGCTGGCGGATGGAAGCTCACGGCGGCCGGTGGGCGGCCGGAGGATGGCTATGGTCCGTTCGCCTATCTGGAGCCGGTCGCGGGCGGCATGGCGATCGAACTGGTGTCGGAGGCGTTGAAGCCGGTCTTCACCCGCTGGTGGAATGGTGAGGGCCTGTCGGTCTGATCGCGGAACAGGAGTAGGAGCATGTCCAGACTGGCCGGAAAGGTCGCCCTCGTCATCGGTGCGGCGGGGCGCGACAATATGGGGCAGGTGATCGCCCGTCGCTTTGCCGACGAAGGCGCGAAGGTCGTCGTCGCCGGGCGGAAGATGGACGAACTGGAGCGCTTCGCCGCAGAGATTGGCGGCAAGGCGGCCAGGGTCGATGTCACGAGCAAGGCCGATCTGGATGCGGCGGCGCAGGTCGCTGTGCAGGCCTTTGGTGGTCTCGATATCGCGGTCAATGCGACGGGCTGGGGCCTGCTGACCGGCTTCCTCGAAACCACCGAGGAAGAGTTCGACCAGATGAGCGCGCTCCAGTTCAAGGGGCCGTTCCTGTTCCTGCAGGCGATGATCGCGGTCATGGACAACCGCACCGGCGGGCGTGGCGGGTCGATCATGCAGATTTCGTCGGCGACGGCGACGATCATGCTCAATGATCATGCCGCCTATATGGGCGCGAAGGCCGGCGCCGATCACCTGATCCGGGTTGCGGCGCACGAATTCGGCGCTGGCGGTATTCGCGCCAATTCGATCTCGCCGGGCCTCACCGAAACGCCGATGACGGCAGGGCATATGGAAGTGCCCGGCCTGACCGAGGCGTTCCGCAAGGCTTACCCACTGGGCCGCATCGGGACGTCTGCGGATATTGCTGCGGCGGCGACCTTCCTGGCGTCGGACGAGTGTTTCATGACCGGCGAAAATCTGCAGGTGAATGGCGGGCTGACGCTGCGTCGCAATCCGACGCGGGAGGAGATTATCGAGGCGACGACCGCCTGAGGCCCAGTCCTTCGACGAGGGCGCGAGCACGGGACACGGCTGCTCGCGCGTGGGGCAGGGCAGGCAGCCCGGTCGCGATCCGGCTGGTGGACGGCGCCTCCACATCGATGGCGATGTCGGCGGGCAGGGCGGCGAGTATCTCCGCCAGCGGAAAGTCGCCGTCGCCGGGCATCAGGCGGTCCAGCGCCTCGGGCAGATAGTCATCGGAGCGATGGAGACCGCGTCCGTCGCATATCTGGGCATAGGTGAAGAACGCCTCCGGCACGGCCAGCACGTCCGCAGCGGTTCCGCCGGTGCGGATCAGGTGCAATGGGTCCATGCCGATGCCGATATTGGCGCGTCCGACCTGTCGCACATAATGGACCGCCTGCCCGATCGAGGCACAGGCCGGGGTGATGCCCATGAACTCAAGGCCGATGCGCAGACCATGCGCGGCGGCGAGATCGCAGATCTGCCCCAGCCCGTCGATGGCGCGATCCTCCTGCGGGTCGTGTATATGCACCACCGCGCCGCGCGCGCCGATCTCCGCGCCGATCGCGAAGGCTTCCGCATAATCCTCGACCGCCATGTCGGCGGTGACGGGGAAAAACTCGATGTTGCCGACGCCGATATCCTGATTGCGCAGCGCCGCCTTCAGCGCCGGCAGCATCGTGCGGTCGACCATCGGGAACAGCGTTTGTGGCAGGTTGCGCGGGATATGGGTGAACAGGCAGACTTCGGCGCAGCCGAGCACCGCCGCCATGTCCACCAGTTCAAGCGGCGTGACGTCGTTCACCGTCACATGGTGGAGGCCCAGCCGCATCAGGCCCGCCACGGCACGAACAGGGTTTCGCCGTCCCAGTCCCGCGCTTCCTCTGCCGTCTGCGCGTACATGGAGCGGATGATCGGATCTTCGGGATAGAGTTCGATGAAATGGCCGAGGTCCGCGCGCGTATCGATATAGCAGATGGGCGTGCCGAAGCCCGTCCTGAACTCGCTCGCTACCGGATAGCCCCGTGCGACCCAGTCGTCCCGAGTCGCTTCATAATCGTCGCAGAACATGGCGCTGTGGTGCAGGCCACCCATGCCCGGCGCGAACATGTCCGTGAAGGCGCAGGGGCCGTCCGACAGGATCTGGACGATCTCGATATTGAGGTCGCCGGACTGGACAAAGACGCCGCGCAGCCGGATCGGATCGGCGGGCTGGCCGCGATAGACATGATCGGTGAGCACCGCCTCCACGCCGCCGACGAACGGGCCGATGGCAAGGAGGGCGTTCATCCGCACGCAGGCGGCCTCCAGGTCGGGGACGACATAGCAATTCTGCACGATCTGCAACGGCGGCATCGCTCTCTCTCCTGATGGAAGACCTGTTCTTGCGCGGTCATGGAGCAGCTTAGGCCGATCGGTGCGGGGCGCGGCCTGACAGCTTTGATAGGCTGCGCTGTCCTGCCGGGCGCGCTAGGCTGTGGCAAAGCCGGACTGGAGAACAGAATATGTGGGGAGAGGGCGCTATGGGGCGACGGGCGCGGATGGCGTGGGCTTTGATGCCGGTGTTGTTGCTGAGTTGCACGTCCGGGCAGCGAGGTGATGACGACGCGCTGCTCGATCCCAACAACTGGGCCGGTTTCGGTCGCACTGCGGGCGAGCAGCATTTTTCGCCTCTGTCCGACATCAATGACGGCAATGTCGCGAAGCTGGGGCTGGTCTGGTCGATGGACTTGCCTCCGCAAAATTCGGTATCGACGCCGCTGGCGGTGGACGGCGTGCTCTATACCGCCACGGGCTACAGCATCGTGCGCGCCATTGATGCTGCGACCGGCCAGCTGATCTGGGAATATGACAGCAAGGCGACCGAACTGGCCGGGCGCAAGTTGCGGCAGGGCTGGGGCATCAGGGGGCTTGCTTATGGGCGCGGGCGGATATTCGTCGGCACGCATGACGGGCGGCTGGTCGCGCTGGACGCGAAGGGCGGGCAGGTCGCCTGGGAAGCGCGGACGCTGCCGCTGGACAATGCGAGCTTCATCAGCGGGCCGCCGCGCTATTTCGACGGGAAGGTCGTCATCGGCTTTGGTGGCGGCGATGTGAGCGCGGTGCGCGGCTATGTGACGACCTATGACGCCGATACCGGCAAGCAGTTGTGGCGCTTCCATACCGTGCCCGGCAATCCGGCCGAAGGGTTCGAGAGCGACGCCATGAAGATGGCGGCGAAGACATGGGCCGGCGAGTGGTGGAAATATGGCGGCGGCGGGACGGTATGGAACGCCATGACCTATGACCGCTCCACCGACAGCATGATCATCGGCGTGGGCAACGGGTCGCCATGGAACCACAAGATCAGGAGCGCGGGCAAGGGCGACAATCTGTTCCTGGCGTCGGTCGTGGCGCTGGATGCGAAGACCGGCGCGTACAAATGGCATTATCAGGTCAATCCGGGTGAAAGCTGGGACTATAATGCGTCGATGGACATGGAACTGGCCGACCTGACGATCGACGGCAAGCTGCGCCATGTGCTGATGACCGCGCCCAAGAACGGCTTCTTCTACGTCATCGACCGGACGAACGGGCAGCTGATCTCCGCCGAACCCTTCGTGAAGGTGACCTGGGCCAAGGGGATCGACAAAAAGACCGGACGGCCGATCGAGGTGCCCGATGCGCGCTATCCCGATGGCAAGACTTTCACCATGTGGCCCTCGCCGGTGGGCGCGCATACCTGGCTGCCGATGGCGTTCAGCCCGCAGCACAAGCTCGTCTATATCCCGGCGATCGAGATGGCGACGAGCTATAATGATGTCGGCATCACGCGCGAGAATTGGGTGCGCACGCCGGGCAATGCAGTGGACGGCGCCGCGATCCCCAATTTCGTCGTGAAGGATGCAGGCCCGACCAATGCGACCAGTTCGCTGCTGGCCTGGGACCCGGTGCGGCAGCGGGCGGCGTGGAAAGTCCCGACGCCGGGGCCATGGAATGGCGGCGTGATGGCGACGGGCGGCAACCTGGTCTTTCAGGGGCGGATCGACGGGCAGTTCAACGCCTATGCCGCCGACAGCGGCCGGCAGTTGTGGAGCTTCGCGGCGCAGGCTCCGGTGACGGCGGCGCCGATCAGCTATTCGGTGAACGGCCGGCAATATGTGACCGTGCTGACAGGCATGGGGACGAGCGGGGCCGCGTTCGGCGCGCTGCTGCCGGTCAGCATCGACTATCGCACGCAGGCGCGGCGGATTTTGACCTTCGCGGTTGGCGGCAAGGCGACCCTGCCGGTGTCGAAGCCGGCGCCGCTGCGGGCGGCGGCCGATCCGTCCTTTGCAGCGTCGGCGGCGCAGGAAGGGCAGGGGGCGGTCGCCTATGCGCAGCACTGCGCGGTGTGCCATGGCGTGAACGTGATCGCGGCGGGGCAAGCGCCGGACCTGCGAGAGTCGACTGTGCCGGTCGACGCGGCGACGTTCGCCGCCGTGGTGCGGGACGGCGGACTGGTGGCGAACGGCATGCCGCGCTTCGAGGAATTCGACGACGCCAAGCTGGCGGCGATCCGGCAATATGTGCGCAGCCGGGGCGCGGCACTGCGGGCGACGCAGAAGCCGTAGGGGCCGAAGTTCACACCGTTGCAGGTCTCGCAATTCCGCCATTTTGCCGTCGCGGGATTGCGCGAATTTCTCTAACCTCGTGCATATCGCGCATGGCAGATTTTCGACGAAAAGTTGCGGCCACGGCTTTGGAACGGCCGTGGTGGGGCGTGGTTGACGATGGGAATGAGCGTTCGCGGCTGTAGCGCAAGAGACGCATTGTAGGACAGTGTCCCGGCCAGAAGCGCCCAAGAAAAAGGGCGGCGCGCTTGCGCACGCCGCCCCAGCCCTTGGGAGAGAGGGGTTTTCTAGAACTCGAAGCCGAACTGCACACCGTAGGTGCGTGGTTCGCGGGCCGAGGAGAAGGAGAAGAGGCCGGCCACGGTCAGCGCCGCGGTGGGACCGCGATCGTCGGCGAGGTTGCGGCCATAGGCCGTCACGCGCGCCTTGTGGCCGTTGAGGTCGAATTCCACGGTGGCGCTGGCGTCGAGCAGGCCCTGACGGTCGGAGCGCACGCGCGGGTCATTGCCATGCACAGTGATGACGCCGTCGCTGCCCACAGTCGTCGGCCCGAGCGAAATCTGCTGATCATAAGGCGCTATGTTGCGATAGCTGACGTTGAACTTGAGTTCGCCGAAATCGACCGGGACGACATAGTCCGCCGTCGCCGAGAAGGTCTCGCGCGGATTGTAGATGAGGTTGTTGGCCGAATAGTCGAAGGTGGTCAGCACGCCGCCCACGGGGGCCTGGGTGATGAAGTCCTTGAACTTCGACCGCAGCAGGCCGACCGCCGCGTTCAACGTCAGGCCCTGGACCGGCTTGGCGGTGATTTCCGCCTCTATGCCCTTGACCGTCGCCGAGCCGACATTGGTCACGACCGTCTCGTTGCCGATGCCGCCGGAGATGGGGATGGTCGTGTTCTGCTGAAGGTCGTTATATTTGGAGTAGAAGCCGGCGATGTTGAACAGCAGCCGCTTGTCCAGGAACGAGCTTTTCAGGCCCAGTTCGTAGGAGTCGACCGTTTCCGGGCCATAAGGCGTGGTCGAGGAGATCAGCGTCTGGCCACGGCCCGACAGGCCGCCCGAACGATAGCCGCGCGACCAGGAGGCATAGACCATCAGGTCGTCGGTCGGGCGATAGTCGAGGCCGATCTTCGGCGTGAACTTGCTGCCCGAATAGCCGGCCTCCGGGAACTGGTTGGGGGCGACGAAATTATAGTTGCTCTTCTTGTCGTGGGTCCAGCGGCCGCCAAAGGACAGGCGCACCTTGTCGATCAGTGCGAGGTTGAAGTCGCCGAAGAAGGCGTAGGACTGCGACTTGCCGGTCACCACCTGGGTCGGCGCGGGGAAGGTCGCGAAGGTGGTCAGCTGCGTCAGGTCATATTTCGAGTCGTAGAAATAGGCGCCCACGACATAGTCGAACCCGTCGCTGATCTTGCCTGCCGCGCGCAGCTCCTGGCTGAACTGCCGGAATTTCTGGAAGCGATGGACATAATAGAGATTGGCGCTGGTCGAGTCGAAGTCCTGCGTCTGGTCCTCCTTCGACTTGCGATAGCCGGTGATGGAGGTCAGCTTCACGCCGCCCAGATCCAGGTTCATCTCCAGCGTGGCGGCCGGCGCGCTGTAATGGCTCGCGGTCGGGCTGCCGTAGACGGTGTAGAGATCGTCGGTGCCGTTGCGATTGCACTGGTCGGCGGGAGCGGCGGCGACCAGGCCCGGCGCGCCGATGACGGCGTCCAGGATCGCCTGGTTACAGAAAGCCTCGCTGCCGTTGGAGCGGCTGGAGTTGACCGGCTCGAAATCCTGCACCTGCTTTTCCAGCGTCAGCAGCGCGTCGAAATTATCCGAGGGCGTCAGCAGGAAGCTGGCGCCGAAATTCTCGTTGTTGCTCTTCCCCACCCGCTTGTTGCGGATGGCGTTGTAATAATAGCCGTCCGACTGGTTGTGGAAGTAGAAAGCCTTGGCCGCGAGCACGCCGTCGATGATCGGCGCGTTGACGACCGCGCGGGTCGCCCAGCTATCGTAATTGCCGTAGCTGGCCTCCAGCTTGCCGCCAAATTCGCCGGTGGGCCGGGTGCGGCGGATGTTGATGACGCCGCCGATGGTGTTGCGGCCGAACAGCGTACCCTGCGGGCCACGCAGCACCTCGATCTGATCGATGTCGAAAAAGTCGAAGAACTGGCCGGTGTTGGTGCCGATGAACACGCCGTCGACGACGACGCCCACGGTCGGTTCGAAGCTCTTTTCGACGTCGGCAAAGGTCAGGCCGCGGATCGAGACGTTGGCGGCGGCCGCGCCGCTGTTCTGGTTGGTGATGAGCACGTTGGGCGCTGCGCCCTGAAGGTCGCCGATGTTGATCGCCGCCCGTGATTCCATCATCGCCGGCGAGAAGGCGGTGATGGCGATCGGGGTTTCCTGCAGCGTTTCGTCACGGCGGCGGGCGGTGACGACGATATCCTCGATCGTGCTGCTGAGTTCCGCGTCGGAACCCTGTTGCGGCTCGGCGGACTGGGCGAACGCCATGCCGGAATACACAAGTGCGGCCCCGCTCACGAAAGTGCGCAGGACGAATTTGGAGGTCCCCCTCATGCTCAATCTCCTCACCTACTTTGTTATGGGACCGTATTAGTCGCGCTGCCGGGGCGTGCGAAACTAACGGTTCCAATAGAATGGCAGGTGAGAAGCGAATTTCAGCCGTCAGCGGGCGGTGAGACCTCCATCGACCGTGAATTCCCCGCCGGTGATGTATTTCGACAGGTCGCTGGCCAGGAAAGTGACCATAGCGGCGATGTCGTCCGGCTCGCCCATGCGGCCCATGGGGATGCTGGCGTTGATGGCGTCATACTGGTCGGGATTATCCTGGATCGCGACCTGCTGCATGTCGGTCCAGATGACGCCGGGCTGGATCGAGTTGACGCGGATATTCTCGGTCGCGCATTCCATCGCGATCGCCTTCGTCATGATGCGCACGCCGCCCTTGGACGCGGCATAGGCTGCGGCGCCGGGTATGCCGACGAGGCCGGCGACCGACGAGAAGTTGATGAGCGAGCCTCCCTGACCCTGACCATTCTCTCCCTGCACACGCATCTGCTTCAGGGCGGCGCGGCAGCCCAGATAGACGCTGGTCATGTTGACGTCGATCTGACGCTGCCAGTCGGCCGGTTCCAGCGCGTCCATCCATTTGAGGACGGCGATGCCGGCATTGTTGACCAGGATGTCGAGCTTGCCGAAGCGCTCGACGGTGGCGGCGACGACAGCGTCCCAGCCTTCCACCGAGGTCACGTCCTGCGCCATGGCGGCGACGGAGAGACCTTCATCGGCCAGCTCCTGCGCGCGGGCCTGTACCGCTTCGGAGGCGATATCGGTCAGCATGACGCTGGCGCCGGCGCGGGCCATCATCCGCGCGCTGGCGAAGCCGAGGCCCGCTGCGGAGGCTGCGCCGGTGACGATCGCGGTCTTGCCGTTGAGGTTCATGAGAAATCCTTTGTGATGGTCAGGCGGTGCGCAGCCAGTCGCGCTGCGACGAGAGGTCGGCGTCGGCGCGGCCGCCCAGCAGCGCGCCGTTCAGGGAAGCGAGGAAGCCGTCCGAGGCGGGGTCCATGCGCGCCCAGTCGATGAGTTCGCTGCGATGCGCGATCTTCCACACGCCTTCGCGCCGTTCGTAGCGGTCGACATAGCGGCCGGCGATGAACATGTCCTTCGGTTCACCGTCCTCGATGATGCGGTGGAAGGCGGTGTAATAGACTTCCCCGAAGGCGACATCGCCCTCCACCTCGATCAGCGCCTGGCCGATCAGATGATGGTTGGAGAGATGGGATTGCAGCAGGTCCTGTGCGAAGGTGACGAAGTCGTCGCCCGACCCCTTGAAGATGCCATAGTCGGTGGTCGAATCCGGCCAGAAGACGCTGCGGTGCAGATCGGGCAGCAGCCGGTCCTGCGCGCGCATGTAGATAGCGTGGAGGTCGCGGATGGCGTCCTTCGCCAGCAGGATGTCGATCGGGTCCATATCCGTCCTTCGAAAAAAAACGGGCGTCGGAGGGGAAGCCGACGCCCGAGGTGAGGAGAGGGTCAGAAGCGCGCCGTGAACTGCAACTGCACGGTGCGCGGCAGGGAGACGAAGCCGATCTGGTCCGCCGGGGTGGCGGTGGCGGAGCCGGTCCCGGTGCCGGTGTTCGGGGCGTCCACCACGCCGCCGACGATGAAGCGGTTCGTCAGGTTCTTGCCGATCAGCGCGACTTCGTAGCGCTTGTCGGCGAAGCTCATGCGGACCGTGCCGTCGACGCTCAGATATTTGGGCTGGCCCGAGAGCGGATGGGCGAAGCTGGACGCGAGGTAGGAGCTGGAATAGCGGCTGTCGAGCGAGAAGCCGAGATTGGTTCCGGCCGACAATTCGGTGTCGTAGCTGACGCCCAGCGACCCGGTCCAGGTCGGCGCGACGGCGGTGCGCTTGCCCGAAAGGTCCTGGCCCAGCGCGCCCTGGAAGGTGGTGTCGCAGCCCGCCGCAATCGACTGTCCGCCATAGCAGGGTGCGATATAGCTGCCGTAGCGCGCCTTGTTATAGTTGAGCGAGCCGTGGACATCTAGGCCGGGCACGCTGCGCGGGGCGTACTGGAATTCCAGCTCGAAGCCCTTGGTGGTGGCAGAGCCGGCATTGGTGGTGATGAAGGCGAAGGTGGCCGAGTTGAAATAATCGACCTGCAAGTCGATATATTTGTAGCTGTAGGCGCCCAGGTTCAGACGCAACTGGCGGTCAAACAGGGTGGTCTTGATGCCGCCCTCGAAGCCGCGGGCGCGCTCCGGGTTGAACGCGACGTCGCTGGGCAGGGTGCTGGCGCTGACGAAGCCGCTGTTGGAGAAGCCGCCGGACTTGTAGGCCGTCTTGCACGCGCCATAGACGGTGATGTCCGATGTCGGCTGCCAGGTGATGGTCGCTTCGGGCGACCAGTTGTTGAAGCTCTGGTCGCCGTAGATGGGGCTGTTCTGCAGGAAGATGCCCTGGAGCAACTGGTTCACATAGGGCTGGACGAGATAGCTGTCCTTGGTTTCATGGGTGTAGCGCACGCCCGCCGCGACTTCGACCGCGGGGACGACCTTCCAGCTGACCTGGCCGTAGCCCGACAGGGTCTCGCCCTCGGTCTCCGAACGCTTGTAGTAGCCGAGATAGCGGAAGGCGGCCGGCTGCGAGCTGTCCTCGACATTGCCGAAGGCGCCGCTCTGGGTGTGGTTGCGCTTGGTCGACTGATAGTAAATGCCCGCGAGCAGATTGACCGGCCCCTCATAGCGCGTCTGGGCGCGGAATTCGGACGAGAAAGCGTGATATTTCGACCGCTCGGACGAGGGGGCTGCGGCCAGATCGGACGAGACGAAGGTGCAGTCGCAGGACCAGCGGTTCACATTGGCGTTGAAATTGTTGATCCAGGTCAGCGTCAGATCATCGAGCGCATATTCGGCCGTGCCGGTGACGCCCCAGCTGCGATAGCGGTTGTAGAGCGAACCGTCCGAGCGGGAAAAGGGCTGGCTGCCGGCGATGTCGGCGGGCACGTTGTTCTGATAGACGTTGAACTTGCGCTCGCACTTGATGTTCGAGTTGAGCGCATAGGTCCCGTTCGCGCAGGAAAAGGGCACATAGTTCCAGCTGTTGTTGTCGGTGTCGTTGGCCGACGCATTGCCCTTGAGCGTCAGGGTGAACTGGTCGGTCGGCTGCCATTTCAGCGTGACGCGGCCCAGAAACTCCTTCTCGCCCGGATTGTCGCGGCTGGAGGCGGGGGCGAAGTGCGGCGTGGTGACGCCGGTGGCGACGTCATAGGTGCTGTAGGTCTTGTCGATGCCGCGATTGTTGAAATAGCCGCCGAACATGTTGGAGCCGCGCACCGCGATGCGGATGCCCAGCGTGTCGCTCAAGGGACCTGACGCCATGGCTTCGCCGACCAGGTTCTTGCCTTTGAACTCATAGCCGAGGCGGCCCATGAATTCGGGTTTGTTCGTCGGGTCGGCGGAGCGGATCGAGACCACGCCGGCGGTGGCGTTCTTGCCGAAGAAGAGGGCCTGCGGACCCTTCAGCATTTCGACGC
The DNA here is from genome assembly GCA_044237945.1 of Sphingobium sp. GTDB lineage: Bacteria > Pseudomonadota > Alphaproteobacteria > Sphingomonadales > Sphingomonadaceae > Sphingobium. The sequence continues at coordinate 65,041 of JBIIEH010000003.1, read as the reverse complement.
CGGCAAGGTCCAGAAAGCCTTCGTTGATGACGCGGCCCTGGCCGTAATAGACGCCGTCCAGCACGACCGCGACCGACTGTTCGATGCCGATCGAGGTGGAGGAGGAGCCGATGCCGCGCAGGGTGAGCTGCGCGCCGGAGCCGTTGGAGGCGCGGCCGATGGTGAATTGCGGGGTCTGGGTGGAGATCTTCTCCAGGCTGGTCATGTCATATTTCTGGATCTGCTCGGCGGAGAGCGCGGTGACCGATACCGGCACGTCCTGAAGGCTTTCCTCGCGCCGGCGGGCGGTGACGACGATGTCGGTGAGGCCGCCCTGCGGCGCGGCCTCTGCGCCGTCCTGCGCATGCGCCTCGACGCTGAGCATCGGCATGATCAATGCGCTGGCGAGAAGCGCGGCGCGGTAGACCAGTCGGTTCGTGATTGCCTGTTTCAACTTACCCTCCCTGTTATCTTCACGATGCCGCAGGGAGGCGTGCGGGGCGATGGCAGGAGGCCATGCGCCGGGCGCAGTCAGGCGGGGCGGCAGCGGCGCGGGTGCGCCAGCCAGGCCCTGACATCCTCTCTCCAAACATCGCGCCGCTATCGTTTCTTGCGGCGTGGCATCAGCTACGCCTGGGTCGGGCGCGCCGTCAAACATAATTACAGCATGCTGTAACTATTGATAGGGTTCAGAGGGTGCGGGCGATTTCGCCGGAGCGGCGCAACGCCTGTTTGGCGAAGGCCGGGCGGGCGATGGGGAGGAGGTTGCGATAGACCTCAAGCTCCAGATGCGCGGCCAGCGCGGCGTCGGCGATCTCGCCCTTGGCCCAGAGCACGACGATGGACACGGTGCTGAGGCGGTAGAGGCGCGTGAAGCCGGCGCGGGACGTGCGCTCGTCTACCGCGCCGTCGCGGATCATCTGGTCATAGGCGACGCCGATATAATGATCATACAGATCGTTGAGACCGACCAGATCGGAATGGTCGAGCAGCACCTGGGAGAGGACGCGCGCCATGGCCGGATCGTCCAGCGTAACCTCGGCTACCGCCCGTCCGAAGGCGAGGAGGAAGGCGACGCCGCCCTGCGGAGCTTCGCGGGTGGCGGCCTCGAACGTGTCGGCGCTGCGCTGCTGCGCGGCCATGGCGATCAGCCGGTCCTTGCTGCCGAAGATATTGTAGAGCGTCTTTTCCGCGACATGGCTGGCCCTGGCGATGGCGCGCATGGAGGCACCGTCATAGCCATGTTCGCCGGTCAGTTGCTGCGTGACCTTCAGGATGCGCTCGCGCCGCTGCGCCTGGCGGGGGGTCAGTCTGGTCGTCGGGGCTTCGGGTTGCGCCATGGCTTCCGCCATGCCGCCTGGCCCGGCAAATGCCAAGGGGGCCTTTCCATGCGCGCGAGCCGGGCGTAGGCGTTTGAATATCAGGAAGGAGCCGGATTTTGGACGAGGTCAGCGCGCGGGTGTTGGAGCAGATGCGGCCCGCGCATTATGTCGATCCGCAAGCGCCCTGGCAGCAGCGCAAGAGCCAGGAGATGCGCGTCCGCATATTGGAATGCACGATGACCTGCCTGGTCGCGAAAGGCTATTCGGCGTTGTCGACCAATGACATCGTGCAGATGGCAAAGGTGTCGCGCGGGGCGATGCACCATCATTTCCCGAGCCGCGACCGCCTGATTTCCGCGCTGATCGAGCATGTCTTCTACAAGCGGATGGAAAATTTCCTGCGCGACTATGTCGAGATGCTGCGGGTGAAGGGGGAGGCGGCGGACGTCGAGTCGGCGTCCGACACCTATTGGGCGAGCGTGAAGACGCCGGAATATGCCGCCTATCTGGAACTGGCGATCGCGGCGCGGAGCGACGAGGAACTGAACCGCGCCTTTGTGCCGGCGGCGCGGCAATATGACCGGGTCTGGGCGACCGAAATGCTGCGCTATTTCCCGCAGTGGAAGGAGCATAAGGCGGCGCTGGAACTGGCGAACGACCTCGCCATGGTCGCCTATATGGGGCTGCTGGTGCATGAGCCGATTTTTGGCGATGCGACACGCATCGACAGGATACGCGGCCTGCTGACCGATATCGTCCGCAAGTTGCAGATCGGAACGATCAAGCCATAAAACCGGCAAGCGCGCCGGATTTCTATCAGTAGCGATAGGTTCGCGCAAACCCGACTGATGGCATTCTCCCCTGCACACGGAAAATTCCGGAGAGGGTAGATGACAGTCACACCAACGCACCCGCTGACCATCGATGGGCGCGACGTCGCGAACCTGCGCGGCGATCCGATCACCGGCGACCGCTATACCTCGCGCGAATTCATGCAGCGCGAATGGGAGCATATGTGGACGCGCATCTGGCATGTCGCTGGCCGCACCGCCGAGCTGGAAGAGCCGGGCGACTATATCCTTCATGACTTCATGAACGAGAGCGTCTTCTGCGTGAAGCAGGACGATGGCTCCATCAAGGCGTTCTACAATGCCTGCCGCCATCGCGGCATGCGGCTGGTCAACGACAGCAGCGCCGCCGACAAGTTCCAGTGCCCCTATCATGGCTGGATCTGGGGCAAGGACGGCGTGCTGGACTATGCGCAGGACGCGCATGATTTCCCGCAGGGCAATCCGTGCGGCAAATTGAAGCTGAAGGAACTGCGCTGCGCCACCTGGGGTGGCTTCGTCTGGTATACGATGGACGACAATGCGCCCGAGCTGCTCGACTATCTGTCGCCCATGCCGGAGATCTACAAGAACTACCCGATGGACACCGCCGTCCGGGTGTTCTGGATGAAGATCAACCTCAACACCAACTGGAAGTTCGCGACCGACAATTTCTCGGAAAGCTACCACACCCGCACCGCGCATCCGCAGGTGCCGCCATGGATCGACCAGGATGTCGATACCGCGCGGCATGAAATGTATCCGGGCGGCCATGGTCGCACCGTGCAGCCGATGCGCCCGTCGCTGAGCGATCGCCTGCCCGACGGCGTGCCGCATCCGTTCGACTATATCTTGCGCCAGTGGGACATCGATCCTGACGCCTATCCCGATTATGAGAGCAAGGCGATGCAGGGCTGGCTGGACCTGAAGGCCGCCAAGCGCCGGCTGTGGCAGGAGCGGGGCTATGTCCATTACGAGCATATGGACGATGAGGAGATCACCGACAGCCCGCACACCGTGATGTTCCCCAATGTCACGATCAGCTTCCTGCCGGACAACCTCATCTTCTTCCGCACCGAGCCGCATCCGACCGACCCCAATCAATGCACCTTCGACCTGTGGTGCATGGCCTTCCCGGTGGAGGGGCAGGAGGTCGTCGAGTCGATCATGGCCGGGCCGCAGCCGCTGCGCGAGGCAGAGATCGACATACGCGACTTCGACAATGGCCGGGGCGTGCCGGAGATCGAGGGGCAGATCGTCTATCAGGACATGATGCTGGCCGAGGGGCAGCAGCGCGGCATGTATTCGCGCGGCTATGACGACGCCTATCTCACGGGCCAGGAGACCCGCGTCCGCTTCTTCCACGAGGTGCTGAACGACTATCTCGAAGGACGGCGCTGACAGACGCCGACAGGCGGAGCCGTCCACCCGCGGCTCCGCCTGAAATCTGTCGAAACCAATAAAAACGAGAGGAGACGACAATGCGTATTCGCATGATGATGGCGCGTGGGCTGCTTGCCAGCACGGCGCTGCTGACGACGACGATAGCGATGGCCCAGGGAGACGCGCCGCAGGGCGGGATCGAGGACATCGTGGTCACCGCGCAGAAGAAGTCCGAGAATTTGCAGAGCGTGCCGATTTCCGTGACGGCCATCGGCGGCGACCAGCTTGCCGCGACGCAGGGCACCAGCCTGCAGGCGTTGCAGGGGTCCATCCCCAACGTCCAGATCGACAATTTCGCGAACACGCCGCAGAGCGCCGTCTTCACCATTCGCGGCATCGGCGTGATCGAGCCGGACCCCTATGCCGGCAACACCGTGTCGATCGTGGTCGACGGCGTGCCGCAATTCTTCTCCATGGGCGCGCTGCTCGACCTGTATGATGTCGACCGGATTGAGGTGCTGCGCGGGCCGCAGGGCACTTTGTTCGGCGCAAATACGACCGGCGGCGTCATCAACGTGGTCACCAAGCAGCCGACCGGCGAGTTCGGCGGCAACGTCAAGGCGGTGTACGGCAACTACAATCGCTTCGACGTGACCGGATCGATCGAAGCTCCGATCATCAAGGATGTTCTGTCGTTCAAGGTCGCGGCCATTCACACCCAGCGCGAGGGCTGGGTCACCAATGTCGTCGACGGATCGGACATGGGGTCCAAGAATCTGGAAGCCTATCGCGCCTATCTGCGCTTCACGCCGATGCCCGATTTCGACGCGACCCTGCAGGGCGAATATGTGAACGCCCGCAACGGCGCGCCGATCATCGTCAGCGGCGCTTATGCCGGGGAGGCGATCTACGAGCAGCCGGGCAATGACGGCATGTATATCAGCCCCTGTCGCGGCGGCGGGCAGTGCTCTGCGCCTGACAAATATTACAGCGCGAACAACAGCGTGCCGGACATGTCCAACATGGACACCTATTCCGGCAACCTGACGATGAACTGGCGCAACACGCCGCTGGGCGACCTGACCTCCATCACCGCCTACAAGAAGTTCAAGCTGACCGAATATACCGATCAGGACGGCACGCCCGATTTCAAGAACGACACCTATCGCCGCACGCGCGGCTGGCAGTTCAGCCAGGAGCTACGCACCGCGATCGACCTGAGCGACAGCGTCAACCTGTTGATCGGCGGCTTCTACCTCAAGAACCATTACGACCATATCCAGGCCTATCGCCTGCAATTCGCCGCGCCCGGCCTGTTGCAGATCAATTTGCAGGACCAGGACAATTATTCGATCTCCGGCTTCGCACAGGGCTATTGGCAGGCCACAGACCGGCTGAAATTTCAGGCGGGCGTCCGCTATTCGCATGAGCGCACGGTTTCGACCCCGTCGCTCATCACCAGCATCGGCGACCCGGCCGGCTCCAACTACACGGGCGAGGGCAACACCGTCATCGGCAGCTTCGTCACCGGCGGGCGGGAAAGCTGGAACAATGTCGGCTGGAAGGTCGGCGCGGACTATGAACTTGGCGACCGGCAGCTAGTGTACGGAAGCTGGACGCGCGGCTTCAAGTCGGGCGGCTTCACCGCGCGCGTGGGCGTGCCGGCGGACGGGGCCAATCCCTATGATCCCGAGACGGTCGACACGTTCGAAGTCGGCCTGAAGGCGGACTTCCTCGACCGGAAGCTGCGCACCAACCTGGCGTTGTTCTACACCAATTATCGCGACATGCAGGTGGCGCAGATCTATTTCGACAGCGCGACCAGCACGCAGGGCAACCGCATCCTCAATGCCGGCAAGTCGGAGATCAAGGGCTTCGAGTTCGAGACCATCGCAATGCCGGTCGAGGGCATGACGCTGCGCGCGTCGCTCGCCTATCTCGACGCCAAGTACAAGAGCTTCCTCTACACCGATGCGGTGTCGGGCAACACGCTCGACCTCAAGGGCTATCGCCTGCAGAACGCGCCCAAGTGGAGCGGGACGGTCGGCGCCAATTTCGTGATCCCGCTCGGCGGCAGCGGGGCGGAGCTGGTCAGCGATGTCTCCTATTCCTACACCAGCAGCAAATATTACACCGCCATTCTCGACACGCCGCGATCGCGCATTCAGCCGACGCATCTGGTCGATGCCTCGCTGACCTACAATCCGGCGGGCAAGCAGTGGTCGATTGGGCTGTGGGCGAAGAACCTGCTCGACAGCCGCTATCTGTCCACCGTTTACGACTCTCCCGGCTATGGCGGCATCGCGGGCTACGCCCCGCCGCGCCAGTTCGGTGCGTCGGCCAGCTATTCATTCTGATTGATGGAAGGAGCCGATCTCATGGGTCGAGTCGAAGGAAAGGTCGCGCTGATCACCGGCGGCGCGTCGGGGCTGGGCGCGGCGGACGCGCGCAAGCTGGCGAGCGAGGGCGCGAAGGTGGCGATCACCGACGTGCAGGAGGAGTTGGGGCGGGAGACGGCGGCGTCGATCCCCGGCGCGATCTTCATCAGGCATGACGTGCGGGACGAAGCGCAGTGGCAGGCGGCCGTGGCGCAGACCGTGGCGGAGTTCGGCAGGCTGGACATCCTCGTCAACAATGCGGGTCTGGTGAAATTCGCCAGCGTCGAGGATTGCTCGCTCGAGGATTTCCGCTTGCAGACGCAGGTGATGATCGAGGGCACGTTCCTGGGCTGCAAGACCGCGATCCCGGCGATGAAGGCCGGCGGCGGCGGGTCGATCATCAACATATCCTCGGTCGCGGCGATCAAGGGCATCGGCGTCATCCCCGCTCATAGTGCAGCGAAGGCGGCGATCATCGCCATGACCCGCAGCGTCGCGGTGCATTGCCAGGAGCAGGGCTATGGCATCCGCGTCAACGCCATCGCGCCGGGCGCGCATGACACGCCGATGACGCGGCAGGCGATGGGCGAACTGCCCGAAGGCGAGGCGGGGATGGAGCAGATCCATGCTTTGGGGCAGGGCTCGCCGGAAGATGTGGCGAACCTCGTCCTGTTCCTCGCCTCATCGGAATCGCGGCAGATCACCGGCACGCATATCGTCATCGACAATGGCGAGACGATGAAATGACCCGCCGCTACAGCATTGCGGAGATCGGCGATGTGCAGATGATCCGCAACCGGCTGGCGCAGCACAGTCGGGGCGTCGACCGGGCTGACGAGGGGCTGCTGGCCGACAGCTATCATGCGGACGGCACGGTGGACTATCGCTTCTACGAGGGGGCGGCGTCGACCTTTGCGAGCATATTGACCGGCGCGCAGCGAGGCCAGCCGGTCACGCTGCACCGGACGGCGCAGATGGACGTGCGGCTGGACGGCGATGCGGCGGCGTCCGAAAGCTATGTCATGGCGCTGGCGCAAAGCCCCGATCCTGATGGCGCGATGATGCAACGGCTGATCTGCGGACGCTATCTCGACCGGCATGCGCGGCGTGACGGGGCGTGGCGGCTGACCCACAGGACCTATGTCCTCGACGCCAATATGAACTGGCCGGGCGATGTCGCCCCGGCCGCGCTGGGGCCGATCGGCCATCACGTACCGGCGGGCGGGCAGGGGGCGGCCGATGCCGGCATTGCCCTGCTGGCTACCGCCGCCGCACGAAACTTCGCAAGCAAGAGGCAGACCATGACGCAAGCAGCGCCCACTCCTGATGCCGGCGTGATCGACGCGATCGTCTCGCGCCAGCAGATCACGGACCTTACCATGGCTTATTGTCGCGGGGTCGATCGCGTGGATCAGACCCTGTTGGAGGGCATCTTTCATGACGACAGCATAGTCGTCAGCGGCGTCTTCAACGGCAGCGGTCCCGATTTCGCGCGGGAAATCTGCCAGATCGTGGGGGCCATATTCGACAAGACATTCCATTCGATCGCGAACCAGTGGATAGAGGTGGATGGCGACCGTGCGATCGGCGAAAGCTATGTGATCGCGGTCGCCAGCGGATCGGACGGGGAGGGCGGCGTGCGCGAATATCTGTCGGGCGGCCGCTATATCGACAGGTTCGAGCGGCGCGGCGGCGTATGGAAGATCGCCGAGCGCACCTTTGTCAGCGACTGGAGCCGCGCCGACGCCAGCAGCGAGCAGACCGCCGGCCTGTATGGCGCGCTGGACCTGCACGGCGCGCGGGGCAGCGATGATCCGGTCTACAGCTTCTGGAATGGCGGCAAGCCGCACTGACCAGCCTGGGCAGCGCGGACAAATCCGCTCGTCATGGCAGGGAGAGAAGGGTGGAAAGCGATCGTTAAAGCCCCTCCCCTTCAGGGGAGGGGTTGGGGTGGGGGCTGTAACGACCTCTCGGTAAGACATCCCCCACCCCCCGGCCATCCGAAAGTGCTGTCCTACAGGCTCGGCCACATGCCATGATGCGCCCTCCCGGCTCCTTCCCATTGTCCGCCATCCCCTTGGGCAGGCTGCAGCGCTGCCGTCGCGCGACTATGACCCGACCGGCGCGTCGCGGCGCCTTGGCCATAGCTTGGCTGTGACCCAAGCGTGACCTGCCTGCGCCCTGATTGTAACCCAGCCGTGCCCTGACAGACGCCGCACCGTCTCCTCGGCGCTACTATCGGCCCATTTCGCGCGAAATGCCCTTCTGCATAATGTCACCTTTGTCCGCTATGATCATTAGCGGCATGTCTGAATGGAGCCACGCGGCCTAGAACATTTAAGAGTGGCCGCGCCTCTCTCCTCAAACCTACAACCTTGCCAACCGACCGATGGGAGGCGACGTCGATCGCCTGCCGCACATGAGCAGGGAGAAGGATGATGGCGGAAGATATCGCGTGGGATATGGAGGCCGATGTCGTCGTTCTCGGGTCGGGCGGTGCTGCGATGACGGCGGCGATTTCCGCGCATGATTTCGGCGCGAGCGAGGTCGTCATCCTGGAAAAGACCGGAATGGTCGGCGGCACCACCGCCATGTCCGGCGGGATGCTGTGGATCCCCAACAATCCCTATCAGATCGCGGCCGGTATCGAGGACAGCGACGAGGATGTCGTGACCTATCTCGATGCGCTGGCGCCCGAGCAACTCGATCCCGAAACGCTCGGCGCGTTCATGGAGACCGGGCCGGAGATGATCCGCTACTTCATGGAAAAGACGCCGGTCCGCTTCCATGCCTTCGCCGATTTTCCCGACTATCAGCCCTATATGCCCGGCGCGAAGCCCGATGGCGGGAGATCGCTGGACAACGAAGCCTTCTCTTTCGAGCGGCTGGGCAAGATGGCGGGGCGGGTCAATCCCAGCAAAATGGCCTATCCGCTGCGCGGCAGCCTGATGGAGGCGATCACCGGAGCGCTGGACGAGGAGGCGCTCGCCGAACGGGAAGCGGGGGATTATCGCGGCCTGGGGCAGGCGCTGGCCGGATCGCTGTTCAAGGCGGTGCTGGATCGCGGCATCCCGGTCGAGTTCGAGAAGCGCGCGCGCAAGCTGGTGAAGGATGGAGACCGGGTTATCGGTGTCGTCGCCGAGGATGCCGATAGCCGCGATTTCCGCGTCCGGGCGCGGCGCGGCGTCGTGATCGCCACCGGCGGTTTCGAATGGAACGAGACGCTGGTGCGAACCTTCCTGCGCGGGCCGCTGACGGGTCCGGTCAGCGTGCCGGAAAATGAGGGCGACGGCCTGCTGATGGCGATCGAGGCGGGGGCGCAACTCGGCAATATGCAGCACGCCTTCTGGATGCAGAGCGCGCTGGAGTTCAAGCCGCAGCATCGCGACGCCAAGCCCAACTACATGCTGGGTTCCGACGAGCGCGCCCGCCCCGGCGCGATCCTGGTCAACCGCACCGGCAAGCGTTTCGTCAACGAGGCGGCCAATTACAACGCGCTGGGCAAGTCGCTGCACGCCTTCGAGGCGGGGAGCCACAGCTATGCGAACCTGCCCTACTGGCTGATCATCGATTCGCGTTACCGGAACAAATACCAGACTTTCAACACGCCGCCGGGCGGGCCGGTCCCCTCCTATATGATGCAGGCCGATACGCTGGAGGAACTGGCGGCCGTCGCGGGCATCGATCCCGAGGGGCTGGCGGCGACCGTCGAGCATTTCAATCAGATGGTCCGCAACGGCCATGACGACGACTTCAAGCGCGGCGACACGACCTACGACAATTTCTACATGTGGGGCGACATGGAATTCGACCCGCCCTACCGGACGCTCGGCGTGATCGATCAGGGGCCCTATTTCGCCGTGAAGATGGAAGCGGGCGCGCTGGGCACGGCGGGCGGCCCCAAGACCAACGGCGACGCGCAGGTGCTCGACTGGAACGGCAATCCGATTCCGGGCCTCTATGCTGCGGGCAACGCCATGGCGGCGGTGCTGGGCGAAGCCTATGGCGGTGCTGGCGGCACCCTGGGGCCGGGCATGACCTTCGGCTATCTCGCCGGCCGCCATCTGGGGACGCATATTTCCAATCATTGATATCGATCGGATGCTGGCCGGGTTCGAAACGCCTCGCGTGGCGCCGCGTGGAATTGACGCAGACCGTTAAACTGCTGCTATGATTGCGCCTGAAGGGGCCGCAATGCGAATTGTCATTATCGACGACAGCGGGCTGCGCGCGACGGTCCTGGAGGAAGGGCTGCGCGAGGCGGGCTATGATGATATTCACATCGTGCCCCCGCGCGGCGCCTTCGTGGCGCGGCTGGAGCGCATGGCGCCCGACGTGGTGCTGATGGATCTGGGCAGCCCCAGCCGCGACACGCTGGAGGAAATGCTGATCGTCAGCCGGGCGCTGGCCAAGCCGATCGCGATGTTCGTGGACCAGTCGGATGATGCGATGATCGGCGCCGCCATCGATGCGGGCGTGTCGGCCTATGTCGTCGACGGGCTGCGCAAGGAGCGGGTGAAGCCGGTGCTGGAACTGGCGGTGCGCCGCTTCAACGCCTTCGCCAAGATGCAGGCGGAACGGGATGAGGCGCGCACGGCGCTGTCCGAACGCAAGGTCATCGATCGCGCGAAATCGATCCTGATGAACCAGCGGCAATTGAGCGAGCAGGACGCCTATGCGCTGCTGCGGTCGAGCGCGATGAACCAGGGTAAGAAGATCGTGGACGTGGCGCAGGCGCTGATCACCGCCAGCGACCTGTTGGGAGGAGGGATATGACGACCACGCTGAAGATCGCCTTCCTGCCGCTGACCGACGCGGCCGTGCTGGTCGCCGCGCGCGAGAAAGGCTTTGCCGAGGCGGAGGGGCTGAGCCTCGACCTCATCCGCACGACCAGCTGGGCGACGCTGCGCGACCGGCTAGTGTTCGGGCAGGTGCATGCCGCGCAGATGCTGGCGCCGCTGGCGGTGGCGGTGACGCTGGGCCTCAGCCAGCAGCCGGCAGCGCTCGCCGCGCCCTACAAGCTGGGCGTGAACGGCAACATGCTGGTGATGGCGAGCGATTTCGCCAAGGCGCTGGAGCCGGATGTCGCATCGCGGCTGGCTGATCCGCTGGGCACGGCGCACGACTTCGCCGCCGCGATCGGCCTGTGGCGGCGCAAGCCGATCATCGGCGTGGTGCATCGCTTTTCCAGCCATGCGTTGATGCTGCGCTACTGGCTGGCGAGCGCGGGGGTGGACCCGGACCGGGACGTGGTGCTGCGCGTGCTGCCGCCGTCGCTGACAGTGGAGGCGATGCGTGCAGGAGAGATCGACGGCTTCATCGCGGGCGAACCCTGGGGCAGCGCGGCGGTCGAGGCCGGGTTGGCCGAGACGGTGGCGATCGGCGAGCGCATCTGGCGGCGCGGCGTGGAGAAAGTGCTGGCCTTCCGCGAAGCCTGGCTGGAGGAGAATCCGCAGACGGTCGACCGGCTGCTGCGCGCGCTGGCGCGGGCGGCGGTCTGGTGCGACGAGCCGGCTAATCATGGCGCGCTGGCCGAACTGCTGGCCGATCCGCGCTATGTCGATCAGCCGGCCGACCTGATCGGGCGCGCCTTGTCGGGGCAGGTGATCGCGCGGGCAGGGGAAGCGGCGATCGCCAACCCCGATTTCATGCTGTTCAGCCGGGAGGCGACGCCCTTCCCATGGCGCAGTCAGGCGCTATGGATCTATTCGCAACTGGTGCGGTGGGACATGGTCGCGCATGACGCCGCGACGGCGGCGCGGGCGGGCGCAGTGTTCCGCCCCGATGTCTTTCGCCGCGCGCTGGCCGACAGCGACGTGCCGATGCCGGGTGCGAGCATGAAGCTGGAGGGCGCGTTGGGCCTGCCGCTGGCGGTGGGATCGCGCCGGGGCGGGCTGACGCTGGGGCCGGATCGGTTCTTCGACGGGCGGGTGTTCGATCCCGAAAGGATCGAGGACTATCTGGCGGGATTTGTGCAGGCGCGTTGATTTTGCGCTGAATTTTGTGCCTTGCAACATGATGCATTCTGCCTGATGATATAGGAGTCGCGCGACGAAGCGCGCTTATTCGGATGCGCCGTCCCAAGGGTGGGATCGCCGTCCTCATCAACTTTCGCAGCAAAGCCGCTGACCGGATGTACCGCCAAGGGTGCGTCCGGCCTGCGGCTTTTTTCATGTCCATTTTGATCGTAAGAGGGGACGTATCATGGCAACCGCTTATTGGGAGGGCGACGCGCAGCAGGCCGCGCCCGCGACAAGCTTCTGGAAGGCCGGCCACACGCCGACCCTGATCGCCGCATTCCTGTATTTCGACCTCGCCTTCATGGTGTGGGTGCTGCTCGGGCCGCTTGCGCCCATGATTTCCAAGACGCTGGCGCTGACCCCGGCCGAAAAGGGCCTGATGGTCGCGACACCGACGCTGGCAGGCGCCATCCTGCGGGTCGTCAACGGCCTGCTGGTCGATCGCATCGGGCCGAAGCTGTCGGGCGCGATCAGTCAGTTGATCGTCATCGGCGGCCTGTTGACCGCCTATCTTGCTGGCGTGAACAGTTTCGAAGGGACGTTGGCGCTGGGCGTGATCCTGGGTTTCGCCGGCGCGAGCTTCGCCATCGCGCTGCCGCTGGCCAGCCGCTGGTATCCGCCCGAGCATCAGGGCAAGGCGATGGGTCTTGCGGGGATGGGTAATTCCGGCACTGTGCTGGCTGCGCTGTTTGCGCCGATGCTGGCGAAGCTGTTCGGCTGGAACGCAGTGCTGGGTCTGGCCTGTATCCCGCTCTCCATCGTGTTCGTCGTCTATATGCTGATGGCGAAGGACGCGCCCAACGCGCCCGCGCCTAAAAAGCTTATCGACTATTTCCAGCCGCTCAAGCAGGGTGACGCCTGGGTGCTGATGGGCTTTTATGCCGTCACATTCGGCGGCTTCGTCGGTTTGGCCGCGTCGCTGCCCATCTATTTCACCGACCAGTTTTCGTTGACGCCGGTAGCCGCCGGCTATTGCACTGCCGCCTGCGTGTTCGCCGGGTCGCTCGTTCGGCCGATGGGCGGCGCGCTGGCCGACCGGATCGGCGGGTCGAAGACGCTGATGATCGTCTATGTCATCGCCGCGCTGGCGCTGGCCGGGGTGTCTCAGGCCCCGACCCTCGTCGCCGCAATGGGCTGTTTCGTTCTCGCCATGCTGGCGCTGGGCGCTGGCAATGGCGCGGTGTTCCAACTGGTGCCGCAGCGTTTCCAGGCGGAAATCGGCATCATGACCGGCCTTGTCGGCTTCGCTGGCGGGGTCGGCGGTTTCTACCTTGCCTCCTCCCTCGGCCTCGCCAAGCAGTTCACCGGCAGCTTCGCGCCCGGCTTCCTGATCTTCTCGGGACTTGCCGTGCTGGCTCTCGTCGGCGTCGCGCTGGTCAAGGGCAAATGGCGGGCAAGCTGGAATACCGGCGCACGCATTTGAACGAAGAAGATGCCGGGGATGGCGCGCCGTCCCCGGCATGGGTCGCCACTAGCTCGTCCTGAAAGGGGGGACGATTTCCCATGAAAATTCCATTCGCAACGGCGGCCGTTCTGGCCGTCGCAGGGCCAGTCATGTCCGGTCACGCGCAAGCGCAGACCATCAGCCTGAAACCCGTCGCCGAAGCGCGACTGCGCTACGAACATGTCGATCAGGAGGGTTTGCCGGAGGAAAAGGCCGACGCCCTGACCGTTCGCGCCCGCGCCGGGCTGGTCGCCACCAGTGGCGCGCTGTCAGCCACGATCGTGGGGCAGGGGACGCTGGCGATCGTCGACGATTATTATGACGGGTTGAACGGTGCGGCCACCCGGCCAACCGTCGCCGACCCGGAGAATGTCGCGCTCTATGTCGCCCAGGTCCAGTACAGGAACAAAGCCGTGACCCTGACCGCCGGACGGCAGAAGATCACGCTGGATGACGAACGGTTCGTGGGCAATGTCGCGTTTCGTGACAACGCCCAGACCTTCGACGCATTGCGGGGAGAGTGGGCGCCGGCCAAGGGGCTGAAGCTGGACGTTGCTTATGCGTGGAGCGTGCGGACCATCTGGGGATTCCAGGGGACTGACGCGCGGCAGCAGGCGGTCAGCGGCGATAATGTGTTCGCCAACCTCTCTTATGTCACGCCCATCGGCGCGTTCACCGGCTTTGCCTATCTGGTGGATCAGGATGAGGCGGCGGTGCAGGCGTTTCGATTGTCGAGCCATACTTACGGGTTGCGGCTGGCGGGGGCGCGGCCTCTGTCGAAGACGGCGAAGCTGGGTTATCAGTTCAGCTACGCGCGGCAGTCTGACGCGCACCGCAATCCCAATAACTACAGCGCGGAGTATTGGCTGGCCGATGCGACCCTGGATGTGAAGGGATGGAAGCTCAATGCCGGCTATGAAGTGCTGGGGACCAGCAACGGCTTTCCGCTCACCAGTTTCCAGACGCCGCTGGGCACCAATTTCAAGTTCCAGGGGTGGGCCGATAAATTCCTGACCACGCCGGCCAACGGCATTCGCGACCTCTATGTAGGCGGCGGCTATGGCTGGAAGCAGTTGGGGCCGCTGTCGGGCGTGGCGCTGTCGGCCAGTTGGCACAGGTTCGACAGCGACCGGCTGGATCAGCATTATGGGAACGAAATCGATCTTCTTGCATCCGCGAAGGTGAAGGGGACGAGCCTGTCGATTCGATATGCACATTATGACGCGGGGATGATGTCGTCCGACACCGACAAGCTGTGGTTCCAGGCTGATTGGGCCATCTGATTGAAAAGCATCGGGAGGAATCGCTTGAGCCGTCCGGCGATTCCTCTTATGCTGCATTGCAAGGGACAAGGATGTCCCGTTTCACATAGCTGCGCTGGTTCAGGGTAGGACCAGCAAGGCGTTCATGATGGCAAAGCCGCCATCCTGACTCCCGGAAAGCCAAGCTGCTTCCGGGGGTCCGGATGGCGGCTTTTTTGTTTTCTGGAGTGACGGGGATGGAATTTCAGATCGAGGCAAAAGCGGCGACGGATTGCGGGGATGACATCCTCGTCCCCGCCGACGATGTGCGCGAGCATCTGGTGGTTGTAGGCAATGGCATGGCCGGGTGCCGCGCGGTCGAGGAGCTGCTGGCGCGCGATGCGGGACGCTATCGGGTCACCATCTTCGGGGCCGAGCCTTATGTGAACTACAACCGCATCATGCTCTCGCCGGTGTTGGCGGGCGAGAAGACGTTCGAGCAGATCGTCATCAACGACGCCGCCTGGTATGCCGATAATGCTATCGAGCTGGTCGCGGGCGATCCGGTGACGGCGATCGACCGGACGGCGAAGCGGGTGACGGCGCAGAGCGGCCGCAGCGTCCATTATGGCAAGCTGTTGATCGCGACCGGCTCCGACCCGTTCATCATTCCGGTTCCGGGCAAGGACCTGCCGGGCGTCATCAGCTTCCGCGACATGAAGGATGTTGACACCATGCTGGCGGCGGCGGACGCTGGCGGAGACGCGGTGGTGATCGGCGGCGGCCTGCTCGGCCTTGAAGCGGCGCACGGACTGACCTTGCGCGGCATGAAGGTGACGGTCATCCATCTGATGGACACGCTGATGGAGCGGCAGCTCGATGAAGCGGCCGGCTGGCTGCTGAAGAGCGCGCTGGAAGGGCGGGGCCAGACCATCCTGACCGGGGCCAATACCGACGCCATTTATGGCGACGGCAAGGTCGAGGGCGTGCGGTTGAAGGACGGGCGCGAGATCCCGGCAAGCCTGGTCGTCATGGCGGTGGGTATCCGTCCCGCGACGGCTCTGGCCCGCGAGGCGGGGCTGGAGGTCAATCGGGGGATCAAGGTCGACGATCATATGGTCACCAGCGATCCCGATGTGCTGGCGGTGGGTGAGTGCGTCGAACATGACGGCAATGTCTATGGCCTGGTCGCGCCGCTGTGGGACATGTGCCGTAGCCTGGCCGATGGCCTGACCGACCAGCATAGCGGCTACAAGGGTTCGGTCACCTCCACCAAGCTCAAGGTCGCGGGTCTGGACGTCTTCTCCGCCGGCGACTTTTCCGGCGGCGAAGGGTGCGAGGACATCGTCCTGCGCGACGCCTCGCGCGGCGTCTACAAGCGGGTCATCGTAAAGGACGACAGGATCGTCGGCGCGGTGCTCTATGGCGATACCGTCGATGGCGGCTGGTATTTCGACCTGCTCAAGCGCGAAGAAGATGTCAGCGACATCCGCGACCTGCTGATCTTCGGCCAGGCTTTCGCCTCGGGAGGAGGCGCGCTGGACCCTAAGGCGGCCGTTGCGGCGCTCTCGGACGATGCCGAGATTTGCGGCTGCAACGGCGTCAGCAAGGGCCAGGTCGTGTCCTGCATCGCGGCGGGCAATGGCAGTCTCGACGCGGTGCGCGCCACCTGCAAGGCGTCGGCCAGTTGCGGCAGCTGCACCGGCCTCGTTGAAAGCCTGCTGGCCGTCGTGCTGGGTGACGACGTCAAGTCCGGCCCCAGGACGATGTGCAAATGCACCAGCTTCACCCATGACGATGTCCGTCGCGAGATCGTGGCGCAAAGCATGCGCTCGATCCCCGAAGTCATGCAGCGGCTGCACTGGTCGACGCCGGACGGCTGCTCGTCCTGCCGGCCTGCGCTCAATTACTATCTGCTCTGCGCGCTGCCGGGCGACTATGTCGACGACCAGCAAAGCCGCTTCGTCAATGAACGGATGCACGCCAATATCCAGAAGGACGGCACCTATTCGGTCGTTCCGCGCATGTGGGGAGGACTGACCAATCCGCGCGAACTACGCGCGATCGCCGATGTGGTCGAGAAGTTCAATGCGCCGATGGTGAAGGTCACCGGCGGCCAGCGGCTCGATATCTTTGGCATCAAAAAGGAGAATCTGCCCGCTGTCTGGGCCGATCTCAACGCTGCGGGGATGGTGTCGGGCCATGCTTATGGCAAGTCGCTGCGCACGGTGAAGACCTGCGTCGGATCGGAATGGTGCCGCTTCGGCACGCAGGATTCGACGGGCCTTGGCGTGAAAATAGAGCGAATGACCTGGGGATCGTGGATGCCCCACAAGTTCAAGATCGCCGTATCGGGCTGCCCCCGCAATTGTGCGGAAGCGACGATCAAGGACTTCGGCGTGGTCTGCGTGGACTCAGGGTACGAATTGCATGTCGGCGGCAATGGCGGCATCCATGTCCGCGCCACCGACCTGCTGTGCAAGGTTGCGACCGAGCAGGAGGCGATGGATTATTGCGCCGCCTTCACCCAGCTCTACCGCGAGGAAGCGCGCTATCTGGAGCGTACCGCGCCGTGGATCGAGCGGGTCGGCGTTGACTATATAAAGGGTCGGATCGTGGAAGACGAGGCCGGCCGCGAAGCGCTGCGCGCCCGCTTCCTCTATTCGCAGACCTTCTCTCAGGAGGACCCCTGGGCGGCGCGCGCTGCCGGCGCGGATAGCGAACTGCACCAGCCTCTCCATTCCATCGCCATCGCTGCGGAGTGACACCCATGACGGATTGGATCGACATCGGAACGCTGGCCGACATTCCCCAGCGCGGCGCCCGCACGGTGCAGATTGCAGGCGAAAAGGAAATCGCGGTGTTCCGCACTGGCGACGACCATGTCTTCGCGCTGGTCAATGAATGCCCGCACAAGAAGGGGCCGCTGAGCCAGGGCATCGTCCATGGCCACAGCGTCGCCTGTCCGCTGCACAACTGGAATATCGCCCTGAAGACGGGCGAGGCGCAGGGCGCGGACGAGGGGTGCACCCCTAGCATTGCAGTGCGCCAGGAGGGCGGACGCATCCTGATCGCACGGCCGGCCACGATGCAGGCGGCGGCCTGATGGGAGAGGCCGTCCGCACTACCTGCGCCTATTGCGGCGTTGGCTGCGGCATTTCCGCGACGCCGATCGGGCCGCGATCGGTTGTCATCAAGGGGGACGAGGCCCACCCGGCGAATGGCGGACGGCTCTGCTCGAAGGGAACGCATCTGGGCGAGACGGTGGGGCTGGCCGGCCGCTTGCTGCACCCGATGATCGGCGGCAGGCGCGCCGGCTGGGACAAGGCGCTCGATCTGGTCGCGAGGAAATTTCGCGAAACGATCGACCGCCACGGCCCCGACAGCGTGGCATTCTACGTCTCCGGCCAGTTGCTGACCGAGGATTATTACGTCGCCAACAAGCTGATGAAGGGCTTCATCGGATCGGCGAACATCGACACCAACAGCCGCCTGTGCATGTCGAGCGCGGTCGCCGGACATAACCGGGCGTTTGGCGAAGACATCGTGCCCGCCAGCTATGACGATCTGGAGCAAGCCGATCTGATCGTGCTGGTCGGCTCCAACACCGCCTGGTGCCATCCGATCGTTTATCAGCGCATCCAGACCGCCCGCGCGGCGCGTGGCGCCAAGCTGGTTGTCATCGACCCGCGCCGCACCGAAACATGCGAAGGCGCTGATCTCCACCTGCCGGTGAAACCAGGCGCTGACGTTGCGCTGATGAACGGTCTGCTGGCCTGGTGCGACGCCGAAGGGATCACCGATCGCGCCTATATGCGCGAACATGTGAACGCGCCCGAGGGCTTCTGGGAGCATATCCGCACTGGCCATGATCTGTGGTCCACGGCTGCTGCCTGTGACATCGAACCGGGCTTGCTGAAGCAGTTTTTCGAGCTGTTCGCCGC
Organism: Sphingobium sp.; assembly: GCA_044237945.1. Classification (GTDB taxonomy): domain Bacteria; phylum Pseudomonadota; class Alphaproteobacteria; order Sphingomonadales; family Sphingomonadaceae; genus Sphingobium. Next base: position 46,503 of record JBIIEH010000003.1, on the reverse strand, counting down.
GACCCCGCGCACCGTCACGCTGTTCAGCCAGGGCATCAACCAGTCGATCCGCGGCACCGATCAGGTCAATGCCATCATCAACCTTCATCTGGCCACTGGCCGTATCGGCAAGCCCGGCGCCGCGCCCTTCTCGATCACCGGCCAGCCCAACGCCATGGGCGGACGCGAGGTCGGCGGCCTTGCCTCCACGCTCGCGGCGCATATGGACTTCGCGCCGGACAATGTGGCGCGGGTGGGCCGTTTCTGGGCCGCGCCGCGGATGGCGACGAAACCGGGGCTTAAGGCCGTCGACCTGTTCCGCGCGATCGATGAGGGACGGATCAAGGCTTTGTGGGTCATGGCGACAAACCCTGCCGTCTCGCTGCCCGACGCCGGCCGCGTGCGCGCGGCGCTGGCGGCCATTCCCTTTCTCGTCGTGTCGGACATCATGGCCGACACCGACAGTTCGACCAACGCGCATGTCCGTCTCCCTGCCGCCGGCTGGGGCGAGAAGGACGGGACCGTCACCAATTCGGACCGCACCGTCTCCCGCCAGCGGCCCTTCATGGCGCTGCCCGGAGAGGCGAAGCCCGACTGGTGGATCGTCACGGAAGTCGCTCGCCGGATGGGATGGCGCAACGCCTTCGCCTATGACCGGCCTGCCGAGATATGGCGCGAACATGCCCGGCTGACCGCCTATCAGAACGATGGGCAGCGGCTGTTGAACCTGCGCGTGCAAGCGACCATCGGAAATGACGCCTATGACGCGATGGCGCCGTTCCGTTGGGGCGGGGAAAGGCCCTTTTCCGACAGCCGCTTTTCGACGCCTGACGGCAAGGCCCGATTTGTTCTGACCCGGCAGATGGACATGCCGGCGCCTCTCAAACAGTGGCCGATGACGCTCAACACCGGACGCTATCGCGACCAGTGGCACACGATGAGCCGCACCGGCCTGTCGCCCAAACTGGCGCGCCATCGCGAGGAGCCGCTGGTGGAAATCCATCCGCGCGACGCCGAGGAACTGGGCGTCACCGAACGCGATCTGGCGCGGGTTCAGACCGCGCAGGGCGACAGCCTCTTCCGCGTGGCGATCAGCGACAGCCAGCGTCCGGGCGAGATATTCACTCCGATCCATTGGACCGACCAGATGGCGAGCGGTGGGCGCACCGGGCTGCTGCCCCGCCCACTGGTCGATCCTCATTCGGGTCAGCCCGGCTTCAAGTCGACCCCGGCCAGCGTCGAGAAGGTCGCGACCGAGTGGAAGGGTTTCCTGATCCTGCGCGGCGACGAGGCGGTGAAATTGCCATGCCTTTGGTCCACGAAGGTGAGCGTACCGGGCGGCGCGCTGTATGAGATTGCGGGCAATGGCGATCCGGCGCGACTGGACGCGTATCTGCCGAAGGGTGATCGTGTCGAAGCGATGGACGTGTCGCGGGGCACGCGCCGGGTGGCGACCATCAGCGAAGGCAGGCTGTGCGGCGTGCTGTTCCTGACGCGCACGGGACTGCTGCCTTCCCGGGACTGGCTGATCAGCCAACTCGAAGTCGAAGGGATCGGCGGCTCCGTGCTCGCGGCGCGCGGTCCCGGTAGTCAGCCTGACAAGGGCGCGATCATTTGCGTCTGCTTCGACATCGGCCTCAATCAGATCGTCGCCGCCATCCGGAAACAGCAGCTGGTCGACGTGCCTGCCGTGGGCAAGGCGCTGGGCGCTGGGACCAACTGCGGATCATGCCGCCCCGCCATCGCCAATATTCTTGCACAAGCTACGCAGGAGACGCTTCATGCAGCCGAATGACCTTATCTCGCCCGGGGAAGTCTGGCTGGTGGGCGCCGGGCCCGGCGATCCGGACCTGCTGACCCGAAAGGCCGAAAAGCTGATCGCCGCGGCCGAGATCATTTTCTACGATGCGCTGGTCGGGCCGGGCGTGCTCGACTTGATCCCCGCCCATGTCGAGGTCGTGAGCGTGGGCAAGCGATCCGGGCGTCATTCGAAGGACCAGCAGACGATCGACCAGATGCTGGTCGCTGCCTCGCTTGCGGGCCGGCGGATCGTGCGGCTGAAAGGCGGAGACCCGGCGATGTTCGCCCGCGCCACCGAGGAAATGACGGCCCTGCGCGCGATCGGCGCGCGCGTGCGCATCTGCCCTGGCGTGACAGCAGCCAGCGCCGCTGCGGCGTCGGCCGGCATTTCCCTTTCGCTTCGGGGCATCGCGCGGCGGGTCCAGTTTATTACTGCGCATAGCAAGCGGGGGCAGGCGCTCGACCTGGACTGGAATGCGCTCGCCGATCCGGCCTGCACGCTTGCGGTCTATATGGGGCGGGAGGCGGCGCCCGAACTCAGCCGTGCGCTGATCGCGGCGGGTTTGCCCGGATCGACGCCGGCCCTGATCGCCTGCGATGCGTCCTTGCCGCAGGAACAGATGTTGCGGACCCGGCTGGATCTGCTTCCTCTGGTGATCGAGTCTTTCGCGGAAGATCGCCCGACGCTGATCCTTATTGGCGACGCTGTTGGGCAGGCGGAATTGGCGATGTGCGCCCGCAAGATGGCTGACAACGCGTTGACGAGTTGACTGGCGTCATGGCGGGGTCTTCGTGAAATTCTTTGTGGAGCTTCAGTGCCAAGCCGCGTTCTGTTGACTGAAAGGCCACCGCTCGTGTGACCGGCGCGCTATGCCGATGCGCAGGTTCGCTCTCGTAATCCCCGGATATGGATGCCCGTGTTGCTCAGGAGAGAGTGTTCGAGGGACTACATGACCTCGAGCGAACGGCCGGGATTGGGGATCGAGCCGTTGTTCGATATCATGGGCGACCCGGTCGTTTCTATTGGTTGAACATGTGCTGTAAGGGCAAACGCATTGGCGGTTAAGGCGGGGAGAGCGAGGCATCGAGTCCGTTTCGGCGTTTCAATTCGTCGTTCGAGGTCGTTCGCGCGGCGGGCATGCGGTATATCGGCAGGATCGCCCATGAAATCACCTTCGACGACGACGAGGCCGCATGCGCCGTGTTCGAGGAATATGCGAGTTCCGAAGCCAGCATAGATCATTTCGATAACTTGGGCGAACTTGCACCCGGCATTTCGAGATCGTCGATGCAGACGGTTTCTTCCAAAGCCTGTCCCTCATTCATAGCCAGATAAAGGCGCGCCCGGCTGATCCTGCCCATCGTCAGGATTTTGGAACAGTTGTTCCGCGGGGGTTACAAATATAGCGGCGGATGATATGGCTCCTGCCATGCGCAGGCTGCTGCCCCTCGTTGCCCTTCTCATGCTGGTGCTCACCGGCTGGTCGGCGATGGCGCATGTCGCTGAAGAGAGTGGCGGGAAGATCGCGGGCGTGGAACTCGTGGTTCATGCGCCGGGCGATGCGGACGAGGCGCCCGCCGATGGCGATAATGGCATGCCTCATCATCATGTCAGCTGTCATGGCCACGATATCGGAGCGCCGCTGTTTCCTGCCCCAGCACTGACCCATGCCCGCGAGCCAGTCTCGCTGTCGGGTTTTGAAGCCCGGGTGCTTCTAGCCGCCGACGAGAATGTAGCCCTTCGACCACCCCAGGCCTGACCTATCCCGCCTGCCGATGCGCGCATCGGCATCGAGATAGTTTGTCAGGATCATCCAACATGAAGAAATTGCTCGCGGCGTTGATCGCCGCAGCGTCCTGCGCCTCCATGGCGCAGGCGCAACAGACGCCTATGGGGGCCGAGGGTTCGGCTGGCCTCACGCTCTCCCTTGAAGAGGCCATCGCCGCCGCCGGTGGCTCCGCGCCGGCTCTGGATGCGGCCCGTGCCGGGATGGACGCGGCCGATGCGAACCGCAGGGTCGCGGGCCTTCGCCCCAATCCCGTCGCGCAGGCGCAGGTCGAGAATGTCGCCGGAAGTGGCCCTTATGCGGGTACGCGCAATGCAGAGACGACCGTCGGCTTCATGCAGACGCTGGAGCTGGGCGGCAAGCGGCAGGCCCGTGTGGGGCTTGCCAATGCGCATCTGTCCCGTGCCGGTCTTCAGACCGCTATCGTGGCGGCTGATGTACGGCTACAGGTAACGGGCCTCTATATCGCAGCGGTCGCCGCCGATCGTCGATTGGAAACGGCGTGCGATCAGGCACGGATCGCGCAGGAGGCGCTGCGAGCGGCGGGGGTGCGCGTGGCTGCGGGCCGCGCTTCGCCGCTGGAACAGCAGCGCGCCGATGTCGGCCTTCAGACGGCGCTGGCCGATGTCCAACGACAGGAGCGGCTGGCGCGCGCCGCGCATGCCAATCTGGAGCGGCGGATCGGCATTACCGCCGGTGCGGCGCTGGACGGGGCGGTGCTAGACCGGCTCCCGGCGCCCGCGGCCTATGGCCCTGTCGAGCCGGTGGCGGTCGAAGGGACATTGGCTCTGGCGGCGGCGGATGCCGATCTGGCGATCGCGGATGCGGGGATCGGCCTTGCGCATGCCAATCGCGTGCCAAACCTCGATGTCGGGCCATCGCTGCGTCGTCTGGAGGCGACCAACGACATGGCGGCGGTCTTCACCGTCTCCATGCCCATCCCGCTGTTCAACAATGGCAGAGCGGCCGTCGCACAGGCCCGCGCGCAGCGGGCGCAGGCGCAGGCGCAGCGACGGATGACCGCGCTCGATATTGAGCAGGCGATCACTGACGCGCAGGCGGAGGCGGACAATGCCGCCACGACCGCGCGCATGGCGTCCGGCCCGGCGCTCGCCGCCGCGCAGGAAGCCGCGCGGATCGCCCGCATCGGCTATCGCGAGGGTAAGTTCGGGCAACTCGACCTGCTCGACGCCGAACGCACGCTCAGCCAGACCCGCATCGCCGCGATCGATGCACTGGCCGCCTATCATTATGCCCGCGCGCAACTGGAGCGTCTCACGGCGCCCGCGCCCCTGCAGGGGAACTGATCTCATGAAAAATCTCCAAATTCTCGTCCCGTTCCCTCTGGTCCTGGTCCTTGCCGGCTGTGGCGGGGCGGCCACGAACGACACGCAACCTGTCGCCAAGACGGAAAACCATGCCGACGACGGCAATATCATCATGAGCGAAGACCAGATCCGGTCCGCTGGCATCCAGATCGGCCGGCCGCTGGTCGGCGGCTCCGGCACGATCGAACTTCCTGCCACCATCGATGGCGATCCGCAGGGGATGCAGGTCGTGTCGGCCGCCATCGGTGGCCGCGTCGTGTCGCTGACGCGCAATCTGGGGCAGTCGGTAGGCCGCGGCGAGACATTGGCGGTGATCGAGAGCCGCGAGGCCGCGTCGCTCAACGCCGAGATCGAGGCGGCGCGTGCCCGGCTAGGGCTGGCAAATTCCAATCTGGCGCGCGAACAGCGACTGTTCGCGCAGCGCGTGTCGCCCGAGCAGGATCTGATCTCGGCGCGCACCGCAGCGGCCGAGGCGGGCATTGCGCTGCGGCTGGCGCAGGGCCAGAGGGCGGCGGCGGGCGGCGGCGGCGGCGGCGGCGGCCTCAACCGGGTCGCCATCGCTGCGCCGCTGTCGGGCCAGGTGATCGGGCGTAGCATCGTGCTGGGGCAGACGGTGGCGGCGGACGCGGAACTGTTTCGCGTCGCCAACCTGTCGACGGTGTCGCTCTCGCTCAACCTGCAACCGCAGGACGCCGGGCGCATCCGGCCTGGTGCGCCGGTGACGGTCGAGGCGGCGGGGCGCAAGGGCGTCGCCCGCATCAGCTTCGTCTCGCCGGCGCTGGATACCGACAGCCGGCTGGTCCCGGCGATCGCCACGCTGGACAATCGCGCCGGGCAATGGCGTGTCGGCGAAGCCGTCACCGCATCAGTCGCCCTGTCGGGCAATGGCGACGGCGCCGTTCGGGCGCCATCGACAGCAGTGCAATATGTCGCGGGGAAATCGGTGGTCTTCATTCGCACCGACGCCGGCTTCCGGGCGGCGCCGATCACCGTCGGTGACAGGTCCGGTGACACTGTGATCGTCCGATCGGGCCTCAAGGGGGGCGAAAAGATCGCCACCGTCAACAGCTTCACGCTCAAGGCCGAACTCGGCAAGGGCGAAGCGAGCCATGAGGACTGAGTCATGATCGCACCTATCGTCACATGGGCGGTCGAAAAGCGCTGGATCGTCCTGCTGCTCACCGCCATCGCCGCCGTCATCGGCGCCTATTCGCTGTCACGCCTGCCAATCGACGCCGTGCCGGACATCACCAACAACCAGGTGCAGATCAACATTCGCGCCTCTGCTCTGTCGCCAGAACTGGTCGAGAAGCAGGTGTCGTTCCCGATCGAGACAGCGCTCGCCGGCATTCCGGGCCTGGAATATACCCGCTCGCTCAGCCGCAACGGCTTTGCGCAGGTCACGGCGGTCTTCGCTGACCAGACCGACATCTATTTCGCGCGCCAGCAGGTCGGCGAACGGCTGGCCGGGGTTGCGGAGAGTCTGCCCCCTGGCGTGACGCCGGAAATGGGGCCGATCGCCACCGGCCTTGGTGAAGTCTATATGTGGACCGTCCGGCTCCAGCATCGCGATGACGACGCCCATCGCCCCGGTGAGCCGGGGGAGCAGCCCGACGGCAGCTATATCACGCCCGAAGGCGAAAGGCTGACGAGCGAGGCGGACAAGGCGACCTATTTGCGGACCGCGCAGGACTGGATCGTGACGCCTCTGCTCAAGAATACGCCGGGGCTGGCGGGCGTCGATTCGATCGGCGGCTATGCCAAGCAATATCTGGTCGTGCCGGACGTGCAGAAACTGGCGTCACTCGGCCTCACTTTGACCGATCTCGGCGCCGCGCTGGAGCGCAATAATAGCAGCGTGGGCGGCGGCTTTGTCGAGCGCAATGGGGAAGGGCTCGCCGTCCGTTCCGACGCGCTGATCCGCAACGCGGCGGAACTGGCGCGCACGGTCGTTGCTACGCGCGACGGAGTGCCCATCACTCTGGATCAGGTCGCGGCCGTGCGGACGGGCCAGGCGATCCGAATGGGATCGGCATCGGAGAACGGGACGGAAGTGGTCGTTGGCACCGCGATCATGCGGATCGGCGAGAATAGCCGCACCGTGGCGACCGCCGTTGCCGATCGGCTGAAGGCGATCAATGCATCGCTACCGCCCGATGTCGTGGTGCAGCCGGTGCTGGATCGCACGGCGCTCGTCAACGCGACCGTGAGGACGGTGGCGAAGAATTTGGGCGAAGGCGCGCTGCTGGTCATCGTCGTGCTGTTCCTGCTGCTCGGCAATTTCCGGGCGGCGCTGATCGCGGCGCTGGTCATTCCCATATCGATGATGCTGACAGGCTTTGGCATGTTGCGGGCTGGTGTGTCGGCCAATCTCATGAGCCTGGGTGCGCTGGACTTCGGCCTGATCGTCGACGGTGGGGTCATCATCGTCGAAAATGCCCTGCGCCGCCTTGCGGAACAGCAGCATCGCGACGGTCGGTTGCTGAGCGTGCCGGAGCGGCTGGCGAGCGTCGCGGCGGCGGCGCGGGAGATGATCCGGCCGTCCGTCTATGGGCAGGCGATCATCATCCTGGTCTATGTGCCGCTGCTCACGCTGACCGGGGTGGAAGGCAAGACCTTCGTGCCGATGGCGCTGACCGTCATCATCGCGCTCGCCTTCGCCTTCATCCTCTCGATCACCTTCGTCCCCGCGATGATCGCCCTGCTGCTGTCGAAGCGGATCGAGGAAGAGGATGGCCGGATCGTCGGCTGGCTCAAGCGGCGCTACGAGCCGGGGCTGGACAAGGCGATGCGGCGGCCCACGCTGACGATAGGCGCGGCGGTTGCGAGCCTTGCTGTCGCGGCGCTCGCCTTCGTCTCGCTGGGGCAGGTGTTCCTGCCGCAACTCGATGAGGGTGACCTGCTGATCCAGGCGTTGCGGATCCCTGCGACATCGGTGCAGCAGAGCCAGGCGATGCAGGGGCCAATCGAGCGCATGGTCTCGCAGCAGCCCGAGGTGACGTTTGTCTTTTCCAAGACCGGCACGGCGGAACTGGCGTCCGACCCTATGCCGCCCAACGCCACCGACATGTTCGTCATTCTGAAACCGCGCAAGGACTGGCCAGACCCCAGCCTGCCCAAAGCCGCACTGGTCGAACGGCTGGAACGGGAACTGGGGCGTTTTCCCGGCAACGCCTATGAGATCACGCAGCCTATCCAGATGCGCTTCAACGAACTGATCGCGGGTGTGCGTGGCGATATCGCGGTCAAGGTTTTCGGCGACGATTTCAATGCAATGAACCGCACGGCAGAACAGATCGCCGGAGTGCTGCGCAACACGCAAGGGGCGACCGACGTGAAGGTAGAACAGACGAGTGGCCTGCCGATGCTCGACATTCGTCCGAACCGCGACGCCATGGCGCGGGTCGGCGTTACGGTGCAGGATGTGCAGGATGTCGTGACCGCGACGATCGGCGGGCGGACGTCGGGCATGATCTTCGAAGGGGATCGCCGCTTCCCGGTGGTCATGCGCCTGTCCGACGCGCAGCGATCCGACCTGAGCGTGATCAGCCAGACGCAGGTGCCGTTACCGGGCGGCGCCTATGTCCCGCTCGCCAGCGTTGCCGACATCAGGGTGGTCGATGGTCCAAACCAGATCAGCCGCGAAAATGGCAAGCGTCGTGTCGTCGTGCAGGCCAATGTGCGCGGCCGCGATGTCGGCAGCGTCGTTGCCGATACGCAGTCGGGCATAGCCGATCAGGTGCGCCTGCCGGCGGGCAGCTATCTGGAATGGGGCGGGCAGTTCGAAAATCTGCGCTCCGCCAGCGAAAGGCTGAAGCTGGTCGTGCCGGCCTGTTTCGTGCTGATCTTGCTGTTGCTCTATGGCGCGTTGGGCAATGTGCGCGATGCGGCGATCGTGTTTACCGGCGTGCCGTTCGCGCTGGTCGGTGGCGTGCTGCTGCTGTTCTTGCGAGGCATGGACTTTTCCGTGTCGGCGGCGGTGGGCTTCATCGCTCTGTCCGGCATCGCGGTGCTGAATGGCCTCGTCATGGTCAGTTCGATTCAGGATCTGGCCCGATCGGGCATGGCGCCGGATGAAGCCGCGCGGACGGGAGCGATGCAACGCTTGCGGCCCGTGGCGATGACGGCGCTGGTGGCGAGCCTGGGCTTCGTGCCCATGGCTTTTGCGAGCGGCGCCGGCGCGGAAGTGCAGAAGCCGCTGGCCACGGTCGTCATAGGTGGGCTGATCTCGGCCACGCTGCTGACGCTGTTCGTGCTGCCGACGCTTTACGCCCGGTTCGGACAGCGCGCGGGCGCAAATAGCAGTTCGGGGCCGTCGGCATCCGAATCGGGCTGAACGCAAATGTCACGATCTGCGGAGGCGGGCGTCCAGCTCCGCCTTCGGGGATAGCGATATGGCCGCGACCGACGTCTGACAGGCATGGCGTTAACGGATTTTCACTATGACAAAAGCTGGAAAAGCGAAACAGAGGGGGAGAGCCATGCGCAGGGCGGGCGATAGAGGCGGCGTGAACGGGCGCAGTTGGACGAGCTTCCTGTTTGGCCTCAGCCTGTTTTTCGTGTGCCTGATCGGCATAAAGGCGCAACCCCATCTTGGTCTGTCCTCCGTCTGGCCTGCCAATGCCTATATGCTGGGCATGCTTGCACGCTTTCCCCGGCTCAACAGTCCGTTGGCCTGGTGCTGCGGCGCTGTTGGTTTCATTATGGCGGACCTGGTGACCGGCGCCAGTGTCGGGCGCAACATCGCGCTTAATAGCGGCAATCTGGCGGCGATCGGCGCCGGCTGCATGCTCCTGCAACCCGTTTCACAGCGCGATCGTATGTTGAAGGGGCAGGAGTCCGCCTTCTACGTCTTGCGCGCGATACTGGCCGCGTCCCTTGTCGCCGGCCTGTTCGGCATTGTCGTCAATCCGCTGCTGTTCGGTGGCACTAGCGGCGAGGGCTTCCTGTTCTGGACCGCGACCGAACTGGTCAACTACGTCACCTTCCTCCCCCTCCTTCTGACGCTGCCGGGGGCAAGGGCGTGGAAATGGATTGAGATCCGTGACCATTTTGCGGCTTTCAACGTCCGCAGCCTTATCCCGTTGCTCGCCCTTGTCGGATCCGTGATCGCCAGCGTCCTGATCGGCGGGCCGGGCGCCGGCCTGTTTCCCATGCCCGCCCTGCTCTGGTGCGGACTGACCTACCGTCTTTTCCCCACGGCCTGTATAAGCTTGATCTTCGCGGTCTGGACGCTCTTTGCTGGCCGCCTCGGCCTATTATGGTCCGGGGCCGACTTTGCGTCGCGCGCCGACCTGATATCCGTGCGTCTCGGCGTCAGCCTGGTCGCCTTCACGCCGATCGTCGTCGGCAGCCTCGTCGCGGCGCGCAATGAAGTAGTCGACAGGTTGCGGTTTCTGGCGGACCATGACGCCATGACCGGCCTTCGCAATCGCCGCGCCTTTTTCGAGGCGGGACGCGAGGCGCTTTCAAGATGTGCGGGCCGGACTGAGCCGATCACTGTCATGATGCTCGATATCGACCATTTCAAATCGATCAATGATCGGTACGGCCATCAAGCAGGGGATCATATCCTCAAGTCATTCGCCACCATCCTGAAAAGCACTGTGCGTTCGCACGATGTTGTTGGACGCATCGGGGGAGAAGAGTTCGCGATCGTTCTGCCCGATTGCAGGCAGTTGAACGCCATTCTTGTGGCCCAGCGGATCACTCACACACTCCGCTCTGCGGCGATGACGATCGAGAGTGGAGAAGCCGTCCGGGTGACCGTAAGCATTGGCGTGCACGTCGAGCAAGAGGGCGCCAATTTGGAGGTCTTGCTGGCTCATGCTGACGAGGCGTTGTATCGGGCGAAGCATATCGGCCGCGATCGGTTCGAGCTGTCTTCTGCGCTACCCCCTGAAGACCTGCTTGCCGAAATTGCATGACCGGCGCGTTGTCCGCCACGTTGGATATCTGACTGTGCGCAACGGGCTTCAGCACCACGAGTCCGGAAAAGGTGGTCCCTTATTCTGATCGGTCGATTTTGAAATGCACCCGGCGCCGCATTGTGCTGAACTGCCGGCATGAACTTCATGCAGTTCCTCAAGTCGCTCGACGACCTGTTCTATGAGATCGTCACCTGGCTGGTCTTCTATCCCGTCACGCTGTTGCGGGTGCTGCGGCGGCCATGGTCGATGATGGCCTATGCGCGCACCGAGCTGGAGGATGCCGAGGAAGATCAGTATAGCGACACGCTCAGCCCGCCTATCTTCCTGCTGCTCACGCTGCTCCTCAGCCATGCCATCGAACTGCAACTGGTGGGGCAAAACCCGCTGATCGCCGGCAAGAAGGGCGTGGCCGCATTGATCACGGACGATACCAGTCTGCTGCTCGTCCGCATGATCTTCTTCAGCGCCTTTCCGCTCATCCTGTCCGTCCGCCTGTTGCGTCATCAGAAGATCCGGCTCACCAGGGACAGCCTGAAGCAGCCATTTTATGCGCAATGCTATCCCACGGCGCTGTTTGCGCTGGGGATCGGCATGGGCGTGATGCTGACGCACAGCCATGATGGCCCGACGATCTACTGGACGGGATGGACCATCGTCGCGGCGACGCTGATCTGGTTCGGCACGTTGCAGGCGGGCTGGTTTCGCCGCATGCTGGATGTCGGCTGGCTGCGCGGCTTCGGGCATGCCAGCTTTGGCATGGCGGAATGCGTGGCGATAATCCTGATCATCACGCCTCTGATCGTGTAGCCTCATTCCCCGAAGGGAGCCGATCATGCGTGTCGCGATATTCAGCAGCAAGGGCTATGACCGGGACTATCTGACCGCCGCCAATGCGTCCTTCGGCCATGACCTGCTGTTCCTGGATGCGGGCCTGTCGCTGCTGACCGCACCGCTGGCCGACGGTTGCGAAGCGGTGTGTGTGTTCGTCAACGACGTGGTCGACCATGAGGTGCTGGAGCGGCTTGCATCGCTGGGCATTCGCATTGTGGCGTTGCGCTGTGCCGGCTACAATAATGTCGATCTGGCGGCGGCGGCGCAGTTCGGCATCCCGGTCGTCCGCGTGCCTGCCTATTCGCCGCACGCCGTGGCCGAGTTCACCATCGGCCTGTTGCTGACGCTCGATCGCAAGATTCATCGTGCCTGGTCGCGCGTGCGGGAAAATAATTACGCCCTCGACGGCCTTGTCGGTCGTAACCTTCACGGCCGGGTCGCCGGCGTGGTCGGCGCCGGCCAGATCGGCGCCCTGGTCGCGCGCGCCCTGCGGGCCGGGTTCGGCTGCGAAGTGCTGGCGAGCGATCTGTCGCCGGACCCGCAACTGGAAGAGATCGGTGTCCGCTATGTGCCGGTGGAGACGCTGCTACGCGAGGCCGATATCATCAGCCTGCATTGCCCGCTCACCCCGGACACGCATCATCTGATCAACGCGGCGAGCCTGGCGACGGCGCGGCCGGACGTGCTGATCGTCAACACCAGTCGAGGCGGCCTCATCGATACGCCCGCGCTTATCGAGGGACTGAAGCATCGGCGGATCGGCGGCGTGGCGCTCGATGTCTACGAGCAGGAAGCGGGGGTCTTCTTCGATGACCTGTCCGATCAGATCGTCGACGATGATGTGCTACAGCGCCTGCTGACCTTCCCCAATGTCCTTATCACCAGCCATCAGGCTTTCCTGACCCGCGAAGCCTTGAGCGCGATCGCCGAGACGACATTGTCGAGCCTGGCCGCCTTTGCGGCCGGGCAGCCGTTAACCTGCCAAGTCCGCGCGGACTGAATGGCCCTCGTCAGAAGCCGCCGCCGCCACGCCAGTCGCCTGCCTCGCAGCGCCCTGTGAAGCTGGTCGCCGCGCGGATCTGGATCCGGCCGCTGCGGCGATCAATGTCGAAGCGCGGCTTGTTCATGCCGTTCATCCGATATTGCCCGGTAATCCGATCGGCCGTCACCACCAGATTGTCGATATCCCACCAGCCATTGTGGCCGCCGGAATGGATCGGGGAGATCAGCGTGCCTTCGGGGCGGATGCGCCCGCGTCCATGCCATATCTCGATCTGAAGATCCGAGGCGAAGCCGTCGCGGCCAAGCGTCGTGCCCGATTGCGGCTCGAATCGGTGCGATCGCGAATTATAGACATAGCCCGACTGATAATGGGCCGCGGGTGTGCTGCCGCCGCCGAAGCAAACCAGAGTGATCGACGGGCCGAAGCGGTCGCCGCCGGCGCTGGGGGGCTCATCCTGTGACGGCGTGGTAGTAGCAGTAGGGCGGCAATTGGCCTCTGGCACACGCTGGACAGCGTTGTAGCGACCATCTGCCGTGGCCACCTGAACGCACTGGCGGGTCCGCTCATTCCACCACAGCGACCATTTGGTGTCGCGGACGGTGTTGACCGTGACAAAGCTGTAGCCGCGCGCTTCAAGCTGGGTCTCTCCACCAGCGGCGCGCGCGCCGACCAGGTCCGCCAGGTCGGGCGCTGTCTGGGCCGAACTGGCGGTCGGAAGCAGAATTGCGGCGGCCAGCATGGACATGCTGAGCTTTTTCATCATGACAAGAACTCCAGGACCTGCTCGCTGAGCATAGCGGTATTTGACATGTCCTGCATGGCGTCTGTGTGACGGCGATCGCTCAACGATCTCACCATAGCGCCGGCTCAACTTTCGGAGGTTCCAGCCGGATTAGCTGACCGTCCGCCACTGGTTAAGGAAATTCGGGCGCCGGATCGTCGGCCTTTCTCTCAGCAATTTCGAGAGGTGCAACCTAATTGAACGTAATAGCAGCGTGCACGATATCGGTGACGACCGATCCTGCCTCCCGCATGAAATTCAATAGCATAGGGGAGTGCGAATTATTTTGAAATCTGGCCAAACAGGTAAAATCGAACTCTCAGCTCTTGATTTTACAATAACAGCCAACCCGGAGGGTAGTTGGCTCCCTGAGTAGGATTCGAACCTACGGCCATTCGATTAACAGTCGAATGCTCTACCGCTGAGCTATCAGGGAGCAGCCCGGCTCTCGCTGGGCAGGCCGGGCCTATAGGACGGGGTTTCTGACGTTGCAAGCGTTAATCGTTCTCTCGAAACAGCTTCATTTCAGGCGACGAATTGCTCCGCGGCGATGCGGTCGTCCAGCGTGTGTTCGGGGTCGAACAGCAGGGTGAGCGGCGTGGTGCGGTCGATCGCGATGTCGACGGTGGAGATGTCGCGGACCTCGCGCTGGTCGGCGACGGCGCTGACCGGGCGCTTGACGGGATCGAGCACGTTGAAGCGGATCGTCGTGTTTTCCGGCAGGATTGCGCCGCGCCAGCGGCGGGGGCGGAAGGGGCTGATCGGGGTCAGGGCGACCAGCGCCGAACCCAGCGGCAGGATGGGGCCGTGGGCGGAAAGATTATAGGCGGTGGAGCCGGCCGGGGTCGCCACGAGCACGCCGTCGCAGACCAGTTCGGGCAGGACGACGCGGCCGTTCACCTCGACACTGAGGCGCGCGGTCTGGCGGGTTTCGCGCAGCAGCGACACTTCGTTGATTGCGGGGATCGAGAAATGTTCGCCGTCCACCGTGGCGACATTCATGCGCAGCGGATTGACCTTGAAGACCTTGGCGGTTTCGAGGCGCTGGTCGAGCCGCTCCAGCCGCCATTCGTTCATCAGGAAGCCGACCGTGCCCAGGTTCATGCCGAAGATCGGCAGGATGCGATGCGCCTCCAGCATGGAGTGCAGAGTCTGGAGCATATAGCCGTCGCCGCCCAGCGCGATCACCATGTCCGCTTCGGCGATGGGCACGAAGTCATAGGCGGCGCGGAGCCGCTCTTCGGCCGCGCGGGCCGCCTGGGTCGGGGAGGCGACGAGCGCCCGCTTGGGGTAGAGGCTCATCCGCCGGTTGCGCTCATGTGACGATCGGGTCCGGCGATGCGTCCGCGTTCGATGTGGAAATCGTGGCGGGCGGGTTTCAGGTGCAGGGCGCGGTCGAGCAGGGGGGCGACTGCACCCGTGCCGCCGCGACGCAGCGCCGCCTTGAGGTCGACATGGGCGTCATGGCCCAGGCACATGTAGATGCGGCCCTGACAGGTGACGCGAAGGCGGTTGCAGTCGGCGCAGAAATTCTGCGTGAGCGGGGTGATGAGGCCCAGGCGCGCCTGCATGCCGTCCACCTCGAAATAGCGCGCCGGGCCGCCGGTGCGGGCGGAGAGCGGGGTGAGCGGATGGACGGCGTCGATCGCATCGCGCACGCCGATCAGCGGCAGATAGTGATCGGTGCGATCCTCTCCGGTTTCGCCGAGCGGCATGGTTTCGATGAGGGTGAGGTCGAAGCCCTGTGCGTCGCACCAGCGGAGCATCGGCAGTATCTCGTCCTCGTTCACGCCCTTCAATGCGACCATGTTGATCTTGATGCGCAGGCCGGCGGCCCTGGCGGCGTCGATGCCCTCCAGCACGGGGGCAAGGCGACCGATGCGGGTGATGTCGGCGAAGCGGGCGGGGTCGCGGCTGTCGAGGCTGACATTGATGCGACGCACGCCGGCGTCGAACAGGGCGTCGGCATGGCGCGCCAACTGCGTCCCGTTGGTGGTCAGCGTCAACTCGTCGAGGCCCGCGCCGAGATGCCGACCGATGCGGCGGACCAGGTCCATGATGTCGCGGCGCACCAGCGGCTCTCCGCCGGTCAGGCGGATGCGGCGCACGCCCCGCGACACGAACAGGTCGGCGAGCAGCGCCATCTCCTCCAGCGACAGAAGCTCGTCGCGGGGCAGGAAGCGCATCTGTTCGGACATGCAATAATGGCAGCGCAGGTCGCAGCGATCCGTCACGGACAGCCGCACATAGCTGATCCGGCGGCCGAGGCCGTCGACCATAGGGGCTGAAGCGAGATCGGTCGTCGCCATGCCCCTGTAGCTAGGCGATGGTCCGGGGGTTCGCAAGGCGCTGTTGCGGGCGCGGAAAGAGGCGAGTAACGCTTCGCTGCTACAGACCATGCAATGCGGGACGCCGGGGACCAGAATGTGAGCGGGGATGGCGGGTCCGTAGCTGGCAACAGCATCTTCATTCTTTCGCCGGACGACCGGGACGGACTGGCGCAGATTGTGCGCGCCATCGGCTGGCGGGCGATCGGCGCGCGGCGGGCGAACGACGCGCCGCAGCGCTTTTTGCGCAGTGAGGCCGACATTGCACTGGTGGACCTGCGCGGCGGGGCGTCGGCGGACCTGCTGGTCGCGCCGCTAGGGCAGGCGGTGGCGGCGGGCGGCGGCGCGCTGATCGCACTGGTGGACAGCGACGCGCTGGGCCGGGTGCCGGCGATCATCGATGCGGGCGCAACCCATCACATGGTCGATCCCCCGTCCGAAGCGTCGCTGCGCGCGGTGCTGGCGTCCGCGCGGCGGATGATCGAGCGGCTGGGCGGCGGGCCGTCGCATGTCGAGCAGGCGCAGCGGATCAGGCGGGGCGACGCGCTGTACTGGACGCTCGACGAGCGCGAGGGTCGGGTGCGGCTGAGCGAGGGCCTGGCGCGGGAGCTGGGGCTGGAGACGACGCTCTGGTCGCCGCTGCGGCTGCTGATGCGGCTGCCGCATGACGAGCGCGGATCGGTGCTGACGGCGCTGCGGCGGATGGTGCGGCAGGGGCGGCCGGTCGCCTTCGCCCATGCGATGCCGGGGCGGCCGGCAGACCGGATGGTGCATCATCTGCGCGGCGAACGGCCGCTGATCGCTGCGGATGTCGAATGCCTGTCCGACGCGGGCGAGCGGGACCATGCGCCGCGCGACTTCCTGACCGGGCTGCTGTCGCGGCAGGCGGCGATGGACTGGCTGGACCAGCGGCCGCACCGGCCGCGCACCGTGCTGATGCTGTCGATCGGCCAGTTCGACCGGATGAACGCGGCCTATGGCCAGATGGTGGGCGACGCGCTGCTGGGCCGTGTCGCGCGGCGGATCGAGCGAATGGTCTATGGCATCGCCAATGAGGCGGTGGTGGCGCGGATCGCCGGGACCGATTTCCTGGTGGCGCTGACCGGCGAGGCGGCCAGTGCGGAGCGGGCGACCTTCATGGCGCGGCAACTGATCGGGGCGATCGGCCGGCCGTTCGCGGCGGGCGATCATCTGATCCGGCTGACGGCGCGCTGCGGCATCGCCCAGTCGCGGCCGGAGGATGATTCGGCGCGGATGATGCGCCGGGCGGGGACGGCGCTGGCCGATGCGCGGCGGGTCGGCGGGGAGGGCATCCGCATCTTTTCCGCCGAAAAGCGCAGCCGGCAGGTGGACGCGGACCAGCTGGAGACCGACCTGCGCCTGGCGCTGGACCGGGGCGAGATAGGCATCGTGTTCCAGCCGCAATATCCGGTGGGCGTGCAGCGGATCAGCGGGGTGGAGGCGCTGGCGCGCTGGCATCACCCGCAATATGGGCCGCTGGCGGCGGGCATCCTGTTCGCGACGGCCGAACGGTCCGATTATATGGTGCCGCTGTCCACGCATATTCAGGTCGAGGCATTGCGGCAGGCGGCGGCCTGGCCGAAGGCGCTGCGGGCCTTGCGGCTGTCTATCAACGTCACGGCGGCTGATCTGGCGCAGCCCGGCTTCGTTACCGATTTTCTGGCGCGGGTGGATGCGAGCGGCTTTCCGCGCGGGCGGCTGACGGTGGAGATCACCGAGAGCGGGCTGATCCAGGACGCCGAGGCCGCAGCGCATCTGCTGGAGATGCTGCGTGCCGAGGGGTTGGCGGTGGCGATCGACGATTTCGGCACGGGCTATTCGAGCCTCGCTTATCTGAAAAACCTGCCGCTCGATTATCTCAAGATCGACAGTGGGCTGGCGCAGGACATTGCGGGATCGACGCGGGACCGGATCATCGTGCGGGGCGTCATCCATATGGCCAAGTCGCTGGGGTTGAAGGTGGTGGCCGAGGGGGTCGAGACCGAACAGCAGCTGGACCTGCTGGCGAACGAGGGATGCGATTTCTATCAGGGCTTTTTGCGGTCGGCGGGGGTTTCCTCGGCGGAGCTGGTGGCGTTGGTGACGGGGGGCTGAAAGGGCTTAAATTGACAACATTGACGCGATTTTGCGTTGGAAATGTCAAGCTACGTCAAGTTAGTGGTTTCGCGGATGGCGGCGTTTCGCGGATCGCCGACACCAGCAAATGGCGCGAGACGCCCTGGTCCAGCACGACCGATCCGCCACGCATGACGCGGATGGTGGTGTGCCCTTCGAGCGATCGGGTCAGGGCGATATCAAACATGCGGGCGCGACCGATGTCGATGGCCTGGTCCCACGCGGCGGCGAAGGATTCCGCATCGGGGCGGGCGCGGAGCTGATAGGCGCTGGCGCGGGTCATATCGACGGCGCGGGCCGCTTCTCCGACCGAACCGAGCGCGCCCAGCGCGTCGATGAAGCGCTGCTGCGTGCGCGGGGTCCAGCCGTCATTGCGATGCCGCGCGAGCGGGACGGGGGTGAAGGGGATGGTGATGGGGTCTGTTTGCGTATCGGTCATCCGGCAGGATGGAGCAGATGTGGCGCGTGTAGGACAGGGATTTTTGGGGAGAGCGGTGGTTTCGACCATTTTTTGCCTTATACGTCGGCAACTGAGCCTCCCGATTGCAGACATAGCATCATTGAGGCATCGTGTTTTCGATGGAACACGATGACGTTCACGATAGAGAATCTTTTGCCCTGTTCGCGACCCAGCTACGGGCGGAAATTGAAAACCCATATTCGCGGGTGAACTGGGAGAACATTGATCTAGCCAGCTTTCTGGAGGCCATGGCCGCTTGGGCACGAGACGTGCAGGAGTCAGCGGATACAAATCCTTGGCGGCATGCTGCTGACGTTTTAGCAGCGGCAGCAGTTTATGAATGACCCAGTGCAATCGGAAACGTTCATGAGCGAGCGCTGCTATCGAATTGTCATTAGGGAAGTCGGTCAACGGCCTCCCTTTGGCGAGGTAGTTAATCACCTTTACGGGGTTGGGTCCAACATTGACACCGATGGAGATAGCTACACACCCAACGCAACGGATTGGACGTGGTTATATATGCGAGACCGGGCGACGGTAAATGCGCCTGTTGTAGAGGCAGTCCTGTCGGAAGATCGTGACGGCGAGATGATCGTGGCATCGGCCGACTTACGGTTAGCTCGATCGGCAGCAGATTTTTTGGCAATGCGCTCGGGCGGCAAGATCGAAACTGCTTTATAGGAAAGGCTGCTTTCCGCTCCGGCTTTCCCCAAACACGACAGTCCGCTACCCACCCATCCCGGCCGTTGGTCGCTTAAAGACTGAACCCCACGCGCGCCACCAGCGCCGCGCCGGCGTGGCGGTCGGCTGCGCGGTCGATGCTGCTGTTGCTGTAGCGCAGGCCGGCGGACCAGCGGCCGTGGAGCCAGTCCACGCCCGCGCCGTGGTTCCAGTAGGTTCCGTCCGGGCGCAGGCGGGCGGCGTTCAGGGAATCGCTGACCGTGCCGGACGAGCGACCGACATGCGCGGAGGCGGTCAGCGGGGTGCCGGGGATGGCCATCGAGGCGGCGAGATTCAGGTGCAGATTGTCGCCGCCGATCGCGCTCTGGCGCGGGGCGTAGGTGGCGCTAAGGTCGAGGCTGGCGGGGCCGAGCAGATAGCCGACGCCGGCGCCGGCTTCACCATAGGCCATGTGCGCGGCGCCGGGGAAGAGATGGTAGCGGGCCTCGGCAAACAGCCGCCAGCCGCCGGACTGCACGCTGTAGAGTGCGCCAAGATCGGCGACGGCGTCCGCGCCGCGCAGGCGATTGCTGCCCCACAGGGTGACGGCGCTGGCTTCAAGGCTGAGGCCGGTGGCGACCGGCACGGAGAGGGTGGCGCGGGCGACGGGATCGCCATCGCTCCAGCCAAGGCCCCGCCGCCGTTCCTGACTGGCGATTTCCAGCGTGGCGGAGAGGGGCGCTTCCTGTGCGAAGGCGGGGGCGGCTCGCATCGCGGCCATGCCGGCGAGGGCCGCCACCCGCAGGCGCATCAGTTCGACGCCAGGTTGCGGACTGCATCGAGTTCGGCGAGCAGGGCCGGATGGTCCTGCTGCGCGACGGCGATGAGGTGATCGCGGATCATGTCGCTGCGCGCCGCGACTTCGCGATCGATGGCGCTGTTGTCGCCGGTGCAGGCACCCGGGCGCGACCCCGACAACTGGCGGTCGGACGTCAGGGTGCGGGCCAGCGCCGGGCTGTGGGTCAGCTGGCGATCGACCGATATGGTCGCGGTCCAGCGGCAGCTGCGGCTGTCGCCCCGGTTCGGCGTATGCGCGCCTATGGTGCGGGTCTGAACATCGGCGTGGGCGGTGTAAACCGCCTGCATCGATGTACCATTGTGATCGATCGGCACGCTGTGGGTGGCTGCTGCTGCGGCCAGGGCGATGAGGGGTAGGCTCATGTCATTCTCCTGCGTTTCGACGTCGGCTATGCTGCCGATCGTCCCCCTCGATCTATGTTTCCGCTGTTGCCGCTTCTTTGCTGCGCCATATTGAATGGCGGCCAACAGCGTGTCGGTTCAGCCCGCCGCCTTCGCCAGCCCCTTGGACAGTTGCAGCGCGCCGGTGAGGCGGGCCTGGGGGTCGGGCCAGGCGCGTTCCAGGACGACCTTGCTGTCGGGGCGGAGGCGGGCGACGCCGTTGAGGCGCTGGACGTAGCTGACGAGGCCGGCGGGGTTGGGGAAGCGGTCTTCGAAGAAGCTGACGAGCGCGCCCTTTGCGCCGACATCGATTTTCGCGATGTTGGCGGCGAGGCAGTTCTGCTTGATCTCGATGATCTTGAGCAGGTTCTGCGTCGGCAGGGGCAGCTTGCCGAAGCGGTCGATGAGTTCGGCGGCGAAGGATTCGAGGCCCTGGCGATCCTCGATCTCGTTGATGCGGCGGTAGAGGCCCATGCGCAGGTCAAGGTCCGGCACGAAATCGTCTGGGATCATGATGGGCGCGTCGACGGTGATCTGCGGCGAGAAGCTGTCGCGGCGCTCCAGGCCGACCCCGCCGGCCTTCGCGTCCATGATCGCGTCCTCCAGCATCGACTGGTAGAGTTCGAAGCCGACTTCCTTGATGTGGCCCGACTGTTCGTCGCCCACGAGGTTGCCCGCGCCGCGAATGTCGAGGTCGTGGCTGGCCAGCTGGAAGCCGGCGCCGAGCGTGTCGAGGTCGGAGAGGACCTTCAGGCGCTTTTCTGCGGTTTCGGTGATGATGCGGTTCGCCGGCGTGGTGAAATAGGCATAGGCGCGGGTCTTCGAGCGGCCGACGCGGCCGCGCAGCTGGTAGAGCTGGGCGAGGCCGAAGCGGTCGGCGCGGTGGATGATGAGGGTGTTGGCGCTGGGGATGTCGAGGCCGGATTCGACGATCGTGGTGGAGAGCAGCACATCGTAGCGCTTGTCGTAGAAGGCGGACATGCGCTCTTCGACTTCGGTGGCGCTCATCTGGCCATGGGCGGTGATGGGTTTGATTTCCGGGACTTCGGTGCGCAGGAACTCCTCGATGTCGGGCAGGTCGGAGACGCGCGGGGCGACGAAGAAGCTCTGGCCGCCGCGATAATGTTCGCGCAGCAGCGCCTCGCGGATGACGACGCCGTCCCAGGGCATGATGTAGGTGCGCACGGCGAGGCGATCGACCGGGGGCGTCTGGATGACCGAGAGTTCGCGCAGGCCCGACATCGCCATCTGGAGCGTGCGGGGGATGGGCGTGGCGGTGAGGGTGAGGACGTGGACGTCCGTTTTCAGGGACTTGAGGCGTTCCTTGTGGGTGACGCCGAAGCGCTGTTCCTCGTCGACGATGACGAGGCCCAGGCGCTTGAAGTCGAGGCCCTTGGCGAGGAGGGCGTGGGTGCCGACAACGATGTCGATCGTGCCGTCTGCGAGGCCCGCCTTGACGGCTTTGGCTTCCTTGTCCGGGACGAGGCGGGAGAGGCGGCCGATATTGACCGGGAAGCCCCTGAACCTTTCCTCGAAATTCATGTGGTGCTGGCGGGCCAAGAGCGTGGTCGGGCAGATGACGACGACCTGCATGCCGGCCATCGCGGCGACGAAGGCGGCGCGCAGGGCGACTTCGGTCTTGCCGAAGCCCACGTCGCCGCAGACGAGGCGGTCCATCGGCTTGCCGGCGCCGAGATCCTCGATGACATCGGTGATCGCGCGGTCCTGATCGTCGGTTTCCTGATAGGGGAAGCGGTCGACGAAGGCGGGATAGCCGGCGGCGTCGGGTTCGGCGACGGTGGCGGCGCGCAGGGCGCGTTCGGCGGCGGTCTTGAGGAGGACGCCCGCAATTTCGCGGATGCGCTCCTTCATGCGGGCCTTGCGGCGCTGCCAGGCTTCGCCGCCCAGCTTGTCGAGGGCTATGCCCTCGCTGTCGGAGCCGTAGCGGGAGAGAACTTCGAGGTTTTCGACGGGGACGTAGAGCTTGTCGCCGCCGGCATAGGTCAGGGCGACGCAATCGTGCGGGGCCTTGGCCACCGGGATCTGCATCAGCCCTTCGTAACGGCCGATGCCATGGTCGCGGTGGACGACGAGGTCGCCGGGCGAGAGGGTGGCGAGTTCCTGGAGGAAAGCGTCGGCGCTCTTCTTGCGCCTGGCGCGGCGGACCAGGCGGTCGCCGAGCATGTCCTGTTCGGTGAGCAGGGCGACGTCCGGCGCGGTGAAGCCGTGGTCGAGGGGCAGGATCGTGAGGACGGTGCTGCCGTTTGCGGCCGCGCCCAGCGCCTCCTGCCAGCTGTCGGCGGCGGCGAGGCGCTTGACGCCGTGGTCGACTAGCAGGCCGGACAGGCGTTCGCGCGCGCCGGCGGAGTAGCTGGCGATGACGACTTTCTTTTTCTGGCGGTGCAGGCTGGCGATATGCGCGCCGACCGCTTCGTAGACGTTCGTGTTCTGCGCGCGTTCGGGGGCGAAATCGCGGGGGCCGTCTACGGCGAAATCAAGGACCGATGCGCTTTCTGGCTCGTGGAACGGGGTGGTGGCGTGCATCGGCCAGGTCTTTGCGACCACATCCCAGTCGGCGGCGTCGAGATAGAGGGCTTGCGGTGCGAGCGGGCGGTAGGCGCCGGGGTCGGCGCTCTTCGCCTGGACGCGGTTGGCGTGATAGTCGCGGATCGCTTCGAACCGGGCCTCGGCCGCGCCGGTGACTCCATGGTCTAGGATGATGAGCGTGTCGTCGCCGATATGGTCGGTGAGCGGGACCAGTTTTTCCTCGAACAGGGGGAGCCAGTGCTCCATGCCGGCGAGGCGGCGGCCGTCGCTGACCGCCTGATAGAGCGGGTCGCCCGTCGCGGTCGCGCCGAAGGTTTCGCGGTAGCGGCCACGAAAGCGCTTGATCGTGTCCTCGTCCAGCAGCGCTTCGGAGGCGGGGAGGAGGACGAAGCCCTCCACCGTGCCCGATGTGCGCTGGTCGGCGGGGTCGAAGCGGCGGACGGTCTCGATCTCGTCGCCGAAGAAGTCGAGGCGGAGCGGCTGTTCCTCGCCGCCGGGGAAAAGGTCTACGATGCCGCCGCGGATGGCGAACTCGCCGCGATCATGGACGGTGTCGGTGCGGACATAGCCATTGGCCTGGAGCATGTCGGCGAGGCGCTGGATGGCGATATGCTCGCCGGGCGCGAGTTTTGCCACCAGTTGCCGGACGCGGAAGGGCGTGAGGGTGCGCTGGGTGAGGGCGGCGATGGTGGTGAGGACGAGTTGCGGCTTCTTGGGCTTCGCCTGGAGCGCGTGGAGGCCGGCGAGGCGGGCGGAGGCGGCGCGCAGCGAGGGGCCGGCGCGGTCATAGGGCAGGCAGTCCCAGGCGGGAATCTCGACGATCTCGATTTCCGGCGCGAAATAATGCGCGGTTTCGGCGACGGCGCGCATGAGATGCTCGTCGGGGGCGACGAACAGGGCGCGATTTGGTGCAGCGCGGGCGATGTCGGCGAGGAGCCAGGGCTGGAAACCGGCGGGGACGCCCGAGAGGGTGAGGGGCGTTTTGGCGCGGAGGATTTTCTGGAGGTCGGTCATTTTCTGCTCTTCCCGCCCACTATAGGGAGGGCCTGTTTTTGCGAGGGCGGGACAGGCCCACCCCCTAGCCCCCTCCCGCCTACGGGAGGGGGGACTTTCAGTTCTTGATCTCGATGAAGTCGAGTTTGAGGAAACGGTCCATCATCGGGCCTTTCCACTGCTCCGGCACGGGGATCGTGCCGAGCGCCCAGCCGATGATGTCGGCGTCCTGTTCCTCCATGAAGGCTTCGAACCAGGCGATGTCGTCGGCGCTCCATTCCGCGTGATAGCGTTCGAAGAAGCCGCCCACGGTATAGTCGGCCTCGCGCGTGCCCCGGTGCCAGGCGCGGAATTTGAGGCGGCGCATCAACACGTCCTGTTCAACCGGATTGTTCACATTTTGTTCCTGTGCAGGGCGCAGTTCGCCATTAACTCGCGGGCGATCCCGCGCTAGAGACCGCCAGATAGCCATGCGACCCGACATCCTCAACCCGCTGTTTGCCGAAATCGAGGCGCTCAAAGGCGTCGGCGCGCAATTGGCCAAACCGCTGGAGCGGCTGGGGCTGGCGCGCGCGGTGGACGTGGCGTTCCATCTGCCGGTGAGCTGGGTGGACCGGGTGCTGACCGACAGGCTCGACATCGGCGATTCGGGGCGCGTGATCGGCATCCAGCTGACGCCGGTCGAGTATCGCGCCGGCGGGAGCGCGCGCGCGCCGTTCCGGGTGCAGGCGGTGGACGTTCACGGCAATTATGTCAGTCTGGTCTATTTCGGGCGCAACAGCGGCTGGCCGCGCAAGCTGCTGCCGCTCAATGAACCGAAATTCGTGTCGGGCAAGCTGGAGCATTATGGCGACAATCTCCAGATCGTCCATCCCGACCATGTGCTGGAGCCGACCGAGGCGTCGACCATTCCGCCGCGCGAGCCGGTCTATGGGCTGTCGGAGGGGCTGACCAACAACCGGATGCGCGATCTGGTGGGGCAGGCGCTGGGGCGGGCGGCGGATTTGCCCGAATGGATCGAGCCGAGCCTGCTGGCGAGCAAGGACTGGCCGGGCTGGCGTGAGGCTTTGGAGCGGGTGCATGCCGATCCGTCCGACGCCATGGCGCGCGAACGGCTGGCCTATGACGAGATATTCGCGGGGCAATTGGCGCTGATGCTGGTGCGGCAGGCGGGGCGGCGGCGCAGGGGCGTGCCGATCAGCGGTGACGGGCGGTTGCGGGCGATGCTGAAGCTGCCCTTTGCGCCTACAGGGGCGCAGCAGCGGGCGACGGCCGAGATCGAGGGCGACATGGCGCAGGCGACGCCGATGCTGCGGCTGTTGCAGGGCGATGTCGGGTCGGGGAAGACGCTGGTGGCGCTGATGGCGCTGCTGAATGCGGTCGAGGCGGGGATGCAGGGGGCGTTGCTGGCCCCGACCGAGATTCTCGCGCGGCAGCATTTTGAGGGGCTGCGACGGATGGCTTCGGGGCTGCCCGTGGAGATCGCGATCCTGACGGGGCGCGAGAAGGGCAGCGTGCGCGAGGCGACGCTGATGGGGCTGGCGGATGGCCGCATCGATATATTGATCGGGACGCATGCGATCTTTCAGGAGGCGGTGCAGTACAAGCGGCTGGGCCTTGCGGTGATCGACGAGCAGCATCGTTTCGGCGTGGCGCAGCGAATGCTGCTGGCGTCGAAGGCCGAGCGCGCGCCGCATCTGCTGGTGATGACGGCGACGCCGATTCCGCGCACGCTGACGCTCACTTATTATGGTGAGATGGAGGTGTCGCGGCTGGACGAGATGCCGCCGGGGCGCCAGCCGATCCAGACGGTGGTGATGTCGGCGGGGCGGATCGACGAGGTGGTGAACGGCCTCGCGCGGCATCTGGAGAGCGGGCAGCAGGCTTATTGGGTGTGCCCGCTGGTCGAGGAGAGCGAGAATAGCGACCAGGCGGCGGCGGAGGCGCGGGCCGAGCAGTTGCGGATGCGCTTTGGCGACCGGGTGGGGCTGGTGCATGGGCGGATGAAGGGGCCGGAGAAGGACGCGGCGATGGCGGCCTTTTCCGCCGACCGGACGAAGGTGCTGGTGGCGACCACGGTGATCGAGGTGGGGGTGGACGTGCCCAATGCGTCGCTGATCATCATCGAGGGGGCGGATCGCTTTGGCCTGGCGCAGTTGCACCAGTTGCGCGGGCGCGTGGGGCGGGGGGACAAGCCGTCCGTGTGCATATTGCTTTGGGGAAGCAGCAATTCCAATCCTAATGGGCAAAAACTGGGCGAAATTGCACGAAAGAGGCTGTTGCTTCTGAAGGAGTCAAATGACGGCTTTGCTATTGCTGAAGCCGATCTAGATTTGCGCGGTGCGGGCGAGGTGCTGGGGACGCGGCAGGCGGGCGAAATGCAGATGAAGATCGCGACGCCGGAGCATCTGTCGGCGCTGCTGGATGCGGCGCGGGACGACGCGCATCTGCTGATCGATCGCGACGGCGGGCTGGACAGCGCGCGCGGGGAGGCGGCGCGGACATGCCTGTATCTGTTCGAGAAGGATGCGGCGGTGGGGTTGCTGCGGGGTGGATAGAGCGGGGCTGGACATCCTGCACGAGGACGACGTGCTGCTGATCGCGGCGCGCGATTTCGCGGGCGCGGCGCGCAGTGGATCGGTGCTGCTGTCCTTTACCGGCATTGGCCATGCGATGGGCGGAATCGATGTGCAGCGGCCGGAATTTTTCGCGTCCGGGCGGCGGTTCGACAGCGTGATCTTCGTGACCGACAAGAGGCGGTCCTGGGGCAATGCCGTGGATTTCGCACTGGTCGAGCGGGTGATCGCCGGGCGGATCGCGGGCAAGCGGCTGTTCGCGATCGGCAACAGCATGGGCGGCTTTCTGGCGATATTGGCGAGCCGGCATCTGCCGATCGAGGCGGTCGTCGCCTTTTGCCCGCAATATAGCGTGCGGGCGGAGGATGCGCCTTGGGAGGATCGCTGGGCCGAGTATCGGGACGCGATCGGGGACTGGCGCGTGCCCAATCTGGACGGCTGTTTCGGCGAGGATGTGCGCTACTGCATCTTTTCGGGCGGGGCGGGACTGGACGGGCGACAGGCGCGGCTGTTTCCGGTGCGGCGCAACATCGACCATGTTCTGGCGCCGGCCTGGGGGCATAATGTCGCCAAGTTCCTGAAGGCGCAGGGGAAACTGGCGCAGGCGATCGAGGCGGGCTTTGTCGGCGGGGACGTGATGGCAATGGTGCCGGGATTGGTGCGGCTCAGTCCGCGCTAACGGTGGCCCGTGGCGGGCGCGCGGCGGAATGCTGCATCTGCGAAACAAAGCCGGGCGCGCCACGTTGACCGGCCATGGACAGACCCGACATCAGCCTGACGACCTTCACACCCATGGCCGGGATATCGATCGCCGTATCGGTGGTGGTGGCGTTCCTGCTGCACTGGCTGGCTTACTGGGTCGCGCTCAAGCTCACGCGGCGGATGCGGATCGACAGCGTGTTCCTGCCCGCGCTCTATCATCCCACGCGCTGGCTGGTGGTGCTGGCGACGCTGGCGGCGGGGGTGCAGTCGCTGGTGTTCAGCGCGCGGATCGAGGCGATCTGGCGGATCGCGTCGGGCATGACCTTCATCCTTTTGATGGGCTGG
Organism: Sphingobium sp.; assembly: GCA_044237945.1. Taxonomy (GTDB): domain Bacteria; phylum Pseudomonadota; class Alphaproteobacteria; order Sphingomonadales; family Sphingomonadaceae; genus Sphingobium. The sequence continues at coordinate 19,079 of JBIIEH010000003.1, read as the reverse complement.
TTCGTGTTCGCGCTGCTGAAGGCCGTGCGGGTCGCCATCGAGCGCGGGGCGGATATCTCGGTCGAGGATAACCTCAAGGCGCGGCGGCGGCATACGCGCATCCGCATCCTCTATCGCGTGGTGCAGTTCATCGTCGGCTTCATCGTCATCGCCTTCATGCTGATGATGATCCCGAGCGTGCGGACGATCGGCGTGTCGCTGATGGCGTCGGCGGGGCTGGCGGCGCTGGCGGTGGGTGCGGCGGCGCAACCGGCGCTCAAGAACCTGATCGCGGGCATCCAGATGGCCTTTTCCGAGCCGATCAGGCTGGACGATGTGGTCATCATCGAAGGCGAATGGGGCAAGATCGAGGACATCAAGCTGACCTATGTCATCGTGCGCATCTGGGACGACCGGCGCATGGTGGTGCCGGTGTCCTATTTTCTGGAGAAGCCCTTCCAGAACTGGACGACCAGCACGTCCGACCTGCTGGGCACGGTGTTCTTCTATGTCGATCCGACCGCTGATATCGAGCGGATTCGCGACTGTTTCGTGCGCGCGACGAAGGCGAATGCGCGCTGGGACGGGCGGGTTGCGATCGTGCAGGTGACCGAGCACAAGGCGGATGCGCTGGAATTGCGCGGGCTATTGAGCGCGCGCAATGCGGCGGTCGCGTTCGATCTGCGCTGCGAGGTGCGGGAGGCTGTGCTGACGTTCCTGCGGAACGAAATGCCCGAGGCGCTGGTGCGCAGTCGTCAGGTAGCGGAGGGTGGTTTGATGCTTACCAGGCCGTCCGGCGCGGGGGAATGAGCGCGCGCATAGCGTCGTAGATGCGCGGTTCGATGGGTTCCAGAAACTCCATGCCGACGCGCTTGTCCGACATCCAGCGGATTTCCGCGCCGAAATCCTTGACCAAAGGCAGCCATACGGTCAGCCGCTCGCCGACGGGCAGGTCCATGTCGCTGCGGCACATCAGGCCAAGCGCGGAAATGTTGATGATGCGGATGCCGTGGGTGCGGCCGAACAGGGTCACATGGCTCACCATGTCGACCAGATCGCGCGCGACGCGGCGCTGATCGACGGACGGGTCGCGCGAGCGCATCACATGACCCAGATTGGCGAACATCGACATGCCGTTGATTTTGGCTGGCGAAAGTGGACGCTTTCCTAGTGGGCAGGGTTAACGCGGCGTCAATGACGAAAGCTGTTAGGTCGGTACGGCAGTGCAATGAGGTTGGTGCGTAATTCCCTCTCAGCCGACGATCAGCCCGTGCTTCTTCGCGCCGAAGCTGACCTTGTCGCCGGCCTTGAGGGCGAAGGCGGGGTCGCTGACGACATCCCCGTTCACGCGGATCGCGCCTTCGCCGAGCTTGCGGCGCACTTCCTTGTTGGACGTGGCGAAGCCCAGGCCGGTGATCGCGGCGACGACCGTGTCGGCGGCGACGGTGGGCAGGTTGGCGTCCGATGCGCCTTCCTCGAACGTCTTGCGCGCGGTTTCGGCGGAGGCATTGGCCGCGTCGACGCCGCGGCAGAGCGCTGTCGCTTCGTTGGCGAGGATCTTCTTTGCCTCGTTGATCTCTGCGCCTTCGAGGGCCGCGAGGCGGTTCACTTCGTCCATCGGCAGGTCGGTGAACAGGCGCAGGCGGTTGGCGACATCGGCGTCGGCGGTGTTTCGCCAGAACTGCCAATAGTCGTAATGCGACAGCTGGTCCTCGTTGAGCCAGACGGCGCCGCCCACGGTCTTGCCCATCTTCGTGCCGTCGGCGTTGGTCAGCAGCGGCGTGGTGAGGCCGAAGACCTGCGTGCCGTCGACGCGGCGGGCGAGTTCTACGCCGTTGACGATATTGCCCCACTGGTCCGACCCGCCCATCTGGAGGCGGCAGGCGCTGCGGCGCGACAGTTCCAGGAAGTCATAGGCCTGGAGGATCATATAGTTGAATTCGAGGAAGCTGAGCGACTGTTCGCGGTCGAGGCGCAGCTTCACCGAATCGAAGCTGAGCATGCGGTTGACGCTGAAATGCTGGCCGATGTCGCGCAGGAAGGGGATGTACTCCAGTCTGTCGAGCCATTCGGCATTGTCGAGCATGATCGCGTCGCTGGGACCATCGCCGAAGGTCAGGAAGCGTTCGAACACGCGCTTGATGCTGGCCACATTCTGCTGAATGAGGTCGTGGGTCAGCAGCTTGCGGGCTTCGTCCTTGAAGCTGGGGTCGCCGATCTTGCCGGTGCCGCCGCCCATCAGCACGATCGGCTTGTGGCCGGCCTTCTGCAGCTGGCGCAGCATCATGATCGAGACCAGATGGCCGACATGGAGCGAGGGGGCGGTCGGATCGAAGCCGATATAGCCGGGGACGACCTGGCTCTTCGCGAGGGTGTCGAGACCCTCCGCGTCGGTCAGCTGGTGGATGAAGCCGCGCGTTTCGAGCAGGCGGAGCAGGTCGGAGCTGTAGGTCGTCATGATGGGCGGGCGTGTAGCATTGCGGTTTCGCAACGTCACCCTGAACTTGTTTCCGGGGCGATCGTGGGGCTAGGGTCGCTTTTGCGGCTCCATGTCCAGAGCGTGCGGCACATATGACGTGGGGATTTATGGCGGGCGAAGCACCAATATTGGCCATCGGCCTGATGTCCGGCACGTCGCGGGACGGGATCGACGCGGCGTTGATCGAGAGTGATGGCGAGGGGGTGGCGACGCCGGTCTGTTTTCACAGCTGTGCCTATACGGACGGCTTCCGCACGCGGCTGGCGGAGGCGTGCGGGCGGGCGATGGCGATGGATGCGCCGGGGTTCGAGCCGTTGATCGCTTCGGTGGAGGACGAACTGACCGAGCTGCATGTCGAGGCGGTGGCGGACCTGCTGGGGCGGTGTGGGCGGATCGCCGAGGAGATCGGCGTGATCGGCTTTCATGGGCATACGGTGGCGCACAAGCCGGCTCTGGGCTGGACCTGGCAGATCGGCGATGGGGCGGCGCTGGCGGGGGCGTTCGGGATTCCGGTGGTGGGCGACCTGCGATCGGCCGATGTGCGGGCGGGCGGGCAGGGCGCGCCGCTGTTGCCGGTCTATCACAGGGCTCTGGCGGCGGAGCTGGAGAAGCCCGTCGCGGTGCTGAACCTGGGTGGCGTCGCGAATATCACTGCGATCGGGCGGGATGGCCAACTCGTGGCGTTCGACACCGGAATGGCGAGCGGCCTGATCGACAACTGGATGCAGGCGCATGGCGATGCCGCGTTCGATGAGGGCGGGGCTTGCGCTGCGCGCGGAAGCGTGGACGAGGCGCGGCTGGCGGCGATGATGGCCGATCCGTGGTTCGCGCTGCCCGCGCCCAAGAGCATCGACCGGGAGGCTTTTACCATTGAGGCGGTGCGGGGGTTGTCGCTGGAGGATGGCGCGGCGACCTTGACCGCTTTTACCGCCGCCGCCGTCGCGCGGGCGGTGGGGCATTTGCCCGAGCGGCCGGCGCGCATCTATGCGGCCGGGGGCGGGCGGCATAATGGTACGATGATGGCGATGCTAGCGGCGCGCACCGGCGCGGATGTGCGGTCGGTGGACGAACTGGGCTGGGACGGCGATGCGCTGGAGGCGCAGGGTTTTGCTTATATGGCGGTGCGGTCGATGAAGGGGCTGGCGATCAGCTTTCCGGGAGCGACCGGAGTGGGGGCAGCGATGACCGGCGGGGTGTTGTTTGAGGCTTAGCCCTTGCCCTCTCCCGCTTTTCGCGGGAGAGGCTACGGAGACTTGGCAGCTTGCTGCCTAGTCGATGTCGGTGAGGGTCTTTCCTTACTTCTATGGCGGTGCCGGGCAGAAGGAAGAAAGACCCTCACCCAACCCTCTCCCGTGAAGGACGGGAGAGGGCTAAGGCAGGCATTCTCGGGATTACCAGCGGCGTGCCTGCTTGTCGTGCTTCTGCACCTTCACGCGGGCCGAGAGGGCGTCGAAGCGGCGGTCGAGGTCGCCGCGTTCCCAGCGGGTGAGGCCGCCATTGGAGCGGCGATATTTCGCTTCCAGCTGGACGAGCTGGCCATAATCGTTGCGGATGCGCCAGGCCTCGTTGCGGGTCAGCGAGCCGGAGCGGACGCCTTCGTCGATGCGGGCGTCGATGCGCGCCTGGCGCACGTTGATCGCCTGCCACGGGCCGGCTGCGCTGGCGGCGATCGGCGTGGCGACCGCGAGGGTGGCGGCGGCTGCGGCGATGAGAGCTGTAATGCGTTTCATGCGACTTTACTCCTTGTGCGGCATAGAAATGCGGCAGGCGGGAGAAAGGCTCCCGAGGATATTGTCGCGAATTGTAATGGGTTGAGGCGAAAGCGGGCGGACGCCGGAGCGCCCGCCCATCCCCGCCCCCGGAGAGATCAGAACTTGTAGTTGGCGCTGAGCGTGAAGTTGCGCGGCGCGCCGTAGCGATACTGGCTGTAGAAGCCGATCTGGCCGAAATATTTCTTGTCGGTCAGGTTTTCGAGATTGCCCTGGACCGAGAACTGTTCGGTCACGTTGAGGCGCGCCATCAGGCTGACCAGCGCATAGCCGTCCTGCTGGAAGCGGAAGGGCGCGCTGGTGACGGGGTTTGCGCCCGCCGAATAAGCTTTGCTGCGATAGTTGACGCCGCCGCCGAAGGTGAAGCCCGACAGGACATCCGGGAAGGTGTAGGTGGTGAACAGCTTCAGGAGCTTGCGCGGCTGTTCGACCGAGACCGGATTGCCGGCCGCGTCCTTCGCCTTGAACTGGTCGTAGCTGAAATTGATGTTCCAGTTTTCTACAGGGCTGCCGTTGATCTCGATCTCGAAGCCCTTGCTCTTCGTGCCCTTGGCGGCGCGATAGGGCTGCTGCGGCAGGCCGCCACCCGGCGGGATGATCGGATCGCCATCGATCACGGCCAGATTGTCCTGCTCGATTTGGAACAGGGCGATCGAGGTCTGGAGCTTTTCGTCGAAGAAAGCGCTCTTCAGGCCGATTTCATAGGCATTGCCTTCCAGCGGATCGAGCTGGTTGAAATTGCGATCGAGCGCGCTCTGCGGCTGGAAGATCTTGGTGTAGCTGGCGTAGAGGCGATGGTTCGACGTGATGTCGAACAGTGCGCCGACATAGGGAATGAACACATTCTTGTCGCCATAGTTGCTGGTGACGCCGTAGCTGACGCCCCTCTGCTTCCAGGTGGCGAGGCGGCCGCCGGCGATCAGCTTGAACGGATCGGCGATGTCGAAGCGCACCGCGCCGTAGACGCCGCTCTGCTCCACTCGTTCCTCGACCGCGCGCGAGGGCGTGCCGGAGAAGCCGGGATTGTCATAGCCGGTGCCGGTTTCATCGACGAAATTGGGGCCAGCGGGATAGGCCAGCGCGCTGTAGCCGTCATTGTAGCGCTTCTGGATCGACTTCATGCCGCCCAGCACGATCTCGTGATCGCGGCCGAACACGTTGACGCTGCCCTTGATCTGCACGTCATAGGCGTTCTGCACGCTGCTGCCCTTGTCCTTGTAGGGATAGGCGTACTGGATGTCGCCGGTATCGACGTCCACCGTGCCAGACAGATAGAGCAACTGTGCGCGCTCCGAGTTTTTCAGGCGGTTGTAATTGGCGGTGATCGTCCAGTTGTCGCCGATTTCCTGACGGATGGTGGCGAAGATGTTCTGGTTGATCGTGTCCCAATAGGTCCAGTCGCCGGTCGTGCTCTTCGAACGGTCCCAGTCGGTCACCGTGCCGTCGCTGAAGAAGGTCGGCAGATTGCCCCAGGAAGGCGAGTCGCGCTGGGTGTCCTGATGGCTGATGCCGGCGCGGACCAGCGTGCTTTCGGTCACGTCGGCATCGACGACGCCGTAGAGCACCAGGCGCTTGTCGCTATATTTGTCGATATAGCTGTCGCCTTCCTCATAGCGACCCACGACACGCACGCGGACGCGACCGTCAGCGGTGACCGCCCCGCCAAAGTCGCCCGACAGGCGCCAGCGGTTCCAACTGCCATAGCTGGCGTTGACATAGCCGGTGATGTCGGTGGCGTCGGCATGCTTGCGCACGAAGTTGACGGAGGCTGACGGGTCGCCCGCGCCGGTCAGCAGGCCGGTCGCGCCGCGGACGATCTCGATCCGCTCATAGACGGAAACGTCCGTGCTGGTCTCGCCCGCGCCGCCGGCCAGCGTCCAGGCCAGCGGAATACCGTCATATTGGAAATTGCGGATTTCAAAGCCGCGCGCATAGAACTGGTTGCGCAGATCGTCGAGATTCTGGACCGAAACACCGGGCGCGCCACGCAGCGCGTCGGCGGCGGAGATGATGTTCTGGTCGAGGATGCGCTGGGCGGTCAGGATGGTCACCGACTGCGGCGTTTCGCGGACGGAGAGGCCAAGGCCGGTCGCCGTGTCGATCTTGTCGGGGATGATATATTTGCCGGTGACGACGATCTCCTCGGCCTCCGGCTCGGCGGCGGGGGCGGCATCCTGCGCGAAGGCGGCCTGGCTGAGAGACGACAGGACCATCGCGCTTGCCGCGATGCCGGCGAACCGGGCGAATTTCGATGCCATAGTGGTAATCCCCGCTGAATGCGTATCTGAACGGCGCGCGCCTACGGCAAACGCGAGTCATTCGCAATATGATCGCGAGGCATTTGCATTAGCGAAAGGTCGAATGGGTGACGATTCTGTGCAATGCTGTGGCGGGATTGTCACATGGGGGCGTCTCGGGGGGCTGGCTGGCGCAGCGCTGAACGGGATGAAAGGGGTAGGGAGGATTCGAACCTCCATTTCCCGGCGCTGCGCCGGTGGTCTTGCACTAGACGACCACCCCGAGACGAAATGCATAGCATTGGCGTTACTTGCGGATCAATATTAAGGACCCTCTCCTTCGGGCATCTGCAAGACTATCTGGCTGATTTGTGATCTTGCAATTGACCGGCCGGCCCATCGTAGAGGATGAGCGGGGTTCCAGCGGCGCTGTTTCCATCCGTTAAGCTCCGGCGAAGTCCATTTTTCCGTACGCGCAATAAGGGTGTCGCGGAATGCGCCAGGTTCGCTTGCCTTGATGATCGCGCGGGAAGTCTCGATCACCTGATCTAACCCCTCGCTCCAGTCCAGCCATGCGGCAATGCCAACCGCGAAATCCAACCTGCGGATTGTCGTACCCGGATGCTCCGCTGCGGAGATCGGAACGAAGACGAGGATGTTCATCGCCATCCATATCCGCCCCTCTGCGATGCTGGCGAATGCAACATCTTCTCGTATCCGCGTCGAATATTCTGTCCGGTTCCAGAACCCTGGCGCATCGATATCGATCGATGTGAGGTTCGCCGGCTCAAGATTCTTCGCCTTGAGGCCTTTGGCGTTACGGACAATCCGGTCGCGATGAACAAAGTGCACGGAGGATGTCCGCTGGTTAAAATACCATCCTGGGGCACGCTCTCGAACGGGAGCGTGTCTGGACTTGTTTTTACGGGCGACGAACCATGTCGATTTTCGCACAATGTCGTTCAGGAGGCGATCCTGTCCGGCGGATATGGTGGACTTCGTCAGGTGAAAGACCATGGCCGAATAGGCGAAAAAGCCAAGGCCGAGGCCAATGATCTCACGGCGGCCCAGCCCGCCTGGCATGACGGTTTTTACGCGGATAGTCCTTCTTGCAGGCGTTGCGAGCCACAGCAGCAGCATGCCATCCGCGACCGTTGCCAAGGCCGTGGCCGGGCCGAGAAGGCGCGCGATCAGTGATCGTTGCGGTATGTCAGTCTGGCCAAGGTCCCGGAGCATCACATCTGGCAGATTGGCTACGCTGTCGAAGGTCAGACCGATCCAGCCTATCCGCATGCACAGCAATAATGTCGCCGCCAGCATCGCCCAGTAAAGAAGTCGCCGGGGACTTTCCCACCATGAATGTTTCGATCGGGAGCGAGGCGGGGGCGATCGGCCCGTCCGGCCCGGCGCAGGCGGCGTCCCCAGCCAGAATGGCGCTTCCAGCGATCGCAGTCTGCCATCGCGCCGGCCGTCCAGTCGTTCCTGCATTTCGGCTTTCGCGATCAATCGCCAGAACCCGATCTTCGCTCGCCCGATCCTGATGAGCAGAAATGCAAGAACAAGCAGCCACGCAAGCGGCGCCCAAAGCAAGGTAAACGGCAGACGGATACCCTGGCCGACATCGAAGTTCACCTTATTGGACAGGCGTGCGCGAACTGTCCGAATAGCCTGGGTCTGCTCCTGCTCGGCCTTCTTGAAATCGTTGAGGCGTGCATCGAGTTGGCCACTTCGTTTCTGCGCCGCAGCTAGCTTGGCGTTGGCGATCAGGCAGTCCGGCCCCTGGGCAACGCACGCTTGGCGCGCTGTGTCTCGCAAAGCCTTCGTGCGCATCGATAAGGAGCGATGTTCAGTGCGCACTCGATCGATCAGCTTGCCGGTTTTTTCCGCCCGGACCCATTTTATGGACAGCGCCTGCTGATCCGCACGGAAGGCAAGCCGCGCCTCTTCAAGGGTCGTACTCCACACCAGAAGCAAGCCGGCGGCCAAAAGAAGAAAGGGAATGGCGGACCGCTTCACAATGTCCTGTGCTTCGGAAAGGGGGTCGCCGATTGTATTCGCCATTGGCCGGTAAATCCCCCCATCCAACAGGTCGCTGGCCAATCAACCGGGCCAAATCCTCACCCATGTCTTGCGATGAATAGCGGGAGGGTAGATTAGATCAACTTGAACTGTAGCAGAACCGGATGAAATAAGGTCTGGCGGCAGATGGTGTTGAGGCCCCCTCGCCCTCACCGCTTGCGCGTCAATTCCCGCATCGCCTCGTCTATCCCCTCGATCGTGAGCGGATACATGCGGTCGTTCATCAGGTCCTGGATCAGCCGGGTGGACTGGCTGTAGCCCCAATGCTCGCGGCGGCTGGGGTTGAGCCAGACGGCGGCGGGGTAGGTGTGGGCGATGCGCTGCATCCAGACGGCGCCGGCTTCCTCGTTCATATGTTCGACCGAACCGCCGGCATGGGTGATCTCATAGGGACTCATGGCCGCGTCGCCGACGAACACGACCTTATAGTCATGGCCATATTTGTGGAGAATGTCCCAGGTCGGCGTGCGTTCGGAAAAGCGGCGACGATTGTCCTTCCACACGCCTTCGTAGAGGCAGTTGTGGAAGTAGAAGAATTCGAGATTCTTGAACTCGCCGGTGGCGGCGGAGAACAGCTCCTCGCAGAGCTTGATATAGGGGTCCATCGATCCGCCGACATCGAGGAACAGCAGCAGCTTGACCGCATTGTGCCGCTCCGGGCGCATGCGGATGTCGAGCCAGCCCTGCCGCGCGGTGCCGCGGATCGTTTCGTCGAGGTCGAGTTCGTCCGCCGCGCCTTCGCGCGCGAAGCGGCGCAGGCGGCGCAGCGCAACCTTGATGTTGCGGGTGCCCAGTTCCCGCGTGTTGTCGAGATTGGCGAATTCGCGCTTTTCCCAGACCTTGACCGCGCGCTTGTGGCGGCTTTCGCCGCCGATCCGCACGCCTTCGGGATTATAGCCGCCATTGCCGAAGGGAGAGGTGCCGCCGGTGCCGATCCATTTGTTGCCGCCCTGATGCCGGCCCTTCTGTTCCTCGAGGCGCTTTTTCAGCGTCTCCATGATCTCGTCCCAGTCGCCGAGCGCCTTGATCTTCTCCATCTCCTCGGGCGAGAGGAATTTCTCCGCGACGGCGCGCAGCCATTCCTCGGGGATATCCGCTTCCAGCGTGTCGCCGTCGAGCAGGCCCTTGAACACCCTGGCAAAGACCTGGTCGAAACGGTCGATCAGCCCTTCGTCCTTCACATAGGTCGCGCGGGCGAGATAATAGAAGTCCTCCGGCCGGCGTTCGATGACGTCGCGGTCCAGCGCTTCGAGCAGCAGCAGATGCTCCTTGATACTGGCGTTGATGCCGGCGCTCCGCAGCGCGTCGAGGAAATTGAGCAGCATGCCTGTCTTGTCCATCAGCGCAATCGGCGATGCAAGAGGCGTTGGTTAACGGCTTGCTCATCATATTATGTTGCGTTGCAACGTTGAGACATACATTGTCACAAAAAGACGGGTCGGGGGTCGCGGTTGGACAAGGGGAATATGCTGGGCGAGCTTGGGGAGCGGTCCGGCGACATAGCGTTGCAGTGCAGCGAAACGGCGGGTTTCCTGAGCGAACTCAACCGGCGGATCCAGCAGGATTCGGCGCGGCTCCATGAATTGCAGGGCACGATGCAGACGCTGGCCAGCAGCCAGGCGGAAAGCGTGGCGGCGGCGCAGGAACTGAGCCTGACGGCGCGGCGGGCGGGGCGCATCATCGCAGAGGGGCATGAGGCAGTCGGCGCGTCGCTGGGGCAGGTGGATGGCCTGGTCGCGCATGTCACGGGGCTGGAGGGCGACCTGCGGCTGTTCCTTTCCGTCATCGAGGCAGTGGGCGACATTTCCGAGCAACTGGGGTCGATCGCGCGGCAGACGCGGCTGCTGGGCGTGAACGCCGCGATCGAGGCGGCGCGTGGCGGCGAGGCGACCATGGGCTTTGCGGTCGTGGCGGACGAGATCCGCCGGCTGGCCGAGCAGGCGGGCGGCGCGGCGGCTTCGGTCGGCGACAAGCTGGGCACGCTCGACAAGGACGCGCGGCGGCTGATCGGCGGGATTGAAGGCAATATCGCGCGCGGGCGCGATGTCGGCGCGCATATCGACACGCTGCGCACGACGATGGCGGAGATCGCGTCGCTGGTGACGCAGTTCGGTGATCGGTCGCAATCGATCGTGCAATGCACCGATGAAGCGGACCGGGATGTCGCCGCGCTGGGGCTGGGGCTGACGCAGTTCAGCCGCAATTCGGCCGAGAGCGCGGTGCGGGTCGATGCGGCGCGCGGGCAGGTCGAGGTGCTGGAGGGCATGGCGAACGACATGCTCAACCGATCCGCCCATGGTGGCACGACCACGCGCAACAGTCGCTATCTGGCGCTGGCCGAGGAGGGCGCGGCGGAGGTGCAGGCGCTGGTCGAGCGGGCCCTGGCGCGCGGCGAAATCGGCATGCAGCCCCTGTTCGACACGCAGTACCGGCCGATCGCGGGCACGGGGCCGGTGCAGTATGACAATGGCTTCACTGCTTTCGCCGACGCTTTCGTGCGGCCGGTGCTGGACCGGCGCACGGCGGAGGACAGCGCGATCATTGGCTGCTGCCTCATTGACATGAACGGCTATCTGCCGACGCATATCAGTGGGCGGAGCATGAGCCAGCGGCCGGATGATCCGCGCTGGAACATGGAGCATGCGCGCAACCGGCAGATATTCATGGACGCGCAGACCCGCCGGGCGCTGGACGGGGAGGGGGAGTTCTTCCTGTTCACCTATCGGCAGGATCTGGGCGAGGGGCGATACCGGGCCTTGCGCAGCGTGTTCGTGCCGCTGGTGTTCGGCGGGCGCAAATGGGGGCTGTATGAGGTGGGTTATTTGATCTGATGAAGCTTGATTTTGCCCATTATGGTTTAGGTGGAGCAGAGCGCTCCACAATGAACACTAACGAGTTTTTCATTGATTTCTTCGAAGTAAGGCTGCGTTTCTTTATCCAGGAACGGGCGAACCTCTTGCAATTGATCACGTATTTTATCCAGCTCCGCTTGAGGCAGCGCGATCGGGAGCAGGCTTACATCCTCTGCAAGAGTTTTTAGAACAGCGGTACGGCGAGATTGACCGAGTTGCGGATCGGAAATCATCATCATGAGGCCTGAGACGCTATTGAAAACGCCCGACCTGATCTGCCTTATACCTTTAATCCTCGTCTCCGTAAGGGATTGAGATGGAAGATTTTTCACGAAATCTTCCATAACTGGAATATGCGCCATCAAACAATGAGTGCCGAAAATCATAATCGGAAAAAGCTGATCGAAGTGTTCCGCCATATTGCGCGTTGAAAGCTGAGTGATGGCGTTTACGGTTGCGGCTTCATCACCACCCTTTGGGAGCGCATGCGCGCCGGCAAGCTGATAACCCAAAATTACGCTAGTGGCTGGTCCACAGACGGACTCAGATGTCTTGATCCCAACGGGGAATTGGGAAGATCCCAAAACATCCTTCAATGCCCATGCCTGGTCTCGAAACACGCGGAAGGACGGGTCGTTCTCATCCGGAGGGGTGATGCTGGTCCCCGGTTGACCGAGCTTTGCGACCAGTTGTGCTCCTGCTTGCTCATATGCCTTTAGATCAGGCGTTACCCGATCCGGAAGTGCGGAGGGGGCATCGGCATCATCGCTCGCATTAGCGTCCCTCGGCAAGTCGCCGCAGCCGGCCAACATCACCATAGTTGTCGCAATAATCCGACGCCATCTCTTCATCATCACCGCTCGCCTCTAGCCTGTTGCTGTAGCCATAATTGCGGCGATCGGGTTTTGGAATGGATTTAGAGCGAGGCGGGGTGTCTCACTGCTTTTCAGCCTTTACCCCATGCACCAGTGACACCAGCACGAAGCTGATGATCATCAGCAGATACCATGCGCCGAGTTTCGCCGGGCCGACCATGCGCCAGGCGTCGCGCTGGTCGGGATAGGTCCAGGCGTTGGCGAAGGTCGCGATGTTCTCCGCCAGCCAGATGAAGAAGGCGACGAGGAAGAAGCCGACGAGCAGCGGCATGCGGCGCGGACCCTGCCAGGGGGTGAAGACGATCCAGCAGCGGCCGAAGATCAGGAATGCGGCGGCGAACAGGGCGAGGCGCGCATCGGGCAGCCAGTGATGGGCGAAGAAGTTGACGTAGATGGCTGTGGCCAGTGCCGCGGTCGTCCAGACTGGCGGGTAGCGCGTAAAACGGAAATCGAAAATGCGCCAGATGCGCGCGATATAGCTGCCGACCGCCGCATACATGAAGCCCGAGAACAGGGGCACCGCGCCGATGTGGAGCAGGCTGTTTTCGGGATAGACCCAGCTGCCCGCCGCCGTCTTGAACAATTCCATGATCGTGCCGACAATATGGAAGGCGCAGATGACGATCGCCTCCCGCGCGGTTTCCAGCCGGAGCGCCAGCATGCCGACCTGTATGCCGAACGCGGCGAGGGTGAGGAAGTCGTAGCGGTGCAGCGCGGTGTCCCTGGGGTAGAAGAGATGCGTGCCCAGCAGCAGCGCCAGCATCAGCCCGCCGAACAGGCAGGCCCAGCCCTGCTTGAAGCCAAACAGCAGAAATTCATAAGCCCAGGCGCGCGGCCCGGCGGCGACGCGCACGGATTCCAGATGCGCGCGGATGCGGGCGAAGCGGGTGGCGTTGGGGCGTGCATTCACGGCGAGGCTCTATCACGTAACAGGATGATGTCAGGACGAATTTCCGGTTTTCTCCGGTTGCGCCAACCGCTATTGGCGGAGCGGGGGGACATTTTCATGATCGATGCATATCTGTTGCGTTCGGCGAGCCTGTTGGGCTGCGCTTTTTCTCTGGCGGCGGCGGGTGTCGCCAGCGCGGCGACGCCGGAAGCGCCTGCGCCGTCGCCCTTCATTCAGTGCGACGGGTCGAAGGGGCATGTGGGCGCGCTGGGCCTGATCGGGCAGTTGGTAGCGATCACCGCCACGGCCGGCCTCGCCAGCGACGCCTTCACCAAGGATGACGGCAATCTGGAAAAGCGGCAGTCCGGCAAGGTCGGCGCGGCCGCGTGCGACGCCGCGATCGCGCAGGAGAGCAACCCGACGCGGCGCACGCAGCTGGGGCTGGCGCGGGCGATCCATCTGATCGAGGCGCAGGACCTGCCGGCAGCGCTGGAGAAAATCCGCGAGGTTCCCGGCCTGGCCCCGGACATGGCGAACGACTGGGCGTTTCAGGGCAGCCTGGGCGCGTCAACGCGCTATATCGAGGCGACCATCCTGGCGCAGATGGGACGTGCGGAGGAGGCCGAGGATACGGCGATGCGATCGGCCGAACTCGCGCCCAATGACATGTATGCGCTGTTCCGGGTTGCCCATTTTGCGCAGCTGACGCCGCGCTCGACTCCGCTCAAGCGCGGTTTTCTGGAGCGGATCAGCCGCCTCTATCCGCAGCATCTGGGGCTGCGCGCCGAACAGATGGGCTGGTGGGGCGATTATGCCGGCGCGGCGGAGGACAAGCGGGACCAGCGAGTGGGCTGGCTCGCCTTCGCGCGATCGACCGAAGTCAATGTGTCGAACCTGCTGGCCGAAGAGTCGCTGTTCCTGCTGATGGCGGGAAAGACGGCGGAGGCGGACGCCGTGGCGGCGGATGCGCGCAAGATGCTGGACGCCTTCATCGCGAAGGGCGCGGCGAATACGTCCGGTATCGTCGTCAGTGAGGCGGAGGCGTCGCTGGCTTTCTACAACGTCGCCAAGCCCGCCATGCTGGGCGATCCCGACACGGCACGCACCGCCTTCGCCGCGCGGGAGCGCTGGCTCAATGTCACGCCGCCGGTCGTGGCGGACGTCTACAAGCGGCTCTATGATGGCTTGCCGGCGGAAAAGCGGACCGGCCGCTTCGGGCAGGCACCGGCGCAACTGCGACAGGTGACCTTCGATGGCAATGTGCAGGTGCTCAAGCAGGCCGGCATGGTCGATACGCTCTATCTTCGGACCACGCCCGTCGCCAAGATCGGTGATTATCAGCGGCTTTCCTCCTCCGTCTGGAAGATCGGCGACAAGCCCAAATTCCTGGTGCGCAAGCTGCCCAAGAGCCTGGAGGGGTTCGAGATGATCGACACCAGCCTGGTCGCGAGCGGCCTGCCGGCGGGCGAGGCGCTGCTGCTGCATGCGGCGCTGATCGCGAAATCGCGGGGGAAGGACGGGTTTCTGCTGACGCCGACGCGCAAATATCTGTACGGCAGCCTGGTCAAGTTCGGCAATGCGGGCGAAGCGGGCTTTCCGGCGGGGTCGACTTTTTCAGCCGACAAGGTGATCGCCGAACTGTCGCTGCATATTCCCGAGCCGTTGCCGCGATGAGTGGCGGCGGCGACGGGCAGGACTAAAGCCATATTGGCAGGCTGACGGAATCGCCGCACAACATCGGTCATGCGCCTGACCGATTGCCACAACATCGCCGATTTCCGTCGTCTTGCAAGGCAGCGGCTGCCCTGGCCGGTGTTCGACTATATCGATGGCGCGGCCGATGATGAGATCACCAAGGCGCGCAACACGGCCGCGTTCGAGGATTGCGATCTGGTGCCCGAAGTGCTGGCGGGCGTGGGGGAGATCGATGCGTCGGTCGAGATACTGGGCCGGCGCAGCGCCCTGCCGCTGATGCTGTCACCCACCGCGCTCCAGCGGGTGTTCCACTGGCAGGGCGAGCGGGCGGTGGCGCGGGTGGCGCAGAAATACGGGCTGTGGTTCGGCATATCCAGCCTGGCGACGGTCAGCATCGAGGAAGTCGGCGCGATGGTCTCCTCGCCGAAACTGTTCCAGTTCTATTATCACAGGGATCGCGGCCTCAATCGATCGATGATCGAGCGGTGCCGGGCGGCGGGGTTCGACGCGGTGGCGCTGACGGTGGATACGATTGTGTCGGGAAAGCGGGAGCGGTGCGCGCGCAGCGGCTTCACCTCGCCGCCGCGCTTCACACTGTCCTCCGCGCTCTCCTATGCGACGAAGCCGCGCTGGGCGCTGGACTATGTCTTTCGCGAGAAGTTCGCGCTGCCCAATTTGGATACGCATGTGCAGGCGGGCAGCGGGGAGCCGGTGTCGATCGCCAATTACTTCAACCGCATGCTCGACCCGACGATGGATTGGAAAATGGCGGAGCAGTTGCGGGAGGACTGGGGCGGTAAATTCTGCCTGAAGGGGGTGATGAGCGTGGCCGACGCGCGCCGGGCGGTGGCGATCGGCGCGGACGCGATCATGATTTCCAACCATGGCGGGCGGCAGCTGGACGGCGGCCGCGCCCCCTTCGACCAGTTGCGCGAGATCGTGGACGCAGTGGGCGGACGCATCGAGATCATCTGCGACGGCGGCGTGCGGCGGGGCACGCATGTGCTGAAAGCGCTGGCGGCCGGCGCGGACTGCGCGTCGGGCGGGCGGCTGTATCTCTATGCGCTGGCGGCGGCGGGCGAGGCGGGCGTGGACCGCGCGGTCGGGCTGCTGAAGGACGAGATCGAGAGGGGCATGCGGTTGATGGGGGTGAAGAGCGTCGAGGAGTTGGGGCGCGAGCGGTTGCGCTGGCGCTAGGGTTTGGTGGGGACGGGGGAAGAGCGGCCCCGGCATCCCCCTTGCGCCCACCGCTGAATCCGATATAAATATGATATCATATTTAACGGAGGGACCGAGTCATGGCACTATTGCAGGCGACGCGCGAAAAGTCGGTTGCGACCGCGAGCGGCTATCTGATGCTGCTGGTTTTGCTGGGCTGTATCGTTGCGGCGGGGCTGGCCATTCCGATGATGGCGAGTGGGGCGGAAGGGACCGGCGTGCTGCTGCTGATCGTTTCGATCTTCCTGTTCGTGTTCGTGCTGTGTGGCTTCTACCTGATCCAGCCGAACCAGGCGGCGGCGATCCTGCTGTTCGGGGCGTACAAGGGCACTGACCGGGTCAACGGGCTGCGCTGGGTGCTGCCCTGGTATACGCGCCAGAAGATCAGCGTGCGCGTCCACAACGTCACATCGGAGAAGCTCAAGATCAACGACAAGCGCGGCAATCCGGTGGAGATTGCCTCCAATGTGGTGTGGCGCGTGACCGATACAGCGCAGGCGCTGTTCGACGTCGACGACTACAAGGCGTTCGTCGAAATCCAGATCGAGAGCGCGGTGCGGGCGATCGGGTCGCGCTATCCCTATGATGATTACGAGCATGAGGAAAAGACGCTGCGCGGCGATGGCGACCATGTCGCCGACGAGTTGCAGGCCGAGTTGCAGGACCGGGTGGCGATCGCCGGCGTGGCGATCGACGAATGCCGGCTGACGCATCTGGCTTATGCGCCGGAGATTGCGCAGGCCATGTTGCGGCGGCAGCAGGCCGAGGCGGTGATCGCGGCGCGCACGCGGCTGGTCGAGGGCGCGGTGACGATGGTGGAGTTGGCGCTGGATCAGTTGTCGGCGAAGAATGTCGTCGAACTGGATGACGAGCGGCGCGCGGCGATGGTCAGCAACCTGATGGTCGTGCTGTGCGGCGAGCGCGATACGCAGCCGGTGGTGAACACGGGCACGCTGTACCAGTAAGGCGGCGATCGTGGCGAAGGATGACACTCCAGCGCGCAAGGCTTTCCCGCTGCGTATCGACCAGTCGCTCTATGACGCGCTGGAACGATGCGCGGCGGCCGAGTTCCGCAGCGTCAACGCGCAGGTCGAGATGCTGCTGCGCGAGGGGTTGAAGAAGCGCGGGGTGAAGCTGGACGCGCCGGAGGCAAGGAAGCGCGGACGCCCGCCCAAAGAGGGGTAGGGCGGCCCCATCCCCGCTCGAAACGAACGGGGGTTGGGGAGGCGCTCCTTACCGTGCGTCGGCGGCGCGGCCCTGCGTGGATTTGGTTTCTGCCAGTTGCAGGTCCGTGCCGTCGATGATCGCGGCGATCTGGCGCGGGGCGGGCAGGCTGGCGTAGCTGCCGTAGCGGCGGGTCTCGCCGATCGCGTGATAGGACAGGCGATAGGCTGCGCTGGAGGCTTCCGGATCGAAGGACAGCATCGTGCCGGCGTCGTCCATCGGCACGATGATCGCGCCATTGGCGACATCGGTGCGCTGGAGCAGGTCGTAGCTGCCGTCCGCCGCCTGCACCGTGCCGCGCAGGCAATAGGTGGCGGCGGGGGTCTGTTTGGCGGCGCAATCCTTCGGCGTTGCCGGGGCAAGGGTGCGCAGCGCGGCGGGATCGTCGAAGCGCAGCGCGGCGAGCATGCCGTCAAGCCCGGCGATGACCGCCTTGCGCTGGTCGCTCGGCCCGGTCACGCGCAGCTTCACCACCCAGTCGCCCGATTGCAGAAAGGCGGCGGTGGTGACGAGGTCGCCGTCAGCGGCATCGTCATAGACGGCGCGGATCGCGGTGGACTGGCGGCCGGCGGCGGGTGCGCTGGCATAAGCGGTGCGGCGGGTCTTCGTGCCGAAACGCTCGGACACGGCCTTGTCGGTCATGTAGCCGGCGATCGCGGCGTCGGCCTGATCCGGGCGATAGACGTAGAGCGTGGCCTGCACCGCGCCGTCTTCCGACACATATTGGGCGATATTGTCGATGCCCATGCCGCCGTTCGACGCTTCACCGCTCTTCGAGAGGGAGAGGCCGGCGACCGACATCGGCAGGGTGACGCCCGCGCCGTTGGCGCGGATCGCGCTGTCGGTGGTGGACCAGGCTTCGGGTTCGTCAGCGGCCTGCGCGATGGCGGGCGCCGCGAGCAGCAGCAGGGCCGGGAGAAACGGGATTCCGCGCTTCGACAAGAGGGCATCCTTCCTAGGAATTCAGACCATCTTTGCGCGGCCTTGAATGATGAAGGAAAGATGACGAGCTTTCGTTCCCTGCGCAAGCAGGCTTTTTACGCTACCGGCGGGATTTGTGCGGGATAGTGGGGCAAATCGGGGTCGAGATGCGCCCATTGCGGCGCGGCGGCGGTCCAGATGATCGCTTCGGGGCCGCGCAGGCTCGGATCGTCGAGCGCGCCGGCGCGGATGAAGGTCAGATGCGGGCGCGATTCGGCGATGCTGAACAGGGGCGTTCCGCAGGTCGGGCAGAAGCCGCGCTGCATCGCATTGCCGCTATCGGCGGTGCTGGCGTGCCAGCGGACTTCGCCGGTGGTGGTGACCTTGTCGGCGGGGAAGCAGACATTCACGGTCGCGGTTCCGCCGCCCAGATACTGGCACAGGCGGCACCAGCATTGCCGCGCGGCGAGCGGTTCGGCGTCGATTGTGATGCGGACAGCGCCGCAGAGGCAGCCGGCGTGGTGGGGCACGGTTGCTTCCTACCGACCCTGCCGCCGCGCCATGAAGGCCAGGCGTTCGAACATCATGATATCCTGCTCGTTCTTGAGCAGCGCGCCGTGCAGCGGGGGGATCGCCTTGGTCGGGTCACTGTTCTGGAGGACTTCCAGGGGCATGTCTTCGTTCAGGAGCAGCTTCAGCCAGTCGAGCAGTTCGGAGGTGCTGGGCTTCTTCTTGAGGCCGGGGACTTCGCGGATCTCGTAGAAGATGTCCATCGCGCGGCTGACCAGGATCTTCTGGATGCCGGGGAAGTGGACGTCGACGATCGCCTGCATCGTGTCGCGATCGGGGAACTTGATATAGT
>JBIIEH010000010.1:0-112234 GCA_044237945.1 Sphingobium sp. | reverse complement strand
AGCTGCTTGTCCATATTCTGCTTGATCTTGTGCATCGGGACGTGGCCCGGCCCCTCGATCATCACCTGCACGTCCTGGCTCCAGGCGCGCTTCGTCAGTTCGCCCAGCGTATAGAGTTCGCTGAACTGCGCCTCGTCATTGGCGTCGGCGATGGAGCCGGGGCGCAGGCCGTCGCCGAGCGAATAGGCGATGTCATAGGCCTTGCAGATTTCGGTGATCTCGTCGAACGCCTCGTAGAGGAAGCTCTCCTTGTGGTGCGACAGGCACCATTTCGCCATGATGGAGCCGCCGCGCGAGACGATGCCGGTCACGCGCTTTGCCGTCATCGGGATATAGGCCAGGCGCACGCCGGCGTGGATGGTGAAATAATCCACCCCCTGCTCCGCCTGTTCGATCAGGGTGTCGCGGAAGATTTCCCAGGTCAGTTCCTCGGCGATGCCGCCGACCTTTTCGAGCGCCTGATAGATCGGCACGGTGCCGATCGGCACGGGCGAGTTGCGCATGATCCATTCGCGGGTGTCGTGGATGTTGCGGCCAGTGGAGAGGTCCATGACGGTATCCGCGCCCCAGCGGATCGACCAGACCAGCTTGTCGACTTCGCTCGCCACGTCAGACGCGACGGCGCTGTTGCCGATATTGGCGTTGATCTTGACCAGGAAATTGCGGCCGATCGCCATCGGCTCGGATTCCGGGTGGTTGATGTTGCTGGGGATGATCGCCCGGCCGCGCGCGACTTCATCGCGGACGAATTCGGGCGTCACATAATCGGGGATGGACGCGCCCCAGTCCTGCCCGTCCCGCACATATTCGGCGAGGCGGGCGCGGCCGAGATTCTCGCGCTCGGCGACATATTCCATTTCGGGGGTGATGATGCCGCGGCGGGCGTAGTGCATCTGGCTGACGTTCATGCCGGCCTTGGCGCGGAGCGGCTGCTTCACGACATTGGGGAAAGGCTGCACGCCGCCCGAGCGGTCGGGACCTTTCAGGCCGTTATCCTCCGGCTTGATCGAGCGCGCGTCATAGCTTTCGACATCGCCCCGGCCGACGATCCAGTCGCGACGCAGCGTCGGCAGGCCGGCCATGATGTCGATCCGGGCGTTCGGGTCGGTATAGGGACCGGAGGTGTCGTAGACGCGGATCGGCGGCTCGCCGCTGGACGGTTCCAAATCGATCTCGCGCATGGCGACCTTGAGCGGGCCGACATGGATTTTTCGAGAACCCCGGATGGGGCCAGTCGTGACGCGCATTTCGGTGCGGGCGGGGACATCGGCCATGGTGGTCGTACCTTTCAGACGGAAAATGTGGTCAGACGGAAAATGTGGCGCGGCCCAGCAGGCCGGCGAGGAAGAAGAAGAGGCCCAGGATCAGGCTGACGATCGCCCACAGGCGCGTGAAACCCATCGCCAGCCGGCCAAGGCGCAGCAGCGGTCCGGGCGCGGCGATCAGCAGCGCGCCCTCGATCAGCACAATATAGCCGATCAGCGTGACGGCGATCGCGAGCGGATCGGTCATCGCGCGATGAACCATCACCATCGCCGCGCCGACCGCAAACACCGGAAAGGCGATTCCCATGACGAGGCCGGGCGAACGATCCATGTCGTCGATCATCGCCCGCCAGCGCTGCGGCGCGACGAAGCCGGAAAGGCCGATCAGGATCAGGTACAGGCCGATCGCTTCAGCCAGGCGCAGGGTGAGAACGGAAATCGTGTCCATAGCTGCCGTCCTTTCCTTTGCCTGTGCGTGGCGGAGGAACGGGCGTGGACATGTCAGTGGCGACAGGCCGCTCCCTCCCTACGCCGGTGTGATCCGGATCAGGTTCGACGGGTCGCGGCCACAACAGCCGCCTCTCAACCGCCTGTGAGCGGTCCCCCGGGGAATGGACAGGCGATAGCCGATCGGCGGCGGAAGTTAAAGCCCCTTGCGCCCGAAGCCGCCGGGCGCGCGGCGGCCGAAGGAGGCGGGCGGGGTTGCAGGACGCGCTGCCGGCGGCGTGCTGACGGGCGGATCGGCGCGGGGCCGCGCGGGCGGCGTGCTGGCGACGCCGTCCAGTTCCAGCAGCATGGCCGGCACTAGCTGCTCGCCCCGGTCGGCGCGGCTGTCACCCAGGAAGCAGCGGGTCGATTTGTCGCCGGCCTGTTTTCCGATGGTGTCGCCATGGGCGATCACCGGGCCGTTGATGAGCAGGTAGCGCAGCACGCCGTTCAGCCGCTCGGCGACCTGCTCCAGCGCGCCGGGCGCGTTCCACAGTTCGACCTCATAGCCGGTGAAGGGCAGCATGCCGCCGGTCGCGATGGAGATGGCGTCCCGCTCCAGCGAATGGAACGCCGCCCAGGTCCACAAAGCGATCGGAATCTCGTCATTGGCCAGTACGCCGATCTGCTGCCAGACGCCCTCGACCACCATCGCCGTGCCGACGCCGGCATTGTAGAGGCCGACGCAGCCGGGCTGCTTGGCGGCGAGGCCTATGAGCAGGGTGGCGATCTTCGTGACCTGCCGCACGTCGGCATAGTCCGCCGCGCGCGTATCCAGTTCGACGGTGATCGCGTGATGGACGCGATGGCTGCCGAGCAGCGCCTTGTCTCGATCGATCAGGCCATGGCTGCGCGCTTGCGCCTGCGCCATCAGATAAGCGGGGACGACGCCCTGCGCTTCGCCGAAGCGGATCACCGCGCCGCGTCCGCGCAGCAGGCCCGGCTCGACGGTCCAGCCGCCCTGTGGGTCCACCGCCTGCACGCCGTCGCGCAGGGTGGACCAGTCGGGCGAGAGCGGCTGGCTCGCCAGCAGCGCCATGGTGGGCAGGCGGTTGGCCTGTGGCCGCTCGTCGGCGAAGGCGGGCGGGCGGGTGAGGCCCAGCCCCTCGGCGATCTCCCCCATGCCGCGCTCGTGCAGGATGCGCGCCATGGTTTCGTCCATGCCGCCCAGCGCCATCGCCCGCTCCTGGCTGAGGCCGGCATAGCGGCCATCGCCGCGCGGCGCGGATGCGCTGGCGGCAAAGCTGCTGGCGGGCTGGCCGAGATGCGCCAGCTTGTCGAAGGATTCGCCGGCGATCAGCGCCTTGGTCGCGCGAACGACGTCATTGTGCGACAGCCAGCCGCCACCGGGCAGCAACTGGCACAAAGCGTCATCGGCCGGGATCATCACCGTCGACGCGATCAGCAGCATCATGCGGTGGATCACGCTTTCGTCGTCGGTGGTCGGCCGGCCGATATCGAGATACCAGCCATGCGGCGGCATATCACCAGGCGCGGGACCGGAGCGCGCGGCGATCTCGCAGAAGACACGCGCGTCGGCGCTGCGGCCGCAGATCAGCTGCCGGTCTGTCCATTCGCCCATCGTTTCCGGGCCGCCGTCATCCTCCTCACTGACCGTCCATTTGTAGAGCGGCAGCTGCGCCGTCAGCAGCAGGCGCAACGGCGCGATCGGGAAGGGAACGGGCCGGGAGAAGACGATGATCGCCATGACTGCGCGCCTTGAATTATCGAAATGCCGGGCGGGTATAAGGGAAGCACGCTTAAGATCGGGTTAGGCGCACACGCTTCTGGCCAAGGGTAGCTGGACAGCCGCGGCCGGCTGTGGAACGCTTGGGGCGCATGTTTGACCACCCGCCCCCCGACCTGTCCACCAAAGCCGGGCGCAAAGCCTATCGCCACGAACTGCGCATGGTCGCAGTTCGGCCACGGCGTTACGGACTGTGGCTGCTCGCGCTGGGGCTGTTGCTGATGCTGCTGCCGATGCTGACGGGGGTTCACAGCCTGTTCGGCTGGTCGCCGCGCGTGCTGGGGCTGGGCGCGTGTCTCGCGTCGCTGCCGCTGCTGATCGCGGGGGTGCTGTTGCGGACGCGCTATCATCGCACGCGGATGAAGGGCGAGCACCGGCTGCCGGGCTGAACCGGGTGTCGCCCCTTGCGCCTGCGACCGGCGCACCGCACATGCCGTTTTCCAAGGAGTTATTCGCGTGCAAAGGTTTTTGACCATGGCCATCGCCACCCTGCTCAGCAGCGCCGCCGCATCGGCCGAGCCGCCTGCCATCCCCGTGCCGGCCGACGACAATTTCGTCTGGCTGGAGGACTGGCATGGCGAGAAGTCGATGCAGTGGGTGGAGGCGGAGAACAAGGCGACGGTCGGGACCTTGCAGGGCGATCGACGCTATGCGGGCTATTTCCGGGATGCGCTCGCCATCGCGTCGGCCAAGGACCGCATTGCGATGCCGAGCATGATCGGCGGGCGCATCTTCAACTTCTGGCGCGACGCCGAGCATCCGCAGGGCGTGTGGCGGGTCACGAGCGAGGCCGAGTACGCCAAGGCGGAGCCGGCCTGGACGACCGTGCTGGATCTCGACGCGCTGTCGAAGGCGGAGGGCAAGAAGTGGGTGTGGAAGGGTGCGTCCATCCTGGACCCCGACGAGCGGATTGCCCTGCTCAACCTGTCGGACGGGGGCGAGGATGCGATCACGCTGCGCGAGTTCGACCTTGTCACCGGCAAATTTGTCGAAGGCGGCTTCGATATTCCCACGGGCAAGCAGAATGAGGCGTGGGAGGATAAGGACACGATCCTGCTGGCGCGCGATTGGGGGGAAGGGACGCTGACGGCGTCGGGCTATCCCTTTGTCGTGAAGCGGCTGAAGCGCGGGCAGAAACTCGACGAGGCGGTGGAGGTGTTTCGCGGCAAGGCGGAGGACCAGCTGATGAGCTGGCCACTGGTCCTGTCCGATGCGCAGGGCAACCGCGCCGCCTTCATCCAGCGCGGCGTGACCTTCTTCGGCTTCGAATTTTTCACGGTAACGGCGGAGGGGACAAAAAAACTGCCGCTGCCGATGAAGAGCGCGATCGAGGGCATGGTGGACGGGCACGTGCTCGTGCGCCTGAGTGAGCGCTGGTCGAGCGGGGGCGTGGATGCGCCGGAGGGGGCGCTGGTGAGCGTGCCGCTGGCGGCGCTGACTTCGGGCAAGGAACTGACGCCCGAGATAGTGTTCGCGCCGACGCCGCGCCAGTCGATCGACCAGGTGGCGGCGACGAAATCGCGCGTGATCCTGTCGATCAACGACAATGTGCGCGGCCGGGCGCTGGCGCTGACGCCGCCCAAGGGCACGGGCGGGTGGACGACGCAGACGCTGACGCTGCCCGACAATGCCTCGATCGGCACGGCCGCCGCCACCGACCGCAGCGACCGCGCCTATCTGTCGGTCACCGGCTTCCTGGCGCCGACGACATTGTGGGCGGTGGATGCGGCGGACCCGAAGCCCGCGCAGGTGAAGGCGATGCCGGCGCGGTTCGACGCGACGGGCCTGGTGGTCGAGCAATTCGAGGCGGTGTCGAGCGACGGGGTGAAGATCCCCTATTTCATCGTCCACAAGAAGGGCATGATGCCGGACGGTTCGACGCCGACGATCATGACGGCCTATGGCGGGTTCGAGATTTCCAACACGCCTTATTATTCGGGCGTTACGGGGAAGCTGTGGCTGGAGCGGGGGAACAGCTTCGTTCTCGCCAATATCCGGGGCGGCGGCGAGTTCGGGCCGGCCTGGCACGAGGCGGGGCGCAAGACGAAGCGGCAGATCATCTACGACGATTTCGCCGCCGTGGCGCGGGACATCTTTGCGCGGAAACTGTCGTCTCCGGCGAAGTTCGGCATTTATGGCGGGTCCAACGGGGGCCTGCTGATGGGGGTGGAGTTCAACCAGCATCCGGAGTTGTGGAGCGCGGTGACCATCCAGGTGCCGTTGCTCGACATGATCCGATACGAGGGAATCGCGGCCGGCGCTTCGTGGGTCGATGAATATGGCAGTGTGACCGTGCCGGAGGAGAAGGCGTTTCTGGAGAAGATTTCGCCTTATGCGAACATCAGGAAGGGCGTGAAATATCCGACGCCCTATATCTGGACCACGACGAAGGATGACCGGGTGGGGCCGCAGCATGCGCGCAAATTCGCGGCGCGGCTGAAGGACTACGGGATTCCGTATCTGTTTTATGAGGATACGGCGGGCGGTCATTCGGGCGACGCGGATATCGCGCAAGGCGCGCGGTTGCAGGCGATGCAGATGGTGTATTTTTCGCAGCAGTTGGAGGGGGAGTAGGCGCTTCTTCTCCCCTCCCTTTCAAGGGAGGGGAATGGGAGAATCTTTCCCCCCCCCCAATTGAATATTGCAATGCAGCACGGCGTGGCGTTTGATCGACATCATGCTCAAGGCCGCTCTCCACCACCTCACCGCCTATCGCTACAGCCGCCCGATCAAGCTGGGGCCGCAGGTCATCCGGTTGCGGCCGGCGCCGCATAGTCGGACGAAAATCCCCAATTATGCGCTGAAGATCGAGCCGGCCGGGCATTTCCTGAACTGGCAGCAGGACCCGCATGGCAACTGGCTGGCGCGGATCGTGTTTCCCGATCCCGTCGATCATTTCTCGATCGAGGTCGACCTGCTCGCCGATCTGGACATCATCAATCCGTTCGATTTCTTCGTGGAGCCTTATGCGGAGGAATATCCCTTCGCCTATGACGACCAGCTGAAGACGGACCTGGCGGCCTATTATGATGTCGAGGAACAGGGGCCGCTGTTCGACGCGCTGGTGGCCGAGCATGCGGGGTTCGAGGGGCGCACGATCGATTTCCTGGTCGATGTGAATTCGAAGCTGCAACAGCGCATCGGCTATGTCATCCGCATGGAGACGGGCGTGCAGACGCCGGAGGAGACGCTGGACATCGGCATCGGGTCGTGCCGCGATTCGGCGTGGTTGCTGGTGCAGTTGCTGCGGCGGCTGGGGTTCGCGGCGCGCTTCGTGTCGGGCTATTCGATCCAGTTGGTCGCGGACGTGGAGCCGATCGAGGGGCCGAAGGGCGTGACGCAGGACGTCGTGGACCTGCACGCCTGGGCTGAGGCCTATGTGCCGGGCGCGGGCTGGGTGGCGCTGGATGCGACCAGCGGGATGTTCGCGGGCGAGGGGCATATCCCGCTGTGCGCGACGCCGCATTATCGGTCTGCCGCGCCGATCACCGGCATGGCCGAGCCGGCGGAGGTGGATTTCAACTTCGCGATGTCGGTGAGCCGGATCGCCGAGGCGGTGCGGATCACCAAGCCCTTTACCGAGGGGCGCTGGGCCGCACTGACGGCGCTGGGGAGCCAGGTGGACGCGGACCTGCTGGCGCAGGATGTGCGGCTGACCACGGGCGGCGAGCCGACCTTCGTGGCGATCGATGATCCACAGGCGGGCGAATGGAATGGCGACGCGGTCGGGCCGACCAAGGCGGGCTATGCCGACCGGCTGATCCGGAACCTGCGGGCGCGGTTCGCGCCGGGCGCGCTGCTGCATCATGGGCAGGGCAAATGGTATCCGGGCGAGAGCCTGCCGCGTTGGGGCTATTCGATCTACTGGCGGGCGGACGGGGTGCTCCTGTGGCGCGACGCTTCGCTGATCGCGGGCAATGACGCGGCAGAGGGGGCGGCGGCGCTGACGCCGGACGATGCCGCGCGCTTCATGGATGCGCTGGCCGGTGGCCTCTCGGTGGAGCGCGGCTATATCCAGCCGGTCTATGAGGACCCGCTCGCCTGGTCGGTCAAGGAAGCGGGGCTGCCCGACAATGTGACGCCCGGCGACCCGAAGATCGATGATCCGGAAGAACGCAGCCGCATGGTCAAGGCTTTCGAGGGCGGCCTCAGCAAGACGATCGGCTTTGCGCTGCCGATCCAGCGCTGGCAGACGCAGGCGAGCCAGCCGCGCTGGCAGAGCGAACTGTGGCAGGTGCGGCGCAAGGCGCTGTTCGCGGTGCCGGGCGATTCGGCGCTGGGCTATCGCCTGCCGCTGGGCACGCTGCCCTATGTGCCGCCGTCCGATTTTCCCTATATCAACGCGCAGGACAGCAGCGAGCCACGCGAGGCGCTGCCTGATTTCCGCGCGCAGATGGCCGAGCGGGTCGAGGTAGCGCAGGCGGGCGGCCAGCAGGACCGGGTCGAGCAGCAGTTGCCCGACGAACATCATATCGGCGGCGCGGTGCGCACCGCGATCACGGTGGAGCCGCGCGGCCATTATCTGTCGGTGTTCATCCCGCCGGTGCGCGCGCTCGACGATTATCTGGAGCTGATCGCCACCGTCGAGCATGCCGCCGAGGCGATGCAGGCGCCGGTGCGGATCGAGGGCTATGCGCCGCCGCCCGACCCGCGCCTGATGGTGCTGAAGGTCACGCCCGATCCGGGCGTGGTCGAAGTGAACATCCAGCCGGCAAAGAACTGGGACGAGACGGTCGCGATCACCAACGGTGTCTATGAGGCGGCGCGCGAGGAGCGGATGACCGCCGACAAGTTCATGGTGGACGGCCGGTCGGTCGGCACCGGGGGCGGCAATCATCTGGTGCTGGGCGGGGCGAGCGTGAACGATTCGCCGTTCATCCGGCGGCCGGATCTGCTCAAGAGCTTCGTGCTGTACTGGCAGCGGCATCCTTCGCTGAGCTATCTGTTCTCAGGGCTGTTCATCGGGCCGACGAGCCAG
Organism: Sphingobium sp.; assembly: GCA_044237945.1. GTDB lineage: Bacteria > Pseudomonadota > Alphaproteobacteria > Sphingomonadales > Sphingomonadaceae > Sphingobium. The sequence continues at coordinate 103,758 of JBIIEH010000010.1, read as the reverse complement.
GCGCCGCGCATCGACGAGGCGCGGCATGACAGCCTGTATGAGCTGGAGATTGCGCTGGCGCAGGTGCCCAAGCCGGGCAGCGGCGACATGCCGCCGCCCTGGCTGGTGGACCGGCTGTTCCGCAACCTGCTGGTGGACGTGACCGGCAACACCCACCGCACCGAAATCTGCATCGACAAGCTGTTTTCGCCCGATGGCCCCACGGGCCGCCTCGGTCTCGTCGAGTTTCGCGGGTTCGAGATGCCGCCAGACCCGCAGATGAGCCTGGCGCAACAATTGCTGCTGCGCGCGCTGACGGCGTGGTTCTGGCGCGAGCCGCAGCAGGGGAGCCTGGTGCGCTGGGGCACGGCGCTGCACGATCGCTTCTTCCTGGGGCATTTCGTGTGGGCCGACTTCCTGGAGGTGCTGGGCGACCTGAAGGGGGCCGGATACGACTTCGACCCCAACTGGTTCGAGGCGCAGCGGCAGTTCCGCTTCCCGGTGCATGGCGCGGTGGATGCGGGCGGCGTAGGGATCGAGATTTCCCATGCGCTGGAGCCGTGGAACGTGCTGGGCGAGACCGGCGCGATCGGCGGGACGGTGCGCTATGTGGATTCTTCCACCGAGCGGTTGCAGGTGCGCGCCACCGGGCTGATTGCGGGCCGGCATATCGTGACCTGCAACGGCCGCCGCGTGCCGATGACCGCGACCGGGGTGCCGGGCGAGGCGGTGGGCGGCGTGCGGTACAAGGCGTGGGCGCCGGCCGCGTGCCTGCACCCCAATCTGCCGGCCAATCCACCGCTGACCTTCGACGTGCTGGACAGCTGGAGCGGGCGGTCGCTGGGCGGCTGCGTCTATCATGTGGCGCATCCGGGCGGGCGCAATTATGATGACGTGCCGATCAACAGCTATGAGGCGGAGGCGCGGCGCAAGGCGCGGTTCCAGGATCATGGCCACACCCCCGGCCCGGTCGAGATGCCGCCGGCCGAAAGCCCGAGCGAGTTTCCGATGACATTGGACCTGCGTTTCCGGCATCAGGGGTTGTAGGACGCTTCGCCATGTCCATTATCCCCCCCTCCGTTCGCTTCGAGCGTAGTCGAGAAGCCGCCAGCGCTGTGTCAGCGTTTCTCGACTACGCTCGAAACGAACGGAGGTTTGGAGTGACATCCGCCTCCATGGGAAGCGCCAAGCCATGAGTCCCGCCGCCACCCTGAACAGACCCCCCGACTGGGCGGCGGACTATCTGGCCGCTGCGCCGGCCGGCGACCTGTTCGCGGCGGCCGGGCCGGACATGGCGCATCGCTGGCACGGGATGATGGACCGGCTGTCGGGGCTGGCGCAGGGCGATCCGGCGACGCTGGCGGCCAATGTCGCGCGGCAGGCGGTGGATCTGGGCATGGCGTTCCGGCTGACTGGCGATGTCGCTGAACGGCCCTGGCCGCTCAGTCCGGTGCCGATGCTGATCGACGCGCAGGAATGGGCGGGGATCGAGCGGGGCCTCGCCCAGCGCGCCGAACTGCTGGACCGGGTGATCGCCGATATCTACTCGACCCAATCGCTTGTCCGCGACGGCCATCTGCCCGCGAGCGCCGTGACCGGCAGCCCGCATTACTGGCGGGTGATGACCGGGGCACGGCCGGCGCATGGGCGCTATCTGCATTTCTATGCCGCGGACCTGGGGCGCGGCCCAAATGGCGAGTGGCGCGTGCTGGCCGACCGGGTGCGGACGCCCGTGGGCGTGGGCTATGCGCTGGAGAACCGGCTCGCTCTGTCGCGATCGACCGGCGATCTGCTGGGGTCGATGAACACGCGGCGGCTGGCGCCCTTCTTCTCCGACCTGCGGCAGGGACTGGCCGCCGACTGCGCGCGGGCCGAGCCGCGCATCGGCCTGCTCAGCCCCGGCCGGTTCAACCAGAGCTATGCCGAGCAGGCGCATCTGGCGCGCTATCTGGGGCTGTTGCTGGTCGAGGGCGACGATTTGATCGTCAGCGACGGCAATCTGTTCGTGCGGACCATTCAGGGGCTGAAGCGCGTCGACGGGCTGTGGCGGTGGATGGACAGCCGCTATCTCGACCCCCTCGCCTTCGACGCGGAATCGCGGATCGGCGTGCCCGACCTGATCGACGCCTGTTCGCGCGGCGGGCTGATGCTGGCCAACTGGCCGGGCGCAGGCGTAATCGAATCGCGCGCGTTCGCCGCGTTTTTGCCGCAACTGGCGCGCGTGGTGCTGAAGGCCGACCTGATGCTGCCCAATATCGCCACCTGGTGGTGCGGACAGCAGGTCGAGCGCGACCATGTGATGCGTTCGCTCGACGATCTCGTCATCGGTTCCGCCTTCGATCAGGACGTGGCCGGGCTGTCGGGCACGCATTTCACGCCCGGCGCATCGCTGGACGCCGCGCAGCGCGCGCAACTGGGCGAAGCGGTGGCGCGCCGGCCGATGGACTATGTCGGGCAGGAGATCGTGCGCCTGTCCACCACGCCGGCGATCACCGGCGGCCGGCTGACCCCCCTGCCCTTCACGCTGCGCGTATTCGTGGCGCGTGACGAGCTGGGTCAGTGGCGCACGATGCCGGGCGCGTTCGGGCGGCTGGCGGCGCATGGCGACATTCGTGCGGCGCTGATGGGACAAGGCGACCTGTCCGCCGACATCTGCGTGGTGGACAGCCATCCGGTGCCGCCCGACAGCCTGCTGGGCGGCGGCGCGGCCCCTGCCATTCGCCGCATCGGCGGCATGCTGCCGGCCAAGGCGGCGGACAATCTGTTCTGGCTGGGCCGCTATATCGAGCGGGCGGAGATGATGCTGCGGGTGATCCGCGCGATCGTCGGCGGGTCGATCGAGGTCGATCTGGGGCCTTCGCTGGCTGCACCGACGATGCGGCGGCTCATCAACCTGCTGGTCGAATGGGAGGCGATCGGCGAGAGCATCGGCCCGGTCGGTCCGCTCTGCGCCGAGGCGCTGGGCGACGGGGACAATGCCGGCAGCGTGCGGTCGCTGATGGGTGTGGTCGCCAGCATCGGTCAGGGGCTGCGCGATAGGCTGGCGGTGGATTACTGGCGGCTGCTGCGCCTGCCGCTGCCCGAGTTCGATCCCGCCACGACCCAGTCGCTGCTCGATGCCTCGTCCCGCCTGATCGAGCGCATCTCCGCGCTTTCGGGCCTGTCGGCGGAGAATATGGGCCGTACCGAGGGCTGGCGTTTCCACGATATGGGCCGGCGGCTGGAGCGGGCGATCAACAGCGCGCGGCTGGCGGCCTTGTTCGGCGGCGACCGGGCGTCGGCCGACGACCTGACCGTGCTGCTGGACCTTTCCGACAGCCAGATCACCTATCGCAACCGCTATCTGACCGGCCCCAGCATCGCGCCGGTGCGCGACCTGGTGCTGCTGGAGCCGCAGAACCCGCGCAGCCTCGCCTATCAGGCGCAGCGGTTGGCCGAGCATATCTTTGCGCTGCCGACGCTGCGCGCGGACGGCCTGCCCGAGGAGCCGCAGCGCCATGTCGGCGCGATCGTGGCGGCGCTGGCGCCGCTGACCGGCGACACGCTGACGCCCGCGGGCCTCGCCGATATCGAGGCGCGGCTGCTGGCGCTGACCGACGCGATCGGCGAGCGATATTTCCTGCAGGTGCGCAAGACGCGCAAGGCCGATGGAGCCGATCTGCTGTCATGATCTACCATGTCCGCCATCGCACCATCGTCCGTTACGAAGCGCCCGTGCGGCTCGCGCGCTTCAACCTGCGGCTGCGGCCGGCGCCCTGGTCGGGCCAGTGGACGTCCGATTATGAGCTGAGCGTCGATCCGCCGCCCGCGACCTCCGAATCGCGGCCCGCTGCCTGGCCGGTGCAGGTCGCGCGGCTGGTGATGGAAAAGCCGCTGAGCGATCTGGTGATCGACAGCAGTTTCCGCGCGAGCGTGCCGGGCGGCGCGCCGATCGAGCCGCAGGACGATGATCCCGACATCGCCGCCGTGGCGCAGGCGGCTTTGCTCAACCGCGACATGGGGCCGTCCGCGCCGGCGCATTATCTCTATGCCTCGCCGCGCGCGCCGCTGCTGGAGGCGATCGGCGAATGGGCGGCCGACACGCTGCCGCCCGGTGCGCCGATCGTCGCGGCCGCGCTGGAACTGGCGCTGCGGATCAAGGCGGAGTTCGCCTATGAGCCGGGCGCGACCGATGCGGGCACGCCGGTCGCCGACGCCTTCGCCGCGCGGCATGGCGTGTGCCAGGATTTCGCGCATGTCATGGTGGTTGCGCTGCGCCTGGCGGGTCTGCCCGCCGCCTATGTCAGCGGCTATCTGCGCACCGATCCGCCGCCGGGGCGACCGCGCCTGATCGGGGCGGACGCGATGCATGCCTGGGTGATGCTGTGGTGCGGGCCGACGCGCGGCTGGATCGGCTTTGACCCCACCAACGGCGTCGTTGCGGGCGAGGGCCATGTGTTCATCGCCATGGGCCGCGACTATGCCGATGTCGCGCCGATGGACGGGCTGTTCGTGGGCGGCGGCGGGCAGACGGTCGAGGTGATGGTGGATGTCGTGCCGGAGGGCGACGGGCAGGTGGCGCAGCTGATCTGAGGGCCGACCGCCGGAACAGCAAGATCGGTCGAGCGCGTCGCGGCGGGGCACGGCTAACTGGCCGCGCCACGGAGGACGGGACGATGAAGGCGGCGCTGCAATATTATCATGTTCGCATGCAGCGGGCGCTGGATCATATCGACCGGCATCTCGACGCCGATCTCGACCTGGATACGGTCAGCGGCGTCGCCGCCTTTTCCAGGTTCCATTTCCACCGGCAGTTCACGGCGACCTTCGGGCTGTCCGTGCATCGCTATGTCCAGCTCGCCCGCATGAAGCGGGCATCCTATCGCCTGGCCTACAGGGATGGGCAGAGCATCACCGACATAGCGATGGATGCCGGCTACGACGCCCCCGATGCCTTCGCGCGCGCCTTTCGGCGGCGCTTCGGGCAATCGCCGTCGTCGTTCAGGAAGGCGCCCGACTGGGAAACGTGGCTTGCGGCCTTCGGGCCTCTCAACGATGCGAGGAGCAAGCACATGCGCAAGACCTACACTGCCGATGACGTGACGATCCGCGAGGTGGCCACGACGCCCGTCGCCATCATGGAGCATCGCGGCGATCCGGCGACGATCGGCGCGACCATCCAGCGCTTCATCGCCTGGCGCAAGGCGGCCGGGTTGCCGCCGCGAACCAGCCCGACCTTCAACATCTTCCATAGCGACCCGCGCACGACCCCGCCGACCGACTATCGGCTGGACCTGTGCGTCGGCGTGGACCAGCCGGTCGAGGCAAGGGGCGAACGCATCGAGGCCGGCGTCATTCCGGGCGGGCGATGCGCGGTGCTGCGGGTGGTGGGGAATAGCGACGATCTGGAGCCGGCGGCCCTGTATCTCTACCGCGACTGGCTGCCCGCGAGCGGCGAGGAAGCCCGCGACTTCCCGCTCTATTGCCAGCGCCTGCTCTTCTTCCCGGAAGTCCCGGAGCATGAAGCCGTTGCGGAGCTGTTTCTGCCGCTGGAATAGCGCAGGCGGCGCCGCCCTTACCGCTTCAGCGCGCGGATCTGATCGACGATGGCCTGATAATAATCGCGGGTGTAGTGGAAGGGTTCGCGGCTCCAGCGATGGTCGGGGTCGGCGAAGACCTGGGCCGGATCGACTTCGACCACCTTCGCTTCGGGCAGGGCGTTCACGAACATCTCGAAATAGCGGTCGAGCAGGTTGTTGAACTGGACGATGCGGACGCGCACATCGTCGGGGAACTCAACGATGCTGCCGTCCTCGCCCCGCATCTGCCGCGCCCAGCGCGCCTTGTGCAGGACGATGCGGTGCGCGCCATAGCCGCTGCGCACTTCCTCGGCGAACTGTTCGAGGCCCCGTTCCCAGTCCTCCAGCGTCTGCGCGGACAGGCGGCGCTGCGGCGCCATGTGCGCGCCATAATGCTCGAGGAAGGCGGGCGAGCGGATTTCCTTGATGTCGCTGACCCGCGTGCCGGCGACGTCGAGCAGGTCGAAGCGCTCGTCGATGAAATCCACGATCAGCCAGTCGGCGCGGTCGGCGAACAGCTTGGCGAGGCCCTGCTTGTTGAGGTCGAGCACGGCGATCTTGCGCTTCCAGCCCGACCCTTCGGGAAACCAGGACTCCTCCGCTTCCAGCGGGCCATCGGCGAGACCGACGAAGGACTGGCGCGCGAGATAGGTGCGGATGTCGAAATCGGTCGCGCCGACGATGTCGAACGCATCGCGGGTCACGCAGCTGCCGAAGATGGAGATGCTGGTAAGCGCGTCCGCCGCGGAAGCCATCGGGCGCCGACTCCAGCTCCGGGGTGGAAGAGTGGTGATCCCTACGGGAATCGAACCCGTGTTTCAGCCGTGAAAGGGCCGCGTCCTAGACCGCTAGACGAAGGGACCACTGCAACAACGGCAAGCCGTTTCTTGCGAAGCGAAGGGCGCATTAGGGGCGTCCGCCGCGCGGGTCAACCCCCTTCGAAACAGAGTTCATTCCACCCAGGCGGCATCCTCCAGATGCAGTTCGGCGGCGGGGCGCGATCCCCATTCGTCGATTTTCGCGCGGCCTGCTACCCAAAGGCGGCGGTCGCGCGGGGCGCCCAGGATCGCCTGGCCCAGCGCGCTTTCGGCCTGGCGGAAGGCGATGGTCTTGATCGAGCGGCCATCGTCGCCCGCCATGATCGCGCGCAGATGGCCGTTGCCGACCACGTCCGCACGGATCACGCGCATCGGCCCGGCGGCGATCAGCGGCGCGGGCCAGCCGGCTCCGTAGGGGCCGCCGGCGTCGATCGCGGCGACGAAATCCGGGTTGACGCCGGCGGGCGCCAGCACCGCGTCGATCAGCAGCGCGCGGTCGTCGCGCGCCTGCGCCACGGCAGCGGAGAGCCTTTCGTCGAGGAAGTCGGCCAGCGCGTCCACCTTGTCCGCCGCCACGGTCAGCCCGGCCGCCATCGCATGGCCGCCGCCCGCGACCAACAGGCCGCTATCCTTCGCCGCCAGCACTGCCGCACCAAGGTCCACGCCGGAGATGGAGCGGCCCGATCCCTTGCCCACGCCATTTTCGTCGATAGCGACGACGATGGCGGGGCGGCCGGCCTTTTCCTTCATGCGGCCCGCGACGATGCCGATGACGCCGGGGTGCCAGCCCTGCCCCGCCACGATCGCGACGGCGCGGTTGCCCTGGGCGGCGAGCAGTTCCTCCGCCTCCGCCTGCACCGCCGCCTCGATCGAGCGGCGTTCCTCGTTGAGGCGGTCAAGTTCCTCGGCGATCTCCGCCGCTTCGGCCGGGTCCTGCGTCGTCAGCAGCCGCACGCCAAGGTCCGCCTTGCCCACGCGCCCGCCGGCATTGATGCGCGGGCCGAGCGCGAAGCCGAGATCATGGCAGAGTGGCGCCCGCTTCAGCCGGGCGATATCGATCAGCGCCGACAGGCCGACATTGCGGCGCTTGCCCATGATCTTGAGGCCCTGCGCCACGAAGGCGCGGTTGAGGCCCTTCAATTGCGCGACATCCGCCACGGTGCCGAGCGCGACGATGTCGAGCAGTTCCATCAGGCCCGGCTCCGGCCGATCGGCGAAAAAGCCCCGGCCGCGCAGCACGCGAAGCAGCGCCGCGCCCAGCAGGAAGGCGACGCCGACCGCGGCGAGATGGCCGTGCGTCGCGGCTTCTTCATGCTCGTCCAGCCGGTTGGGATTGACCAGCGCCAGCGCCACCGGCAGCGCGCTCGCGCATTTGTGGTGATCGACGACGATGACGTCGACGCCGGCCGCTTTTGCCTGGTCCAGCGCCTCGAACGCCTGCGCGCCGCAATCGACGGTGACGATCAGGCTCGCGCCCTCCCCTTTCAGCCGCATCAGCGCCTCGCCCGAGGGGCCATAGCCCTCCATCAGGCGGTCGGGGATATAGGGGCGCGCGGGCAGGCCAAGGTCCCGCAGCAGCCGGATCAGCAGCGCCGCGCTGGTCGCGCCGTCCACGTCATAATCGCCGAAGATACGCACGTCTTCGCCCGCCTGCACCGCGTCGGCGATCCGTTCGGCGGCAGCGTCCATATCCCGAAAACCGCTGGGATCGGGCATGAAATGACGGATCGTGGGGTTGCGGTGCGCCTCCAGCGCGTCGGACGGGCAGCCGCGCGCCAGCAGCAGCTGGTCAAGCAGCGCGTCCGGGCCGAAGCCGGCGTCGCGCGCGTCCCCGCCCGCCCCGCGCCAGCGCCACGGCTGGCCCAGGATCGATCGGGAAATATTGAGCGCCAATGTCATGAACGGACTGTAAACCGCCGCGTCGCGCAAAGAAAGAGCGGCTGTTTCCGCTTTATGACTTGCCGTCGGAACCGGGCCAAGCATTTGAGCGTATTGGTTGTTCGGCCGTAACGGCCAATGCAAAGGGGCAATGGCGGCGGCATGGTGAACGGGCGGGCAGGACATTTCGGGCGCAGCGCAAGCCTGTTGCTGTGCGCGATATCACCGCTTCCGCTGTACGCGCAGACCGCAACCGTCCTGCCGGCCGATCAGGCGCAGGAAGAACCGATCGTCCCCGACGACCAGTTCGAGGCGCGCATGCCGCAGGTTGGCGAAGCGCCCAAGGACAGTCCGAAGGACGCAAGCGCGCTTCCGTCGATCGACAGCTGGATCGACAGCCAGATGCCCGAGCCTGCGGTTTCCACGGAGCTGCCCGTCGCCGTCGATCCGGCCGAGGAGCGCGAACTCGCCCAGCCGCTGCCGCCGCTCGACAGCGTCACCGTGCCGGAGAATGTCGCGACGGACAGCAACCCGGACGAGAAGACGCCCGAGGTGCGCTACACGCTGGAGCTGGAAGGCTTCGGCAAGACCGGGCTGGAGGACGAGTTCCGCGCCGCGTCCGCGCTGGCGGACGGCAAGGGCAAGGCGGAGACCGCCGCCATGGTGCAGGCGCGCGCGCAGCAGGACCAGACGCTCGCCACCCGCCTGCTCTATTCGCAGGGCTATTATGACGCGACCGCTCTGGCTTCGCTCGATCAAGCGGGCGACGGGACGCTCAAGGCCATCGTCTCCGTGACGCCGGGCAAGCGCTACAAGATCGGCCAGATCGTCGTGAACGCGCAGCCGACCGTGCCGGCGAATCTGGCCCGCGACAGCCTGCCGCTCAAGACCGGCGACTGGATCGTCGCCACCGAGGTCGAGAGCGCGGAGGCGACGCTGGCGGTGCGGCTGCCGGAAAAGGGCTATCCCTTCGTCGTCGTGGGCGAGCGCGACATCCTGCTCGATCCCGCGACCGTGACCGGCGACTATACGCTGCCGGTGGACACCGGACCGCGCGCGACCTTCCGCGCCATCACCACCAGCGGCGAGAAGCAGGCGTTCGGCGCGGACCATATGGAGGTCATCAAGCGCTACAAGCCGGGCCAGATCTATGACAGCCGCAAGGTGGACGATCTGCGCCGCGCGCTGGTGGCGACGGGGCTGTTCTCCACCGTCTCGGTCGATCCGGTGCGCACCGGCGAGCCGGGGCCGGACGGCACCGAATATGTCGACATCAATGTGCAGCAGGAAGCCGGGCCGCCGCGCACGCTGGCGGGCGAGGCTGGCTATGGCACCGGACAGGGTTTCCGCGCGGAGGGGACGTGGACCCATCGCAACATGTTCCCGCCCGAGGGCGCGCTCATTCTGGGCGCGGTCGCCGGCACGCAGGAGCAGGGCGCGTCGACGACCTTCCGCCGGTCCAATGCGGGCAAGCGCGACAAGACGTTCCAGACCGGCGTGCTGCTCAACCATCAGGCCTATGACGCCTATGAAGCGTTCACCGCCGGCGTGAACATCAGCTGGTCGCGGCAATCGACGCCGATCTTCCAGAAGCGCTGGACCTACAGCTATGGCGCGGAAATCCTGCTGTCGAACGAAAAGACGACCGTGGACGTCGCCACCGCGCGGACCAACCGGCTGACCTATTTCATCGGCGCGCTGCCGATGCAGATCGGCTATGACCGCTCCAACGACCTGCTCGATCCGACCAAGGGTTTCCGCGCCAATCTGCGCGTGTCGCCGGAGGCGTCGTTGCAGGGCAGCGTATCGCCCTATGTCCGCGCGACCTTCGACCTCAGCGGCTATTATCCGGTCAGCGACAGCCTGGTCATCGCCGCACGCACGCGGCTCGGCACGATCAGCGGCACGTCGCGCGACAGCCTGCCGCCATCACGGCGCATCTATGCCGGCGGTGGCGGATCGGTGCGCGGTTTCGGCTATCAGGAACTAGGTCCCAAGGACGTGAACGCCGATCCGATCGGCGGCCGGTCGGTCAACGAATTCGCGGTGGAGACACGCTATCGCTTCGGCAATTACGGCGTCGTCGCGTTCGTCGATGCGGGGCAGGTCTATGAGAGCCAGATCCCGCAATTTTCCGACATGCGCTATGGCGTCGGCCTTGGCGGACGCTTCTACACCAATTTCGGTCCGTTCCGCGCGGACATCGCGATGCCGCTGAACCGCCAGCCGGGCGAGTCCAAATTCGCGATCTACATCGGCATCGGGCAGGCTTTCTGATGGCGACGACACCTCCCACCAGCCCCGAAGGCGACACCGTCATCATCCGCGAAAAGCGCCCCCTGCCCGTCCGCATCGCACTCTGGACGCTCGGCATCCTCGTTGGCCTGGTCGTACTGGTCGGCGTGCTGGTGCTGGGCCTCGATACGCAGCCGGGCAAGCGTTTCCTGATCAAGCAGATCGCCGCCTTCCAGATGGAAAGCGGCATGGCGATCGAGGTCGGGCGGATCGAGGGATCGATCTATTCCGACATGACGATCCACGACCTAGTGCTGCGCGATCCCAAGGGCGTGTTCGCGGTGTCGCCCAAGGTGCATGTGGTGTGGAAGCCGTTCCGCTACATCAACAACCACATTTCCGTCAGCCTGCTGGAAAGCCCGCTGGTGGTGCTGGCGCGCAGCCCGCAGTTCAATGTGGTCGAAAGCGATCCCAACGCGCCGATCCTGCCCGATCTCGACATCGACGTGGATCGCATGAAGCTCGACCGCTTCATTCTGGCCAAGCCCGTCATCGGCCAGAAGCGCGAGATCGCGATCGACGGCGTCACGCACATCGCCGATGGCCGGGCGCAGCTGTCGGCCAGCGCCATCGTCGACAGTGGCGACAGATTGCAGGCGAAGCTGGACGCGGTGCCGGCGCAGAACCGCCTCGCCATGAGCGGCACGCTGACCGCGCCCAAGGGCGGCGTGATCGCGGCGATGACGGGCCTCACGGACGGCGTCACCGCGACGCTGGACGGCAAGGGCACGTGGCAGGCGTGGGACGGGCGCGTCGTCGCGACCTCGCCCGCCGGTGAGCTGGCGAACATTGCGCTGGCCGCGCGCGACGGCAATTTCACCGCGAAAGGCCCGGTGCGGCCGGGTCTGGTGTTTGCCGGGACGGTGGATCGGCTGACCGGGCCGCAGCTGGATGTCGACCTGTTCGCGGGCCTTAACGAACGGCGCGTGAACCTCAAGGGCTCGGTCAGATCGCCCGCCATGGCGGCGACGATCGGCGGGCTTGTTGACCTTGGCGCCAGCACGTTCAGCGCGCTCAAGATCGACGCCGCGCTGCTGACGCCGGGCGCGATCATGGAGAAGGTGAAGGGCAAGGATGTCCGCGCCTCCGTCATTCTGGACGGGCCGATGGCGACGCCGTTCGTCGATTACGACATCTCCGCCACCTCGCTCGCCTTCGACGCCACGGGTATCGAGGGGCTGAAGGCCAGCGGTCGCGCGGTGATCGACGCGGATCGGATCAAGATCCCCGTCAATGCGACGGCGAAGCGGGTCACCGGCCTCAATGCGGCGGCGGGCGGCCTGCTCACCAATTTGCGGGTGAAGGGCGATTTTGCCTATGCTGCGGGCAAGCTCATCAGCGACAATCTCAAGATCGACAGCGACCGGGTGGACGCCACCGCCATCGTGCTGGCCGATCTCGACAACGCGCTCTATCGCGGCGCGCTGAAAGGCCGGGTCAACGACTACAAGATCGACGGCGTCGGCATCGTCAACCTCAACACCGATGTGGAGCTGGTCCCCGGACCCAAGGGCGGCTTTGGCCTATCCGGCAAGTTCGGCGTGCGCACGGCGCGCTGGGAGAATGCCTCGGTCCGCGATTTCCTGGGCGGCAATGCGGTCATGGCCGGGCGCATCGGCATGACGCCGGAGGGCAAGTTCACCCTCGCGGGCCTGAGGGGCGCGGCGCCCAATTTCACCATCCATTCGGGATCGGGCAGCTATGACACTGACGGGCAGGTCGCGTTCGACGCCACCGCCTCGTCCAAACAATATGGGCCGCTCGCGTTGACCGTGCGCGGCACCGTGGAGCGCCCGCAGGCGGTGCTGCGCGCGGCGCGGCCCAATGTCGGCGTGCAGCTGACCGATGTGGTCGCAAAGCTGAACGGCGAGGCGGCGGGCTATCATCTGGAGGCGACCGGCGGGTCGCCCTACGGTCCCTTCTTCGCCGATGTGCTGGTGCGCACGGCCAAGGGTCCGCTGACCATCGACATCAACAAGGCGCGCTTTGCCGGCGTCGACATGAACGGCACGATCCAGCAGACCGCCGCCGGGCCGTTTGCAGGCAGCCTCAACATGAACGGATCGGGCATCAACGGCCTGGTGCGCCTCGCGGCCGTGGGCAAGGCGCAGGGCGTGGACGTCAACGCCACCGCCACCAACGCCAAGCTGCCGGGCGAGGCGGATGTCGTCATCGGCCGCGCCATCGTCACCGCCTCCATGGTGCTGACCGACCAGCCGCAGGTCGTCGCCGATGTGCAGCTCGGCAATGCGGCCTATGGCGATTATATCGTGCGCAAGGCGCGGGCGAAGCTGAACTATCAGGGCGGGCGCGGGCGCGCGCAGCTGGTTGCGGACGGCTCGACGGGCGTGCCCTTCTCGGTCGCGGTGAACGCCGCGCTGCGCCCCAACCTGTATGCCGTCGCCCTGCAGGGCAAGGCGAGCAATATCGACTTCCGCCTGGCCAATCCGGCGATCATCCGGTCGGGCCCGAGCGGCTATACGCTGGAGCCTGCGACGCTGGTGCTGCCGCAGGGCCGGGTCGATCTCGCCGGCCGCTTCGGCGACAGCACGGCGATGCAGGCGCGGTTCAAGGATTTCGACCTCGCCATCGCGAACATGGCGATGCCGGGCATCGGCATTGGCGGGCGGGCGACCGGCACGCTCGATTATGTGCAGCAGGGCAGCGCCTTCCCGACCGCGACGACGCGGATCGCCATCGCCGACTTCCGCCGCTCCAGCCTGACCGCCGTGTCCGATCCGGTCGCCATGAGCATCGAGGGCAAGCTGTCCTCGGCCGGTGGCGATCTGCGCGGGCTTATCCGCCGCAACAATGCGACGCTGGGCCGCTTCACCGCGACGCTGGCGCCTCCGGGCGAAGGAGCGAGCTGGTCGGAGCAGCTGATGAACGCGCCGCTGGGTGGCGGCATCCGCTATGCCGGGCCGGCCGATGTGCTGTTCTCCTTCGCGGGACAGGCCGACCAGCAGTTGACCGGCGGCATCGCCGTGGCCGCCGATTTCGGCGGGCGGCTGAATGCGCCACGCCTCAATGGCGTCGCCAAGGCGAATGCGCTGACCTACGAGAACACGACCTTCGGCACGAAGATCACGCAGATAAAACTCGACGGCCGCTTCACCAACGATCGCCTCGAACTGCGTGACTTCTCGGGCCGCGCGGGCAACGGCACGGTTCAGGCGTCGGGCAATGTCGGGCTGGCGGCCGACAGCGGCTTCCCGATGCAGATCGCGGTCAAGCTGAACGGCGCGCGGCTGGCGCGGAGCGAGCAGATCAGCTCGATCGTGTCTGGCTCCATCGACATCACCAACAGCGCGGCGGCGGGTGGCCTCATCAAGGGCGACCTGCGCCTGCCCGAAACCCGCTATGCCATCGCCTGGCAGGGCGGCACCGACATTCGCGAGTTGCGCGGCGTGCGCCGCAAGGGCGAGGGCGAGGATGTGCTCGACCAGCGGCAGAAGGCGCGGCAGGCCGCAGCCGCCGCGCCCGCCATCTGGAAACTCGACATCCGGGTGCGGGCGGACAATGAAATCTATCTGACCGGCATGGGCCTTGATTCCGAATGGAAGACCGACATGCGCGTCACCGGCACGACCGCCGATCCGCGCGTGGTCGGCAAGATCGAGATCATCCGCGGCCGCTACAGCTTCTCGGGCCATCAGTTCGACGTCGAGCAGGGCGTCATCACCTTCAACGGGCCGATGCTGAACCCCAGCCTGTCGATCCGCGCGATGACTCGCGTGGATGATGTCAGCGCGGGCATTTCGGTGGCCGGCACGGCGCAACGGCCAGACATCACCTTCGTGTCGACGCCGACCTTGCCGCAGGACGAAATCCTGGCGCGCATCCTGTTCGGCGACGATGTCGCGAACCTGTCGCCAACGCAGGCGGTGCAGCTGGGCATTGCCCTCAATGGCCTGCGCGGCGGCGGCGGCGGCCTCAACCCCATGGGCAAATTGCAGGGCGCGTCGGGTGTCGATCGCATCGGCATCGTCAATGGCGACGAGGAAAGCGGCCGCGGCACGTCACTGGCGGTGGGCCAGCACATCTCCAACAATGTCTATGTCGAGGTGCTGACCGACTCCAAGGGCTTCACCGCGACGCAGCTGGAAATCGCGCTGTCCAAGACGCTGAGCCTGTTGTCGAAGACCGGGACGAACACCGGGTCGTCGGCTAACCTGCGCTATTCGAAGGATTATTGACGAGGGAGGAGCCGCTCTCCCTGTCAGCCGGCAATCCCCCGGTCCTGCTGATAGCGCGCGATCAGGCCCTGATATTCTTCCGGCGCGGGGAAGCGTTCGAAGCGCAGCTTCGCGCCCGTTTCCGCCCATGCCAGCTTTTCCGCCGTCTGGGTTTCGGCCCAGGGCGCGAACCAGCTGGCGTCGTCGAGCATGGTCGCGCGGACATTGACGAAGCCCAGCGCCATGCGTGGCGTGGTGTGGACCCAGCTCTTGCACCAGTCGCAGTGCCAATGATCGGCCTGATCGCCGTGCAGGCCGCCGACTACCGGCTCGCCGGCGATCAGCTCGAAAGCATCGGCCGGGACCATGATTGTAGTGGAGAAGGCGCTGCCGGTCATCTTCTGGCAGCCGGTGCAGTGGCAGGCCATTTCCATCCATGGCGGGGCGCTCAGCCGGAAACGAACCTTGCCGCAGCGGCAGCCGCCTTCGACCGGCAGTTCTGGGATCGGCATGCTTCGTCTCCTCGAAAGTCAGACGCCGCTCTACGCCAACAGCCTATTGGGTCACAGCCTTTTCCAGCAGGGTCGCGGCGCGATCGGCATAGGCCGCGCACGCATTGCCATCGCGAAAGGGATTGCGCCGCGCGCCGGCGCGCAGCCTGGCCAGCTTTTCGGGTCCGCCGGCATTGTCGGGATGCGCGCTGAGCAATATTCCGCAGGGCTGCCGACGCATCTTCGCGATCGTCGCGCGGAACATCGCGGCACGTTCGGGATGATCGCGGAACCGCCAGCCCGGCCCGGCGATGGGATTGAGGCTGGAGGCGAACAGGACCGGCGTGCAGTCGGACCGCACGCAACTGACCCAGCGCCAGTTCATGCTGCCGACGGTGTGCCCCGGCGTCGCCACGGCCGTCACCGCGACATCGCCGAGCCGGATCACTTCGCCGTCCTTGGCCACCCGCACATTCCTGACCGCAGGGAACGGCTCCAGCCAGGCGGCCTGCGGGTCGGCGGGGTCGCGACCGCCATCGGCCAGCACCTTCGCCGCCGCCGCGCTCGCCACAACGGTCGCGCCGCTGTCGCGCGCGAGGGCGGCGATGCCACCGGCATGATCCCAATGCGGTTCGGTCGAGAGGATCAGCTTCACGTCGCGGATGGAGAAGCCCAGCTGCGCGATGTTCGCCTCGATCTGGCGGGCTGCCTGCGGCACCGCGCCGTCGATCAGGATCAGGCCCTTGCTGGTGCGAATGAGGGCGACGTTGAGACCGCCGAAGCCGACCAGATAGGCGTTGCCGAACAGCCGCACCGGCTCCTGCGGGGTGATCCATTTCGCCGCCGATGCCGGGTCGATCGGGCGGGTCAGCGGATCGTCGGCGGGCGTTGCGGCGATCAGGCCGAATGCAGCCAGGCTGATGGCGGACAGAGTGCGGGCTTTCATGATCTTTCCCCTCATAAGCGTATGAGGGCAGATTGCAGCACAGCGCCGCGCGGCTCAAAGCATCAATCCTCGACACTCCCATTAGCTAGTCTTATGGCTAGATCATGGACCGCGCCCAGCTTCCCCTCAACGCCCTGCGCGCTTTCGAGGCGGCGGCGCGACATCTGAGCTTCACCCGTGCGGCGATCGAACTGTGCGTCAGCCAGGGGGCGGTCAGCCAGCAGGTCGCGGCGCTGGAGGCGCGGCTGGGCGCGCCGCTGTTCCGCCGCCTGCCGCGTGGGCTGGCGCTGACCGACGAGGGGCTGGCGCTGATGCCGGTGATGGCCGATGCGCTCGATCGAGTCGGCGCGACGCTGGACCGGATCGGCAGTGGCCGGCCGCGTGATCCGCTGAGCGTCGGCGTGGTCGGCACTTTTGCGGCCGGATGGCTGCTGGAGCGGCTGCCCGATTTTGCGCGTGCCTGCCCCTCGGTCGATCTGCGGCTGTCGACCAACAACAATCGTGTCGATATTGCGGGCGAAGGGCTGGATTGTGCGATCCGCTTTGGCGAGGGGGCGTGGCACGGGACCCATGCCGAAGCGATCCTGCCCGCGCCGCTCGCGCCCTTGTGCGCGCCGGAGATCGCGGCGCGGATCGCCGAACCGGCTGATCTGGCGCGCGAAACTCTGCTGCGATCCTATCGCGCCGACGAATGGCCGCGCTGGTTCGCCGCTGCGGGTGCCCCCTGCCCGGCGTTGCGCGGGCCGGTGTTCGACAGTTCGGTGCTGATGGCGGAGGCCGCGCGCGCCGGCCATGGCGTCGCCCTGGTCCCGGCCGCGATGTTCGGCGCGGATTTGCGGGCGGGCCGGCTGGTCCAACCCTTCGCCGCGACGCTGGAGGCGGGCGGCTACTGGCTGACGCGGCTGCTGTCGCGCGCCGACAGTCCGGCGATGGCGCAATTTCGCGGCTGGTTGCGGCGGGCTGTCCTGACGGGCTGAGTTGCTGTAGGCTGCGGGTCATGCGCCTGCCCATTCGCAACCATGGCGACACGCCGCTGACGCTGATGATCCTGCCGGCCGGCAGCGAATATCCTGTCCCGGTGGGCGGCGAGGCGATCGTCACGCTGGAGGATGGCCGCCCGCATGCGATCGACGTGCATCTGGGCAATGCGGTAACGATTTCCGATGAAGGGCTGGTCCTGCCGGCAGAAGTTGAGGTCTATCCCGACCAGGTCAAGGGGCGGCATTGACGCGAGCTTGTTCGGTTTCGATGTGGCCCTGCGAAAGACGCAGTTCAAGTATGACGGTAAGGGTGGGGAGCGGACTGTCTGCTATTGCGAGAAAAGTCTTCGATAGCGGACAGCTTCCAATCGGCACGCCGTCGGTTAGAATAGATCATGGACTTACATCATTCAGCGCCGGGCGTTACCGTCACCCTTGATAATGATGATCTTGTTATTCGTATCGGACGTGAGCAGACATATCCGCTCATTTCCATACTGCTACATTCCAAATTCTCTGACGGCCCTCGTATGGAGTTCCTCACAAATCCATATGTCAATGCACTGTTAGAGGCATTGATGGCCACTAACGAGACCACGGAATACATGGCGCAGAGAGAAGGAATGGCGCAGTCGTTAGCGCCGATCATTGCATTTGTAGAGGCTTGGGCAGAGCAAAATGCAATGAAGAAGAATGAGGCTGAAAATCTCCTGCAATCAGCTTTATATCCTTACAGCCTAAGCTAACCGTCTGCTCTTGGGGAGTTGTTATTGGACGGCAAGCGGCCGCAAATGGTCGCCTCACCCGGTTTCTGCGTGCGTCGGACAGAGAGGCCTTCTGCTGGAGTCTGCCGACCATCCGTCGATCCGCGCCCGCCTCCCGATTGATTTCGCCCACTCTCCAACCGGGTCAGCAGCCGGTTCCTTCAAGCAAGGAGCAAATATTTCGGCGCAGCCAGAAAACGTGCAACCGAGCATCAACTCAGTATATGCAGCTTGCTCTAACGGGTCCATTCTCACCAAATACCTCGATTGCTTGATGTCCGCTATCGGTATTCGTTTCCGTAATGACGAGCGACAAAAAGTGGTCGAAAGCAGTCAGCCACTTCACTCGGGATAGACGATCCCGATCACCTCATATTCCCGCTCGCCCGCCGGCAGCAGGATGCGGCGCAAGTCGCCTACCGCCGCGCCGCGCAGGCCGCGCGCGATCGGTGATCCCCAGCCGATGCGGCCAGCGTCGACATCGGTTTCGTCATTGCCGACGATGGTGACGGTCCGGTGATTGTCGTCTTCGTCGGCGATGGTCACGGTCGCGCCGAAATAGACGCGCGCCTTGTCTGGCTGTTGGCGCGGATCGACGACCTTGGCGTCCTTCATCTTGCGCGACAGGCGCTTCAACTGCCCGTCGATCTCCCGCATGCGCTTGCGACCATAGAGATAGTCGCCATTTTCGCTGCGGTCGCCATTGCCCGCCGCCCAGCTCACCACCTCGACGATGGCGGGCCGCTCGACACCCAGCAGATGGTCATATTCGGCGCGCAGCTTCGCGAAGCCCTCGGGCGAGATGTAGTTGGGATGGGCGGTCATTCCCTGCCCTTATCCTCAAGCCCGGCTCTGGAAAAGATGCGCGCGGAGGCGCGGAGACGCGGAGAATTTTTCTTCTCTACGACTCCGCGCCTCCGCGCGCACCAAAATCAGCCGGGCGTCTGCTTGCCCAGATAGCGCGACAGCACCGCATTGCTGCCCCGGAACTTGGCCTGCGCCGGGTTGATCGCGTCATAGACGACGGCATTTTCCAGCACGCGCTGCACATAGTTGCGGGTTTCGTAGATCGGGATCAGTTCGATCCAGCGGACCATGTCCACGCCGGGCAGGCGCGGGTCGCCATTTTTGGCGATGAACTTGTTCACATTGCCCGGCCCGGCATTATAGGCCGCGACCGCCAGCGGGTAGCTGCCGCCAAAGTAGCTCAGCATCCGCTGGAAATAGCCCGAACCCAGCATGATGTTATAGGCCGGATCGTCGAGCGATCCCCCGCCCAGCCCCATCTTGCCGGCCTGCTCGCGCGCGGTGCCGGGCATCAGCTGCATCAGGCCGCGCGCATTGGCGCTGCTGACGATCTTCTTGTCGAACTGGCTTTCCTGCCGCGCGATCGCGTGGATCATGGTCCAGTTATATTGCTGCGAGGGCGGCACCGGCACCTGCGGGAAGGCGGCGCTGCCATAGCCGGTGAGGCCGCTGGAAACCGCGCGGCGGCCGACCATCACGCTCATGTCGGGGCGGCCGATAGTCTGGGCCAGTTCGGCGGCGAGATAATGATCGACGTCGCTGTCGGCATTGTTGGCGATGGCGCGGGCGAACTTGCTCTGGTCCTCCCAATAGCCCATCTGCCCCAGCGCCTTGACCGCGCGGACGACGGTGCGCGCCTCGAACGCCTGCCGCTCGGCCGCGGAGATGGCGACGCCGCGATCCTCTGTCACGGGCGCGGGGATCGGGCGGCCGGCCCGTTCGGACGCGAGCTGGCCATAATATTGGTCGGGATAGGCGGCGGCCTGCGCGAACCAGCCTTGCGCGCCGGCCGCGTCGCCTGCGGCCAGCGCCGCGCGGCCGGCCCAGTAATAGCCCTTCGACTTGGTCTGCGGCGACTTCGCGCCCTGCGCATAGCGGCGGAACATCACCAGCGCGTCGGCCGGGCGGTTGAGATTGTAGAAGGCGGTCGTGCCCGCCAGCCAGGCGAGACTGGTATAATCGTCGCGCTCGCCGATCGGCCGGTCGCTGACGTCGATGCCGGCCGGATAGGCGTCGTCGATCTTGCTGGCGATGGCGTAGGCAAAGCTCCACTGGCTGTCGGCGGCGGACGCGCGGGCCTGCGCCAGCAGCAGTTCGTACCATTTTTCGACATTGGCCGGGCGGTAAGTCACCGCTGGGCGGTTCGCCAGATATTGGCGCGCGCCGACCCAGTTGCCGCTGTCGCGCATCCATGCCGCCTTGTCGGCGACATAGCCGGCATCGGTGAGGCCCGTGCCGTCGGCGATCTGCATCTTGCTCGCCGCGTCTGGAGCCTTGCGCCGGAAGGATATCCGCGCGTCGAAGGCGGCGCGGCGGGCGGGACTGACATAGCCCAGCATCCGCGTCGCGCCGATCGTGTCGCCCGCCCACAGCAAAGCGTCGGCGCGCTGGTCATGGTCGGCGATGGTGAAGCCGGAGCCGAACAGGGACAGCAGGCGCGATTCGTCGGTCGGGGTCAGGATGCCGCCAATCCAGGCGTTGCGCGCCGCCACCCGCGCCTGATCGGCGCGGCCGGTCTGCATCAGCGCCATGGCGTAGCGGGCATGGCCGGTGGCGGTGCGTGGCGGATAGCGATCAAAAAAGGCGGCGACCTGGCGCGGATCGAAACTGTCCGGGTTGATCGACCCTTCGGCGCGGCGGCGCATCTGGTCTTCGGCCGGCCAGCCGGGATTGGCCATCATGAAGCTGGCATAGGTGGAAAAGCCGAAGCCATCGGCCTGGAGCGCGCGCCACTGGCTGATCGCGGAGGCGACCGACCCGTCCTGCGCCACGCCGATGCGCTGCTGCACCTGTTGCCAGGGCGAAGGGCCGGCGGGCGTCTGGTCATATTCGCCGGGCAGCTTCTGCACGATCGCGCCGGGCGGATCAGCGGGAGGCATTTCGGATTGGGCGCCCGCGCCAGTGGCGAGCAAGAGCAAGGCGGCAAAGGTCATACGCACCACAGGAATGTCAGCGAAGGGAGATGTTACCCTACTGGACATTGTCGCGTTTGCATCCTTATCAGGCGCTGAATGAGACGCTATAGCGCGTCCGAGCGCCATGATGCCCTGAAAGCCGGGCGAATTGAAGGATGTTAATGATGTTTTCCGGGTCGATTCCGGCACTGGTCACGCCATTCCGGGACGGCGCGGTGGACGAGAAAGCCTTTCGCGCGCTGGTGGACTGGCAGATTGCGGAAGGTTCCAGCGCGCTGGTGCCCTGCGGCACGACCGGCGAAAGCGCGACCATGACGGTTGAGGAGCATAATCGCGTCATCGCGATCTGCGTCGATCAGGCAAGCAAGCGCGTGCCGGTGATCGCCGGATGCGGATCCAACGACACGCGAATCGCGCTGGAGCACATGTATGCGGCGCAGGCCGCCGGCGCGGACGCCGCGCTGGTGGTCGCGCCTTATTACAACAAACCCAATCAGGACGGCGTCTATCAGCATTTCGCCTGGCTGGCCGAACGCTGCGACCTGCCGATCGTCCTCTATAACGTGCCCGGCCGCACCATCACCGACATCGGCGTGCCGGTGATGTATCGGCTGGCGGAGGAATATCAGTCGATCGTCGGGATCAAGGACGCGACCGGCAATCTGGGCCGGGTGACCGCGCAGCGGCTCGCCTGCGGCCCGGATTTCTGTCAGTTGTCGGGCAATGACGAAACCGCGCTCGGCTTCAACGCGATGGGCGGGCGCGGCTGCATTTCGGTGACGGCCAATGTCGCGCCGCGGCTGTGCGCCGATTTCCAGGCGGCCTGCGCGGCGCATGACTGGGACGGCGCGCTGGCGTTGCAGGACCGGCTCTATCCGCTGCACGACGCGCTGTTCAGCGATTCTTCACCCGGCCCGGTCAAATATGCGCTGACCCGCGTGCGGCCCGACATGCCCGGCGACGTCCGCCTGCCGATCACCTGGCCGTCGGAAGCCAGCCGTCTGGCGGTGGACCGCGCGCTGGAGATTGCGGGACTGGTCTGACCGCTTCCCGGTCCCCATATCCCGTGGCTCCGCCCGAACAAGAGACAGCTTGAAGATCATGGCCCGCCCCCGTCCCACCACCTTCGACAAGAAGAAGATCGTCGCCGAGAACCGGCGCGCGCGCTTCGAATATTTCATCGAGGACGTGTTCGAGGCCGGCATCGCGTTGCAGGGCACCGAGGTGAAGGCGCTGCGCGGCGGCGAGGGCACGATCGCGGAGAGCTATGCCGAGGTGAAGGGGAACCAGGTGTTCCTCGTCAATTCGAACATCCCCGAATACAGTCATGGCAATCGCGAGAATCACGAGCCGAAGCGCCCGCGCAAGCTGCTGCTGCACGAGCGCGAGATCGAGAAGATGCACAGCGCCGTGTCACGGCAGGGCATGACTTTGGTGCCGCTGATGATCTATTTCAACTCGACCGGCCGGGCCAAGGTCGAGCTGGCGCTGGCCAAGGGCAAGAAGACCCATGACAAGCGCGACACCATCAAGGAACGCGACTGGAAGCGGGACCAGGCGCGCATCATGCGGGACAAGGGCTGAACCATGGCGCATGGCGAAAACCGGGGACGCCTCGCCCGCTGGTGGCACGCCAACATGCCCACGCGCGAGAGCCTGGAGCATAACCGTTTCCTCGCCCCGGTCGCGCATCGCGTGCTGGAGCCTTCGCTCTGGCGCTTCACCCGGCGGTCGGTGCCGCGCGGCGTGGCGCTGGGGCTGCTGGTCGGCATATTCCTGCTGATCCCGGGCATTCAGATCGCCGGCGCGGCGCTGCTGGCGCTGCCGGTGCGCGCCAATATCCCGATCGCGGCGGCGATGACATTCCTGTCGAACCCCGCCACCACGCCGCTGATCCTGATGGCGTCGGTCTATATCGGCAACGGCCTGCTGGGACGCAGTGCGGACGCTTCGGGCTTCATGAAGCTGATCGACAGCCATGCGTCGATCAGCCAGTGGACCGGCTGGCTGCTGTCCGAAGCGGCCCCTGCGATGCTGCTGGGCCTCGCCATCATATCGGTGGTGTCGGCGGCGGTCGGCTATGTGCTGGCCGACTGGTTCTGGCGCCATCATATGGGCCGCAAATGGCAGGCGCGCAAATTGAGGATTGGCAAGGTCCATCAAAGCGGCGCATGTGACAGCTAAGTCCGCCGGCTGACCCGGCGGTCGGGCAACGCACGCAAGGGGTTATCGCCGGCATGGCCGCGCGCTTCAGGAACAATGCTCTGGCGAAGGAAGCGCCGACCCGCGCCTTCATGCCGCTGCTGCTGCTGGGCGCGCTGGCGTCGGCCGGACTGATCCTGTTCGCGGCGCGCAACATCCTGTTCGCCGCCGCTTTCGGGGCGAGCGTGCTGGGAATCGCGATCCTGATGGCCTGGTTCCGCCGCCTCTATCCGCCCGCCTCCGCCGAGCGCGACGCGACGCCGGACTGGACCGTCGCGCGCGTCGCCGCGCTCGCCACCGGCAGCGCCATTGCCGTGACCGATCGCGCCGGGCGGCTGGTGTGCGCGAGCGATCTGTTCGGCGAGTGGTTCGGCGGCTTCCCCGCGCCCCCTGCCCTGTCGGCCGACGCCCACCTCTCCGACACGCTTTCCCTTGCTATGCGCGCGGCGTGGCGCGACGGCGACGCGCGGGTGGAGGGCGCGCAGCATGGCAATCTGACGCTCGACATCGACCTGGAGCGGACCGGCCGGTCGGAGGATTATCTGCTGTGGCGCTTCGTGCCCGTGCGCCAGCCGAGCGCGGTAGATGACGTGCAGAAGCTGGTCGGCGGCGACACCGGGCGGCGCATGGGCGAAGCGGGCATCATGGCGGCGCTGGTCGGCGGCGAAGGCCGCATTCGTGGCGCGAACAACGCCTTCCTGATGCGCGCCGCAGGCCGCGTCGACGCCAATATCGCGGGCCGCGACTTTGCCGGGCATCTGCGCATCGACGACAAGGGGCGGCTGTTTCTGGCGCGCGAGGAAGCGGGCGGCATGCCGCTGCGCATGTTGCAGGTGCCGCTGCGCCGCGCCGCTCTGGTGGCGGACGGGATGGACGGTCCGTCGCTGATCCTGCTGATCGACGAGCCGGCGGGCAGCGGCGGCGGGGCCAATGCGCTCTCCTATATCGAGGCTTTGCTGGCGTTGCTGCCCTTTGGCCTCGCCATGGCGGATCGCGACGGGCGGGTGCTGTTCGTCAACGCCGCCTTTGCCCGCGCGACCGGCATCCGGCCCGGCGACCGGCCGAGCTATCCGGGCGATCTGGTCGTGCGGGAGGATCAGGCGGCGGTGGCGGATGCGGTGCGCCGCTTCGCCGTGGGGCCGCAGATGTCGGGCGACATCGCCGTGCGCCTGCGCGAGACGCCGGACGAGCCGACCGCCTTGAGCCTAGCGGGCGTGCGGGGCCTTGGCGAGGCGGCGGTGCTGCTGTCGCTCAAGGACAATAGCGAGGAAAGCAAGCTCAAGCGGCAGGTGGCGCAGGCGACCAAGATGCAGGCGATCGGCCAGCTCGCCGGCGGCGTCGCGCATGATTTCAACAATATCCTGACCGCCATCATCGGCCATTGCGACCTGATGCTGATGCGCCATACGCCGGGCGACAGCGACTATGACGACATTCAGCAGATCAAGTCGAACAGCAACCGCGCGGCGGGCCTGACCCGGCAGCTGCTCGCCTTCTCCCGGCAGCAGACCTTGCGGCCGCAGGTGCTGCAAATCCCGGATATCGTCGCCGACGTCTCCAATCTGCTGAAACGCCTGCTGGGCGAGAGCGTGAAGCTGGAGGTGAGCCACGGCCGCAATCTGGGCGCGGTGCGGGCCGACCCCGGCCAGATGGAGCAGGTAATCGTCAACCTGGCGGTCAACGCCCGCGACGCCATGCCCGAAGGCGGCACGGTCAACATCCAGACCTATGCCGTCTCAGCGGCGCAGGTGCGGGAGATGCGGCAGGATATTTTGCCCGCCGGCGACTATTCGGCGCTGCGCGTGTCCGACACCGGGCTGGGCATTCCACCCGACATCCTGTCGAAGATCTTCGAGCCGTTCTTCACCACCAAGGAACTGGGCAAGGGCACGGGCCTGGGCCTCTCGACCGTCTACGGCATCGTCAAGCAGTCGGGCGGCTTCATCTTCGCCGAAAGCGAGCCGGGACGCGGGGCGAGCTTCATCATCTATCTGCCGGTCTATCATGGCGCGGACATCGCCAAACCCGTGGTCGAGAAGAAGGCCGCGCCGGCCGAAACCTGGGGCACCGGCACCGTGCTGCTGGTGGAGGATGAGGACATGGTCCGCACTGTCGCGGAACGGGCGCTCACCCGGCAGGGCTACAAGGTGCTGACGGCAGCGGACGGCGAACAGGGCCTCGAAGTGCTGGCCAGCGGCGAGGCGATCGACCTGCTGATTTCGGACGTGGTCATGCCCAATATGGACGGCCCCGCCATGGTCGCCCGCGCGCGCCATGCCTATCCCGACCTGCCGGTGCTTTTCATGTCCGGCTATGCCGAGGAGCAGCTGCGCAAGTCGATCGACATCGCCAATGTCGCGTTTTTGCCCAAGCCGTTTTCGGTGAGCCAGTTGGCGGAGGCCGCGCGGGATGCGCTGGCGATGCGGGTGGCGGCGGAGTAGTCAGGCCATGGCTGTCCACAATCCCGCAGCGTACAGCAACATGGCCATCGCCCCGAGCGCACTGCGCACATTGTGAAGCCCGCCCCAGCGCAACAGCAACTGACGGCATTCTTCATCCGCCTGATCGGGACGCATCGCCTGCAGGCGTTTGTTGACCGGCATGATGATCAGCAGTGTGAAGGGCCAGTTGGCGAGCATCAGGAAACCGCCCGCAATCCATGACCAGCCGCCAAGGCCATAGCCCGCGATGAGGCCCGCGATACCACCGGCGATCGCCAGTCCGGCCTGGATCGGCAGCGCCCGCTTGTAACTCGGCTGCCATTGCGCGAGCAGCGCCCTGTCGTCGAGGACCAGCCGGGCGGGATGTTCGACGAGGCTGATATAGAGTGCGGCGCCTGCGAACAGGGTCGCCGCCAACAGGGCCGATATCGCGAAAAAGGTCATGATTATCCTCGCTTTCGACAAGGACGGCGCAGGAAGGCAGTCACGCGCCGTCCCCGAATATTGTCGGGTTCGACGCCGCGGCTGGGAAGAACCCCCGATCGGGGGCGCAGGAACTACCAACCTGCTATTCTATTTCCGGCGATCACATTCTCTGCCTGATCCCCGGACATTGCAAGCGCCGACGCCGCGACCCGCCATAAGCAGACAAGATTCCCCAAGCTTGCCTTCGATCAATCCATTCCCCCTGTGCAAGCGCGTGTCGATGCGATAGCGAAACGCACCCACTCGAGAAGGTCGCCTACATGTCGGAAAGCAAATCCATTCTGATCGTCGAGGATGAGGCGATGATCGGCATGATGCTGGAGGATTATCTCGAAACCCTGGGATACCGCCTGCACGCGGTGGCGAGCACCGTCGAAGAAGCGTGCGATCATGCCCGTGCGGGCGGCTTCGACGCGGCGCTGGTGGACTGCAACCTTCAGGGCGAAAAGGCGTGGCCGATTGCCGACATACTGGCCGACAGCGATATCCCCTTCGTGTTCGCGACCGGCGGCATGGCGGATGACCTGCCCGCCCCACATGCCGGACGCCCCACGCTGGCCAAACCGTTCACGATCGGCGCGGTCGAACGCGCGCTGGAGAAGATACTCACGCAATAACAATGCATTATGGGTGTCTTGACAGCCCGCATCGGCGCAAAACACCATGCTCGATATGTACGAAGATCGTGTAGTTCGACGCCTGTAATTCGGATCGGATAGGAATTTCCCGTTCCCCCCTTGTTCTACGTGAACAAACGCGGTACATGATGCCTGTCGCCGATGAGAATCGGCAAGTCGCTTGACAGGGGATAGGCCCATGACCGCAATGCTCTCTCTCATCGATTCCAAAAAGTCAGGAAGCATGGACAGACAAAAGGCATTGGAGGCCGCGCTCTCCCAGATCGATCGCGCCTTTGGCAAGGGCAGCGCGATGAAGCTCGGCTCGCGCGAGAAGATCGAGATCGAGGCGATTTCGACCGGATCGCTGGGCCTCGACATCGCGCTCGGCATTGGCGGCCTGCCCAAGGGGCGGATCGTCGAGATCTATGGCCCGGAAAGCTCGGGCAAGACCACCCTCGCCCTGCACGCCATCGCCGAAGCGCAGAAGACCGGCGGCGTCGCCGCCTTCGTCGACGCGGAACATGCGCTTGACCCGGTCTATGCCAAGAAGCTGGGCGTCGATATCGACGAACTGATCGTCTCGCAGCCCGACACCGGCGAGCAGGCGCTGGAGATCGTCGACACGCTGGTCCGCTCCAACGCGATCGACGTGCTGGTGATCGACTCGGTCGCCGCTTTGGTGCCGCGTGCAGAAATCGAGGGCGAGATGGGCGACAGCCATGTCGGCCTGCAAGCCCGCCTGATGAGCCAGGCGCTGCGCAAGCTGACCGGATCGATCTCGCGCTCCAAGTGCCTCGTCATCTTCATCAACCAGGTCCGCATGAAGATCGGCGTGATGTATGGCAACCCGGAGACCACGACCGGCGGCAATGCGCTGAAATTCTACGCTTCTGTGCGCCTCGACATCCGCCGCACCGGCCAGATCAAGGATCGCGACGATATCGTCGGCAACGCGACGCGCGTAAAAGTGGTCAAGAACAAGGTTGCCCCGCCCTTCAAGCAGGTCGAATTCGACATCATGTATGGCGAGGGCGTGTCGAAGATCGGCGAGATCCTGGACCTGGGCGTCAAGGCCGGCATCGTCGAGAAGTCGGGCGCGTGGTTCTCCTATGACTCCGTCCGCATCGGCCAAGGCCGCGAGAACGCCAAGACCTTCCTCAAGGAACATCCCGAAATGGCCGATCGTCTGGAAAAGACGATCCGCGGCAAGAATGAGGAAATCGCCGAAGCCATGATGACCGGACCCGGAGCGGAGGACGACGACTAAGGCATCGGATCGGCCGGCCCGTACAGCCGGTGGCGATCTGGGAGCCGCTTTCGTCCCCTTCACGCTTCACGCACTGAAAAGGCCCGTCCCGCCACGCTGCGCGACGGGCCTTTTACCGTCCGGCGTTGCTGACGGCAGGCAGCGCACCTTGCAGCATCGTCTCCTGTTGCGGCCGTCGGGCGGAACGCTATCTTCCTTCCCGCCGTTACCGTCTCATTTCCCCGTCCCCAACCCCCAGTCTGGAGAAGCCGCCTATGCGCGTCGCCATCGAAGCCGTGCTCGACTACGACTTCACCGAACCGACGCAGCTTCTGCTCGCGCTTCAGGCGGCCGACCTCAAAGACCAGCAGATGGTCGAGGAGAAACTGGTCGTCACCGGCGCAGGCCCGGTCTCGATCATCGCTGGCGGCAGCGCGGTGGGCCTGCGCGCCTGGACCATGGCCCAGCCGGGCAATATGGTCGCAACCTATCGCGCTACGGTGGACGTGAACCGCGTGCTGCCGGATTTGCCTGCCCTCGCCCGCTCACCGCTGCCCAGCCTGCCAGCTGAAGTGCTGCCCTTCATCTGGCCGAGCCGCTATTGCGAGGCGGACCGTTTCGCGCCCTTCGTCTGCGATCATTTTCCGGGGCTGGACGGCGGCGCGCTGGTCGCGGCAATCGTCGAATGGGTCGCGCATGCGCTCAGCTATGTGCCGGGCAGTTCGAACGGCAATACGACCGCCGCTGACACCTTCGTCGCGCGACAGGGCGTGTGCCGCGACTATGCGCATCTGACCGCCGCATTGATCCGCGCCCGCGACATTCCCGCGCGGCTGGTGTCGGTCTATGCGCCGGAACTCGATCCGCCGGACTTCCATGCCGTGGTCGAGGTGTGGCTGGACGGCGCGTGGCATATCGTCGACGCTACCCGCCTGGCCCCGGTAGAGACGATGATCCGCATCGCCGTTGGCCGCGACGCCACCGACATCGCGTTCATGACCGCCTTCGGCATGGCCATGATGAACGCGCAGTCGATCATCGTGCAGCCGGCCTGAGGCGGACGACCATGTCGCCCCAGGACATCGATATCGTCGAGGCCGACCCGCTCTGCGCAGACGCCCGGGCCTGCCTGACCGCTTATTATGCCGAACTGCAAACCCGCTTTCCCGAAGGTTTCGCGCCCCAACTGTCGCGCGACCCCGACGCCGCCAGCTTGGTCCGCCCGCATGGCCTGTTCCTGATCGCGATGCGCGGGAAAACGCCGATCGGCTGCGTTGCGCTGAAGGGCGGCGGCGGGGCGATCGCGGAGGTCAAGCGGCTGTGGATCAGCCCGGAGGCGCGCGGTATCGGCCTGTCGAAACGGATGATGCAGGCGGTGGAGGATGGCGCGCGGTCGCTTGGTTTCGCGGCGTTGCGGCTCGACACCAACCGCGCCTTGCCCGAAGCGCTGCGCCTCTATCGCAACGCCGGCTGGACGGAGATCGAGCGGTTCAACGACGACCGTTACGCGCATCATTTCTTCGAGAAGCCGCTGTAGCGCTGGCATCCCGAAACAATCCGCCTACATTAGCCGCCAAATGCCTGCCGCTTCCCCCGACGACGACACCCGCAATCCCCCCGCCTGGGCAACGCTGCGACGGTTCCTGCCCTATCTGTGGCCTGCCGACGCACCGGCGCTGCGGCATCGGGTCGCGCTGTCGCTGGTGCTAGTCGCCATCGCCAAGGCGGTAACGCTTATCATGCCCTTTGCCTACAAGGGCGCGGTTGATCGCATGACGCCGGGACTGGAGCCGGCGGCAGGCCTCGCCATCGCGCTGATCATCGCATATGCGGGCGCGCGCTTTGGCGGGGTGCTGTTCGACAATCTGCGCAATGCGGTTTTCGAAAAGGTCGGACAGGAGGCCGGGCGGCGGCTGTCGGACGATGTGTTCGTCCATCTGCATCGCCTGTCGTTGCGCTTCCACCTCGACCGGCGCACCGGCGCGGTCACCAAAATCGTCGAGCGCGGGACCAAGAGCATCGACACGATGCTCTATTTCCTGCTGTTCAACATCGCGCCCACGGTGCTGGAACTGGCGGCGGTCTGCGTCATCTTTCTGGTGAAGTTCGGCGCGGGGCTGGTCGCCGCGACGCTGGCGATGGTTGTCGCCTATATCCTGTTCACGCGCACCGTCACCAACTGGCGCGACGCGCTGCGCCGCGAGATGGTGGACACCGACACCAACGCTATCGCCCATGGCGTGGACAGCCTGCTGAATTTCGAGACGGTCAAATATTTCGGGGCCGAAGCGCGGGAAGCGGAACGCTACAGCGCGGCGATGCGGCGCTATGCAACGGCCGCGATCAAGTCGGAAAACAGCCTGGCCTGGCTCAATATCGGCCAGTCGCTCATCACCAACCTGATGATGGCCGGCGCGATGGCCTATACCGTCTGGGGCTGGAGCAAGGGGCAGTTCACGACCGGCGACGTGGTGCTGGTGAACACGCTGCTCAGCCAGTTGTTTCGTCCGCTCGACATGCTGGGCTGGGTCTATCGCACGATCCGGCAGGGGCTGATCGACATGGAGGGCATGTATCGGCTGATCGACACCGAGGCGGAAGTGCGCGACGCGCCCGACGCGCCGCTGTTGCGCGTTCCGCACGGGGAAGTGCGCTTCGAGGATGTGCGCTTCGGTTACGACCCGGAGCGCGAGATATTGCATGGCGTCGATTTCGTGGTGCCGGCGGGACGGACCCTGGCGATCGTCGGGCCTTCGGGCGCAGGCAAGTCGACCATCGCGCGCATCCTGTTCCGCTTCTACGACATTCAGGCGGGGCGCGTGGCCATCGACGGGCAGGACATCACCGCCGTCACGCAGACGTCGCTGCGGTCGGCGATCGGCATCGTGCCGCAGGACATGGTGCTGTTCAATGACACGATCGGCTACAATATCGCTTATGGCCGGGAGGGTGCGAGCCAGGCGGACATCGAAGCGGCGGCACAGGCGGCGCAGATCCATGATTTCATCCAGTCCTTGCCGCAGGGCTATGACACCCGCGTCGGCGAGCGCGGCCTGAAGCTGTCGGGCGGGGAGAAACAGCGTGTCGCGATTGCGCGCACCTTGCTCAAGGACCCGCCGATCCTGCTGCTGGACGAGGCGACGAGCGCGCTCGACAGCCGGACGGAAACGGAAATCCAGTCGGTGTTGCGCAGCATCTCGCGCCAGCGCACAACGCTGGTGATCGCGCATCGGCTGTCTACCGTGGTCGATGCGGATGAGATCATCGTGCTGGACGCGGGCGCCATCGTCGAGCGCGGGCGGCATGGCGAACTGATTCGCGCGGACGGCTTGTATGCGGCGATGTGGCGGCGGCAGGCGGCTGAGCGGGCCGAAGCGGCGGTGGAGGAAAGCATGGCGCACGAGCGGGACGCGCCCCGTCCCGACGAAAGGCTTGCCGCCACCAGCCCCGCCGTCTAAGTTCTCCTTTCGTTCCATGAAAGGGTGATAGCGCGTGGACAGCCTGATTCTCCTTCTACTGCCGGTTGCGCTGGTCATCGGCATGGTCGTCGGCTGGCTGCTGCGCGCGCAGGCCATCACGCCGCTGGCGCAGGAGAAGGCCGATCTGGCGGCGAGGCTGGAGGTCACGACCGACCAGCGCAACGCCGCGATCCGCGAATTGGCGGTCGAGCAGGAGCGCGCGGGACAGGCGGCGGAACTGGCGCGGCAACTGGAGGGCGAGCGGCAGGCGCGTAGTGGCCTCTCGCAGGAACTGGCGGCGCTGCGATCCGACAGTCAGGCGCGGGCCGAGGCGTTCGAAGCGCAGATAGTCGCGATGCGCGAGGCCAAGGAGCAGCTGTCGGCGCAGTTCAGCCTGATCGGCAGCCAGCTGCTGGAACAGGCCCAGGCGCAGTTCCTGACCCGCGCCGACCAGCGCATGGCGCAGGCGCAGGAGAAGAGCGAGGCGCAACTGCGACAGTTGCTGACGCCGGTTAACGAGACGATCCAGCGCTACGACCAGAAGATCACCCAGATCGAGCAGCAGCGCACCGAGGCCTATGGCCAACTGACAGGGCAGATCGACGCGATGCGCGTGGGGCAGGAAGCAGTGCGGGCGGAGGCGCAGCGACTGGTCGATTCGCTGCGGCATGCTCCGAA
The DNA here is from genome assembly GCA_044237945.1 of Sphingobium sp. Lineage (GTDB taxonomy): Bacteria > Pseudomonadota > Alphaproteobacteria > Sphingomonadales > Sphingomonadaceae > Sphingobium. The sequence continues at coordinate 71,801 of JBIIEH010000010.1, read as the reverse complement.
AGCGCGGGGCCGCTGGGGCGAGCAGCAGTTGCGTAATGTGCTGGAGAGCTGTGGCCTTACTGAGCATGTCGATTTCCGCACCGAAGTCAGCGTCGAGAGCGAGGAGGGCCGGCTACGCCCCGACGCGATCCTGCGCGTGCCGGGCGGCAATGCGCTGGTGATCGATGCGAAGGTCTCGCTCAACGCCTATCAGGACGCCTATGGCGCGGAGGGAGATGACGCCCGCCGCCGCTTCATGGCCGCCCATGCCGCCGCGATGCGCGCCCATGTCGATACGCTGGGCCGCAAAAGCTATGCCGACCAGTTCGACGACGCGCCCGATTACGTCATCATGTTCGTGCCGGGCGAACATTTTCTGTCCGCCGCGCTGGAACATGATCCGGGTCTGTGGGACCATGCGTTCGGCAAGAAGGTGCTGCTGGCTACCCCCACCAACCTGGTCGCCATCGCCCGCACCGTCGCCGCCGTATGGCGCCAGGAAAAAATGGCGGACGAGGCCAAGCGCATCGGCGCGCTGGGCAAGGAACTCTATGAACGGCTGGCGACGGCAGCCACCCACCTCAAGCGCGTGGGCACCGGCCTCACCAGCGCGGTCGACAATTACAACAAGTTCGTCGGCAGCTTCGACCGCAACATCCTGTCCTCCGGTCGCAAGTTCGCTGCGCTCAACATCGACACCGGCAGCAAGGAAATAGAGGCGCTGGAGCCGGTGGAAGCACTGGTGCGCGAACCGGCGTCGGCTGAGGCAACGCAGGCGTTGCCGGAGAATGTGGGGGAGTAACGCTTTTGCGCTGACGGCCATTTGGCAGTCACAAGACCTCGGCGTCGAACACTTCCCCCGTTCGTTTCGAGCGTGGGTTGGTGATGCAGGCCAGGCGCCACCCGCTACCCCAGCCCCACCAGCGGGACGATGTCGACGGGGCGGCCGTTGCGGCGCAGTTCTATGGTCACCATGGGGCGGCCTTCGCCCGCCACGCCGACGGGATCGCCCTGGCGCACGGTTTCGCCGACATTGGCGGTCAGGCGGTGGAGGCCGGTGATGAGCGTGGTCCAGCCCTGGCCATGGTCGATGATCAGGATCTGGCCATAGCCGCGATAAGGGCCGGCAAAGGCGATGCGGCCAGCGGTGGGCGCGACGGCAAGCGCGCCCGAGGGGGTGGCGATAGTGAGGCCGCGGGCGCGCACGCCGCTGTCGTTGACTTCGCCCAGCCCCATGACGAGCTGTCCGATGACCGGCAGACGATAGGGCGGCGGGCCGCTGGTCGCCTGCGCGGCTTCCGGCGCGGGGTCGCCGCTCTGGTCGGGACGGGCGGGCCGCAACACCGGGCCGGCGAGCGCGGTGAGATCGTCGCGCAGGCTGCCGGCCTGCTCCAGCCGGTCCATGAGATCGACGATATCGCGCGCGCGCTCGCCCAGCGCCAGCGCGCGTTCGCTTTCAAGGCCCGCGCTGGAACGCAGGTCGCGCGCGGCGATGCGCTTGTTTTCCTCCAGCGTTCGGAGCGACGCCTGCCGCTCCTGCAATTCGCGCTGACTGGAGGCCAGCGCATCGGCGGCCTTTTCGGCGGTAGCGCGCAATTGCCGGCTCTTGTCGAGTTCGGCGCGCAGGCCGGCGGTGCGCTCGCGGATGACGGGCAGGATATTGCCGAGCATTGCGCGCATGTGGATGGCGTCGGCGATCGAACCGGGCTGGACCAGCGCCAGCGCGACGGGGCGGCGCGCCATCATCTGGAGCGCGGCGGTCAGGCGGACGACCGGCTCCTGCTTTTCCGCCAAGCGAGCGGCCTGCGCTCGCTGCAGCCGGGCAATGATGGCGATGCGGGCGCGGGCGGCGGCGATGTCCGCCTCCGATTCCTGGATACGGGCGGCGGTGGCGGCGGCGCGGCGGCGGGCCTGATCGGCTTCGTCGCGGGCGGAGGCGGCCTGTTGCTCATAGCGTTCTGAGCGGGCCTTGGCCTCGGCCGACTGCTGGTGCGCGGTCTTGAGCGCGGCCTGTTCCTGCGCGAGGGTGGTGCCGGCGGTTCCCGGCAGGATCAACTGGTCGTCATTTTGGGCGAGCAGACGCGCGGTCGCGAACAGGGCCAAGCCCGTCGCCATTGCTGCTGTCGTCCGCCTGGCCCCCATGGCCCTATCCTTCGCGATGATAGGGGTGGTTGGCAAGGATGGAACAGGCGCGCCAGAGCTGTTCGGCCAGCATCGCGCGGGCCATCATGTGCGGCCAGGTCATCGCGCCGAAGGCGATCAGCAGATCGGCGTTCGCCCGATCGGCATCGTCGAAGCCGTCCGCCGCGCCGATCAGGAAGCGGCATTCGCGCGTCCCGGCGTCGCGCCACTTCTCGATGCGGCCGGCAAAGGCGAGCGAGGAGAGCTGCTGCCCCTTTTCGTCCAGCATCACCGTCACGGTGCCGGGCGCCACGGGGGGGAGCTTGCCCCCGCGGTCCGGCAGTTCGGTGAGCCTGAACGGCATGGTCAGGCGCTTGACGTAGCGATCGACAAGCTCGCCCTCCGGCGAGCGGCCGATCTTGCCGCGCGCGATAATGTGAAGCAGCATGGTCCCAACCCTTCGGCCGGGATCAGTCCGTCCCGATCAACGCCAGCCCAATAAGCGGATCAGGCCGTGCCGGCGACCGGCGCGTCTACGAAGCCCCACATCCGTTCCAGATTGTAGAAGCTGCGCACTTCCGGCTTGAACAGGTGGACGATGACGTCGCCGGCATCGATCAGCACCCAGTCGGCGACCGGCAGGCCCTCGACACGGGCGAGCCGGCCGGTTTCCTTCTTGATCCGCTCGGCCAGCTTCTGCGCCATCGACGCGACCTGGCGCGACGAACGGCCGCTCGCGATCACCATGTGATCGGCGATGCTGCTCTTGCCTTCGAGGGGGATCGAGATGGTTTCCTGCGCCTGGTCGTCGTCGAGCGACGAAAGGACGAGGGCATGCAGGGCGGCCACGGATTCGGCCTGGGTGGCCGTGTCGTTGGCGGGCGCCTGAGCAATATTGGGTCTGGTCAAAAAAGCTCCAATCTAGACGATGTACCGGCCCGTGAGCATGTCGCGCACAGACTTGCCTTCATATTCGCGATGCCAGAGGGGGTCCGCCTGCCGCAGCAGGGTTGCCGATCTTGGATCAGGGCGAAAGCGCAGAAGCACAAGCGCCGGCGGTCTCCAAACCGTCCATATTCTGCACAGGCGCGCGGGCCGGACGAAGCGCCGCAGCCAAGCCATGGCTACAGAACCACTAGCAGGCCCTTTATAGCCCGGTCGGGCGATCACGGCAATGGGCATTCGCCGGGCGATGCCGCGCCAGTCCTTCCATCGGGCGAACTGTTGCAGATTGTCCTCACCCATGAGCCAGATGAAGTCATGCGCGGGGTAGCGCGCCACGAGCGCGCGGAGCGTGTCGGCGGTGTAGCGGGTGCGCATCTCGCGCTCGATCGCGGTGACGCGAATCGGGGTGCGGCGGGCCTGGACGCGGGCGCTGGCGATGCGCGCGACCAGGGGGGCCATGCCGGCGGCGGGCTTCAGGGGATTGCCGGGGGAGACCAGCCACCAGACCTCGTCCAGCCCGAGCGCCTGCATGGCGAAGAGCGAGATCGCGCGGTGGCCGCCATGGGCCGGGTTGAAGGAGCCGCCGAGCAGGCCGATGCGGGACATGGGACCGCTGTGCCACGGCGCGGGGCGGCGGGCAATCAGGCGAAGCGCGGCAGGCCGGCGCAGGCGAGATAGGCGGTCGGTTCCGCGACGTTCAGGCGGCGGCGGGCGTCGGCGATCGGTTCGGCGAGCAGCGCGTCATAGTCTTCCCCGGCGAGCCAGGCGGCGCGGCGGCCGTTGCGATAGCCCTGCCAGATCGCTCTGGCCGCCTTGCGTCCGTCGGGCAGGCGCAGCGACTTGAGCGCCGCGCCAACCGCGATCACGGCCCAGCCGAGGCCGCCGGTCTGGGCGTAGGAGAAGGCGGTGAGGCAGGCTTCACCGAGCGGGTCGTCGGCGCTGTAGCCGGTGAGCAGATGCCAGATGTCATGCGTGTCGCGGATGCGGCGGCCGAACCAGGCATAGGGATGCTGCGCCTCCAGCGCGTCGTCGTCGGTGCGGCTGACGGCGGCGAGGCCCTGCGCGGAATAGCCGGTGTCGGCGAGGAAGGCGGCATAGGCCGCGCCGACCGTGCCGGGGGCGAAGCGGGCGACATAGGCGGGATCGGCGAAGCGCTGCGCCAGTTCCGGGCGCTGCCAGGCGATGCGGCCGCCCTGTGCGGTGCGGAGCAGGCGGTCGTATCCGGTTTTTGCGCTGCCGGCGTTGAGGGCGCGCATGATGCGGAAGACCTGGGCGGTGTCGCCGGGATTGCCGAGCAGATGGCGCAGGGCGGTGAAGGCGGCGGTCCAGTCCTTGCCGGTGGAGAGGGTGGCGGTGGTCATGATGGGCTGTCCTGTCATCTTAAATTCACGGTGACCCGCTTGCCAAAACGATATGCGGGGCGGCTTGCTGAGTTTGATAATATGAGTAATACTCATGTTATCAAACTCGCATTCTCCGGGGCTGATCGATATGGTGAAAGTTACAGGAAATCAGGCTGTTGGAACACGCAAGCCGCGGCAGGACCGGGCGCTGTACAAGGTCGAACTCATGTTGGAGGCGGCGATGCGGCTGCTGGAGAAGGGCGGCATGGCGGCGATGACGACCAATGCCGTCGCAGCGACGGCGGGGGTCAGCATCGGCACGCTGTACCAGTATTTCCCGAACAAGGCGGCGATCCTGGACGCGCTGGCCGACCGGGAGATGGCGAGCGTGACGGCGCGGGTGATGGAGACGCTGCGCGACCCGGCCGACCTGCCGCCGCGCGAGCGGATCGGGCGGATCGTGCGCGCGGTCGCGGGAGCCTATGGCGAGCGGCGCGGCGTGCATGCGCTGGTGATCGAGCATTCGCTGATGCGCGACGCGCGGCGGCTGCAACCGATGCTGACGCGGATCATGGCCCTGCTGACGTCGCCCGACCGGCCGGCGGACGGGACGCGGGTGACGCCGTTCAGCGCGGCGGAGGCGTTCGTGCTGACCAACGCCTTCGTCGGCGTAATGCGCGCGACGATCATGCGGGAAGATGCCGATTCGCCGCCGCAGAGCGCGATCGAGGATGCGCTGGCGCGGATGATGACGGGCTTTCTGGATGCGGAAGCGGCATTCGATTGAAGCTAAGGTGGAGCGTTAACCCGACGCTCATCGATGATCGGCGACATTCGATCGAAGCGCGCTTTTGCATGGGCGCGCAAAACCGCCTATGCTGAGCGCTCATGTCAGGACCTGAGGACTCGATGAAATCCACTTTCCTCCGGGGCGCGGTCGCGCTCGGGGCGCTTGCGCTCATTCCGGCCACCACGGCCGCGCTCTCCGCCGGGGAGGCTTCGAGCTACAAGGCGCTCGACGAGTTCATGGACGTGTTCCAGAAGGTCCGCAGCGACTATGTCGAGAAGGTCGACGACGAGAAGCTGATCAAGGGCGCGATCGACGGCATGCTCGCCAGCCTCGACCCGCATTCCAGCTTCCTCGACGCGCGCGACTTCCAGAATCTGCGCACGCAGACCGAGGGCAGCTATGGGGGCCTGGGCCTCTCGGTCACGCAGGAGGATGGCGCGGTCAAGGTGATCGCGCCGACCGAGGATACGCCGGCCTGGCGCGCGGGGATCAAGGCGGGCGACTATATCACCCATCTGGACGGCCAGCTGATCTATGGCGGCACGCTGGACGAAGCGGTCGACAAGATGCGCGGCGCGCCGGGCACGTCGATCAAGCTGACGATCGTGCGCGCCGGCCGCGACAAGCCGATCGACCTGACGCTGACCCGCGAAGTCATCACCCTGAAGCCCGTCAAATGGGAGGTGAAGAACAATATCGGCGTCATCAACATCATCAGCTTCTCGGCCAACACCGGCGCGGACGTGCGGCAGGCGATCCGCAGCATCGACAAGTCGCTGGGCCGCAAGCCGACCGGCTATATTCTCGACCTGCGATCCAACCCCGGCGGGCTGCTGGACGAGGCGGTGAGCGTCAGTGACACCTTCCTGGAGCGCGGCGAGATCGTGTCGCAGCGCGGCCGGGCGAAGGGCGATGTCGAGCGCTATTACGCCAAGGCCGGCGACGACGCGAAGGGCCTGCCGGTGATCGTGCTGGTCGATTCGGGTTCGGCGAGCGCGTCGGAAATCGTCGCGGGCGCGTTGCAGGACCAGCATCGCGCGCTGGTGATGGGCGAGCGCAGCTTCGGCAAGGGCAGCGTGCAGACCATGTTGCCGCTCAGCAGCACCACGGCGCTGAAGCTGACCACGGCGCGCTATTATACGCCGTCGGGCCGCAGCGTGCAGGAAGGCGGCATCGAGCCGGACATCAAGGTGCCGCAGCTCAGCGATCCCGACTACAAGAACCGCCCCAAGTTCCGCGAGAGCGACCTGCGCCGGCACCTGATCAACGAGATCAAGACCGACGACAAGGCGCTGGAGGAGGACAGCAAGGACGATCCGCGCTTCACCGCGACCGCCGAGGAGCTGAAGAAGAAGGGCGTGGAGGACTTCCAGCTCGACTATGCGCTCAAGACCATCGCGCGTCTGGCGCAAAAGCCGGGCGCGGTGGTGGCGCAGGCGCAGGGGACGCGCAAGCTGGCGACGCGCTGACCCGAGAGCGCGCCTTTGGAGTAAGCAGCATTCCTTCCGTTCGTCCTGATTAGCCCCTTCGACTGCCTGCCAAGGCAGGCGCTCAGGACAGGCATTGAGCTTGTCGCAATGGCGTATCGAAGGATCAGGCGCTGCGCATAATGCTTCGATACGGGCCTTCGACAAGCTCAGTCCCTACTCAGCACGAACGGTTTATGTTTAACGCACGCCGCTCCAGAAAGGGAAATGAACAGCATCGCGATCCTGTTTTTGGGCTTTTCTGCCGTGATGGCGTGGCTGATCGTCCGCTCGTTGAGGGCGGGTCGGGCCAACCGTGGGAGCGTGACATTCATTCGCGCGAAACTGCCATTCATGTTCTGGCTGACGCTCATGCTTTACGGCGTCATGATGCGATGTTTGGTGGGGCCGGTTGGACATGCTTAGTTCAAACTGAATCACTGTCGGGCACCAGCCTTTGTCGACTTCACCGAGAAAGAACGGCTATGGAGCGTTGATGTCCTCCCCTTCCCTCCCTCTCGCCCGCCTGCTGGCGCTGGTCGTTCCCGCCGCGCTGCTGGGCGGGGCCTATGTGTCGCAATATGTTTTCGGGCTGCATCCGTGCGAGATGTGCTGGTGGCAGCGTTATCCGCATATGGCGGCGATCCCGCTGGCGCTGATTGCGTTTGCGACCGCGCGCAGCCCGGCGCTCAGCCGCGCCTTCACGCTGCTGGCGGCGCTGGCGATTGCGATCAGTGGCGGCATCGGCCTGTTCCATGCAGGCGTCGAATATGGCTGGTGGGAGGGGCTGACATCCTGCGCGACGACGGCGAGCGGCGGCGATCTGGCCGAGGCGATCTGGTCCGCGCCGATCATTCGCTGCGACGTCGCGCCGTGGAGCCTGTTTGGTATCTCGCTGGCGGGCTATAACGGCCTCTTGTCGGTGGGCGCTGCGCTTGCCATCTTGGGCCTGTCCCTGAACAGGAAGGCGGCATGAGCGCGAAGGATTTTCCCCGGCCCGGCAGGCGTATCAGCGACTCGGCGCGCGCGTCGATGCTGCGTGTCGATCAGGCGGGGGAGTTCGGCGCGACGCGCATTTATGCCGGCCAGCTGGCGGTGATGGGCGATCGCCATCCCGACGCCCGCGTGATCGCCGGCATGGCGGCGCAGGAAGAGCGGCATCGCAAGATTTTCGACGCGCTGATGAGCAAGCGCGGCGTGCGGCCGACGGCGCTGACGCCGATGTGGAATGTCGCGGGCTTCGCGCTGGGCGCGGTGAGCGCGGCGATTGGCCCGCGTGCGGCGATGGCCTGCACGGCCGCGATCGAAACCGAGATCGACCGGCATTATGAACAGCAGCGCGAGGAATTGGGGCAGGACGACCCGGAACTGTCCGCCCTGATCGAGGATTTTCAGGCGGAGGAAGTCGAGCATCGCGAGACCGCCATTGCCCATGGCGCCGAGCAGGCCGTCGCCTATCCATTGCTGTCACACGCAGTGCGGCTGGGCTGCCGCGCCGCCATCGCGCTTTCCAAGCGCATCTGAGAGGACATGAGGACGATGACACGGACCAAAGCGCTGATCGCCGCCCTGCTGATGACGGGTTTCGCCACGCCGGTTCTGGCGCAGGAAGCCGCGCCGCCGGCGACGCCGGGGTCGGAGCGGGTCAATCTGGTCATCGTCTATGGCGACGACGCCTGCCCGCCGGGTCAGGGCGACGAGATCGTGGTCTGCGCGCGCAAGGGCGAGGAGGAACGCTACCGCATTCCCGAGCCGCTGCGCGGCGACCCGAACAAGCCGTCGAACCAGGCCTGGGGCGAACGGGTGCGATCGATGGAATATGTCGGCCGCACCGGCACGGAGAGCTGCTCGCCGGTCGGCGGCGGCGGCGCGACCGGCTGTTTCGCGCAGCTTGCCCGCATGGCGAAGCTGGAGCGGCAGGCGGCCGACAATGCGAGCTGGAAGGACCTGGTCGCGGCCGAGCGTGGCAAGCGGCTGAGCACGATCGACGCGGACAGCGAGGCGATCGAGGCGCGCGTCGTGGCGGAGGAGAAGGCGGCGGCTGCTGCTAAGGCGAATCCTGCGCCGGTCGAGCCTGCGCCTTCGGAGTGACGGATCGGCGCGGGTTGCGCCGTCTGGAAGGCATCATCATGGGGGCGATTGAAGGAAGAGTTGCGATGCGTCGCCTGTTGATCCTGTCCCTGTTGCTGCCGATGCCGCTAGTGGCCGCGCCTGCTGCACAGGCCGCGCCGCCCGAGCGCATCACCAATCTGCTGGTGTTCGGCGACGACCCCTGCCCGCAGGGCGAGGGCGACGAAATCGTGGTGTGCGCGCGGCGGCCCGAATCGGAGCGCTATCGCATCCCCAAGAAGCTGCGCGAGAAGCCGGCAGTGGCGGGCGGTCCCGGCTGGGGCAGCCAGGTCGCGACGATGGAGCAGGTGCAGCGGCAGACGCTGCCGGGCAGCTGTTCGACGATCGGCAGCAACGGGTTTACCGGCTGCACCGCGCAGATGCTGGCGCAGTGGTTTGCGGAACGGCGGATGCAGGAAAGCAAGGGTGAACCGTAAGGATCGCCGTTCGCTTCGAGCGTAGTCGAGAAGCCGCAAGTGCTGCGCGAGCGTTTCTCGACTACGCTCGAAACGAACGGAAGGTGGCGTTTCGGCGCTTCTTGTCCTATTTCGCGCCCTCCAGTTCCGGGCCGGTGTCGGCGGTGGGGCGGAAATCGGGTTTCAGGGTGACGCCGGCGGCCTGTTCATAGGCGAGGCCCGCGTTCAGCAGGGTCTGTTCGGTGAAGGCCGCGCCGATGAAGCTCAGGCCCACAGGCAGGCCGCGCACCGCGCCCATGGGGACGGTGAGGTGGGGATAGCCGGCGATGGCGGCGGGGCCGGTCGATCCGCTGGGTCCCTCATACTGGTCGCCCCAGACCGTGTCGGAGGGCCAGGCGGGACCGTAGCTGACCATGACCAGCAGATCGAGCTTGTCCGCCGCCAGCATCGCGTCGATCCCTTCCTTGCCGGCGAGGCGCAGCGATTTTTCGCGCGCGGCCTTGTAGACGGGGTCGGTGAGCGGGGCCTTTTCCTGCGACATCGCGAAAATGTCCTGGCCGAAGAGCGGCATTTCCCTGTCGCGATTGGCGGCGTTGAAGGCGATCAGGCTTTGCAGCGTGCGGGCGGGCACCTGATCCTCCCGCGTGGTGGCGAGATAGGCGTCGAGATCGGCCTTGAACTCATATTTGAGGACGTCGTAGCTGGCGTCGCCCATGCCCTCCATCGGTGGTTTCGTCACTTCGACCAGGGTGGCTCCGGCGGTTTTCAGCACGTCGAGCGCGGTGTCGAAGCGGGCGAGCAGGTCGGGCTGCGCGCCGCCGCGGATGACGCCGATACGCATGCCCCGGATCGCGGCGGGATCGAGCGCGGCGGCATAGTCCTTCGCATGGGACATGGCGTTGGCCGTGGTCGGATCGCCCGGATCGCTGGCGATAAGGGCGGAAAACAGGATGGCGACGTCGCGCACGCTGCGCGCCATCGGGCCGGCGGTGTCCTGGCTGTGGCTGATCGGCACGATATGGGTGCGGGGGACGAGGCCGATGCTGGGCTTGAGGCCGACCAGCCCCATCATCGAGGACGGGCAGATGATCGAGCCGTTGGTCTCGCTGCCGATCGCGGCGGGGGCGAAGCCGGCGGCGACGGCCGCGCCCGATCCGCTGGACGAGCCGCAGGTGGTGCGATCCAGCGCATAGGGGTTGCGGGTGAGGCCGCCGACCGCGCTCCAGCCGCTCATCGAGCGTTCGGAGCGGAAATTGGCCCATTCGGACAGGTTCGTCTTGCCCAGGATGATCGCGCCCTGCGCCTTGAGCGCGGCGGCGACGGGGGAATCGCGGCCGGGATCATTATGGGCGAGCGCGAGCGATCCGGCCGTGGTGGGCATGCCGGCCGCTTCGATATTGTCCTTGAGCAGGATGGGCACGCCGTGCAGCGGGCCGCGCGCCTTGCCGGCGCGGCGTTCGGCGTCGCGCGCGCGCGCCTGCCACAGGGCGTCGGGATTGAGCGTGATGATGCTGTTGAGCTTCGGCCCCTTGCGGTCCATCGCCGCGATCCGGGCGAGATAGGCGGTGACCGCCTTCACGCTGGTCGTGCGGCCGGCGGCGAGATCGGCCGAGAGCGACGTGATGGTCGCGTCCTCGACTCCGGATTTGACCTGACCGTGCGCGGGCGCCGCCAGCCCCAGTGCGGCGGCGAGCGCGATGCCCCATTTCATCGCGGATAGCTCCTGTCCATATGATCGATACTGCGGGTGATCAGGCGTTCGAGCGCGGCTGCGTCCACGTCCGCCAGTCGTTTGACGTAGAGGCAGGACTTGCCGCGCCGATGCCGGCCCAGCCCTTCGAAATCACCGTCTTCCAGGCCGGCGAGATAGAGGACCAGCTCCGCCTTGCGCGGGGAAAAGCCGATGCGGCACATGTCCCCTTCCCGCCCGCTGTCATAGCGATAGTGATAGCGGCCAAAGCCGATGATGCCCGCGCCCCACATCCGCGCCGGATCGCCCGACAGGCGCGCCATGATCGCCGCGACAGCGCGGCCGTCCGCCGCCCGCTCGGCCGGCTCGACGCCCGCCAGAAAGGCGTCGACGTCCGCGTCGGTTTCCACCGTCTTGTTCCCTGTTGACCCCATTGGCTTGCTTTCCCCGGAAGCCTTGCGTAGAGGCTAGCGCGTCATCTGGGGAGTAGCCAGCCGTTCCTTCAAGTGAACGGGCCGTTCGTCAACATATTTGGCCGAGAGGTCATGGCGGGCGGGATGCGGAAGCGCTTTCAGGGCGGATCTGCGCATCGGGCGAGACCAATGGCATCGGACCCCTGTTCGCCGGCCGGGCGGAGGGGTACGGTGGCATTGCGTCCTTTTCCTCCGCCCGGCCCCGGATAGTTGCAGATGGAAGCTCTGTTCACCTCCACCGCCCTGGTCGCTCTGGCCGAGATGGGCGACAAGACGCAGTTGCTCGCGATGCTGCTGGCGACGCGGTTTCGCAAGCCCCTGCCGATCGTGCTGGGCATATTGGTCGCGACGCTGGCGAATCATTTTCTCGCCGCGCTGGTCGGCCATTCGATCGCGGGCGTGCTGACGCAGCCCTGGTTCCGCTATGCCGTCGCGCTGTCGTTCATCGCCATGGCCGCCTGGACGCTGGTGCCCGACAAGATCGACGAGGATGCGCCGCTCAAAGCGCCGTCGAAGGCGGGCGTGTTCGCAACGACGCTGATCGCCTTCTTCCTGGTGGAGATGGGCGACAAGACGCAGGTTGCGACCGTGGCGCTGGGCGCGCGGTTCGAAAATGTGTTCGCGGTGACCGCCGGCACGACGCTGGGCATGATGCTGGCCAATGTGCCGGCGGTCTATTTCGGCGAGGCGCTGGCGAAAAAGGTGCCGATGCGGGCGTTGCAACTGGGCGCGGCGGCGCTGTTCCTGTTGCTGGGGCTGTGGATGATCGCGAGCCTGCAAGGCTGGGTTTGACTTGTAGAAGAACTGCCGCCACCGGGTTATAGCAGGATTCTCCTTTGAAATACGGGACGCACGGCACGATGAAGGACAAGCTGGTAACGATCTTCGGCGGCGGCGGCTTTCTGGGCCGGCATGTCGCCCAGACGCTGATGATGCGCGGCGCGCGGGTGCGCATCGCGCAGCGCGACCTGGCGATGGGGCTGCGGGTGAAGTCGCTGGGCGGCCTGGGCCAGAGCCAGTTCGTCGCGGCGGACATCACCAAGCCGGCGACGGTCGCCAAGGCGCTGGCGGGCAGCGACGCGGTGGTGAACCTGGTCGGCGTGCTGGCCGGCGATTTCGACGCGATCCAGCATCGCGGCGCGGAGAATGTGGCGAAGGCGGCGGCCGCGGCGGGTGTCGGCGCGCTGGTGCATATCAGCGCGATCGGCGCCGACCCGGAGAGCGCGAGCGGCTATGGCCGGTCCAAGGCGGCGGGCGAGGCGGCGGTCAAGGCCGCCTTCCCCGCGGCGACCATCCTGCGCCCGTCGATCGTCTTCGGGCAGGAAGACCAGTTCATCAACCGCTTCGCCGGGCTGATTTCCATGGCGCCGGTCGTGCCGGTGATCGCGGCCGACACGAAGTTTCAGCCGGTCTACGTCGCCGACGTCGCCAACGCCGTCGCCAATGCGCTGGCGGAGCCGCTGGCGCATGGCGGCAAGACCTATGAACTGGGCGGGCCGCAGGTCCTGTCCATGCTGGAGATCAACAAGTGGATCGCCGCCGGCATCGGCCGGTCGCCCGCTTTCGTGCCCGTGCCGGCCGGGATTGCGAAGATCATCGCCTTCCTGCCGGGCGGGCCGATCACCGGCGATCAGCTGAAGATGCTGGCGAGCGACAATGTCGTCGCGCCGGGCGCGGCGGGACTCGCCGACCTTGGCGTAACGGCGACGCCGATGGCGGCGGTCGCGGACAAGTGGCTGGTGCGCTATCGCCGTCACGGCCGTTTCGCGGGCCGGGCGCAGGCGTAAGAGGCTCGATCCTTCCCGACAGGGGGAGGACGACCGGGCAGCGCTGGAGAGGCGCTCACTGCCGGACGCAGCCTTGCGGATGGGGCACGCCCCCTCCGTCAGGCTTCGCCTGCCACCTCCCCGTCCCGGGGAGGATTTGGGGGAAATATGGACATACATATCCTGACCGTCATTCTGCTGGGCATCGTCGAGGGGCTGACCGAGTTCCTGCCGGTGTCGTCGACCGGCCATCTGATCCTGGCGAGCGAACTGCTGGGCTATGACGCCTCCACCTGGGCGATGTTCAACGTGGTGATCCAGCTGGGCGCGATCCTGGCGGTGATCGTGCTCTACTGGCGCACCTTCTGGGCGGTGGCGATGGGGCTGCTGAAGCGCGAACCGATGAGCTGGCGCTTCCTGCGCAATCTGGTGTTGGCGTTCATGCCGTCGGCCGTCATCGGCCTGGCGCTGCACGACTATATCGAGATCCTGCTGGGCGCGCCGCAGGTGGTCGCCTGGGCGCTGATCGTCGGCGGCGTCGCCATATTGCTGATCGAGCGGATGGTGAAGCAGGGCAAGCATCACGGCATCGCCGACATTCCCGCGACCCATGCGATCGGCATCGGCCTGGTGCAGTGCATCGCGATGATCCCCGGCGTGTCCCGATCCGGCGCGACGATCATGGGCGCGCTGACGCTGGGCGTGGAGCGGCGCACGGCGGCGGAGTTCAGCTTCTTCCTGGCGATCCCGACCATGCTGGGCGCGACCGCGCTGGAGCTGCTGAAGAAAGGCGCGGACCTGACCAGCGCGCAGGTTGGCTGGGGCAGCATCGCGCTGGGCTTCGCGGTGTCCTTCGTGGTCGCGCTGCTGGTGATTCGCTGGTTCGTGGGTCTGGTGTCGCGCCATGGATTCGGGCCGTTCGCCTGGTATCGAATCGTCGCGGGCGCCGCCGCTCTGGTCTGGCTGAATCTGAGATAGGTCCGATATGAGACCAAATTGCGCAAGAATATTACAGATTTAGACAAAAGCTGCGCGAAACACGGTGAATATAGGTAAGCTTAGCTTACCTATATCGCAAAAACCGCGTGACTCCGTGCGTTTTCCTGTTATGCCGCATGTGCAACATAACAGGGACGGCGCATGGGCGATAATCCGATGTTGAAATTCGTTGGGAAGGCGCAGTCCTATCCCGAAAAGCGCGCGGCCGATGACCGTGCGGACGATTTTCAGGAAATCAGCAGGACCTTCCTGGTCGACAAGGCGGAGGAGCAATCGTCGCGCTGCTCGCAATGCGGCGTGCCCTATTGCTCGACCCATTGTCCGCTGCACAATCATATTCCCGACTGGCTGCGCCTGACCGCCGAGGGGCGGCTGCGCGAAGCCTATGAGCTGTCGAACCTGACCAGCACCATGCCGGAAATCTGCGGTCGCATCTGCCCGCAGGATCGCCTGTGCGAGGGCAATTGCGTCATCGAGTTTTCCGGCCATGGCGCCGTGACGATCGGCAGCGTCGAGAAGTTCATCACCGACACCGCCTGGAAGGAAGGCTGGGTCGAGCCGCTGGTTCCCGGCGCGCCCACGGGCCAGTCGGTCGGCGTGATCGGCGCGGGTCCGGCGGGGCTGACGACGGCGGAATATCTGCGCGCGGCGGGGCATGAGGTGCATGTCTATGACCGGCACGACCGCGCCGGCGGCCTGCTGACCTATGGCATCCCCGGCTTCAAGCTGGAGAAGGACGTGGTCATGCGCCGCGTCCAGCGCCTGAAGGACGGCGGCATCGTGTTTCACGAGAGTTTCGAGGTTGGGCGCGACGCCACGCTGGAGGAGCTGCGCCAAAAGCATGACGCGATCCTGATCGCGACCGGCGTCTACAAGCCGCGCGACATCAAGGCGCCCGGCGTCGGCGCGCCCGGCGTGGTCAAGGCGCTCGACTTCCTGTTCGCGTCCAACCGCGCCAATTTCGGCGATGCGGTGCCCGAGCATGAGGACGGGTCGCTGCATGCCGCCGGCAAGAAGGTGATCGTGATCGGCGGCGGCGACACCGCGATGGACTGCGTGCGCACCGCCGTGCGGCAGGGCGCGACTTCGGTCCAGTGCCTGTATCGCCGCGACCGGGAGAATATGCCCGGATCGCAGCGCGAGGTGCAGAATGCCGAGGAGGAAGGCGTCGAGTTCGTGTGGCTTTCCGCGCCGCTGGCGTTTGAAGGCACCGAAGGCGTGACCGGCGTCAAGATCACCAAGATGCGCCTCGGCCAGCCCGACGCATCGGGCCGCCGCGCACCCGAGCCGGACCCCGGCAGCGAAGTCACGCTGGACGCTGACCTGGTGATCAAGGCGCTGGGCTATGATCCCGAAGACCTGCCCAGGCTGTTCGGCGCGGAGGACCTGTCGGTCACCCGCTGGGGCACGCTGCGCGTCGACCACAAGACGATGATGACGTCGATGGACGGCGTGTTCGCGGCGGGCGACATCGTGCGCGGCGCGAGCCTGGTGGTGTGGGCGATCCGCGACGGGCGGGACGTGACGGACCATATGCACAAATATCTGCGCGCCAAGGCGAAAGCTGGCGCGGGTGAGCGGGTGGCGGCGTGAAGACGCTTGCGCCTCTGCTCGGGCTGCTGATGTTGTTGCCGGCCCCGCTGTTGGCGCAAACGCCTGGGGAAGCCCCAGCGGCGACCCCTGCCGCGCTTTCTCCCGCCGACCCCGCGCTGTTGGCGAAAGCAACGCCGATCGCCGCGATCGTCCTGCCGGACGGCGCGATGGAGCGGATGATGGGGCCGATGATGCAGAAGATGATGGAACCGGCGATGGACGGCATGTCCAAGATGCCGATCCGCCAGTTTCTGAGCGCAGGCGGGCTGGACGCGGAACAGGCGGATCAACTGGGCGACGCCACCATCGCGGAAATGATGGCGATCATCGACCCGCATTTCCGCGAGCGGATGAACGTGATGATGAGCAGCATGTGGCCGGCCATGGGTCGCCTTATGACCCGGTTCGAACCGGACATGCGCGCTGGCATGGCTGAGGCCTTCGCCCACCGCTACAATGCGGCTGAACTGGATGACATTTCCGCGTTCCTGAAGACGCCGGCCGGCGCCAAGTTCGGCGGAGGCTTCATGGAGCTGGCGACCGACCCTCATTATCTTGGCCGCATGCAGGCGATCATGCCCGAAATGATGAAGGCCATGCCGGAAATCATGAAGGCCCCTGCGGAAGCGCTGGCCAAGCTGCCCAAGGCCCGCACGTATGAGCAGCTGAGCAAGGCCGAGCGCCAAAAGCTGGAAGAACTTTTCGGCTCCGATCCGAAAAAGACTGCGCCATGAGCAGGTCGATTCATGTCCTGACCGGCCTGGCCCTGTTGGCGCTTGCGCCGTTTGCGCCCGCCGAAGCGCGGGCGCAGGCTAGCGCGACCGCACCATCGCCCGAACTCGACGCGCTGCTCGACCTGCTGGCGGACGGTGCGCTGCTGCGCGAGGTGATGTTCGCCGGCGTCGATCAGGAAATGGGCAATCTGGGCGCGACGGACCCGGAGATGGGCAAGCTGTTCGCCGAGCATCCGGGCCTCGACAAGCATCTGGCGCTGCGCACGAAGGAGGTGCTGGGCCGCCTGATGGACTCCGGCCTGCCCGAATTGCGCAGCCGCATCAGTGCGCTCATCACCAGCGAGATGAACCCGGCGCAGATTGCCGCGTCAGCACGCTTCTTCTCCACGCCGTCGGGCCGGGCGCTGTATCGGCTGGGCGCGATGAAGGGGATGGAGGCGGAGTTGAAGAGCAAGGGCAGCCGCGCCGACATCAGCCAGGTCGAGGCGATGCGGCAGGTGCGCAAGGAGGATATCCCTGCCCTGCTGGCGTTCGGCAAGAGCGGCGCGTCGAAGGTGTTCGAGCAGCTTGGCCCGCAGATGGAGGCCGTATCGACCCAGTGGGGCGAGGCGCTGACCAAGGGGCATGAAAGCGAGCTGGAGACCGCCGGCGCCGAAGCCGTGCTGGAATTTCTGACGCGCGATCCCGAGCCGAAGCCGGCTGAAGACAAGAGCAAGACGTGACCGATGCGGGTGGCCGCTGCGCCGCCCCTGCCGGATCGCGAAAAGAGACGAAGACAACGGGCCGGGAAGGCCAGCAGTACAAGGGTAAGTCATCATGAGCACCGAAGCCGAGCGCCTGCGCATCGCCGAAGTCGGCATGTACCGCCCCGAATTCGAGGGCGACGCCTGTGGTGTGGGCCTGGTCGCCGCGACGGACGGCCGGCCGAGCCGCCGCGTGGTGGCGAGCGCGATCGATGCGCTCAAAGCCGTGTGGCATCGCGGCGCGGTGGACGCGGACGGCAAGACCGGCGACGGCGCGGGCATCCATGTCGACCTGCCGGTGCGTTTCTTCGACGATGCGATCGCGGACGGCGGGCACAAGCCCCTGCCCAACCGCCTCGCCGTCGGCATGGTGTTCCTGCCGCGCACCGATCTGGGCGCGCAGGAAGCGTGCCGCACCATCGTCGAGGCGGAGATCATCGACGCGGGCTACACCATCTATGGCTGGCGGCAGGTGCCGGTCGATGTGTCGGTCATCGGCCAGAAGGCGCAGGCGACGCGCCCCGAGATCGAGCAGATCATGATCGCGGGGCCAATGCCCGAAGAGCGCGACCAGGCCGAGTTCGAAAAGGACCTGTACCTGATCCGCCGCCGGATCGAGAAGAAGGTGATCGCGGCGCAGATCATGGACTTCTACATCTGTTCGCTGTCCTGCCGATCGATCATCTACAAGGGGCTGTTCCTGGCGGAATCGCTGTCGGTGTTCTACCCGGACCTGACCGACGAGCGGTTCGAGAGCCGGGTCGCGATCTTCCATCAGCGCTATTCGACCAACACCTTTCCGCAATGGTGGCTGGCCCAGCCGTTCCGCACGCTCGCGCATAATGGCGAGATCAACACGATCCGCGGCAACAAGAACTGGATGAAGAGCCACGAGATCAAGATGGCCTCGCTGGCGTTCGGCGAGCAGTCGGAGGACATCAAGCCGGTGATCCCGGCCGGCGCGTCCGACACCGCCGCGCTCGACGCCGTGTTCGAGGCGATCTGCCGCTCGGGCCGCGACGCGCCGACCGCCAAGCTGATGCTGGTGCCAGAGGCGTGGCAGTCCGAAAGCGTCGAGCTGCCCAAGGCGCATGGCGACATGTACGAATATCTCGCCTCCGTCATGGAGCCTTGGGATGGACCGGCGGCGCTGGCGATGACGGACGGCCGCTGGGTGGTGGCGGGCGTGGACCGCAATGCGCTGCGGCCGCTGCGCTATACGCTGACGGGCGACAATCTGCTGATCGTGGGATCGGAGACCGGCATGGTGGTCGTGCCGGAGACGACCATCGTCAAGAAGGGCCGCATGGGTCCGGGCCAGATGATCGCCGTCGACCTGCATGAGGGCGAGATCTATGACGACCGCGCGATCAAGGACCGGATCGCCGGCGAGAAGCCCTATGGCGACCTGATCAAGGACTTCATGGGGATCGACGACCTGCCGAGCGCCGAGAGCGGCCTGCCCGGCTGGGACAAGGCGGAGCTGACGCGCCGGCAGGTGTGCGCGAACCTGACGCTGGAGGACATGGAGCTGATCCTGGCCCCGATGGTCGAGGACGCGAAGGAAGCCGTGGGGTCGATGGGCGACGACACGCCGCTCGCCGTCATTTCCGACAAGCCGCGCACGATCAGCCATTTCTTCCGCCAGAATTTCAGCCAGGTCACCAACCCGCCGATCGACAGCCTGCGCGAACGGCATGTGATGAGCCTGAAGACGCGCTTTTCCAACCTGCACAACATCCTGGAGGAAGGCGCGCAGAACAGCCATGTGCTGGTGCTGGATTCGCCGGTGCTGACCTCGTCCGACTGGGCGCGGCTGCGCGGGCATTTCGGCGGCGCGGTCGCGGAGATCGACTGCACCTTCCCGGCCGAGGGCGGGCAGGAACAGCTGCGCGCGGCGATCGCCCGCATCCGCGAGGAGGCCGAGCAGGCGGTGCGCGAGGGGCGCAGCGAGTTGTTCCTGACCGACGAGCGGGTCGGCGCGGACCGCATCGCCATCGCCGGCGTGCTGGCGGCGGCGGCGGTGCATACGCATCTCGTGCGCAAGGGGCTGCGCAGCTACGCCTCGATCAACGTGCGCAGCGCCGAGGCGCTCGACACCCATTATTTCGCGGTGCTGATCGGCGTGGGGGCGACCACGGTGAACGCCTATATGGCCGAAGCCTGCATCGCCGACCGCCATGCGCGCGGCCTGTTCGGCGATCTGGCGCTGGAGCAGTGCTTCGAACGCTATCGCATCGCGGTGAACGAGGGTCTGCTCAAGATCATGTCCAAGATGGGCATCGCGGTCATCAGCAGCTATCGCGGCGGTTATAATTTCGAGGCGGTGGGCCTGTCGCGCGCGCTGGTGAACGACCTGTTCCCCGGCATGCCGGCGAAGATCTCCGGCGAGGGCTATGCCTCGCTGCACCACAACGCCAAGCTGCGCCACGACGCCGCCTATGACGAGGCGGTGGTGCGCCTGCCGGTGGGCGGCTTCTATCGCCAGCGCAACGGCGGGGAGAGCCACGCCTATTCCGCGCAGCTGATGCACCTGTTGCAGACGGCGGTGGCGACCGACAGCTACTCGACCTATCTGCAATTCTCGCGCGGGGTGCGGGACCTGCCGCCGGTCTATCTGCGCGATCTGCTGGAGTTCAACTTCGCGCGCGAAGCCGTGCCGATCGACGAGGTCGAGGCGACCACCGAAATCCGCAAGCGCTTCGTGACGCCGGGCATGAGCCTTGGCGCGCTATCGCCCGAGGCGCATGAGACGCTGGCGATCGCGATGAACCGGATCGGCGCGAAGGCGGTGTCGGGCGAAGGCGGCGAGGACGCAAACCGCTTCAAGCCCTATGAGAATGGCGACAACGCGAACTCGGTGATCAAGCAGATCGCGTCGGGGCGCTTTGGCGTGCATGCCGAATATCTGGGCAGCGCCGAGGAGATCGAGATCAAGGTCGCGCAGGGGGCCAAGCCCGGCGAGGGCGGACAGCTGCCCGGCTTCAAGGTGACCGAGTTCATTGCCAAGCTGCGCCATTCGACGCCCGGCGTGACGCTGATTTCGCCGCCGCCGCATCATGACATCTATTCGATCGAGGATCTGGCGCAGCTGATCTACGACTGCAAGCAGATCAACCCGCGCGCCAAGGTGTGCGTGAAGCTGGTCAGCCAGGCCGGTATCGGCACGGTGGCGGCTGGCGTGGCGAAGGCGCATGCGGACGTCATCCTGGTGGCCGGCCATGTCGGCGGCACCGGCGCGAGCCCGCAAACCTCGATCAAATATGCCGGCACGCCGTGGGAAATGGGCCTTAGTGAAACCAATCAGGTGCTGACGCTGAACGGCCTGCGGCATCGCGTGAAGCTGCGCACCGACGGCGGCCTCAAGACCGGGCGTGACATCGTGATCGCCGCGATCCTGGGCGCGGAGGAGTTCGGCATCGGCACGCTGTCGCTGGTGGCCATGGGCTGCATCATGGTGCGGCAGTGCCATTCGAACACCTGCCCGGTGGGCGTGTGCGTGCAGGACGAGAAGCTGCGCGAGAAGTTCACGGGCACGCCGGAGAAGGTCATCAACCTGATGACCTTCATCGCCGAGGAAGTGCGCGAGGTGCTGGCGCGCCTGGGCTTCCGCAGCCTGGACGAGGTGATCGGGCGGACGGAGTTGCTCAAGCAGGTCAATCGCGGGGCCGAGCATCTCGACGATCTCGACCTCAACCCGATCCTGGCCAAGGTCGATGCGCCCGACGACAAGCGCCGTTTCAGCCTGGAGGGCCGCAACCCGGTGCCCGACAGCCTGGACGCGCAGATGATGAAGGACGCCAAGGCCGTATTCGAACGCGGCGAGAAGATGCAGCTGACCTATACGGTGCGCAATACGCACCGCGCGGTCGGCACGCGGCTGTCGGCGGCGGTGACCGAGAAGTTCGGCATGTCCACGCTGGCGGACGGGCATCTGACCGTGCGGCTGCGTGGGAGCGCCGGCCAGTCGCTGGGCGCGTTCCTGTGCAAGGGCATTACGCTGGAAGTGTTCGGCGACGCCAATGACTATGTCGGCAAGGGGCTGTCGGGCGGCATCATCGCGGTGCGCACCACCGTGTCCTCGCCGCTGGCGTCCAAGGAGAACACGATCCTGGGCAATACCGTGCTGTATGGCGCGACATCGGGCAAGCTGTTCGCGGCGGGTCAGGCGGGCGAGCGCTTCGCGGTGCGCAATTCGGGCGCGAAAGTCGTGGTCGAGGGCTGCGGCGCAAATGGCTGCGAATATATGACCGGCGGCACGGCGGTGATCCTGGGCAAGACCGGCGCGAATTTCGGCGCGGGCATGACCGGCGGCATGGCGTTCATCCTGGACGAGGACGGCAGCTTCCCGAGCCGCGCCAATCCCGAAGGCATCATCTGGCAGCGGCTGGAAAGCGCGCATTGGGAAGCGGAGCTGAAGGCGCTGATCGCCGAGCATGCGGTGCGCACCGACAGCAAATGGTCCAACACCATCCTGGACGACTGGGACCGCTGGCGCCGCTACATCTGGCAGGTGTGCCCGAAGGAGATGATCAACCGGCTGGCGCATCCGCTGAGCGATGCAGAGGCGCAGGTGGTCGCAGCGGAGTAACGTCAGGGTGTAGGCGCGCCGACCACCGGCAGGGGACCAGTCGGCAGCGCGGCTGGCTGGCCCACCACGGGCTGGCCCGCCCCCGAACGACCGGCGCGCGCGGCGGCGACGAGCCGTTCGGCCATCGGCGCAAGGGCGGGTGATGGCGGCGGGACCGGCTGGGGGACGACATCCTCCGCCAGATAGTCGCGCACCACTGGATCAGTCGTTCCGCCGATCATCCCGTCCATATCCGCGCCGGCCAGATCCTTCGCCCGGTCACGCTCCGCCAAGGTCGGCCCGCAGCCGGTGCAATGCACCGCCACCGGCCCGCGCAGGTCCGATTCGGTCTCGGTCAGGTCCTCGACGCTGGTTGCGAGGGCGGGCGGATCGCCGTCCCACCGGGTTGCGGGCGTGCGCACCGCGAAACTGCCGAGTCCGAAGCCGATGACGGCGGCCACCCCCATGGCGGTGGCGCTGGTCAGCCAGAATCGCGTGGACATCAGCCTGCCCTTTCCGATCCCCCATCGCCGCAGAACGCGCCGGATGGCGGCAGGTTTCATGCGCGACTTGATAGGCTGTTGCATGGGGGCAATCCCTTTGCTAATGGCGCTCGCCTACCAGGGGCTGGCACCACCGGCTTTCCTTATGATGTGCGGTCGTGGCGGAATTGGTAGACGCGCAACGTTGAGGTCGTTGTGGCCGAAAGGCCGTGGAAGTTCGAGTCTTCTCGACCGCACCAATCATTTTCCGTAATGGCCGGGCCACCATGTCACCGACAAGCGTGAGGCCGGCAATTCATGACACTCGAAGAGATCAGCGCGAACTGCGCGTTCGGCGGCGTGCAGGGCGTCTATCGCCATGCTTCCACGACGACGGGCACGAACATGACTTTCTCCGTCTATGTCCCGCCGCATGACGAGGGCGCGCGATTGCCGGTAGTGTGGTATCTGTCCGGCCTCACCTGCACCCATGCCAATGTCACCGAGAAGGGCGAGTTCCGGGCGGCCTGCGCCGAACTGGGGCTGATCCTGGTCGCGCCCGACACGTCGCCGCGCGGCGAGGGCGTGCCGGACGATCCCGGCGCGGCCTATGATTTCGGACTGGGCGCGGGTTTTTATGTCGATGCGACGCAAGCGCCCTATGCGACGCATTACCGCATGTGGAGCTATGTCACGGAAGAACTGCCCGCGTTGATCGCAGAGCATTTTCCCGCTGACATGGGTCGCCAGTCGATCCTGGGGCATTCGATGGGCGGCCATGGGGCACTGACGATCGGATTGCGGCATCCCGATCGGTTTCGCGCGGTGTCCGCCTTCGCGCCGATTGTCGCGCCTTCGCAGGTTCCGTGGGGGCAGAAGGCGCTGGGCGGCTATCTGGGCTTGGATCCGGCGGACTGGCGCGACCATGACGCCGTCGCGCTGATCGAGGATGGCGCGCGGGTTCCTGCGCTGCTGGTGGACCAGGGCGCGGCCGACCCGTTTCTGGAGAAGGAACTGCGGCCCGAACTGCTGCGGGCGGCGTGCGATGCGGCGGGCGTCGATCTGACGCTCCATCTGCGCGAAGGCTATGACCATAGCTATTATTTCATCTCGACCTTCATGGGCGAGCATCTGCGCTGGCATGCGGCGCGGTTGACATAACGGGTCTGGAACGCGGCGGCGCTCCGGGGGTTATGCGGCCATGATCTTCCGGGACTTTCTGCGCGGGCGCGAACAGGCGAGGCTTGGCGATCTCGATCGCGCGGCGCTGGACGATCTGATTTCGGATACGCGCGACGTGCCGGCGCGCCACATATTGATCCCGGCCGGCGAGCCGGTGCGCACCAGCACCTATCTGATCGACGGCTTCATCTGTCGCTACATGGACGATCATGAAGGGCTGCGGCAGTTGGTGGCGTTGCATGTGCCTGGCGATTTCGTCGATCTGCACGCCTATCCGCTGGGCAAGCTGGATCATGACGTGGCGACGCTGTCGCCCTGCCGCGTCGCTCTGGTGCCGCACGGGCGGCTCGACGGGATCGTGTCGGAGCGGCCGGCGCTGACCCGGTCGCTATGGTTTTCGACGCTGCTGGACGCGGCGATGCACCGCGAATGGGTGTTCCGGCTGGGGCGGCTGGGCGCGTCGGCGCGGCTCGCGCATTTCTTCGCCGAGACCGAGATAAGGCTGCGCGCGGTTGGGCGCAGCGACGGGCGGCGCTTCGACCTGCCGCTGACGCAGGCGGACATGGCCGAAGCCTGCGGCATCACGCCGGTGCATGTGAACCGGATGCTGCGCGCGCTACGCGACCGGGGGATCATGAACGTGCGGGGTGGAACGGTGGAGCTGTTCGACCGCGAGGCGCTGTGGCGGATGGCGGAGTTCGACCCCGCCTATCTGTTCATCGACACCGATGTTCCGGCGCTGCGGATGGAAGCGGGCGCGTGAGATGACAGGAGAGAGACCCGTGCGCAGACCCTATGACGAACCGGGGCAGGCCACCGCCGAACGCGGCGAGGTGCAGTTGGACGGCCCGGACGGCGTCGCCGTGTCGATGACGCCGGAGGCCGCACGGCTGACGGGCGAGAGCCTGATCGCCGCCGCCGCGGAAGCGCGGGCGCAGGCGGCGGCGGAGGGCTAACTTCCCCCTACCCCGCCGCCAGCTGGCCCATCGTCACATAATCGAGCTTGCCCGTGCCCAGCACCGGCAGCGCATCGACGATCCGCACGTCCCTAGGGATCGCGAGTTCCGCGACGCCATTGGCGCGGCCCCAGTTCTGGAGGTCGCCGGCTTTCGCGGCCTTTGCGGTGGTGAAGAGCACCAGTTGCTCGCCCTTGCGGGTGTCGGGGCGGGTGACGACGGCATGTTCGGCGTCGGGCCAGACTGCGGCGGCATAGCCCTCCACCGCCGGGAGCGAGACCATCTCGCCGCCGATCTTGGCGAAGCGCTTGGCGCGGCCCCGGATCGTCACGAAGCCCTCGGGGTCGATCGTCACGATGTCGCCAGTGTCGTGCCAGCCGCCCTCCGGCGGTTGCAACTGGCCGGGCGCATCGACCTTCATATAGCCGGCCATGATATTGGGACCGCGGATCGACAAGCGACCGCCTTCCTCTATGCCCGGAACCGGATCGAGCCGGCCCTCGACGCCCGGCAGCAGACGGCCGACCGTGCCAGCCCGAAAATGCATCGGCGTGTTGACGGCGATGACGGGGCCGGCCTCGGTCGCGCCATAGCCCTCCAGGATGCGCAGGCCGAATTTTTCGGCGTAGATGCGCCGGGTTTCGTCGCGCACCCGCTCCGCGCCGGCGAAGATGTAGCGCAGCGAATAGAAGTCATAGCCATGGCCCATGCGCGCATAGCCCGACAGGAAGGTGTCGGTGCCGAACAGGATCGTCGCATTGGCGTCATAGGCGAGCGCCGGCACGATCCGGTAGTGGAGCGGGCTGGGATAGAGCAGCGTCTTCACGCCGTGGAAGATCGGCAGCAGCGTGCCGCCGGTGAGGCCGAAGCTGTGGAACACGGGGAGCGCGTTCAGCACCACATCGGCCGAGTTGAAGTCGATTCGCGCGGCGAGCTGGCGGCAGTTGGAGAGCAGGTTGCGATGGGTGAGAACGACGCCCTTGGGCACGCCTTCCGAGCCGCTGGTGAACAGGATCACGGCGGGCGCGTCCGACGAGAAGCCGAGCCGGGCGTGGGCGCGGGCGGCGAAGCGGCTGGCGATAGCGGCGCGGAGCTTGGCGCGCGTGCCGATCTGCTGCGCGATGTCTTCGAGATAGAGGATCGAGACGCCCTCCCCTTCCAGACCGGCGACGATGTCGCCGAGCTTCGCCTGGGTGACGAAGGCGCGGGCGGTGACGATCGTCTTGAGCTGGGCCGCGGTGCAGGCGGCTTTCAGGTTGGCGAGGCCCGCCGTGTAGTTCAGCATCGCCGGCACACGGCCGCCCGATTGCAGCGCGAAGAAGACGGCGGCCACCGCCGACACATTGGGCAGCATGACGCCGACCGCCTCGCCTTGTGCCGTGCTGGCATTGAGGACGCAGCCGAGCGCCAGCGATCCGGTGACGAGGCGGCCATAGCTCATGGGATCGCGCTTGACGTCCTCCACCACGGCGGCCTTCGCGCCATGAACGTGGCGGGCCTCAAGCAGGGCGGCGAACAATGTGCTGTCGGTGTCCGACGTGTCGAACATCATCGCGCTCATTTCGTCATAGAGGCGGCGACCGGCGATGGCGCGGCGGGCGCGCGCGGTCATCTCGCCCTCTATGGTGAAGCGGCGCGGCGGCAGGACGGTGAGGCGGATTTTCGGGAAGCTGCGCAGGCGCACCTTGCCGCGCAGATAGGAGAAGGGCGTATATTGCGCGCCATCGATGCGCACCGGGATGATCGGGGCGTCGGCCTTGTCGGCGACCATGCCGGGGCCGTCGAAGATCTTCATCAGCGCGCCGGTGACGGTGATGCGGCCTTCGGGGAAGATGACGAGCGTGCGGCCTTCACGCACGGCCTTCACCATGGCCTTGGCGGCCAGCGGGTTGGTGGGATCGACCGGGAAGGCGTCGAACAGGCGCAGGAAGGGCTGGATCCACCAGGCGCGGGCGATGTGGGTGTGGACGGCGAAGGTCGGCTTGCCGGGCAGGAAGACGGCGAGCAGCAGGCCGTCGAGGAAGGAGACGTGGTTGACCACGACCACCGCCGGCTCGCCGGGCTTGGGCATGTTCTGCACGCCGGTTACTTCGACGCGGTAGAGCAGGCGCAGCACGCGCTGCACGACCGACTTGATGATCGTTTCGGGGAGCAGCCAGCAGGAGATGAGCGCAACCGTCAGGGTCGCGAATCCCAGCGTGCCGATGACGCCGGGCACGCTTTCGCCGCGCGCCAGCATGACGGTGACGACCGCGACCACTGCGACCGTGATGGCCGCATTGACGATGTTGTTCGCGGCGATGATGCGCGAGCGCTCCTCGCGGGGGGAACGGGTCTGGAGGATAGCGTAGAGCGGTACGATGAACATGCCGCCGGCGAAGGCGATGCCGGCGAGGTCCGCGAGGATATGCCAGCTGCCCGGCGAGGCCCAGAACTGCGCGATGCCCGCACCCTCGACCTGCGGGACATAGGCGCTGGTCGAAAGCCACAGGTCGATCATGAAGCCGGCCAGCGCCAGCGCGGAAATCGGCACGAAACGGGCCGACACTTCGCCGCCGAGCGCGCGGTTGACGATGAGGGACCCCAAGGCGACGCTGATCGAGAAGACCAGCAGGAACAGGGTGGCGACCTCCTGTTTCGCGTGCAGCACGCCGTTCACCAGCGGGGCGAACTCCGACAGCAGCACCGCGCCGATGGCGAAGAACCAGCTGATGCCGAGGATGGCGAGCCAGACGCCGCGCCCGTGGCGGGCGCTTTTGAGGATATGCCAGGTGCTGCGCAGGATATTGCGTTCGATGCGCACGGCGCCGGACACGCTGGGCGCCGGGGGAACCGCCGTGCTGGCGATGAAGCCGAGGATGGCGATGCCGACTGCGGCGAAGGCGGCTGTCTGGGGACGGATGACGCCGGCGAGCAACTGGCCGCCCAGGATAGCGAGGAACGTGCCTGCCTCTATCAGGCCGGTGCCGCCCATGATCTCCTTTTCCGAGAGATGCTGCGGCAGGATGGAGAATTTGACCGGGCCGAAGATGGTCGAATGCAGGCCCATCAGGAACAGGCAGGCGAGCAGCAGCGGGATGCTTTCCGTCCAGAAGCCGATGAGGGCGAGGGTCATGATGCCGACTTCGGCCGCCTTGACCGCGCGCACCAGCTTCGCCTTGTCCCAGGCGTCGGCGATCTGTCCGGCGAGCGCGGAGAAGAGGAAATAGGGGGCGATGAACAGGCCCGTGGCGATCGTCGCCAGCATCTCCGCCTTGTCCGGCTCGGCCCGGTAGAGGCTGAAATTGGCGAGGAAGAGCAGCGCGAACTTCAGCAGATTGTCGTTGAACGCGCCCAGAAACTGGACGACGAACAAGGGCGCGAAGCGGCGCTTGGCGAGAAGTGACAGATCTGGTGCGGACATGGATTCCCCCTCTATCGGGTGAGATGACGCAAAATCGTCGTTTTGTCGTTAATGCGCGGGTTCGCGCAGCACGCGGTTGTAGAGCCAGCCGATGCCGATCAGGCTGAAGCCCAGCGCCAGGAAAGAGGCGATGCGCAGCAGTCCGTCGAGGCCCGAGGCGTCGAACAGGAATACCTTGGCCACGGCGCCCAGCATCAGCAGGAGGGAGGCGATGCGCCAGTCGCGGGCCTGATCCCGGATGCCCCAGAGCAGGAAGCCGATGGCGAGGCCGATCGCCAGTACGGAGCGCAGGATATCCTCAAGCCCGCCGACCGACCCGGCGGTGAGGAGCGATCCGGCGAACAGCTGGCGCAGGCTGGCGAGCGCGAACAGGGCGATCAGCGCCATCCGGACGATGTCGGCGGGCCGCCAGAGCTTTTCCGCGAGCCAGGGTTCGTTGCGGCCGATGAGGGCGAGCGCAGCGAAGGGCAGACCGAAGGCGGGGAGCAGCAGATTGGCGAGCGGCCAGCCGCCCACCGCCTGATCGGCCCAGAGCGGGTCGTGCAGCAGGACGGTGTAGTAGACGCCATGTGCCAGCGCGGCGACGGCGAGGACCAGGGCGAGCTGCCGCATCCTGTCGGCGCGCCAGAGCAGGGCGGCGGCACCGAGCAGCAGTGCTTC
Organism: Sphingobium sp.; assembly: GCA_044237945.1. Taxonomy (GTDB): domain Bacteria; phylum Pseudomonadota; class Alphaproteobacteria; order Sphingomonadales; family Sphingomonadaceae; genus Sphingobium. Next base: position 43,381 of record JBIIEH010000010.1, on the reverse strand, counting down.
CCAGAGGGTGCGTTCGGTGAGGGCAAGGCCCATGACATCCGCGCTGCCCGACAGGTGGAAGAGCTGCTTGTAGAGGATGTGCGTCGCGACGCCGCCAAGGATCGCAGCGCCGGCCTGCACGATGCGGCGCGCGTGGGGGATGGCGAGCGGGACGTGCCAGGCGATCAGCGCCAGCATCGCGGCAGGGAGCGCCAGTCGGCGCGGCGTGTCGGCGAGTGTGGGCAGGTCGATGGCGAGCATCGGCGCGCCGACCAGCGACAGCAGGGCGGCGGCGGTCCACTGGCCGAGCGGCCAGGCGGCCCAGCCGAGGGACAGCGTCAGCGCGATGGCGGCGGCGGGGAGCAGTTTTCGGGTCGCCAGCAGCGGCAGGGCGAGCGCGGGCACCAGCGGGAGCCAGGCTGCGGGCACGATCTGCGCGGCTGCGCCATAGGCGGCGAGCAGGGCGAGAGCCTGTGCGATGAGGCGGGCTTCGGCCAGGCGGGCGCGGGTGGCGAACAGTGTGGCCATCAGAGCGATGGCGGCCCAGCGCAGGATCGGCTCTGCGGTCAGGCCATGGCCGATGCCGAACAGGCGCGCGGCTTCGGACGGGGCGCTGGCCACCAGCAGCGCGATGGCGCTGGCGGCGAAGGCGCTGGCGGCGTGGTCGATGCGGCTGTCCTTTGCGCGGATCGCGAGCATCAGCATGGCCGAGGCGACGGCGGCGGTGACGATGGCGAGGGTCCAGCTGGACAGGCCGACGGCACCGGCGGTGGCGACCAGCAGGCCGGTCGCCGTCGAGAGCGTCACATAGCGGGCATCGTCGCGGTCCTTGCGCCAACCCATGATGAGCGCGAACGCGGGGAGCGTTGTGGCGGCCAGCGCGATGAGTGCGAGCGACTGGTCGGGGGTGGCCTTGAGGAAGTGGCCGAGCGTCACTGCGACGCCGCCGAGCGAGAGCGCGGCGATCTGGCTGGCTTCGATCAGGCTGCCGCCTGCCCGCCAGAGACGCCAGAGCGAGGGCGCGCCGAAGATGGCCGCCATGCCGAGCATGACTGCCGTGAAGGTGGTGGTGTCCGGGTGCGGCCAGGTGCCGGCGAGGAACAGGGCGACGCCCAGCCCCACCGCGCCGAGTGGGCGCAGGGCTTGGTCGCGGCCGCCGAGCCAGAGGAGCGCAACCGCCAGCAGGCCGAACAGGCCCCAGTGCAGCAGCGCGAAACCGCCGGTCGCGACGAGCACGGCCATCTGCGCTGCCGCGACGATGGCGGCGAGGCGCTGAAGGCTGGTTCCGGGCGTGGAGCCGAAGGCCAGCAGCGGGAAGCCGACGCCGAGCGCGATCAGCAGCAGGCCGACCGAGATGGAGGCGCTGGCGTCCAGCGCGCCGGTCAGCATCAGCGCGGCGCCCCAGCCCGCGCCGCCGGCCAGTGCGCCGACGCCGAGCCACAGCCAGCGCTGCCGCCGCGACAGGGTGACGAGACCGCCGATCGCGAGCGCGAGATAGCAGGCGAGCAAGGGCACGTCGGGCTGGCCCGCGCCGACCAGCGCCGGCGCGGCAAGGCCGCCGACGAGGCCGAGCAGCGCGCTGGGGCTGCCGAAGCGCAATGACAGGCCCATCGCCAGCGCGGTGACTGCGGCCAACCCCGCAAAGGCGGTCATCGGCCCGATCAAGGCGTAGAGCGAATGCGCCGCCAGGGTGGCGACGTAGAGCGTGGCGAGGCCTGCGCCGGCGAGCGACTGGGCGACGCGGGGGTCGCGGACGCGCTGTTCATTGCGGAGGGCGACTTCCGCGCCGGCGATGAGGCCTGCGCCGAAGAACAGGCCCAGGATGATGCGGACGGCGGGCGAGAGCAGGCCGGCGTCGATCGAATATTTGACGAGGAGGACGCCGGCGACGGCCAAAGTGACGCCGCCGGCCCAGATTGGCAGCTTGCGGCCGAAAAGGTCCTCGAAGCTGATCGTGCGGCGGGGTCGTTCGGGCTGCGGATCCGGGGTTTCGACAGGCTCAGGCCGAACGGGTGGCGGGGTGGGTTCTGCGGCCTCAGGCGCGATGACGGGAGCTGGGCGCTGGACAATCCGCGCGGTGACGTGCGTGGCAGAACGGGGCTTTTCGGGGAGGCCCTTGCGCTCCAGATCGGCCAGCCTCTGTTCGACCAGCAGCAGCCGGTTGCGCAGGTTCCAGATGACCGCCGCCATTGCGACCAGCACCAGTGCCCAAGCCATGATTCGCGCCTTTTTCCGTTCAGATGCAGCTCCCCTATCGCAGAATTATACACTGTTCAATAAAAGAATTGGACAGTGTATAATTTCAGGACTAGGCCAGCCCTTATGGGCAGACGATCCGACCATAGCCGCGCCGAGCTGGAGGCGCTGATCCTGGCTGAGGGGCACCGCCACATGGCGGAGACCGGCTATGCCCGCTTTTCCGCGCGCGAGGTGGCCAAGCGGATCGGCTATTCGGTGGGGACCATCGCCAATGTGTTCGGCGGGCAGGACCGGCTGGTCGCGGCGATCAATACGCGCACTTTTCTGCAATGGGCCGATCATCTGGAGGCGAAACTCGCGCAGAATCCCGCCGATCGGATCGAGGCGCTGGTCGCCGGCTATTTCAGCTTTGCCGACGAGAACCGCAATATCTGGACCGCGATCTACGACCATCGCCTGCCCGCCGACATGGCGATGCCGGAGGAATTTGCGGCGCGGCGCGCGGCGCTGACCGACATCGTCGTGCGGGAGGTCGCGGCCGTGCTGCCGCACGAGCGCCGCGACGCCGCGCCGCGCCTCGCCCGGTCGCTGGTGGCGACGGTGCATGGGCATTGCACCTTTGCGCTGAACGGCAGCTTCGCGCTGCTGGGCGAGACCGATCCGCTGGAGCTGGCGATCGCGCGCGTCAAGGAATCGCTAACCGCCGCCGGGGCATCTATGTGAAGAAACGGGGGACAATCATGGCAAGCTGGTTCGACAGACTGGAGCGCGACCTCGCCTCCCCCCTGAAGGTGCGGCGGCTGGGGACCGGGTGGTTTTCCGGCTTTTTCGCATTGCTGCTGGCGGTGGTGGGGCTGTGCATGGTGGCGGCGCTGCGCTGGCCGGACTGGTTCGCGATGCCCGAACTTGCGCCGCTATATCAGTGGTCGGGGCTGCGGCCGCTGGTGCATGCGGCGCTGTTGTCCGCCTATGCGCTGGCGTTGCTGAGCCTGTTGCTGCGGCCGCGCAAGGCGATCGGCGCGACCGCGCTGGTGGTCGCCCTGTTCGCCACGCTGCTGGGCGGCGCGAGCGTGCAGGCGCGCGAGACAGCTGACTGGGGCATATTCTTCGGCCTCGACTTCTTTGCCGTGAACATGATCGCCACCGGCCTGATGTTCGCGCCGATCGAGCGTTTCCTGCCGCATCGCGCCGACCAGCGCCTGTTCCGGCAGGAATGGCGCGAGGACCTGTTCTATTATCTGCTCAGTTCCATGGCGGTGCAGCTCATCACCTTTCTGGCGCTCGCGCCTTCGAGCTTCATCAATGCGTCGACCGGCAATCTGGCGGCGTTCCGCGCGGCGGTCGCGTCGCAGCCCTGGGCGTTGCAGTTTCTGGAAGTCGTGCTGCTGACCGACCTGGTGCAGTACTGGTTCCACCGCGCCTTTCACCGCGTGCCGTTCCTGTGGGGATTTCATGCGGTGCATCATTCGGCCAAGGCGATGGACTGGCTGGCGGGCGCGCGGATGCATTTCTTCGAGATCATCGCGCTGCGCGGGGTGACCTCGCTGCCGCTGCTGACTTTGGGGTTCAGCCCGTCGGTGATGCAAGCCTATATCGGCTTCGTCTATGTCTATTCCTCGCTGCTGCACGCCAATCTGCGCGGCGACCTGAACCGGGTCGGGCGGTTCGTGGCGACGCCGCGTTTCCACCATTGGCATCATGCGATCGAGCCGGTGGCGGTGGACAAGAATTTCGCGATCCATTTCCCGTTTCTGGACCGGCTGTTCGGCACGCATCATCTGCCGGACGGGCAGTGGCCGAGCGGCTATGGCGTGCCGGAACAGGTGCCGCAGGGCTATTGGTCGCAATTCGCCTATCCCTTTCGCCGGAAGGGCTGATATGCCGGTGTGACGGGGCATGTGTGGGGGACGGGAATGCGGGTTCGTTTGGGCGTGGCGGTTATTGGGGCGGTGCTGTTGCTGGGGACGGCGGCGCTGGCCAAGGAGACGGGCAAGGGTGACGATGTCCGTACCCGACTGCTCAGCGCGTTCGAGAAGGTGCAGAAGGGCGACTGTCCCGGAACGCTGACGCTGATCACGCCCCTGTTGGAACCCGGCGCGCTCGACAATTATAATGACGCGACCAAGAGCGCTGCGTTCGGGCTGGGTGCGGCCTGCTCCGCCGATCACGACCCTGCCACCGCGTATAAATATGCGCTGGCGGCGACGGCGCTGGAAACGGCGAACAGCAATGCCTGGGGCATTCGCCTGTGGCTGGAGATGCGCGAAAAGCGCCATGCCGACGCCGTCAAGACGGTCGAGACGATGGCCGAGCGCCAGCCCGAGGCGCTCAACGCCATCGGGATACAGGCCTATCACGAGCTGAGCATGACGCTTCGCCGGGACGACAAGGACAAGCCGCTGCGCAAGCGGCTGCTGGCGGCATTGTCCGGGCCGGTATATCAGCCGATGGAGATCACCGCTTCGCCCGACTCCTTCCGTCAGGCCTATGCCGGAATGCTGGCGGATGACGGCGACAAGGCGGGCGCGTCAAAGATGATCGCGCTGATCGAGGAGCCTTCCCTGCTGATCCGCACCAGCGTCGATCCGCGCCTGCGCTTTGCGGTTCCCGTCGATTTCGATGCGCGCGCCGCCGTGGAAAAGGCGCTGACCAAGGCGCGCGATGTCGCTGCCGCGCATGCGGCATCGATGGCGGCGGTGCTGGAGGTTGCGCGCTATCTGCGCATGCTCGGCCGGCCGCAGGAAGCGCTCGCCACGCTGGAGGCGGCCCAGCCCGAGGGCGCAGCGCGCGAAAGCTTTGACGATCTGTCGAAATGGGAGAACTGGTGGTGGGACGCGATGGCGCGCAGCTATCAGACGCTGGGCCGCTATGACGACACGATCAGGGCCTATAGTCATGCCGTTGACGCCAAGGAGGCTGGCGGATTGAACGTCAGCCAGACGATCAATCTGGCCTATGCGCATATGGCGTTCGGCAAATGGGACAAGGCGGTGGCGACCGTCGCCGATTTCGAGAAGGGCGACTATGCCGTCAGCCCCTATGGCCTGATGCAGATGCGCGGGGTGCGGGGCTGTTCCCGCTTCCTGCTGGGGCGGACGGCGGAGGCGAAGGCGGACCTGGACTATGTGGTCGCGCATGAAATGGACGATCCATCGAGCCTGACCTGGCTGGCACTGTGCGCGAACGAGATGGACATGGCCGCCGCATCGGTCATCCGTCGCCTCGACAACCCCGACCGGCGGGCGCAGGCGCTGCTGGACCTGAGCGACTATGCCGATGCGCCGGAGAGCCAGCCGGAGCTGCCGTTCGAGGACCGATATGATGCGCTGACGGCGCGGGCGGACGTGAAGGCGGCGATCGAGCGCGCCGGCGGCACGCGCACGTTCAACGTGCAGGCGAGCGAGTTCTGATGCGCCCTGTCCTCCTTGCCGCGCTGCTTGCGACCGCGAGCGTCCCCGCCTTCGCCGCGACCGAAAATGGCGAGATCATCTACGCCCCGCCGGCCGCCTGGGTGCTGCCGCCGCCGCCGCCGACCGATGCGCCGACGCCGTCCGATTCGCCGTTTCGCATGATCTGGTCCGACCAGCAGGTGCGGCTCGACGACAAGGGCGAGGCCGCCTATTCGGGCTATCGCATGCGGATATTGAAGGCCGACGCGCTGCCGGTGGGCAATGTGTCGATCGGCTGGAACCCGTCCAGCGGCTCCGCCACCGTCCACCGGCTGCACATCATCCGCGACGGGCAGGTCATCGACGTGCTGAAGGACCAGAAGTTTCGCGTGATCCAGCGCGAGGATGGGCTGGAGCAGGCGATGTTGAACGGGCAGCTGACCGCGACCTTGCAGGCCGAGGGGCTGCGGGTAGGCGACGAGATAGAGTTCGCCGCCACCGTGACGCGGCGCGACCCGACGCTGGACGATCATGTGTTCGGCGTGGCGACGCTGCCGACGCAGGGCCTGCCCGGTCCCTATCGGGTGCGGCTGGGCTGGACCGCGCCGGTGAAGCTGATCTGGCGGGCGTCGCGCGACCTGCCGCAGGCCGTGCCGGCCGAGGCCAATGGCGAGCGCAGCCTGACCTATGAGCTGCGCGATCCGGGCGGGGTGATCGTGAATGACGGCGCGCCGGCGCGGTACAATGTGCGGCGGCTGATCGAATATTCCGACTTTGCCGACTGGCGCGACGTGTCGCGGCGTTTCGCGCCTTTGTTCGTGGAGGCGCAGGCGCTGGCGGCCGATTCGCCGGTGCGCGCGGAGGCGGCGAAGATCGCGGCGGCGTCGAGCGATCCGGTCGCGCGGACGGAGGCGGCGCTGCGGCTGGTGCAGGACGAGATCCGCTATGTCTATGTGGGCCTGGACGGCGGCAATTATCGTCCAGCCGCCGCCGACGAGACGTGGAAGCGGCGCTATGGCGACTGCAAGGCGAAGACGGCGCTGCTGCTGGCGCTGCTGAAGCTCTTGAAGATCGAGGCGGAGCCGGTGCTGGTGAACATCAGCGGTGACGACGGCATGGATGGGCGGCTGGCCAGCCCCGACATGTTCAACCATGTGCTGGTGCGCGCGAAGCTGGGCAAGGCAAGCTACTGGCTGGACGGTACGCGGTCGGGCGATCGCTATCTCGACCGGCTGTCGCCGCCGAACTTCCGCTGGGGGCTGGCGCTGCGGACCGAGGGCGCGGTGCTGGAGGCGGTGCCGACGGTCGCGCCGAAACGGCCGCAGTTCGTCGGCGTGGTCGACATCGACGCCAGCGCCGGCTTTGGCGTGGCGAAAGTGCGCGCCAGCCATGTCATGCATGACGATGACGCCTATAATATCCAGTCGCGGCTGGCGGGGATGTCGCGCGAGGACGCCGACCGCAATGTCGGCAGCTACTGGCGGCGGCAGATGGACTGGGTGGATGTGGACAAGGTCGCCTGGACCTATGACGCGCGGCAGACGACTTTGGTGCTGTCGCTGGAGGGGACGGGCAAGCCGGGTTGGGAAGGCGACGAGAAGGAGGGCCGCAGGCTGGATATCGCGGGGGCGGGATTCTACGCGCCCGACCAGCGTCGCCGGCCCAAGGAGCAGGACCAGAATGCGCCCTGGGCGACGAATTTCCCGCGCTATCGCTGCTACGCCACCAGCATCCGCCTGCCCGTTGCGCGGGCGGGCTGGCAGTGGGAATATTATGCCGATCCGGTCGACCGGGCGCTGGGCGGCACGGACTATTGGCGCGTATCGGGCCTGAAGGACGGGGTGATGCGCACGATCATGAGCAGCCGGATCGACCAGCCCGAGATCAGCGCGGACGAGGCGCGGCGGACCAATGACGCCATCCCCGGCTTCAACAACAATATCTCGCGGGTGTATGAGGCGTCGAAGGACGACCATCCGCCTGCGCCCGGCGCGCCGTTCGGCGACAAGGCGGACTGGACCGGCGACGCGCTCTTGTGCGGCCCGACCGAGGCGCCGTGAAGAGCGCGCCGGCCGTTTTCGCTTGTTCGCGTGCGCCCGCCCGATAGATTGACGACACGAAAGAGAGGACATTCGACATGGCCATTCTGGACTTTTTCTCCAAGCAGTTCGTCGACGTCATCGATTGGGTGGAGGAGCCGGGCCAGCTGGGCTGGCGCGTGCCGCTGGCCGATCGGGAAATCCAGAACGGCGCGCAGCTGACGGTGCGCGAGGGGCAGATCGCCGCCTTCTTCAACGAGGGGCGGATCGCCGACATGTTCGGGCCGGGGCTGTACACGCTGACGACGCAGACGCTGCCGTTGCTGACCGCGATTTTGAACTGGGACAAGGGGTTCAAGTCGCCGTTCAAGTCCGATGTCGTGTTCTTTTCCGAGAAGGAGCAGATTGGCCTCAAATGGGGCACGGCGCAGCCGGTGACGTTGCGCGACCCGGAGCTGGGGCCGCTGCGGGTGCGGGCCTTTGGGAGTTATTCTTTCCGCATCAAGGAGGTCGCGCCGTTCGCGTCGCGGATCATGGGGACGTTGGGCGAGGTCAAGGTCGCCGATATCGAGGGGCAGTTGCGCGCCGCGATCCAGACGGCGCTGGCCACCGGGGTTGCGGGTGGGGGGACGCCTTTTCTGGACCTCGCCGCCAGTCAGACGGCCCTGTCCGACGCGCTGAAGGCGGCGGTGACGCCAGCCTTTGCGCAATGGGGGCTGTCGGTGGAGAGCTTCTTCGTGGAGAGTCTGTCGCTGCCCGAGGAAGTGCAGAAGCATCTCGACAAGGCCAGTTCGATGCGGGTGCTGGGCGACCTCGATCGCTACGCCAAGTTCCAGGCGGCCGAGGCGATCGAGACCGCGGCGGCGCAATCCGGCGGGGTCGCGGGCATCGGCGCGGGCGCGGCGGCGGGGCTGGCGATCGGGCAGAGCATGGCCGGGGCGCTTGGCGGCGCGAGCGCGCCTGCTGCGCCGGCGGAGGACCCGTTCGCGCAGATCGAAAAGCTGCACAAGCTGATGGAGATGGGCGCGCTCAGCCAGGCGGAGTTCGACGCGAAGAAGGCGGAACTGCTCGGCCGTATTCGCTGAAACTGCACCCTCGTGCAATCGGTCCCCTGCCCTAATTGCGGTGCGGAAGTCGCCTTCCGCTCCCCGGCGCTGCCGGTGAAGGTGTGCGATTATTGCCGCACGCTGGTGGTCCGTTACGAGCAGAGCGCGCAGGCGATGGGCGAGGCCGCCGTGCTGCCCTTCGACGTCAGCCCGATCCAGCGGGGGACGCGGGGGCGCTGCTTCGACCAGGATTTCGAGATTGTCGGCCGGGTGCGCTGGAGTTGGGGCGACGGGTCGTGGAACGAGTGGCTGATGCTGCTGGGGGACGGCTCCCACGCCTGGCTGGGCGAGGCGATGGGGCAGTATATGGCGATGCAGGAAGTCGCGCTGACCGGGCAGTTGCCCAAGGTGGTCCGCCGGCTGATGGACGGGGGCGAGGCTGTGCCGGGCGAGAAGGCGACGATTGGTGGCGCTGACTACAGCATCGCCGATATCCGCACGGTGACCTGCGTGGCTTGCGAGGGCGAGCTGCCGTTCACTGCGCCGGCCGGCTGGTCGATGCTGTCGGTCGATTTCCGCAATGCCGACGGGCTGTGTGCGTCCTTCCAGAAGGATCGGGGCGAGAATGCGCTGTATGTCGGGCGCTATGTGACGCTGGCGGAGCTGAAGCCGCGCGACCTGCGCGTGCTGCCGGGGTGGACGGCGCCGTCCTATGGCTGAGGCGGAGAACAGCACGCGCACCCTCGCCTGCCCGGCCTGTGGCGGGACGATAGCGATGCGGGCGGCGGGCTATACGGTGACGCTGGCGTGCGAATATTGCGGATCGCTGATCGACGTGGCCAATGCCGACGCGCAGATCATCGTGCGCTACAACGAAATGCAGGCGGAGCTGACGATCCCGCTGGGGACGCGCGGCACGCTGCGCGGGGTGGAGTGGGAGGCGATCGGCTGGGTCGCGCGGACGGACGGCTGGGTCGAGTGGGAAGAGACGCTGCTGTTCAATCCCTATGCCGGTTACCGCTGGCTGATCCGGCAGAACAGCCGGTGGAGCCTGGGGACGCTGCTGACGGTGACGCCGCGCCGGGCGGGCGGCGACATGATCGTGGACGGGCGGCGCTTTGCCGATTTCTTTCAGGGCAATCGCGCGCGCGTGACCCGTGTGGCGGGCGAGTTCTATTGGCGCGTACGGATCGGCGAGGAGGTGCGCGCGGCGGATTATGTCCGGCCCGGCTTCATGCTGAGCATGGAGGAGGATGAGCGGGAGCGTAGCTGGACCGTCAGTGAATTGTTGGAGCCGCGCGAAATCCGCGCCGCGTTCGATGTGCCATGGCCGATGCCGTGGCTGCCGGGGATGACGCCGCTGGCGCATCAGCCCTCCCCCTTCGCCCGGCGGATCAAGAGCTGGCTGCCGATCGGCATCGCCACCGTGGTCGCCCTGTTCCTGATGGCGGGGCTGTTCGGGCGGACGGTGGAGCGGCAGAGCTTCGCCCTGTCGGTGGTCCCCGACGGGCCGCAGGTGTCGCAAACTTATGGCCCCATCCGCATTCCCTTTGGCCGGCAGGCGATGACGATCGAGACGAATACGGGCGATGTCGATCAGGGCTGGGTCGATATCGACGTGTCGCTGGTCGATCGCGCGACACAGGCGAGTTACGACGCCTACGCAATCAACGAGCGCTATTCGGGGCAGGATTCGGATGGATACTGGGCGGAGGGGTCGCGCGATCAGGTGCTGAAGATCGCCAGCCTGCCGGCCGGGACCTATGATCTGGTGGTGGAGGCGCAAGCGCATCGCTGGGGCGGTGGAAGCCAGTCCACGCCGCAAGTCGCGACCGAGTGGAATCCGGAGACGCGCGCCTGGGAACTGCCGGGCGGGACGCCGGTGCAGCTGTCGCTCGCCGTGTCGCGGGGCGCGCGCTTTCATTCCAATTTCTGGCTGGCCTTCTTCTTCGTGATGATCCCGCCGCTGCTGATGCTGTTGCTGCACATCATGTTTGAAAATGCCCGCCTGTCGCAGAAGGACAGCGCCGACCCGGACGCGGAAGACTGGGCGCGGGGCTTTGCTGCGCCATGAGGGCCGGCAGCTTCCTCTATGCGATCTGGTGCCTCTGCGTGCTGGGCCTGTTCCTGGCCGCCGCCAGCCAGGGCTATTCCCCCTTCGCCGATGGTGGGCGCGGCGCCACCGTCGGCGGCTTCATCCGCGGTTCCGGCGGCCCCAATCACAAATAGGAGATCCCCGATGGTCACCACCCTGCCCATACTGCTCAACACCCTGCTTTATGCGGGCGTCGGCATCGTTATCTTCACGCTTGGCTTCGTCATCCTGGACCTGCTGACGCCGGGCAAGCTGTGGGAAGAGATACGCGACAAGCAGAATCTGGCGGTCGCGCAATTCGCCGGCGCGATCGCCATTGCGCTGGGCCTCATCGTCGCCTCCGCCATTCATGGGTAAAAATGCTGCCCCCTCCCGATGCTTTCATAATCCGTTCGCTTCGAGCGTAGACGAGAAGCTGCGCTCGCGTTTCTCGTCTACGCTCGAAACGAACGGAGGTTGGGCGCGAGCCATGGCCAGATAGATTGCATTGATGTCCCAATATTCTGATCCCGCGCCGACGCAGCCGCCCAAACGCACGGCGCTGGTCGGTCTGCTGCTGGCCAGCGTGTTCGCGGTCGCGACCTGCGGCCTGATCTACGAGCTTCTGGCTGGCACCATTGCCAGCTATCTGCTGGGCGACAGCGTCACGCAATTTTCGACCGTGATCGGGACCTATCTGTTCGCGATGGGCGTGGGCAGCTGGTGCTCGCGCTATGTGAAGCGCGGCGAATTGCGGCTGTTCATCCGGGTGGAGATACTGGTCGCGCTGCTGGGCGGATGGTCGGCGGCGGGGCTGTTCATCCTGTTTCCGCTGGTCGAGCAGTTCCGGCTGATCCTCTATGGTCTGGTGTTCGTCATCGGCTTTCTGGTCGGGCTGGAGATACCGCTGCTGATGCGCATATTGCGCGCGCGGTTCGACTTTTCGGAGACGGTCTCCAATGTTCTGACCTTCGACTATGTCGGCGCGCTGGCGGCGTCCTTGCTGTTCCCGCTGCTGCTGGTTCCGCATCTGGGGCTGATCCGCACCGGGCTGTTCTTCGGCCTGATCAACGTCGCCGTCGCCCTGCTGCTGATCGCGCTGGTGCCGGCGCGGCGGCGGTTGCTGCGGGAGGCGGCGCTGGGCTTGGGCGTCGCAATCAGCCTGATCGCGGGCTTTGTGCTGGCCGAGCGAATCCAGCGCTGGTCGGAGATCGCAGCCTATGGCGAGCGCGTCATCTATGCCGCGTCCAGCCCCTATCAGCGGCTGGTGCTGACCCGGCGCGACGACGATATTCGCCTGTATCTGAACGGCAATCTGCAATTTTCGTCGCGCGACGAATATCGCTATCATGAGACACTGGTGCATCCGGCGATGGGGCGGGTCGCAAATCCCGCCCATGTGCTGATATTGGGCGGGGGCGACGGGCTGGCGGCGCGGGAAGTGTTTCGCCATCCGCAGGTAAAACAGGTCACTTTGGTCGATCTGGACCCGGAAATGACGGCGATGTTTTCGCGCACGCCGCTGCTGACGCAGCTCAATCGCGGGTCGCTCACCGACCGGCGGATGCATGTCGTCAATGCCGACGCCTTTCGCTGGGTGCGCGAGACGAAGGGGCAATATGACGTCATCATCGTCGATTTCCCCGATCCGGTCGATTTCTCCGTGGGCAAGCTCTACACCGAGAGTTTCTACCGCATGTTGCGGCCGCATCTGGCGCCGGGCGGCGTCGCGGTGGTGCAGAGCACGTCGCCGCTGGTCGCGCCCGGCGCCTTCTGGACGGTGGCGACGACGCTGGAGGCGGCGGGCTTTTCCACGCGCGGCTATCATGTCTATGTGCCGAGTTTCGGCGAATGGGGTTTCATTCTTGCGGGCTTGCAGGACCCCGGCGTGACGACGCGGTTGCTGCCCGGCAACCGATTCCTGTCGGCCGATGCCGCGGCCCAGGCGCTGTATTTTCCGCCCGACATGGCGCGGCGCAGGACGCCGGTGAACCGGCTCGACAATCAGGCGCTGGTTCGGTCCTTCGCGGAGGAATGGGCGCGTTATGAAAGCTGACCGGCGGGCCGTGCTGAAGGGCGGTGCAGCGGCGACCATGCTGGCGCTGGGCGGATGCGAGGAAGGCGTTGCGGGAAGCAGCGGCGGCGCGGACATGGCGCTGGGGCACCGTTTGCGCGACGGCGGTTTTCCTGCGCCGACGCGCGAAGAGCATGTGCCGGTGCTGATCGCGGGCGGCGGCGTGGCGGGGCTGGCCGCGGGTTGGCGGCTGGCGGAGGCGGGTTTCCGGGATTTCCGCCTGATCGAGCTGGAAAGCGAGGTCGGCGGCAATGCGCGCAGCGGGCGCAATGCGGTGTCGGCCTATCCGCTGGGCGCGCATTATCTGCCGATCCCGAACGAGGAGGCGCGCGGGCTGCGCCATATGCTGCGCGGGTTCGGCGTCATCACCGGGGAGCGGGATGGAAAGCCCGTCTATGATCCGTTGCAGCTGTGCGCCGATTTGCAGGAGCGGCTGCTGTGGCAGGGCAAATGGCAGGAAGGGTTGATCCCGCATCAGGGGCTGAGCGCGAAAGACAAGGCTGATCTGGCCGCCTTTCAGGCTGCCATGGCGGACTATTCCGCGCGGCGCGATGCGGCGGGGCGGCCGGCCTTTGCGATCCCGATCGCCTATAGCGCGCGCGACCCGGACCTGATGGCGCTTGATCGGATCAGTTTTTCGGGCTGGCTGGACCGGAAGGGATGGACCTCTCGCGTGCTGCGCGACCATGTGCGCTACGCCTGCCGTGACGATTACGGGACCGAGCCGACCGAGGTTTCCGCCTGGGCGGGCATCCATTATTTCGCGAGCCGGCGCGGGTTCACGGGCGAGGGCAATGGCGACAATGAGCTGACCTGGCCGGAGGGCAATGCGCGGCTGGCGCAATGGATGGCGGCGACTTTTCGCGATCGCATCCGGCGGGGGCAGGTCGCCTTTCGTGCGGCGGCCGGCCCGGATGGGGCGCAGGTGGATGTGTATGATGCAGCGGCGGGCGTGTCGACGCGGGTGCATGCGCGTTCCGTCATTCTGGCGATGCCGCAGTTCATCGCCGCGCGGCTGATGGGTGCGCGGGGTGCGGCAGGTTTCAGCTATGCGCCGTGGCTGGTCGCCAATGTGACTGTCGATCGGTCGCCGGGTGGCAAGGGCGTGGGGCTGGCCTGGGATAATGTGTCGGCGTCCAGCGCGTCACTGGGCTATGTGGTGGCGACGCATCAGAGCGTCGGGCGCGAAGGGCCGACGGTGCTGACATGGTATATGCCGCTGTCCGAGATGGAGCCGGCGGCGGCGCGGCGGTTGCTGGTCGAGCGGAGCGATGCGGACTGGCGCAGGCTGGTGCGCGATGATCTGCTGACGATGAACCCTGATCTGGAAGGCGCGATCCGGTCGATCGACCTGTGGAAATGGGGGCATGCGATGATCCGGCCGCAGCCTGGTTTTCTGTGGGCCGCTGCGCCGGCCGCACGCGCCGGCTATGCGGCACCCTTTTTCCATGCGCATAGCGACAGCAGCGGGCTGTCGCTGTTCGAGGAAGCGCATTATCATGGGATGGCGGCCGCCGAGGCGGTGCTGACGCGCGCACGCCATCCGTTCGAGACCTTGCTATGACCGGCCATTCGCCCAATGGGCTGCATCTGCTCGCCGACCTGCATGGCTGTCCGGTGCTGGACGATGTCGCGCTGGTCGAGGACGCGATGCGGCGCGCGGCGGCGGCGGCCGGGGCGACCGTGATCGGGCTGCATCTGCATCATTTCGGGGAGGGACAGGGGGTGACCGGCGTCGCACTGCTCGCCGAATCGCACATGTCGATCCATAGCTGGCCGGAACATGGCTATGCCGCGATCGACATCTTCCTGTGCGGGGCGCGGCATGATGTGCAGGCCGCGCTGGAGGTGATCTGCGCCGCGCTGCGACCCGCGCGGATCGAGACGCGATCGATCGCGCGCGGGGAGCGTCAGATCTGCGCGGAGGCGGGCGACGAGGCCACGACATTCCAGCGCAGCGGATCGTCGGGCGACTGGATGCGCAGCCAGACGTAGCGCGCCTGCGTCCATTTGACGAGGCGCGGGGTTGCGCTGTCCAGCACATAGTCGCCGCCGTCGAGGCGGGCGATCAGGATGGTGTGCAGGCCGAAATTGGGGCGATAGACGATCGCGTAGAACAGCTTTTCGGGCGGGAAGCCGGCCTCGATCAGGCGCATGCGCTTTTCGATCGCGATATCCTCGCAATCGCCGGCGGGGCGACCGACGCGGCCGGGGCGATCCCAGCGCTCCTCATAGCCGGTGCTGGTGAGGTCCGACACCTGCACGATCTGGCGATTGACCTGCTTGTTGAGCGCCTTGACCGACAGCATCGGGTTCTTTGCGTCATAGCGGATGACTGGCGCGGCGCGCTCATGCCGGGCGCGGCGGCCGGGCTTGGCGCGGTCGATGCTGGCGGTGCCGAACGCGCCATAAGCGAGCGGCATGCCGACCGTGCGGGGGACGTCATTGGCGCGCGGCGCTGTGCCGGCATCCGGCACGCGACCGCTGCACAGGTCCGCATCGCGCAGGCACATGGCGATGAAGCCCAGCGGCGCGTCGGCCGCATCGCCTGCGCCGATGAAATCGACCGCTTCGGCACGAGCAGGAGCCGCGCCGATGATGACCGTACCAAAGAGCATCGCCGCCATGACGGCGATGGTGTAGATTCCGCGCTTGCCGGAAAGCATTCGTGCCTCCAAGCCCCCGCAGCCACCATGCCGCTTTCGGCCTAACACCCGGTCGCGAACTAGGGTAAACGGGGCATTATTCTTGTTCGGGGGCGTGGTTTCCGGGGTGCGAGGGACGGGGGTCGGCTTCACGAGGCCGGGTATGGCAGGCTTTCGAGACGATCTGGTGGCAGCGGCGCGCGGTCCGCTGCCGATCGCGCTGGCGATTTGCGCGGGGCTGTGGTGGCATGGCTTCGACAGTGCGGCGGGGCAGGCGATCGCCTGTCTTGTGAACAGCGCGCTGGCGATGCTGATGATCTGGCGGGAGCGGCCGACCAGCGGCTGGTGGGGCCGGGCGTTTCCGGTGCTGGGGTTGGCGCTGGCGGCGCTCGCATGGGCGATGCTGACGACGATGATGGTGAGCGGGGCCTGGCCGGACTATGCGTCCGGCAAGGTCGTCGCCTATGTTTCGGGACTGGCGGCGCTGCTGGCGGGCGCATTGAGCGCGACGATGCGGCGGCGCGGCGCGCCGTTGCTGGACGCGGTGATGCTGTGCGCGGCGGCTTCGCTGTTCTGGGGGCTGCTGGCGCGGCAGGATGCGTTCGGCGGGCTGTATGACGGCTGGTCCTTCATGCGCAACGAGCGCTTCACCGGGCTGATCGGCAACGCGAATGTGACCAGCGCGATCGCTGGCGCGGTTGCGATCTTCGCGTGCGCCCGGCTGTGCGCGCCGGGCAGCTTCGGGCGCAAGGCGCATCGATCGCTGGCGATCCACATCCCGCTGTTCCTGCTGGCGATCGGCGTGGTGTTTGCCGCGGGATCGCGCTTCATGAGCCTGTCGCTGCTCGCGGTGCTGGGCGTGTTCCTGATCGAATGGATGCTGCGGCATAGCGCGGAGCGGGACCGGCGCAGGCTGGCCATCGTCTTCGCGCTGATCGCCATCGTCATCGTGCTGCTGGCGACGCAGTTTTCCGAAGTGCTGCGCGATCGGTTCGAGACGCTGGCGCATGGCGGTGCGGGGCGGATGGCGACCTGGACGCATCTGTCCGGCGTGGCGCTGGAGCAGCCGCTGACGGGCTATGGGCTTGGCTCCTTCCCGATGGTCAACGCGCATTTCCTGACCACGCCCCGTTTTGCGCAATCCGATTGGGCGATCAATTCAGCGCATAATCTGCTGTTGCAGTGGGTGTTGCAGGCCGGCCTGCCCTATGCGCTGCTGCTGATCGCCGCGGGCGCGCATGGCGTGCGGCAGGTTGCGAACCGATCCGGCATTTCGGTCAAGCGCGACGACTGGGCGATCATCGCCATCCTGTTTCTGTTCGCGTTGAACGCCATGGTCGACATCACGCTGGACATGCCCGCGCCGGTCGGCTTTGCCCTATTCCTCGCCGGACTCCTGTGGGGCCGCGCCCTCGACCGGCGTGAAGTCCGCATCTCCCGACCGCGCGCGAAGAAGCGCAAGCACAAAAGGCTGATAGGCGTCTGAACCCCGCGCCATCCGCATCACCGCCAGATATTCCGCCTGCCCCATGCGCGCCAGCCATACCGCCTCATTGATCGCGCGCGCCTGAGCGGAAGCGGGCAGGCTGGACCACAGAGCGAAGGCGTTGCCGACGCGCCATCCGGCGCTTTCCTTCATATAGGGCGCATCGGCATAGCTGCGGGCGAGCGCGATGGCGAGCGCGCCGCGCGCCTGTGGCCCCGCCAGCGACTGGCGATAAGCCTCCAATATCCAGGCCTGCGCATACCAGGGGCGCGGCAGGCGCGCGGCGGTGATCGCTGCGCCCGCCTGCGCGATCAGGCGATCGCGCGCACTGCCCTGCGTCATGCGTTCGGCAGCGCGGAGGCGGAGCAGGGCGTCAGCGACCAGGGCGCGCGGATTGGCGTCATCGGGCAAGGCGGCTGGCAGGGTCGCCGCCGGTCCGCGCGCCAGCGACGCTGCGGCGCCGGCGACCACCTGCTCGATCCGCAACAGCGAGATCGACCAGGCCATCGCCAGCAGCAGGACAAGCGTCGCCAGGGCGGCCGGAAGATATCGGCCGGGAGCCGCCAGTTCCGTGCTGAGCTCCCTACTGCTGCTGATAATATCCGGTGTATTTCTTGGAATAATAAAGCCCGCCCATCGCTTCCGAACCGGCATGCACCATGGTCATGATGACGCCGGCGACCTTCGACTGATCGCTGATCATCGCGTTCATCGCGGTGGTCGCCGCCGACGCCGGCGTTTCGTCCCAGCGCAGCACCATGGCGACGGTGTCGGCCATAGCGGCGAGGAAGCGGCCATCGGCAAGGCCCATCAACGGCGGCAAGTCGAGCACGATCAGGTCGTAGCGGCTGCGCAGCTTCGAGAGGACGTCCTGCATCCGACCGTCGCCGAACAGATTTTCCGAGCTGAAATAGGGTTGGCTGACCAGCAGATGATCGAGCTTTTCCACGTCGCCCGGCGTGATCGCCGCGTCGAGCGGCATCTTGCCGTGCAGCACCTCGACAATGCCGGGCGCATCGACGGGGTTGCGCACCAGACCGCGCATCACCGCGCGGCGCACGTCGCAGTCGATCAGCAGCGTTTTCTGGCCGTTGATGGCCAGCGTGCGCGCCAGCGCCAGCGCTGTCGTGGTCTTGCCTTCCGCCGGCAGGGCGGAGGTGATGGCGATGATCTGTGGCATCGAATCGCCGCGCACGCCCAACAGCGAGGCGCGCGCGATGCGGAACGCCTCCGAGAAGAGCGAGGTTGGCTTGTCGAGCACGAGATCGGCGGCGTTCTCCACCTTTTCCTGCGGGATCGCGGCCAGCATCGGCACGCCGAGGACATCCTCGATTTCTTCGCTGGTGCGCAGGCCCGTGACCATCAGTTCCTGCACCGTGATGGTGCCCGCCGCCGCAGCGAAAGCGACCATCAGGCCGAGCGCGAGCAGCATCGGCTTGTTGGGGCGCGACGGATGGATCGGCGGCTTGGCGGTGTCGATGATCTCCGCCTGCGCGATCTGGTTCTTCGACGCCTGTGTGGTCTCGATCAGCTCCTGCGAGATCTTGTCATATTGCGTCCGCTTCGACGCGATCTCGCTTTCCAGGCTGTTGGCGAGCACGGCGGCGCGGGCATTGGAGGACTGCTTGGAAGCCAGCATGTCGATCGACGCCTGAAGGCTGTCAGCGCGGGCGTTCGCCGTGGCGGCGCGCGACTGGAGCGCGGCGAGCACGCGCGTGGTCTCCGCCGCGATCTGCGCATCGAGATCGCGCAGCTGTTCGCGCACGCGGATGGTTTCGGGGTGCCGCTCGCCATAGCGGGCCAGCACTTCGCCCATATTCTGGAGCAACTGGCCACGCTGGGCGCGGGCCTGCACCACCACCGGCGAGGCGAGCACTTCGCCGATCGCGTCGGCATTACCGGCGCGCGCCTGCGCCTGCGCGGCGGCGAGCGCGGCCTGCGCCTCGGCCGCCTGCGAGCGAGCCTCGGCAAGCTGGGTGGAGATCGGGCCGATCTGCTGATCGACGATGTTGGCGGTCGCCATGCCGGCGTCGCCTACGGAGCCGGTAATCCCCGCCGCAGCCCGATAGTTCGCAACCTGCGCCTCGGTCTGGCGGATTTCGTCGCCCAGCTTGGTGATCTGGCCGCTCAGGAAGACGGCCTTTTGCGAAGCGACATCGTTCTTCGAACCCACCTTCGAATAGAGATAGGCGGCGGCGAATGCGTTCGCGACCTTCGCCGCCTTCACCCGGTCGACCGATGTGAATTCGATGCCCAGAATGTAGCTGAGCTTGTTCCGGCTGACCGAGAGCTTGTCGAGCATGCGGTTGGCGACCGCCGTTTCCCGGTCGCTCTGCGTCATCGGCGAGCCGTCCAGCCCCTTGGCGAATTCAGGGTCGTTGCTCATGTTCAGCTTGCGGACGACGGCGCGCGCGATGTCGTCCGATCGCAGCATCGAGATTTCCGTCTCGATCGCTTCCGGCGAGAGCTGCGACTTGTCGGCGTCGGCCGCGACCGGGCTGCGCGAGGGATCGATGCGCAAATGCGTGACCGCCGTATATTGCGGCGTCATGAGCAAAACGAGGGCGATCGCCACCGCGAACAGCATGCCTGCGACCAGCGCGAAGGTGAGCCATCGCCGCCGCAGCGTATCGGTTACCCGGCGGACGATGTCCGCGAAATCACCGCCTTCTACATCCGCTTCTCGCGCAACTTTCATGTCAGCAGCAATTCCCTGGTTAGGCAAAAATAGTGTCGCGGCGCGCTATCTCTGAACCCGCACACCGAGCATGAAGCGCAATTCCCGATAGCCATCGCCCACGCTGGCGTCGCGCTTGCCATAGCTGGCGTTGCCAGTCAGCCAGACGAACGGCGACACCATATAGCGGGCGTTGGCCAAGGCCCCGTAGAAGTTCGCCTTCTCGGACGATCCGTCATAGGTTTGATGCCGATATTCGACGCGTCCGCCGACGATCAGATTGTACAGCAGTTCATGATCGACGCCCACAAGAAAGCGGTTGTCGAAAAATGCGCCATTATTGTTGATGCTGGCGTCTTCGATGATGCGCGCCGCCCCGACCGTGACGGTGGTCAATTGCGACGGGAAAAATTCGACCTGCGCCTCTGCGGACAGGCCGCTGACGTCCGAATAGGTCGCACCCTTATATTCGCGCGAGACATAGCCGGCGCCGACGCGGCCGCGCATGGAGCCGGGAATGTCGAAATTGACGCCGCCGATCACCCGCCACCCCTTGGAGTCGCGATTGACGACGCCGTTGGCGAGCAACGGGCTGCTATAGTCGATCCAGCCATAGGTCGCCTGCGTGTAGAAGGCGAAGCTGGGCGTATGGGCATATTGAATTTCCAGCGTGCCGCGATCGATCGCCCGGTCGCGGTCCTGCTGCGAGATCGTCGTGCCACGCAGCGACGAGAAATCGAGACCGATATGGTCATAGGCAAGCGTATAGCGCCACCGGCCGCCAGTGTAACGCGCGCGCGCCGACCCGATGAACTGGTTGTAGCGCGACACGACCGCCGTTTCGGCCGACGTGGCGCCATTTTCCGGCGATTCGTAGCGGCGGGAAAACTGGGTTTCGGCGGTCAGGGCGAAACGCTGGCCGATTTCCTTCGTGCCGAGCGCGCGCAGATCGAAATTGTTCTGATTGCGCAGCGTTTTCGAGAAATAGCGGTGAAAATCGCCGGACAGGCCGAGGCGCAGCAGATCGCGATTCCAGTCCGAACGCACATCGAGCCGCGGCCGAAGGGCGAGGAAGGCGTCGGTCGTCCGGTTGGTTTCGGTGAGGAAGACGTTGTCGGTCATGCCGACGGAAGTCTCGATGCTGGGCGTGAAGATCAGACTGCCATAGCGAATGCCCAGCGCATCATATTCGGGGCGCGCGCGCTCCAGCACGCTGACATTGCGACCGCGATCGAAATCCGGCGGCCGAATCGGTTCGACCAGCACGGAGCCGTCGGCCTGCGCCAGCGCCGGCGTGGACGAGAGCGCCATCAGCCCCGCCGAACCGGCCAGCAATATGCCAAACGCGCCCGCCCGATGCAGGGTCGAAAGGCCAGACAAGCGACCGGGCGGCGTGGCTTTACTGACCATAGTTCGACGAACCGCCGCCAGTGTTTATGTTCGGGCTGGTGAAGCTGCCGCCAAAGCCGCTGCCCGAACCCGCGCCATAACCGTTGTTGATCGCCGCCGTGCCGCGACGCAGGCGCTTGGCGAGAATGGCCTTGCGCACATTTTCGATGGCTTCGCGCAGATTGGCGTTGTCGCCCGGGGTCAACCGATTGAGCGCATCCAGAATGACATCGTCGGTGGCGTTGCTCTGGCTCGCGGCGAAGACCAGGATGCCCTCATAGTCGGCGGCCGAGGTCGTCACCGGGCGTCCAGCTATCGCCGCATTCATCTGGGTAGCGACGGCTGCGCCCTGGCGCGCGATTTCTTCAGGAGACTGGGCCGGTTCGGGCGTGGGCGCGACCGGCGCGGCGCCGGCCTGCGCGAACGCGACGAGCGCCGGGGCGCCCAGCGCCGCCAGACCGCCTATCGCCAACAGTTTCCCGAACCTGGTCATGACTATCCCCCTCTGTCTTGCGCGGGACGATGTCCCCTGCCCTCACGCGTGGATCAAAAATATTTTTCGCCGATGCGGATCGTGTCACCCGGCCAGACCCGCAGGTCCGGCGACAGGCGGAAGGCGACCTCATCGGCTGCGCCGGCGCGTCGGATGAAGACGACGCTGCGTTCGGCGCGCGGCGAAAAGCCCTGCGCGAGCGCGATGGCGTTGAGCGCCGTCATGCCGCTGGCATAGGGAAACTGGCCCGGCGTCTTTACTTCGCCCAGGATGAAGAACGGGCGGAAGGAAATGATCTCCGCGCTGACCTTGGGATCGCGCAGATAGCCGTTGGCGAGGGCCGACTGATATTTCGAGGCGACGATCGTGGCCGAATCACCCAGCACCCGCAGATCGCCGACCAGCGGCAGCGAAAGCATGCCGTCGGTTCCTACCGAAAACTCGCCGGACAAGGTCGGCTCATTGAAGACCGACACCTTGAGCTTGTCGCCCGCGCCCAGTCGATAGTCTTCGACGCCGGCGTCCTGCGGAACGTAGCGATCTCCGGTGCTGACGACTTCATTGGGCACCGATGAACAGGCCGACAGCAAGATCAGACAGGACAACATGACAACGAACGAGCGCATTCAACGGATCCTTCACCGCATTTTACCACGATACATTACCCTCTTGCTGCATTGCAACAGAGAACAAGTATCCGCCCCTCTCACACGGTTCACCAGATTCTCGCCGGATTCTGGATCCTCGCCTTATGCTATACAGAAAATTTTCGTTACGGGAAGCGGCCTTAGGTTAACATGCCACAGTGTTCCGTTGCCGGACATCAGACAAGGCAGCTGTTAACGGGGCTGCCCGCGCTCGACCGGCTGTTCCGCATGTGCGTCGGCGAGCCGATTTGACCGAGCTTCCGGCGCCGATGGACCTTGCCCCGGCGCGCCCATCCCCAGCACCCAGCGAGGCCCCGCCGACAGCGTCGGCCCGGCTGCCGCCTCGCCATGGCTGGCGGCGTCCAGCGGCACGGCGTTGTTCGACAATATGGGCCGGGCGGTGGGATGCGCCACAGCTTCCGTCATGTCCGCCGCCAGTTCCGGCGCGGCCGCGCCATGATATGCCGCCGCCATCAGCAGGGCGACATCCGGCTCCGCACCGGCGTAACGCCCCGAAAACTCGCCGGATTCGCCCTGCCGGCCGTTCCAGCGGTAAAAGATGTGGCGGCCGATGGCCGTCACCTTGGTCAGGCTGGGCGCCCAATAAGGCGCGACATAATCGGCATGGTAGAAGGTCGAGAGGCCGACCGGCGCGTAGACCTGGCCCGAGATCGCCGCCACGGCCAGCTGGCGCGCGCGCGTCCAGAAGCTCGCCATGGGCGTCCGCGCGAGCGATCCGTCGCAGGTGAAGGAAAACTGGCAGCCGGTCGTGCGGGTCGATCCTTCATAGACGACGCCGCAGACGGACTTGGGGAAGGCGGGATGGCGCACGCGGTTGAGGATCACCTGCGCGACCGCGCGCTTGCCGTCGTCCGGCTCCGTCGCGGCTTCATAATAGATCGCCTGCGTGAGGCACTGGACCGACCGCTGCCAGTTGGTCCCGAGCGCCGGCGGGATCACGAGCGGCGCGGAGGGCTGAACCGGCAGCCCCGACACCGGCAGCGCCGCATTGATGCTGCGCGCCTCGCTTTCCGAGACGGGGCGCAGGAAACGGGGGTCGGTTGCGGTCAACTCCTCCGTGTTCCAGGCGATTCGGGCGGACACCCCGGCCTGCGGCTTCACCTCCGGATCGGGGCGCAGGGTGACGAACAGCAGGCCGCCGATCGCAACGATCAGGCAGAGCAAGGCGACGACGCCCGGCATGTTGCGGCGCGGCGCTTCATCGCGCGGTGGTCGCGAACGGACACGATCCAGCGCCCGATCGGCGAACTGGGTGCGCCCGAGCTTCAACCGATCGATCCGCGTCGGGTCACGGCGCGACCGGAGTGCGCGACGGCGCGCCGGTGGCGCCGCAGGGATAGGTTTCCTTGAGCGCAACGACGATGACCGACGCCGCCTGACCCGTTCGGCTGGCCGGATAGGCGGCGACATAGCCCAGAAAAGCGCGGCGCAGATCGGCCTGGACGACGCCCGGCGGCGGGCAGAATTCGCGCTGGCTGAGCCAAATTTCATAGGCGCGAACGCTGTCGTGCACGGCCGCGATATAGGCGAAGCAATAGCCGGTGGACGCTGGCGAGCCGTCCGCGCAGCGTTCCGCCAGCTGCCCCGCCGTCTGGTAGCCGAACGGCGCGGTGGCCGGCGCAGCCATTGCCGGCAAGGCGAACAGACCCGCCACAATGCCGACAGTGACGGCGCACGCGCGATATCGGCCGGCGGTCATCGTCAGGCGCTGCCGGCCAGCTCTATGGGCGCGCGGTCCGCCGGGCCGCCAACCGACAAAATCTCCCGATAGGTCCCTTCCAGACAGATCGCAGTGAGGATGTCGCTGCGATAGGCGCCGGTGTCGAGGCCGATCCGGTTGTCGCGGATTTCCACGGCGTCGCTGATGCTGTGGCCATGCACGACGACGCAGCCATGCGACTTGTCGTGGCGCAGAAATTCCTCGCGGATCCAGAGCAGGTCGTTGCGCGACTGCTTCTTGAGCGGAACGCCGGGCCGGATGCCGGCATGGCAGAAGAAATAGTCGCCCGAATCGGCCGTGAGCGGAAGCCCGCGCAGCCATTGCACCACGTCCTGCCCCACGACTTCGGCCACTCGCGCGCCAAAAGCACGCGCGTCGACGAGATCGCCGGGCGCTTCGATGCCGCAACTGCGCAGGGTCGATTCGCCGCCGATGCGCATCCAGGCGTTGAGCAGGCCCGGCTCGCCGTCGATGGCGCGGATCATCAGTTCCTCATGATTGCCCGCCAGCACCATCATGTTGGGCGTGCGGCGTTGCACATCATGGACGTAGCGCAGAACGCGCAGTGATTCCGGGCCACGATCGACCAGATCGCCGAGCAGGATGACATAGGTCGTCCAGTTGCCCGTCCGCGATTCAGCGTGCAGGCCGATCTTGTGCAGCAAGGCCCGCAGCAGGTCGTAGCGGCCATGCACGTCGCCGATCGCATAGATGCGATCACCGCGATCCGTCGATGGCAGCTTGCGCTGCTTCAGGTTCTGGTAAAAGCCCAACGCGAACTCCGGTGCTGCTGCTGCGCGGGGCCATCGACCATCAATGCCGCAACCGCGAAGACACTTTGTGTCTGCCACAGCCAATATTTACAAGCCCTGACAAAAGGCGCGCCCGATCCGACGCCCTGCCGATCGACGATATGGTTGCGGTGCGGCATGATCATGCGGGCTGCTGCGGGCGGCGCGGCCGCAGCGCGCGGATGCGGCGGCGAAGGCTGTGCGGCACCAGGGCGATGCCGGCGAAGGCGAAGAGCTGACGCGGGGTCGGGCTGCCCTTAAGGACCGCGGCCTTGAAGGCGCTGACCATCGCCCGCCAGCGCGGGCCGGACGGCGGCACCTGCGTGGCGACGGTGAGCGCGAAGCCACTATAGGCGCGCCGGCTGAGCAGCGGGCCGACGCTGTCCGCCCAGGCCATGGAGCGCTCCATGCGGTGGGTCATGCTGAGCGCGCTCGCATTGGGCAGCGGCGCATAATAGGTCACCAGCGGCTCTTCGACGGTGATGAAGGCGTAGCCCAGTTCCTTGACCGCGCGGATGCAGATTTCCCACTCCTCGTGCATAGCGTCGCGGAAATGCAGCGAACGGAACATGTCGCGCGGCACCATGATGGCGGAGGTCTGGAGCATCGCTTCATGCGCCTTGAGCCAGGTCTGGCGGCCGAACAGCCATTCGTCGATCGGGCGGCGACCGTCATAGGGCAGCAGCGGCGATATGGTTTCGCCATGCGCAGAGACCACGCGATAGAGCGTCGCGAGCACCGCCCGGCGATCGGCGGGCGCGACGGCCAGCTGCCGCTCCAGCTTTTGCGGCATCCATTCGTCGTCATCGTCGAGGAAAGCGATCCAGTCGCCGACCGCCGCGTCCGCGCCGGCGTCGCGGGCCAGCCCGGCCCCCCGCGCGACGGGGCGCACGATCGTGCGAAGACGCGAATCGGCGATGGTCTCAAGCGCGGCGATCGTCGCCGGGTCTCCGCCGTCGATCACGACGATGATCTCGAAGTCGCGCATCGTCTGCGCCAAGACGCTGTGGACCGCACGCACGACCATGTCTGGCCGCTTGTGAGTCGGTATTACAACGCTGACGCACGTCATCTTCGTCCCCCTGGCCCCACAGCTGAACCCAATCATCCTTTTGATGCAAGCGCGTATAGCATAGTGACCGCAGTGCGGAATCGCATTAGGGATGATTTGCAGGGCGGGGACAGCACGACATTTCCGTGGAGATGAAGCAGCCACATGCCCCCAAGCCCCCATTCGACACGCCCGCCTTGCGACCGCGCCGCCCGATGACCCTGTGGATCGCCGGCGCCGCCGTGCTGGTCGCGGTCGGCGGATCGACCGCGATGCTCGTGCAGGATCGCATGGGGCCGCCTGCGCCCTCGACGCAGCCGCCGCCTGCGGCGTCCAGCGCCGGAGGGCCGGTGGCGGACGAGCGCTATCTCTGGCGGCCGGTGGCGATCGGCGGCGGCGGCTATATTTCCGGGCTGGCGACCGATCCCAGGGGCGAGACGCTGCTGGCGCGCGCCGATGTGTATGGGGCCTATCGCTGGGACAAGGCGCTGGATCGCTGGGTGCCGCTGGTCACCAGCGCGACCATGCCGGCGTCGATGGCGGCGCAGGGTTCGGGCATGGGCGTCTATGAAGTGGCGGTCGCGCCCGGAAAGCCCGAGCGGATATTCCTGGCGATGGCGGGCCGCATGTTCCGGTCGGACGATGGCGGGCAGCATTTTGTCGAGCCTTCGCCGCAGGCCCCCTTCCCCTTCAAATGGGACGCCAATGGCGAGTTCCGTTTCGCCGGCCCCTTCATCGCGGTCAGCCCGCAGGATGCGGATATCGTCTATCTGGGCACGCCCGCCGACGGCCTGTGGCGATCGGCGGATGGTGGCGCGAACTGGACACGGGTGACCGATGTGCCGGCGGCGTCGAATGTCGAAGCGGCGGGCGGCGCGCAGCCGGCCGGCATTCCGGTCTGGTTCGATCCCCATCAGCCCGGTCGCGTGCTGGCGGCGTCGCCGGGCCATGGGCTGTTCGCTTCGGATGCGTCAGGGGCGGCTTTCGCCCGCGTGGGCGGCGAGAGCGGGCCTGGCACGATCTGGCGCGGCGCGTTCGATGCGCGGGGCGGCTTTTACGCAATTGATCGGGTCGCCAAGCAGTTATGGGCGCTGCGGGACGGGGGTTGGGCCTTGTTGTCGGCGAAGGGCGGGCTGGACGCTGCGCGATTCGCCGGGGTCGATGTCGAGCGCGGGACCGACCGGGTGATCGCCACTGACGAGGGCGGCGGCGCATGGTGTTCGACCGATGCGGGCGCGAGTTGGACCGCGCTTGGCAAGTCCCGCGAACCCGGCGCCGGCGATCCGCCCTGGCTGCGCTATGCCGAGGGCAACAGCTATTTCGCGTCCGGCCAGGTCCAGTTCGATCCGCGTCGGGAAGGCCGGCTATGGGTTGCGGCGGGGACCGGACCCTATGTCGCGGACCTCAAGAAGGGCTGTGGCGGATCGCTGGCGTGGAAGAGCCAGGCGCGGGGAATCGAGGAGTTGGTCGCGCAGGACGTGGTGCAGACGCCGGGCCATGCGCCGGTGTTCGCCGCGCTCGATTTCGGCATTCATGTGAAGAGCGACCTCAATCGCTTTTCCGAGACCTTTGGGCCGAAGCCGCGCGCGCTGATCGCGGCGCAGAAGATCGACTGGTCGCCCAGCGACCCCAATTTCCTGGTCACCAATGCGTCCGACACGCGCAACTGCTGCGCCGAGGATGGCGATGCGGTGCTGGCGGGATACAGCCTGGACGGCGGGGCGAGCTGGCGCAAGTTCGACAGCCTGCCGCAGCCGCCGGGGACGCAGGCGGACGATCCGTGGCGCATGGCCTATGGCGTGATTGCGGTGGCGGCCGACCGGACCGACAACATCGTCTGGCTGCCGGCGGAGGACAAGGCGCCCTATTACACGCTCGACAGAGGGCGCAGTTGGCAGCGGGTGGTGTTTCCCGGCGAGAAGCTGCCGCTTACCGGAGCTTATGGGTTCAAGTGGCTGCCCCGCCGGACATTGGCGGCGGATCGGGTGAAGCCGGGGACCTTCTATCTCTATCACAGCGGCAGCAAGACGAATCCCGACCTGACCGGGCTGTGGTCGACAAGCGACGGCGGGCGGACCTGGGCGATGGCGCATCGCGGCGAGATCGCGCCCGACAGCCAATATGCGGCCAAGCTGCGCAGCGTGCCCGGACAGGCCGGCCATCTGTTCTTTACATCGGCGGTGCTGGAGAGCGCCGACGCGGGCCTGCGGCGATCGACAGACGGCGGCGCGACCTGGACGCCGGTGGCGCGGGTGAGCCATGTGGACGATGTGGCGTTCGGCAAGGCGGCCCGGCGGGGCGGCTATCCCACAATCTTCCTGAGCGGGCGCGTGGACGGGCGCTATGGCGTCTGGCGGTCCGTGGACGATGCGCAGAGCTGGCAATTGCTGGCGGCCTTTCCGCTGGGGCGGATCGACCGGGTCAATGTGGTCGGCGCGGACATGGACGTGTTCGGCCGGGTCTATCTCGGCTTTGTCGGATCGGGCTGGGTCTATGGCGAGCCGGCGCCGTGCCAGCCCGACCAGAAGGATGTGGAGCAACGCTGCGTGGCGCTGACGGAGTGACGAGCGTCCGTCAGAAAGCGTTGTGGTGGACGATCACGCGGAAGGTGTTGAGCAGGATCTGGAGATCACGCCAGATGCTCCACTGCTGGATATATTCCATATCAGCCTGAAGCCGGTTGGTGAGGTCCGACATCTGGTGGGTCGCGCCGCGGAAGCCGCGCACCTGCGCCAGGCCGGTGATGCCGGGCTTCAACTGATGCCGGTGCCAGTAGCGGATGTCGATGTGCCAGAAGAGCTGGCCTTCGGCGAGCGAGCCGATGGTGTGCGGCCGGGGGCCGACCAGGCTCATGTCGCCGAGCAGCACGTTGAACAGCTGCGGCAGTTCGTCGATGCTGGTGGCGCGGATGAAGCGGCCGACCCGGGTGATCCGGTCGTCATTGCGCGATGTCGAGCGCTTGCCGGTCATGTCGCTCGCTTCGTCGCGCATGCTGCGGAACTTGAGCACCTTGAACAGGCGGTTGCCGCGTCCGATCCGGTCCTGCTTGAACAGGATCGGGCCGGGCGTATCGAGCTTGACCAGCAGCGCCGTCAGCAACAGCAGCGGCGACAGCGCCACAAGCACCGGCACGGTCAGCGACAGGTCGAACGCACGCTTCAATACACGGGCGCGCACGCTGAGCGGGCGGCGCGAGACGACGATGGTGGAGCGACCGTCAGCAGCCGCGCCGACGCCCAGGCCGCCCAGATCCTCAAAGCCGGTCAGGATGATTTCGCCATCGACATTGGCGCCCTTGAGCAGGATGGCCCAGTCCTGATTCCGTTCCGGGACACAATCGATCACGATGCGGTCGAACGCCTGGGCGAGCCGTCCGAAGCGGTCGAGCACCACCGGATCGTCGAGATTGGGCGCCAGGCTGTGATGCGCGGCGTCGAGCACCACATCGGTCGCCTCCCATCCGGCCGTGGGGCGGCCATCGACAATGACGAGCCGGTTCATCAACTGGCCGCCGACCGACCGCCGGGCGTAGTGACAGAAGGCACCACGGCCGGCGAAGAGCAGGCAGGCGCCCAGAACGACGCTGGCGGCGAAGCGCAGATGGAGAATCCCGAACGAACCGCCGACCAGAAACGCCACGACCGCAACCAGCAGCATCGCCGGCAACAGCGACGACGCGGCGAAGCGGATGGAATCGAGGCCCCGCGCGAGCGCCCCGGCGGAATAGGATTCGTTGCTGAGCGCGCTGAACAGATAGGCGCAGATGATGGCGAGCATCGGATACAGCGTCGCGGTGAGCGGCTGCCGATCCATGTCGATCAGGTGGATGAGGACCGGCCCCAAGATAAGCGCGACAATGTCCAGCAGAAGCAACTGCATATACAGCGCCGTGCGCTTCGCTTCCTTCGGCACTGCGTCAAGCCGATATTGGTCCAGCAACGCGCGCAGATCAGCGTTCTCGGCAACCGGGATGAACAGCATTCCGATGTATCTCCGAATAACGGCAAACCCCGTCAGGAGGCGAAAATATTGCGACGCACAAAATTGATACATCCGGACGGCGCCATTTGGGAAGTACCTAAATCGCGACGGCCGTCCGGTTGCGGCACAAAGGTCCGTATCGTCGATCAAATCCCCCACCCCCTGCGACAGGCGATGACCCTCCCCCCGAGTCCCCGCTGCTCGTCGCACCGTGCCACTACAATATTGGTATATTGATAACCAACGATAATATTTTGCTGTCCTACAGCCTGCGGCGTTCCCTAACAGAAACAAACCAAGAACATTGGAGGCTGCTATGGTTAACGTCAATGCGCCGGGCGGATTCGTGCCGCGTCAGGCGATGTCATTCGGAGAAGAAGGTGGTCCGGCGACTGCGATTTCCTCCGCCAATCCTTTGCCGGTCGTAGAAACGCGGTCGCAGTCGGCGGCCGAATCAGCAGTTGTCAGCGGCACCATCAGCGCGTCGGGCGCGACCGCCGCTTTCCTTCCCGTGCTGCGACGGCCGATCTGGCTGATGCTGACCGGCGGCTGGGCCGGATCGGTCGTGCTGCAACGCTCCATCGACGAGGGCGCGAACTGGAACGCGCTGACCTATGGCGACGGCGGCGCGCGTCCGGCCTGGACCGGGAACATGCAGGCGGCCGTCGCCGAGGAGACGGTGGCGGGCGCGCGCTATCGCCTGTCCGTCACGCTGACGTCGGGGACCCTTGGCTACCGGATGGAGCAATAAGCATGGCGACAGATATTCTCGCGCGCGACGCCGCGGACATCAATCGCGCCCGGATCGCGGCGCTGGCGGCGCTGCCGCGCTTCATCGACGATGGCTCCATCGTGGCGCTGGGCGATAGCATCACCGCCAATTCGCTCAGCGTCCGTCGGGTCGCCAGCGGGTCCGACAGCTGGCAGGCGAAGGGTCCTTTCGCGATGCTGGTGGCGCGCTCGGGCGGACGGTTGCAGCCGGTGCAGATCGATGGCTGGCCCTATACCGGCGCGAACAGCGGCGGCGTCGAGCAGGTGCTGATCGCCAATGGTGGAAGCGGCTATTCGCCGGCTACGACCCTGTCCTTCGACGCAGCGTCGGGCGGCACGGGCGCGGCGGCGACGCCGATCATCGTGGACGGCAGGATCGCCGGCGTTACCGTGACCAACAAGGGCGCCAATTATTCGCAAAGCCCCTTCGTCACTGTCAGCGACAGCGGCGGCGGGTCCGGCGCGGTGCTGCTGGCGCAGCTCAACGGGACCGGCCAATATGCTGTGGGCGCGATCAGCAGCGTCGAGGCGGAAGCCTATCTCCCGCTGGTCCTGAACGGCGGCAATCCCGTCGCCCGCAACTGCATCGTGGCGATCGGCACCAACAATGCGAGCCGCGCCGGGGGCGCGCCGATCGGGCTGGCGGACAGCAAGGCGTCGATCCTGCGCATCTGCCGGGCGCTGGTGGCTGGCGGCGTGCGGCCGTTCGTTGTGGCGGTGCTGCCGCGCAACGGCACGGCGGGGGCCAATCCCAAGAAACAGGCGGACGCGTTGCGACGATGGCAGCTGGAGCAGTTGTCGACGCTGGCGCCCGGAACCATCGTGCTGGATGCAGGGCCGTGGCTGATCGACAATAGTCTGGGGTCGGAAATCGTGCCGACCACGCTGCTGCCTGACGGACTGCATCCCAATATCGCGGGCGCAGATCGGATCGCCAAGGCGCTGTGGGCGCAGATGGCCCCCTATTTCGGCGCGGGGCAGGCGATGCTGGGCAGCTATGGCGACGCCTATGACGCCATCTATAATCCGCAGGGTTCACTGATATCCAGCACCGGCATGAGCCTGATGGGCAGTGGGTCGGATAGCGCACCGGCGGGTGGCGAAGCGCCGTGGACGGGCGTGCGCTCTCCGACCCTGTTCCTCTCCCGCAAAAGCGGTGGAACGGGCGCCGGGACGATCGCCGCCTCCCGCCCGAACCGATCGGACGGCCGCCTTGGCAAGATGCAGCGGCTCCAGATTGCAGTGACTGGCGCCGTGGCGGGCGAGACCTATCGCCTGTCCTGGGGCAATGGCGGATCGACGCCGCCATTGGCGGTGGGCGGGGCCAATGCGTTGCAGGTGGGCGACCGGATCAAGGCGGGGATCGACGAGGCGATCTTCTCCAACATCGCCGGGCTGCGGGGCGTGAAACTGCGCCTCTACGCCCAGAGCAGTGGTGGCGCGATTACGCCGACTGCGGCGGATCCGGTGTCGGGCGCGCTGCAACAGGCGGCCTGGGGCGACTATGAGGAGACGGCGGGCTATCCGGCCTGGAGCGGTGATGCTCTGCGGTTGGAGACTCGCGAGATGGTGATACCGGCGAGCGCCGCGTTCGTGTCGCTCGTGTTCGAACTGGTGTTCGACGCGGGGACGGTGAGTTGCACCGTCGATCTGTCCGGCGCGTGGGTGCGGAAACTCAACTGATTTTAGCGCCGCAACATCGAATTGTTCGTGTTGCGGCGCACAATCTTCTTCCGTCCGGAAACAAAATTGCTACTGTTGCTGGCGGCGCCTCGAACGGTTGTCCAATGGCTTAGGCCGTCGTTTCGACAGGGGGTTTCCGCTGCATGCCTAAACGCAGACCGACCGCATATGCTCACTGACGGCCTGGACGGACTCGACCGCAGCGCGCCGCCGGTGCTGGTGGTCGGTAGTGGTCCGGTAGGGCTGGCGGTCGCAACGCGGCTGCGCGCGCGGGGCGTGCCGGTGCTGCTGCTCGAATCGGGCGGATCAGGCGCATCGACGAGCGTGCAGCAGCTTTCCGCATCCGAGCGGGTCGAACCCGAGCGGCATGACGACACGATGATCGCGATGTCGCGCCAACTGGGCGGCACGTCCAACCTGTGGGGCGCGCGCTGCCTGCCCTATGATCCGATCGATTTCGAGCCGCGTCCGGGGATCGACGCACGCTGGCCGATCGGCCATGCGGACCTCGCCCCTTATTGGCGGCCCGCGCTGGAGGCGACGCAGGCCGGCGCGCCGATATTCGACAGCACCGATGCGCTGCTGCCTGACGCCGATTTCGACTTTTCCGCTGACCGGCTGGAGCGCTGGGCCAATATCCAGCCAGCGCAGATCGTACATCGCAGGGCCATCGCCGAGGATGACGGGCTGGACGTGCGGACCCATTGCACGGCGGTGGGACTGGACCTCGATGAGGAAGGGCGGATCACCGGCGTTGACGTCGCGCATTCGCTGAGCGGCGAGCGCGCCCGGCTGACGCCCAGGCTGACGGTGCTGGCGATGGGCGGGCTGGAGACGACGCGGCTGCTGCTGTCGGCCCAGCGCGAGCGTCCTGCCCTGTTCGGTGGCGCCGAGGGGCCGCTGGGACGCTATTATATGGGGCATGTGATCGGCGAGATCGCCGATATCGTGCTGGCGGACGGCCAGTTGGGACGGGCGTTCGACTTCCATGTCGAGGACGGTTCCTATGTCCGCCGGCGCTTTCAGCCGAGCGAAGAGCTTCAGCGCGCGCATGGCCTGCTCAATAGCGCCTTCTGGCCCGTGGTGCCGCCGATCGCTGACCCGCGCCATGGCGACGCGACGCTGTCCATGGTCTATCTGGCGCTGTGCGTGCCGCCGATCGGGCGGCTGCTGACGGCGGAGGCGATCCGCCTGCGCCATATGGCGGAAGGGCCGGTGCCCTATGGGCGACATTTCGCCAATCTGCTGACGGGCGGGCCGGCCGCGATCGCCTTCGCCGTGCATTTCCTGCGGCGGCGCTATTTCATCAAGGAGCGCCTACCCGGATTCTTCATTCACAATGGCGCCAATCGCTATGGCCTGTCCTATCACGCCGAGCATGCGCCGAATCGCGACAGCCGGATATGGCTGGACGATCGGCGCGACAGGCTGGGGCTGCCGTCGCTGCGGATCGACCTGCGGTTCGGGGGGATCGACGTGGATTCGTTGTTGCGCACGCATGACCTGTTCGAGCAATGGCTGCTCCGCAACCAGGCCGGGCATCTGGACTATCGCATGCCGCGTGAAGCAAGAGGAGAAGCGATCATGGCCAAGGCGGCGCATGGCACGCACCAGATCGGCCTCGCGCGGATGGGCGACAATCGCCGCGACGCGGTTGTCGACAGTGACCTGCGCTGCTTCGACGCCTCCAATCTCTATCTCGCTACGACGGCGGTGCTGCCGACGTCCAGCCAGGCCAATCCGACGCTGACCGCCGTGGCGCTGGCGCTGCGGCTGGGCGATCATCTGGCTGCGCGGCTGGAAGCGCCCGAAGCCGTCGCCGCGACGCGAGAACTGGCGGGCGCCCGATGAGCGGCCAGGCGCTTGCCCCACCGGCGGAAATACGCCTGCTCGGCTATCGCATGCATCCGATGACCGCCGACCAGGTGATCGACCAGATCGTCGCTGCGGCGGCGGACAAGCGGCGGCTGGTGATGGCGAACATCAACCTGCACGGCATGGCGGTGATGTACGACAGCCCGGCGATGGCGCGCCTGCTGTGTCAGGACGACGCGCAGGTGATGATCGACGGCATGCCGATCATCGCGATGGGCCGCATCGCGAAGCATCCGCTGACGCGGGAAATGCGGGTGACGTCGCTGGACTTCTATGACCGGATGTTCGCGATCTTCCGCGATCGGGGATGGAAGATCGGCTATGTCGGCGGATCGCCCGATGTGCTGGAGCGGGGCCTCGCCGAATTGCGGCGGCGGGTTCCGGGTCTGGACATAGACGGTCGCGACGGCTTCTTCGACATGGGCGACGACAGCCCCGGATCGCGACAGGCCGAGATACTTTCCTGGCTGGACGAACGATCGCACGACATGCTGATCGTGGGCATGGGCATGCCCCGGCAGGAAGAATGGATCGCGCGCATTCAGCACCGCATCCCGACGCGGGTGCTGGTGCCGACCGGCGCCTATCTGGACTATCAGATCGGCGCGCAGGCTTTGCCGCCACGCTGGATGGGGCAGATGGGCGTCGAATGGGCCTATCGCCTGGTGAAGTCTCCGCGACGCCTGGGCCATCGCTATCTGATCGAGCCGATGCTGCTGGTCAGTCGGATGCTGACACGGCGGCATCCGCAGGGTCCGGCATGACGAACGCCGGCCGCATTCCCGAACTGGGGTTCGGGGGCGCCTCCATGGGATCGCGCAAGTCGGTCGCGGACAGCCTGGCGGCGCTGCGGCGGGCGCATGCGGTCGGCGTTCGCTGGTTCGACGTCGCGCCTTCCTATGGCGACGGCGCGGCCGAGGAGGTGCTGGGCCGCTTCCTCAAGGAAGTAGGCGGCGACGCGTCAGTCTGCACCAAGGTGGGCATATTGCCGGGCCGCGCGTCGCTGGCCAAGCGAATCGCGCGCCCGGTGCTACGCACCGCGCTGGAACTGGCGCCCGGCCTGCGCAACGTGATCAAGCGCGCGCGCCCGCCAGCAGAGAAGCAACCGATAGATGGCGATCTGATTGCACGCAGTATCGATGCAAGTCTCAAGCGCCTTAATCTCGATCAAATCGAAGTCCTCGCATTGCATGACGCCACTGCCGAAGAAGTCGTGCGGGACGATGTCTTGCGGGCGCTCGAGTCGATTCTCGCCGGCGGCAAGGCCCGCCGCGTGGGCATCGCATCATCGCCCGAAGCGGTCGCGGCCGGTATTTCCGCTACGGAAATATATGGCCACGCCCAAATCGCCAATAATCCCTATGCCTCTGGATTCTCGGACGTAGTTGATGCTATTGGGCAACGAGATATTAAGCTAGTTACGCATAGTGTCTTCAGCAGTCCTAGCGCCGCCGAAAGGCTCGCTGGTCAAATCGCGAGCGATTCGGAGCTGAGGAACATTATGACGGTAGCAGGTTATAGGAGAGGCCCCATGGGCATGGCGCAGGCATTTCTGCCTGACTATGCTTTTGCGGCGGAAAGAACCAACGTCGTCATCATGTCCATGTTCTCGTCGCGCAATATTGAACAGAATCTGGAACGTCACCGCCTGGCGGCGACTCTGGACCGCAGCGCCATCGCCGCGATCGCGGAAAGGATCGCAGCGTGAACGCGGCGCATCCCCCCATCTCGACAGCGAATGTCGCGCCCGAGCATTTCGTGCTCATCATTGGCGGATCGGCCAATCATCTGGGCGGCGTCGAGGCGTTCTGTGATCGCTCCGCAGTGGCGCTGGCCGCGCGCGGCGGCTGGCGCAGCGAGCGGATCGCCGCCAGCACCGCCTATCTCAATTTCTCGCGCCTGCCCGCCTTCTTCAAGGGCCTGCGCCAGCTGATCGGCTATCGCAAGGCGCGCCCGGACATCGTGTGGGTGCAATATGTGAACCTGCCCGATCTGACTTATGTGCTGCTGGCCCGTCTGCTGGGCATGCGGGTGATGGTGACGCCGCATCTGGGCACCTTCTGGCGATCGCAGGGCAACCCTGTGCTGCGCAGCATCAGTGAACGCATATTGCGGCTGGCGCATCGGCTGGCGCTGATTTCCTGGACGCAGGAACTGGAGATCGCGCTGCCGCGCAAGGTCCCGCGCTCGCTGATCCGCAACTTCCTGCCGATCGAAGTGCTGGAGGGGCCGTTCGCGGACGCCGCCAGCCTGCCCGCGCCGATGCAGCTGATCCACAGCGCGCGCCTGTCGGCGGAAAAGGGCACCTTCATGGTGGTCGATGTCTGCCATGGCCTGCGCGAAGCGGGCATTGCCTTCCATTGCCGGATCACCGGAACCGGCGCGCCCGAGACGATGGAGCGGCTGCACGCGATGGTCCGCGACTACAAGCTGGGCGACCAGTTGTCGGTGCTGGGCCGCGTGCCGGAGGATGATCTGCTCGATCATCTGCGCCGGTCCGACATTCTGGTGCACCTGTCGAGCGTCGACAGCTATCCGCTGATCGTGCTGGAGGCGATGGCCTGTTCGGCGACGCCGGTGGTGCTGGAACTGGCGGGCGCGCGGGACATGGTCGAGACCTTCGGCGGGCATATCGTGCAGCCGGGCGCGCCTGTCGACCAGACGATCGACTGGCTCAAGCGCTGCGACCTTGCCGAGTTGCGCGCGGATCGCGACCGCGCCGCGCATGAGGTGCGCACCGAATATGCGTGGAGCCGGTGCGCGGCCGCACTGGCGCAGGCGCTCGACGCCTGCCTGGGGGTCACAGGAGCCGCAGAGCCGGTCAAGCCGCTCGCGCCTGCCGTCAAATCAGGCAAGGCGGAGAAGATTGTCGAACCCGCCGAATAAGCGGGTTCAGACGGCGAAATACTCGCGATACCACTGCACGAAGCGCCGCACGCCTTCGCGAAACTCGGTCTGCGGGGCATAGCCCGTCAGCGACGAGAGCAAAGAGGCGTCGGCCCAGGTGGCCAGCACGTCGCCCGGCTGCATCTCCATATAGTTGCGCACCGCTTTCTTGCCGACTTCCTCCTCGATCGCGATGATGAAGTCCTCCAGCCGCACCTTGTCGCTGTTGCCGATATTGACGATGCGGAACGGCGCCACCGGGGACAGGCTGTCGCCCGGCGCGATGGCGTCCTTCGCCTCGGGCCGCTCCGGCGCGGCGTCGATCAGCAGGCGGATGCCGCGCACCAGATCCTCGACATAGGTGAAGTCGCGCCACATCTGCCCCTGATTGTAGATGTCGATCGGCGTGCCTTCGAGAATGCCCTTGGTGAACTTGAACAGCGCCATGTCCGGCCGCCCCCACGGACCATAGACCGTGAAGAAGCGGAACATGGTGACCGGCAGGTTCCACAGATGGGCGTAGCTGTGCCCCATCATCTCGTTCGCCTTCTTGGTGGCGGCGTAGATGGTGAGCGGCGTGTCGGCCTGATGCACTTCGGCGAAGGGCATCTCCTCGTTCGCGCCATAGACCGACGAGGTGGACGCCATCAGCAGATGCGCGACGCCCAGCTCCCGCGCGCATTCCATGATGTTGAAGGTGCCGGTGATGTTGGTGTCGATATAGGTGCGCGGCTGTTCCAGACTGTAGCGCACGCCCGCCTGCGCGGCGAGGTGGACGATCGCGTCGGGCTTCGCCTCCAGCGCGAAGGCGCGGAGGCGCTCGAAATCGAGGATATCGAACTCCTCGGCGGTAAACGCATTGCTCTCCCGCAGCAGGGCGTGGCGCTTGTGCTTGAGCGAGACGTCATAATAATCGGTCATCGCGTCCACGCCGACGACACGGAAACCCTCCGCGATCAGATGACGGGCCAGATGGAAGCCGATGAAACCGGCCGTGCCGGTGACCAGGATCGTGCGCATGATCGCTCCCCCCTCGCCCGCTTAGCGGCCGACCGCGTGATACTGTAAGCCCGCCCCCTCGGCCTGGGCGCGATCATAGACGTTGCGCAGGTCGACCAGCACGGGCTGCGCCAGCAGCGACTGCATCCGCTTGAGGTCCAGGCCACGATAGGCGTCCCATTCGGTGACCAGCACGGCGGCCACCGCCCCTTCGATCACGGTCCAGGGGTCAGTGCTGAAGGCGACATTGTCCAGCATCGGACGCGCCTGCTCGATCCCTTCGGGGTCGCAGGCCGCGACTTCCGCACCGGCATCCTGCAAGGCGCGGACGATCGCGATGGCCGGCGAGTCGCGCATGTCATCGGTATTGGGCTTGAAGGTGAGGCCCAGCACGGCGACCTTCTTGCCGCGCACGTCGCCGCCCGCCGCCGCGATCACCTTGCGCCCCATGGCGCGCTTGCGATGATCGTTGACCGCGACGACCGCCTCGACGATGCGCTGGGGCGCTTCGAAGTCCTGCGCGGTCTTGAGCAGGGCCAGCGTGTCCTTGGGAAAGCAGCTGCCGCCATAGCCGGGGCCGGCGTTCAGGAACTTGCCGCCGATGCGGTTGTCCAGGCCAATGCCCCGCGCCACGTCACGCACGTCCGCGCCGACGCGCTCGCACAGGTCGGCGATCTCGTTGATGAAGGTGATCTTGGTCGCCAGGAAGGCGTTGCCAGCATATTTGGTGAGCTCCGCGCCACGTCGGCTCATCTCGATCAGCGGCGATTTACCGCCCAGGAACAGCGGGCGGTAGATTTCGCGCATCACTTCCAACCCGCGCTCATTATCGCCGCCGATGACGATGCGGTCGGGATGCTTGAAATCGTCGATCGCCGCGCCTTCGCGCAGAAATTCCGGGTTGGAGATGACGGCGAAGTCGGCGTCGGGATTGGTCGCCTGAATGATCCGCTCGACCTCGTCGCCGGTGCCGACCGGCACGGTGGACTTGTCGACCACCACGGTGAAGCCGTCCATGGCGCCCGCGATTTCTTCGGCGGCGGCATAGACATAAGACAGATCGGCATAGCCGTCGCCCCGGCGCGAGGGCGTGCCGACCGCGATGAAGATGGCGTCCGCCTGCGCGACGGCGGGGCCAAGATCCGTGGTGAAGGACAGGCGGCCAGCGGCCACATTGCGGGCGACAAGGGCGTCGAGGCCCGGTTCGAAGATCGGGATCTTGCCCGCCTTGAGCGCGACGATCTTGCTTTCGTCCTTGTCGACGCAGATCACGTCATGGCCGAAATCCGAAAAGCATGCTCCCGACACGAGGCCGACATAGCCCGATCCGATCATCGTAATCCGCATCAGTTGGAACCCATCCTTCGAAAATATCAGGCGCGGCCGTCGAAACGGCCACCCAGATGTTCATGACTGCCGGCAGGCGCCTCATCCCAAGGCGATAGCATGATGATGTGACCGTTCGCGACCACGGCCCGCCCCATGCTCATGATTGTTTCGGCAACGATAGAGGCATGCGCGGCGAAGCGGAAGTGCCTAGCGCCCGGCGCGCGACAAATTCGCGCCGGATTTCGATTTGGCGATCACAGATCACGACAATGTGCGCCCGGCCATCCGCCGGTCGGGGAAAATGCAATCTGGATCAGATAATTTCCCATATCGATGAAATGGTGCTATTATGGGACAAGCCACGTTACACCGCTTAGGGTCATTTGGGCCTGCGCATGACGCTTTGGTTAACGAAAAATGAACAGACCGTGGAACACGCGGCGGAAAAGAGAGTTGAAACAGTCAGCAAAAAGCTGGCGAAGTATAAGTCGGAGAGGATGTTGAGATGAAGACGGTCGCGCCTGTTTCCTTCGCCATTGCACCTGACATGTCGCGTTTCCGCGACGGCAAGGAAAAGCACCGCATCAGTTTTGCCTGGGCTTTGGCTGTCGATCTGGCGCTGTGGGCCGCGATTGTCGGCGCGGTCGTGCTGGTCTTCTGATCCCGCCGGACAGATAACGCGAATCGTCTCTCTTACATCAGCAACATTTCATGGACCTGCGCTGCTCCGTAGAGCAGCGTGTCCATCACGGGCGCGTGCGCAGCATCGCCCAGCATATCGGCGGCGTGCGCCGCCGTGGCGCTGGTCGTGGTCACCGTGGTGCCTGCGCCCGTCACGAACTTGGTCGTCAGCGATCCATTGGCGTTGCGCGACGTGAGCGTGAAGTCGAGGTCGTTGATCGTATAGCCGCCCTTGCCCGACAC
Organism: Sphingobium sp.; assembly: GCA_044237945.1. Classification (GTDB taxonomy): domain Bacteria; phylum Pseudomonadota; class Alphaproteobacteria; order Sphingomonadales; family Sphingomonadaceae; genus Sphingobium. The sequence goes on along the minus strand of JBIIEH010000010.1, from coordinate 3,213 downwards.
GACTTCGGCGCCCAGTTCGATCGCGGCGAGATATTCGTTGCTGGACACGATGTTCATCTGCCCCAGCGCATTGAGCAGATGGGCGAAATCCAGATCGGCCTCGGGCCGGTCCTTGTCGAACACCACCGCCGTATAGGTTCCGCTGTGCCAGACCTGCGCGGTGTAGCCATCCGCGGACGTGTAGCTGCCGACCTTCTCGCCCCAGGGGTCGAAGGCCCCCTTGTGGACCCAGACCATGATTTCGTTGGTGATGGCGGAGCTGTCGCCGCCCGGCTTGCTGGTCAGCCACAGATCATAAGCGACGTTGAAGCCGCTCAGCGAACCGGAGAGGTCAAGGTCCTGATCCACCGTGAAGCCGACCAGATCAGCGACCTTGATCGGGAAGACGTTCGCCTTGTCGGTCGGGTTCTTGCCTGATCCATCCCAGGGGCTGACGCCGAAGATCACTTCGGGATAGAGGATGACCTGGCGATAAAGGTCAGTCGTGATCGGCACGGACCAGCTGAACTGCGCGCCCGCCGTCATGTCCGCCCGGTTGAACTGGATCACCGACTGCACGTCGGTTCCCCATTGCAGATTGCCAGCGCCCCAGGCGTTGTTATGGACATACCAGCCATTGTAGTTCCATGCCGCGCCGGCCTTGTCGGTCCAGATCTTGCCGGCTTCCGGAGCGATCGGCGTCATCGGCAGGTTGAAGTCGGTCGCGCTCAGCGTCGAGAGGCCGACGTCGCGCAGCAGCACCGATTCGCTGGCGGACAGACGGATGCTGACGTCGCCGCCGACCTGCGTGGCGCGGGACAGCAGCTTGGCGAAGCTGTCGATGCCATAGCCTTCCAGGCTGACGATGTCCCAGCCATGCTGGAAGTTGACGATCGCGTCGGTGCCGTTGCCGGCCGTGATGCGGAAGATGTCCGCACCCTTGCCGCCGACCAGCACGTCATTGCCGCCAAGCCCGTTCAGCGTGGCGCCGACATCGCCGGCGATGATGAGATTGGCAAGCGCATTGCCGGTGCCGAAGGTCGCGCCGCCCGCCTTCAGGATCAGATTTTCCACATTGGCGGCCAGAGTCACCCCGCCCCAGAAATTGCCGACCATCGTGTCGACGCCTTCGCCCGCCTTTTCGACGACGAGCGAGAGCGGGTCCCACATCTGGTAGATGTCGTCGCCAAGGCCGCCGACCAGCCGGTCGTCCCAGGCGCTGTAGAACAGGTCATTGGCCGACGAGCCGGTGCGCTGCGCGCCCGCGCCGCCATTGATCGTCCAGTTCTGGGTCGCGCCCGATTCGGGCATCAGATTGCCCAGCGCATCGTAGAAGCCCGGCGCCTTGGTCACCGGAATGTCGAACTTGCCCGTGCCGGAATAGATCGGCTGCTTGGCGGAGAGGATCGCGACCCCATTATAGGTCGCGCCCTCGATATAGAGGTTGCGGTCCTCGCCGGTCAGCAGGTTGCGGGCGTCGTTGAGGAACTGGACCTCCACCTTGTGCGCGCCCGTCCCCCAGTCGCCGGTGAAGCTCAGCGTGTCGGACTGGCCGGCTTTGCGCAGCGCTGCGGTGGAGAAATTGCCGCCGACCTGCACGCCATCGACATAGACGCGGAACAGCGTGTCCGCGCCGGCCATGGCGGACTGCGAGACCTTGAGCACGAGCGTGTCCGCGCCCGTGCTGAACGTCGCGCCGCCGTTCTTGTAGAGATTAGGCCCGTCGCCGGTCAGGATATTGCCGTTCAGCGCGACGCTTTCGACGAACAGATTGCGGTCCTCGCCCGTGCGCGTGTTCTGCGCGTCGTTCACGAAGCGGATCTGGACGTCATGCTTGCCCAGACCCCAGTCGCCGGTGAAGGTCAGCGCATCGGCCTTGCCCGCCTTGCGCAGCGCCGAAACGGAATAGTTGCCGCCCTGCTGCACGCCGTCGACGAAGACCTGGAACTGCGCGTCCGCACCGGCCATCGCGGCCTGCGACACCTTGACCACCAGCGTATCGGAGCCGGTTTTGAAGCTGGTGGTGGAGCCGGTGTAGAACAAGGCCGCCGTGCCGCCAGTCAGATACTGGCCGTTGAAGGCGACGCTTTCAACGAACAGATTGCGGTCCGCGCCGGTCGCGCCATTATAGCCGTCGTTCAGGAACTTGACCTGGACATCATGCGGCCCTGCGCCCCAGTCGCCGGCGAACGTCAGCGTGTCGGACTGCCAGGCGTTGCGCAGGGCGCTGGTGGAGAAATTGCCGCCGATCTGGAAGCCGTCGACGAAGATCTGGAACTGCGCATCGGCACCGGCCATCGCGTCCTGCGACACCTTGACCACCAACTGGTCGGGGCCGGTGCTGAAGGTGGTCGCGCCATTGGTGAGCAACGCGGCGTTGCCGCCGGTCAGAAGCTGGCCGTTGAGCTGCACGCTTTCGACATACAGATTGCGGTTCTCGCCGGTGATGACGTTACGGAAGTCATTGAGATAGCGTATCTCGACGTCGTGCGCGCCCGATCCCCAGTTCCCGGTCAGGGTCAATGTGTCGAACTGTCCCGCCTTGCGCAGCGCGGAAGCGGCGTAGTTGCCGCCGACCTGCACGCCGTCGACATAGACGCGGAACAGCGCATCGGCGCCCGTGAACGCATCCTGGGACACCCGCAGGACCAGCGTGTCCATGTTCGCGCCAGCCATGTTGATCGCCGCAGCCTTTGCTGCGGCCGTCGTGGTGACAGCCAAATCTTGCGCCCCGAATTATCGTTCCCCGCAGACAGGGATAGGGCGCAAGTCGCAGCATCGGCTTACGGTATGTCCTTAACAGCGCGGCAAGCATGAAAATGCTGCGTCGCAGCATTCCGCGTCGCGCAGGTCAATTCGAATAGATGATCGTCGTTCCGGTGGTGTCCATCACCACGTCATAGGCGCGATAGTCGGACAGCGCGTCGACCACCGCCGCGCGCGCGTCGCCCGGCGCGTAGAACAGCAAGAAGCCCGAGCCGCCCGCGCCCAGCAGCTTGCCGCCGGACGCGCCCGCCGCCATCGCGCGGTCATAGGCGTCGTCGATCTGCGGCGAGCTGATACCCTGGGCCAGCCGCTTCTTGCGCATCCAGCCTTCGTGCAGGAAGGGACCCAGCACATCGGGGTCCCTGACGATCTCGTGCCGCAGCAATTCTGCCTGCGCGACCATGGCGCGCAGCTCGTCGTTCGCGCTGTCGCGCTTCTCGATATTGGCGGCCTGCTCCTTGAGCACGG